>NZ_JBIAQC010000013.1:0-158496 GCF_042888685.1 Streptomyces sp. NPDC002779
CCTCGGCCCAGACCAGGACCTGCCACACCGCCAGCACCAGCGCGACCGCGGTGACCGGCGGGAGTACCTTGCGGACCAGGGTCTCGCGCAGCGGGGTGCGGCTGGTGTGGACGGCGTCGAGTGCGTCCAGGCCGGCTTCGAGTCCGGCGAGGTCGCCCGCGTCCTTGGCGGTGGTCTCAGTGCTGGCCATGGCGGCGGATCTCCCCACGCAGTTCTTCGGTGATCTCGACGGACAGCTCGGCGACGGCGCTGTCCTCGATGCGGCGCGGGTGCGGGATGCCGACGGTCCATTCGCGGGCGATGCGGCCGGGGCGGGAGGACAGCAGGATGACGCGCTGGGCGAGGCGTACGGCCTCGGACGTTGTGCGTCACGAACAGCACCGACAGGCCCGTCTCGCGCCAGATCCGGGTCAGCTCGTCGTGCAGCACGTCCCGGGTGATCGCGTCCAGTGCCGCGAACGGCTCGTCCATCAGCAGCAGTTTGCTGTCCTGGGCCAGCGCCCTCGCCAGTGCGACGCGTTGGCGCATGCCGCCGGACAGTTCGTGCACCCGCTTGCCGTAGGAGCCGCCCAGCCGGACCAGTTCCAGCAGTTCCTCGGCCCGGCCGCGTCGTTCGGCCTTGGGCATCCCGCGCAGTTTGAGGGCGAGTTCGATGTTCTTGCCCGCGGTCAGCCACGGGAACAGGGCGTGTTCCTGGAACATCAGTGCCGGGCGGCCGTCGGTGGTGATGGCGCCCGCGCTCGGCCGGTCCAGGCCCGCGACCAGGTTGAGCAGCGTGGACTTGCCGCACCCGGAGGCTCCCAGGAGGGTGACGAACTCACCGGGCGCGACATCGAGGGTGATGTCGTCGAGGACGAGCTGCCGCCCGGCCGGGCCGGCGAAGGACTTCGATACGTGGTCGATGCGCGCGGCGTGCTCCACGGACGTATCCGTGTCGGGGGCCTTGGCGAGGGCGGTTGCCATGGTCGTCACCTCCTGGGAGCTCTGGGAATCCGCTACTTGACGCCGAGGCCGGCGTCGTCGACCTCGTCCTTGCCCTCGGCCTTGAGGACCTTGTTGAGGAGCGCGAGGTCGTAGATGCCGTCCAGGTCGGGCTGTTCCAGCAGACCGGCCTTCACCGCGTGCTCGGCCTCGGTGTCGAGGGTCGCGGCCAGCGGGTCGTCGAGGAAGCTGATCGACTTCCAGGCCGGGTCGATGACCTCGGCGGGCAGCGCCTTGCCGGACTCCTTCTCCAGGGCCTTGTTGGCGGATGCCTTGACCTGATCCGGGTTGGCGTTGATCCACTCGTTGGTCTTCACCGAGCCGCGGAGTACGGCCTCGACGACGTCCGGGTGCTCCTTGAGGAACGTCTGGGACACGATGATGTTCGTGATCACGAACTTCTTGTCCGGCCACAGGTCGGCCTCGTCCAGCAGCACCTTCGCGCCGTCGGCGACCAGCTTGGACGCGGTCGGCTCCGGCACCCAGGCACCGTCGATGGAACCGGACTTGTAGGCGTCCGGGGTCACCTTGTTGTCGGTGCGGACGACGGAGACGTCCCCCTCGCCGCTCTGCGCGTCGACCTGCCAGCCCTGCTCGGCGATCCAGTTGAGGAAGGCCACGTCCTGGGTGTTGCCGAGCTGCGGGGTGGCGATCTTCTTGCCCTTGACGTCCTTCAGGGACTTGATCCTGTCGGGGTTCACGACGAGCTTCACCCCGCCGGACGCCGAGCCGGAGATGATCCGCAGGTTGGAGCCGTCCGCCCTGGTGTAGCCGTTGATCGCGGGGGAGGGGCCGATCCAGCCGATGTCGAGTGAACCGGAGTTGAGGGCCTCGATCTCGGAGGGGCCCGCGTTGAAGGTCGAGGCCTTGATCGTGGTGCCGCCCAGTTCCTTCTGGAAGATGCCCTCCTCGACGCCCACCAGGGCCGTGGCGTGCGTGAGGTTCGGGAAGTAGCCGATCCGCACCTCGTCGGCGGAGAGCTTCTTGGCGTCGGCCGCGACCTGCGCCTGCTTGTCGTCGTCGGCGGAGTCCGAACCGTAACCGCATGCGGTGAGCAGGAGGGGGAGCGCGGCTATGGCGGCGAGGGTGCGCAGGGTGGTGAGCGGTCTTGCGGCAGACACGGAGGTGTCCTCTCGGGAGTCGTGGATCAGGGGTACGCGGACACACGCCTGCTCCGGGGAGGGCGCGGGTGATCGCTGAAGGAAGTACGGGGGCCGACACGCTCGGCGAACGGCCTCAAGCGGGGCCGACAGCTCGGCTCACAGTCTCAAGTCGAGGCCGACAGGTCGGCCTCCGGCCTCAGACGGGCCGACAGATGGCGCTCGACGTACGGCGCAGGTCGATGTGGCGGCGGGAGGTCAGCAGCGGCAGCGAAAGCGCTGCGCGGACGCACGGTCCCATGGCCACCCCCATCGATTCCTAGCTTTCCTACCTGGTTGCTAGGGATCGTGGCAGAAGTCGGCCGCCGGCCCAAGAGGGCGTTCGCATGCTGGACGAGCTGATCTTGCTGAGTGAGATGCTCAGACCGGGAGCGTGAACGGCGGGTGTTCCCCGCTGAGGAAGTAGCCGCCCACATCGCGGAGTCGATGGGTCACGGGCTCCTGCAGTGTGTGGGTCCTGGCGTTGCGCCAGAAGCGGTCCAGGCCCAGACGCGCGGAGGTCGAGTGGGCGCCGATGATGTCCGGGGCGCGGGCCGTGGATTCGTGTGCGGCCTTGGCGGCGGCGGCCTCGGCGACCGCCACCAGGACCGAGATCTCGGCGCCCTCGTCGTACGTGAGGTCCGCTCCGCGTCGCAGCCCGCTGTCCAGGGCGGTCAGCGCCTCGGCGGCGAGTGCGGACGCGGCGCGCGTGAGGACGGTGAGCTCCCCGAACTCGGTGAGAGTGAGGGGGTCTTGGAGGGCTCCGGCCGACCGGTCCGGGTGCCAGGACGAGTGGCCGATCCTGCTGTACTCACGGGCCTCGGCGAGCACCCCTTCGGCCAGGCCGAGACAGACCTGGACCGAGACCAGCCGCCCCAGTGGCGAGGCCAGCGAGGCCGCCGGGGACAGGATGTCCTCGTCGACGGAGAGGGGGCCCAGCACCTCGTCGGCGTGCACGCGGACGCCGTCGAACTCCACGCTCCCCCCGGCGGCGAGCCGCTGGCCGAAGGGGTCGGTGTCGTCGTCGATCCGTACGCCCTCCCGGCCGGGGTCGGCCACGACGGCGAGCGGTTCACCGGTGTCGGCGCGCACCGCTCGTACCGCCAGCCGGTCGGCGACCAGCACTCCGGTGGGGTAGCTCTGCCGACCGTCGAGCACGTACCCGTCCCCCGACGACACCAGCGTCAGCCGCGGCTCCTGGCGGGCGATTCCGCCGCCCCAGCACCACTGTTCGGCCGCCGACCGCTGTTCGAGGCGCGCGGCGAGCGCCGGTTCGGCGAAGAGCCGGGCGCTCCACGACATGACGTAGTGACAGCCGAGCAGCCGGCCGATGGCGGCGTCGGCGCCGGCCAGCTCCCGGACGACCGCGTAGGCGGTGGGCCAGCCCGCGTCGCCGCCCCCGAGCGCGGCCGGGACCAGCAGCGTCAGCAGTCCCGCCTCCCGTAGCCGGGACACCTCGTCGAAGGGCGCCTTGCCCGCCTGTTCCCTGGTCACCGCGTCGGTGGCCAGGTCGTCAGCCGTCTCCCGGGCCACCCGCATCCAGTGCGGGCGCTCCGGTACGGGCGGCGGGGTGGGCCGGGGCGGGGTGGGCCGGGGCGGGGTGGGGGCGACGCCCATCGAAGTGCTCTCCTCAGAGTCGGGTGCGCGGCGCGGCGTCGGAGCCGCTGACCGGCCGGCCGGGCACGTACTTGTAGCCCACGCTGCGCACGGTGACGATCCGGTCCCGGTAGGCCTTGCCGAGCTTGCGGCGCAGCCGCGCGATGTGGACGTCCACGGTGCGGCCGTCGCCGACATGGTCGTAGCCCCAGATCTCCGCCATCAGCCGCTCACGGGTGTGCACGTGCTGGGGGTGCCGGACGAGATGGGCCAGCAGCTCGAACTCCAGGTAGGTGAGGTCGAGTTCGCGTCCTTCGACCTCCGCCACATGGCGTTCGGGGTCGATGTGGACGTCGCCGCCCGCCGGTTGCCGGACCGGAGGCGCCACCGGCTGCACTCCGGCCCGGGCGAAGAGCTCGGCGGGATCGGTGCCCTCGGGCACGAGGACGAAATAGCCGACGAGGGGCGGGGAGCCGGGCGCGGTGTCCTGCGGGATGTCGTCCACGAGGCGCAGATGGCGCACGTCGGACAGGGGAGTGCTGGGAAGTGCCGTGGTCATGGCGTTCGCCCTTCAGGGGAGTGAGCGGAGAGAAGGAGCGGAGCGGCGACGCGCGATGCGTGCCTTACGCGCGACAGCAGGCGGCACTGACGACGTGACCAAAGTCGACATGCCGACGACGTACGAGTCGTTGCTGCGTGTGGGACATGGGCACCATCCTGCGCACCCGGCAGGAGCCCCGTCAATACTTTCCTAGTAACTCGATAGGAAAAGTAGAGAAGGTTGGCGAAAGGTGCGCTGCCCTGATCAATCGGTTCGCATGACTCCTCAGCCACGTCTGGTCTCACGCGACCACATCGACTTCGGTCGGGTGTGCTCCGCCGTGTGTTGCCCCTGAGGCGGCAGCGGGCCGTCCGACCGGCCCTCTTTCCTCCCTCGCTGACCTTGTCGCGGGCCTGACTTCTCGCGTGCGCTGTCGCAGCGCCGCCCATCCTTCAGGCGCCGGGTGTCGTCACCCCCGCTGCTGACGACCCGTCACCCCTGGTCTGCGTGAGGTGCTCAAGCGCCGGGGCCTGCGTCCGGAACCGACCCTCCGGGCCTGTCCAAGGCCCCCTCATATCGCCGTACTCGAGAGATTCCCCATGGCCACCATCCTCTCCGTCTCCGCAAGCCCCACCGCCGCCTCCCGCACCGCCCGCCTGCTGCGCCACCTGGACGACCGGCTCACGGCCCAGGGACACGAGGTGATCCCCCCTGGATGTCCGCACCCTGCCGGCCGATGCCCTCCTGGGGGCCGACATCCGTCACCCGGCGATCGTCGAGACCACCGCCCTCGTCGAGCGGTCGGCCTCTGATCGGCACCCCCGTCTACAAGGCCGCCTACTCGGGCCTGCTGAAGGCGCTGCTCGACCTGCTCCCGCAGTACGCCCTGGCGGGAAAGACCGTCCTGCCGCTGGCCACCGGCGGCACCACCGCCCATGTCCGCGCCATCGACTACGCCCTGCGCCCCGTCCTGAACTCCATGGGCCCGGCCCACATCACCCCGGGCTGGTTCACGCTGGACAAGGACATCACCGTCGGGAACGACGGGACCCTCACCGTCACCCCGGGCTCCGCCGAGGTCCTGGCCCAGGTCACCGACCAGTTCTCCCCTCGCCCTCGGCGGCCGCCCCGTACTGGCCGCCGCCGGCTGAACCCGCCGTGATCAGCCCGCCGACCCGGTCACCGGGTAGTGGTCCGACAGATTGGTGTACGTGTGGTCGGTGCCCCAACTCGACACCGTCCAGGGCGCACTCCGCTCCTTGACGACGTCGTTCTTCCATACGGCCGGACGGACGTGGCCCGCGCGGTGCAGGACATGGTCCAGGTCCTCGCGCGGGTCGTCCGGGTAGCGGTCGCGCGCCAGGGAGTTGTCCTGGGTGTCGAAGGAGTACGGGTGCCCGGTGCGTGCGTCGGCGCCGACCAGACCCGCGTCGGTGAGCATCGTGCCGTACTCCGCGGTGTGCGAATCGACGTTCAAGTCACCCGCGACCAGCACCTGTTCACCCGCCGGGATGTACTTGGCATCCAGGAACGCGTCGATCGTCCGGAACTGACGGCTGCGCATCGCGGCCGCCTCACCGGCGTCGCAGCCGGGGTCGGTGGACTGGGCGTGCGTGCCGACGACGTGCACCTTGGTGCCGCCGACGTTCAACACCACGTACGCGAAGCCCTTGTTGGACCACCAGTCCGCGCCGCACGCGTCCTGGTAGACGTGCTGCTCCTTGCGGACGATCGGCCACTTGCTGAGCACCGTCACCCCGCCGTCCTCCGGCGTCGTCGCCGAGTACGCCCCGCCCGTCGCGTCCCAGCCGGTCCTGCTCCGGCCGACCACGGGCGTCTGGTACGGATAGGCGCTCGCGGCGGCCGACCTCAGCGCGTCCGAGGAGGAGTTGTCGAACGCCTCCTGGACGACCACCACGTCGTTGCCCTGGAAGAACGGTGCCTTCACGATCTCGGCGGCCCGGTGGTCCTGGCCCCAGTTCGGGTAGAGGCTCTTGCTGAAAAGGAACACGTTGTACGACAACACCTTCAGCGCCGGGGTCTGTTCGGCGGCGGACGCGGGGGGCGTCGCGCCGGCCAGACCCGCGACGGCGAGCGAGAGGGCGAGCGCGGCCGATCCCTGTGCACGGCGCTGTGCGGAAAGCGTCACTGGTTCTCCCTGTGGTGGAGAGGGGCTTGGGTGGCGCCGCACATCAAACCAGCAGGGGTTACCCTCAGGTAACACCTTTGGGGGAGTCGGATGTCCCGCGGCGGTACAAGGGCCGAAACTGTCTAGACGAGCCAGTCACCGTCCCGCATCAGATGCCGCTGCGGCAGCTCCCGCTGCTCGTGCCAGGCCTGCACTGCCAGCGGGCGCACCCGGAAGAAGGCGTACGGCGCGCGCTCGGCGCGCGGGTCCCAGCCGGTCCTGGCCGCGAACGCCGCCGCCGCCGCGGCCGGCACCTCCTCAGCGGTGAACGCCTCCGCCTCGCCGTCGATCAGGACGACGTCACGGGTGTCCCCGAACGCCAGCCGGGTGCGCCGCCCGTTGCGCAGATTGCGGCCCGTGGGGTTGGTGCCCCGGGTCGACAGCCAGAGCGCCTCGCCGTCCCAGACGAACCAGAGCGCCACCAGACACGGCACGCCGTCGGCGTCCGCCGTGGAGACCCAGATGTCGATCTCCCGCTCCAGCCGGTCGAGGACGTCGCGTCGGCGCTGTTCGGGGGTGCGGGGCGGATCGGTGATCGTCATGCCGGGGACGCTACCGAGTGCCGTGCCGGGACGCCTCGGCCCGTGGGCCTAGGCCTGCGGAACGAGCCGTCCGCGGTGTCGCGGTCATGGACTGGCGCGCGGGTGGGTTTTACGTATAACCTCTCCCGTCAATCGCCCGTCCCCGGAAGGTACCGATGAGACGCATCGCCCTGGTCACCCTCGTCGTCGACGACTACGACGAGGCGATCCGCTTCTACACCGACGCCCTCGGGTTCCGGCTCGCCGAGGACAGCCCGCGCCCGGACGGCTCGCGCTGGGTCGTGGTGGAGCCCGGCGAGCAGGGGACCGGTCTGCTGCTGGCCCGCGCCAAGGGTGACGCCCAGGCCGCCCGGGTCGGCGACCAGACCGGCGGGCGCGTCGGGTTCTTCCTGTACACCGACGACTTCGCCCGCGACCATGCCCGGATGCTCGCCGCGGGCGTGACCTTCCTGGAGGAGCCGCGCCACGAGCCCTACGGCTCGGTCGCCGTCTTCCAGGACCTGCACGGCAACCGCTGGGACCTGCTCCAGTCCGCCGACTGAGCCCGGCCCGCGGCACCGCCGGGCAGCGCTGGGCTGGCTCGGGCCCGACCACGCGGCACCGCCGGGCCAGCTCGGAGCCCGGCCCCCGCCGCACTGCCGGGCGGCAGTTGGGGTGACTCGGGCCCGGCCGCCGCACCGCCGGGTAACCGTCGGGGTAGCTCGGGCCCGGCCGCCGCGCCACAGGGCAACCGCTGAGCCCCGGTCGGGCTTGCCGACTGACCCCCGTAGACCCGCCCCGCCGCGCACCCGCCAGACCCCCCTCAAGCCCGCCGACCAACCCCCGCCCGCCACACCACCACGCACCCGTCGGTGCCCGCTCAAGCCCGCCGACAAACCCCCGTAGACCCGCCCCGCCGCGCACCCGACAGACCCCCCTAGTCCGCCAACCACCCCGTGCCGCACACCCGGCAACAGCCAAAACCTGCCCCGCCCGCCCGGCTGAGGCCCCCGCCCGCTCCATCACCACTCCAAACCGCCCCACCCGCCCAAGGAAAGACCCGCCATGACCGCTACGCGCGTAGATATCGACGTGATCCGCCAGCTCCCCAAGGCCGTCCTGCACGACCACCTCGACGGCGGCCTGCGCCCCGCCACCGTCGTGGAGCTCGCCGAGTCCGTCGGCCACACCCTGCCGACCACCGACCCGGACGAGCTCGCCGCCTGGTACTTCGCGGCCGCGAACTCCGGTGACCTGGTCCGCTACATCGCCACCTTCGAGCACACCCTCGCCGTGATGCAGACCCGCGAGGGCCTGCTGCGCACCGCCGAGGAGTACGTGCTGGACCTGGCCGCGGACGGTGTCGTCTACGCCGAGGTGCGCTACGCCCCCGAGCTGAACACCGCCGGCGGGCTCGCCCTCGCCGAGGTCGTCGAGACCGTCCAGGAGGGTCTGGCGGCCGGAATGGCGAAGGCGGCCGCGGCCGGCACCCCGGTCCGCGTCGGCACCCTGCTCTGCGGCATGCGCATGTTCGACCGGGTGCGCGAGGCCGCCGACCTGGCCGTCGCCTTCCGGGACGCCGGTGTCGTCGGCTTCGACATCGCCGGTGCCGAGGCCGGTTTCCCCGCCGCCGACCACCTCGGCGCCTTCGGGCACCTGCGTCGCGAGAACGTGCCCTTCACCATCCACGCCGGTGAGGCCGACGGCCTGTCCAGCATCCACCAGGCGCTCCAGATCTGCGGCGCCCAGCGCCTCGGTCACGGCGTGCGCATCACCGACGACATCGTCGACGGCAAGCTCGGCCGGCTCGCCGGCTGGGTCCGTGACCGCCGGATCGCGCTGGAGATGTGCCCGACCTCCAACCTGCAGACCGGCGCCGCCACCTCCATAGCCGAGCACCCCATCACCGCCCTGAAGGACCTCGGCTTCCGCGTCACCCTCAACACCGACAACCGTCTGGTGTCCGGTACGACGATGACGCGCGAGATGTCCCTGCTGGTCGAGCAGGCCGGCTGGACGGTGGAGGACCTGCGCACGGTCACGGTGAACGCCGTCAAGAGCGCGTTCATCCCGTTCGACGAGCGCAAGGCCCTCATCGAGGACGTAATCCTGCCGGGTTACGCGCTCTGAAGCAGTCCGCGGACGTAGGCAGCCTGTCCGATGTGCTGGAGATCGTCGGACAGGACGCTGACCAGCCGGACGCCCAGGGTGACCGGCGGGTCCCAGCGCTCGTCGACGATGCGCTCCAGATCCTTGGCGGGCAGCTCTCGCAGCGCTCCGAGGGTCTGGGCGTGGACGGCGTCGTAGTACCCGGTCAGCAGGTCACCGGAGCCGACCCGCACCTTGCCGACCTGCGCCGAGGTGTGCCCGTACCCGATGTCGCTGGGGGGCAGGTCGAGGCCGAAGGTCTGCTGGAAGTCCTGGCTGAGCCACACCTGGTCGAGGCCGAAGGCGTCGGCGATGTGGTCGTCCTGGACGCGGGTGAGATGCCAGATGAGCCAGGCGATGGAGTTGGCGTCCGGGCCGGGCCGGGCGTGCAGGCCGTCGGGGGAGAGGCCCTCGACCGTGGCGTGGACTTCTTCCTTGATGCGGCTGAAACCGTCGATGAGGATGTCCTTGGCGTGCATTGCTCCACCATCGCGCACAGCCGTCCTTCACGCGCCCTCTGTCTCCAGCAACTCCATCAGCGCCCGCGCCGCCGGGCTCGTGGCCTGCGGCGGCGGCAGCAGGGCGACCGTCTCGTACACCCGCTCGCCGGTGCCCTTGACCGGCAGCGCGATCAGTGACTCCCGCTTGTGGCGGAAGTGGCGCGGTACGACGGCGATGCCGAGGTTCTCGTCCACCAGGTCCAGCAGGCTGTGCACGTCGTTGACCTCCAGGGCGACCGTCCGCCGTACGCCCGCGGCGGCGAACGCGGCGTCGGTGGTGCGGCGCGGTCCCCAGTCCGGGTGGAAGTCGACGAACACCTCCGCGCCCAGCTCCTCCGGGGTGACCGGGGCTCCGGTGGCGGCGAGCCGGTGGCTCGGGTGGCACAGCACCGTCATGGGCTCGCTGGTCAGCGGTACGGCGCGCAGCTGGTCGGTGTCCTCCTGCGCCGTACGCACGGCGAAGGCCAGGTCCAGGCGACCGGCCGCGACCTCCTCCGCGAGCGCCCCCGCGCCGGCCTGGCGCAGGCAGATCTCCACGTCCGGATGGCGGCGCCGGAACGCGGCGAGCAGCCCCGCCACATGCACCCCGGCGATGCACTGCTCGGAGCCCAGCGCCAGCATCCCGCGCAGCACACCCTGCACCGCGGCCACCGCCTCGTGGGCCGACCGCACCTGCGCGAGGATCCGCTCCGCCTCGCCCAGCAGCGCGCGCCCGGCCGGCGTGAGCGTCACGCTGCGGGTGGTGCGTACGAAGAGCGGGGTCTGGAGTTCCCGTTCCAGGGAGCGGATCGAGGCGGAGAGTCCGGACTGGGAGACCATGAGCCGTTCGGCGGCCCGGGTGAAATGCTGGTCCTCGGCGACCGCGACGAAGTGCTGGAGATGGCGCAGTTCCATGACTGAGAAGCGTATCCGCTGAATTCCATCGGATTCTTCTGTTGGACCGATGCCCACAGGTCACGAAAGAGTGGGCTCGGTTCTCAGGGACCCTGGTTCCCCCGTGCCCACCCCTCTGGAGTCGCGTTGTACACCGCACACCCCGACCGCTACGCGGACATGCCCTACCGGCGCACCGGACGCAGCGGCCTCAAGCTCCCCGCCCTGTCCCTCGGTCTGTGGCACAACTTCGGCCCGGACCGCCCGGTCGAGACCCAGCGGGCCATCCTGCGCCGCGCCTTCGACCTCGGCGTCACCCACTTCGACCTGGCCAACAACTACGGCCCGCCGCCCGGCGCCGCCGAGTCGGCGCTCGGCGAGGCGCTGAAGGCGGACTTCGCGGCCTACCGCGACGAACTCGTCATCTCCACGAAGGCCGGATACCTGATGTGGCCGGGACCGTACGGCGAGTGGGGCTCGCGCAAGTACCTCATGTCCTCGCTCGACCAGAGCCTGCGGCGGATGGGCCTGGATCACGTCGACATCTTCTACTCGCACCGCCCGGACCCGGAGACTCCGCTGGAGGAGACGATGGGCGCGCTGCACTCGGCCGTCCAGCAGGGCAAGGCGCTGTACGTCGGCGTCTCCAACTACTCCCCGGAGCAGACCCGGGAGGCGGCCCGCATCCTCGGTGAGCTGGGTACCCCGCTGCTGATCCACCAGCCGCGCTACTCCATGCTCGACCGCCGCCCGGAGGAGGGCCTGCTCGACGTTCTCGACGAGCTGCGGATCGGTTCCATCGCCTACTCGCCGCTGGAGCAGGGCCTGCTGACGGGCCGCTATCTGAACGGCATCCCGGAGGACTCCCGGGCCGCGAGCGACAGCCCCTTCCTCAGCTCCGACGCCCTCACCGAGGACCTGGTGGCCCGGCTGCGCACCCTCGCCGACCTCGCCAAGGACCGCGGCCAGACGCCGGCGCAGATGGCGCTGGCCTGGGTGCTGCGCGGCGGCCGGGTGACCTCGGCCCTGGTCGGCGCGAGCAGCCCGCAGCAGTTGGAGGACAGCGTGGCGGCGATCGGCAACCTGGACTTCGACGCGGAGGAGCTGTCCCGCATCGACGAGGCCGTGAAGGCCTGAGCCCGAGGTGACGCCCCGCCGGACCCGGCGGGGCGTCGGTCGCCGGAGCGGCCGAGGGGGCGCCTGACCGCCGTCTTGCCTGGGAAAACCTGCCCCTATCGTCTTTCGGCCATCGATCTTGGCGAATATGCCAGGAGAGTGGCTAAAAAGTCATGGTGACAGTGATTCAGTAGTGAACATACTCAATCGCAGAGGGCACTTCACCCGCAGCGAAGACCCCATCACGCACAGCAGCTGAGCCGCCCGGAAAGCGAGGCCCGGCCCACCGGCGAGCGCACCACGGGGGAGTGAGACGTGCACGACGAATTCCTGTGCCATGTCACCGCGTACGGCACCTGCGGCGGCCGGCGCATCGGCGTACCGCTCGGCACCTACCGGGCGCCCACCCTGGCCCTCGCCCTGTGGTGGCTGCGCGACCGGGCGGCGTGGATCGCCGAGCGGCTGGACCCGCACCCCGACGCCGAGCACTTACCCGCGGGGGCGCTCGTCCCGGTCGCCGGCACCGTGCCCGACGTGCCCGCCGTACTGCGCGCCTGGTGCGGAGACACCGCTCAACAGGAGCTGGTCGCGGAGCAGTTGGCGGCCGGGCGGCTGGTCCGTATCGCCACCCACGACGACACCACCGAGTACGAGCTGCTCGCCGAGTCGATCGACGCGCTGCGGATGCAGCGCACCAGCCCTGCCCTGGTCGTCCCGGTCGCCTGATCCTCCGCGCCAGGCGCATAAGTGGGCCGATCGGTAGAATTCAGGCATGGCGGAGCGACCGCTCGCACCGACTGCGCCCGTACTCGTGCTGGAGACCGAGTCGGGCTCCACCGTGATGACCCCGAGCCGCGACTACCACGTAGGACGCGACCCGCTCAGCGACATCGTCATCGACGACGCACGCGTCTCCTGGCACCACGCCGTCCTGCGCCCCGAGTCCGACCACTGGACGCTGGAGGACGAGGGCAGCACCAACGGCACCTACACCGACGGCCACCGCGTCCACGAGTGGGACGTCGGGCCGGGCACCGTGATCCGCTTCGGCAACCCCGCCGACGGCCCCCGCGCCGTCCTCCTCGGCCGACCGGAAACCGCCGTCCCCGAGCGCCCCTCGGCCGTCTCGATGCCCGCGCAGACCGGCACCTTCCGGCAGCCGACGAGCGTACGGCAGCTGCCCGCCCGTACCGTCCGCATCGGCCGCGCCGCCGACAACGACCTCGTCCTCGACGACCTCGTCGTCTCCCGCTACCACGCGGAGCTGCGCGCCCTGCCCGACGGCGGCCACGAGATCGCCGACCTGGGCAGCCACAACGGCACCTTCCTCAACGGCAGCCCCGTCACCACCGCCCCCCTGCTCCCCGGCGACGTCGTCGGCATCGGACACTCGGCGTTCTGCCTGGTCGGCGACGAGCTGCAGGAGTACGTCGACACCGGCGAGGTCTCCCTGGAGGTGCAGGACCTCACCGTCGCCGTCGACCGCGGCCGTAAGACCCTGCTCGACGACGTCTCCTTCCCGGTGGGGGAGAAGTGCCTGCTCGCGGTGGTCGGACCGAGCGGCGCCGGAAAGTCCACCCTGCTCAACGCCCTCACCGGACAGCGGCCCGCCGACCACGGCACCGTCGTCTACGACGGCCGCGACCTCTACCGTGACTACGCCGAGCTGCGCCAGCGCATCGGCCTGGTCCCGCAGGACGACATCCTGCATTCCCAGCTCACCGTCCGCGCCGCCCTGTCCTACGCCGCCGAACTCCGCTTCCCGCAGGACACCGCCAAGGCCGAACGCCGCGCCAGGGTCGACGAGGTCATCGGGGAACTCGGCCTGGAGCAGCGCGCCGGACAGCCCGTGCACAGCCTCTCCGGCGGCCAGCGCAAGCGCGTCAGCGTGGCCCTGGAACTGCTCACCAAACCGTCCCTGCTCTTCCTGGACGAACCGACCTCGGGGCTCGACCCCGGCATGGACCGCTCGGTGATGCACATGCTGCGCGACCTGGCGGACGACGGCCGTACCGTCATCGTCGTCACCCACAGCGTGCTCAGCCTGGACGTCTGCGACCGCCTCTTGGTCCTCGCGCCCGGCGGCCGGATCGCCTACTACGGCCCGCCCGAGGACGCCCTCGCCTTCTTCGGCTTCGCACAGTGGCCGGAGGCCTTCGAGGCCTTCGAACGCGACCAGGACCGCGACTGGGCCGGCGACTACGCCGCCTCGCCCCTGCACCGCCGCTATGTCGCCGACGCCGCCGCCCAGCCGCGGCTGCTGCGCTCCGGACCGGTCGTCATCACCCCGCCGAGCCGGCCGCGCAGCCGCGGCGCCCAGCTCGGCACGCTGATCCGCCGCTACGGCGCCGCGCTCAGCGCCGACCGCACCTTCCTCGCGATCATGATCGCCCTGCCGTTCGTGATGGGCGCCATGGCCCGCGCCCTGGCCGGCAGCGCCCTGACCCGCGAGACCGCGCTGAACGCCCTGCTCATCCTGTGCGTCGGCGCGGTCCTCACCGGCGCCGCGAACGCCGTGCGTGAACTCGTCAAGGAACGGGTGATCTACCGGCGCGAACGCGCCGTCGGCCTGTCCAGATCGGCGTACCTGATGTCGAAGGTCGTGGTGCTCGGCACGATCACCGTGCTCCAGGCCGTGGTGCTGACGCTCGTCGGCCTGCTCGGCGTCTATCTCAACGCCCCTGGCGGCGAGGGCGTGCTGCTGCCGCCCCTGGCCGAGATCATCGTCGCCGTCGCCCTGCTGGCCTTCACCGCGATGATGCTCGGCCTGCTGGTGTCCGCGCTGGTGCGCAAGGAAGAGGTGACAATGCCGCTGCTGGTGCTGCTGGCCATCGTCCAGGTGGTGTTCTGCGGCGCCCTGCTGAAACTCGACGGCGTGCCCGGCCTGGAACAGCTCGCCTGGCTGGTGCCCTCGCGGTGGGCGCTGGGCGCGATGGCCGGCACCGTCGATCTGGCGCGGCTCGTCCCCGGCGAGCTGACCGGCGACCCCCTGTTCCGCCACTCGGCGGGCGTCTGGCTGCTCAACATCGGCATGCTGATCGTGCTGTCGGTGGTCTTCGGCTACGTGGTCTCCCGGCTGCTGCGCCGCCAAGAACCCGTCGTGATGCGGAAGTAGGCCGAGACCATGGCGACACCCGGATTCCGGCCCACGCACGTCGTCCCCGCCCACGGGACGCCGGCCTGGCAGAGCCCCGACCCGGCCCGGCCCACCGTGCCGCTCGACCCGCTGCTGCCGGTGCAGCTCATCGAGCGACGCGGCGACTGGGGCCACGTCCTGTGCGCCAACGGCTGGTCGGCCTGGGTCGACGGCCGCCATCTGGTCGCCGTACCCCAGGACCCGCCCACCCCCGACGCCGCCCCGGCCCGCACCGCCGACCCCCGGCCCCAGCTCGTCCGCGCCGAGCAGAACCTCGCCCGCTACCGGGCCGCGCTGGAGGATCTCGCGGCCGGCGGCCTGGACGGCGAGTCCTTCCGCGACCGCACCCGCGGGCTGCGGATCGGCGTGGTCGTCGAGGGCGAGCACGTATGGCTCTACGACACCGAGCACGGACGCTGGGTCTACGCCGACGGCCTGCGACTGACCACCTTCGCCACGGACGAGGCGCCCCGCGCCGCCACCGGCAACCGTGACCACACCGCCACCCAGGTGGTGACCCCGGATGGGCCATGAGACGAGCCTCTTCTCGGGCCGCCCCTCCGAGCTGATCGGCAAGCAGATCGCCGCCTACCGCATCGAGCAGGAGATCGGCCGCGGCGGCATGGCCGTCGTCTACCGGGCCCGCGACCTGCGCCTGGACCGCACCGTCGCGCTGAAGCTGCTCGCCCCCGAACTCGCCCGCAACGACACCTTCCGCCGCCGTTTCACCCATGAGTCCCGGGCCGCCGCCGCGATCGACCACCCGCACATCGTGCCGGTCTTCGAGGCGGGCGAGACCGACGGCGTCCTGTACATCGCCATGCGCTACGTCGCCGGCAGCGACCTGCGCCACCTCCTGGACCGGCAGGGCCCCCTGGCGCCGGCGACGGCCCTGCGGATCGCCGCGCAGGTGGCGTCCGCGCTGGACGCCGCCCACGAGCACGGGCTGGTCCACCGGGACGTGAAACCCGGCAACATCCTGGTCGCCCGCGGCACCGACAGCGACCACCCCGAGCACGCATATCTGACCGACTTCGGGCTGACCAAGAAGTCGCTGTCCCTGACCGGCTTCACCACCGTCGGACAGTTCGTCGGCACGCTGGACTACGTGGCGCCCGAGCAGATCTCCGGCAAACCGGTCGACGCGCGCTGCGACGTGTACGGCTTCGCCTGCGTCGTCCACGAGTGCCTGGCGGCGCGGCCGCCCTTCCGGCGGGACGACGACATGGCGCTGCTGTGGGCGCATCAGTACGACGAACCGCCGCCGCTGACCTCCTCCCGGCCCGACCTCCCGGCACCGGTCGACGCGGTCTTCGCCAAGGCGCTGGCCAAGAGCCCCGACGACCGGTACGACTCCTGCCTGGCCTTCGTGGCGGCGCTGCGCCTCGCCCTGAGGGGCGACCCGGAGCGGGCCCACCCGCCGACCCGGGTGGACGTACGGGCCGTGGACCAGGGGGACGAGCGGGCCGAGGGGCCGAAGCCGCCGCCGCGGTGGGCCGAGCCGTTCTTCGGCTGGAGGTACAGCTAGCGCGGCACTTCGCCCCGCCGGTGCACCGGCCGCGCCAGCAGGGCGCCCAGGAATCCCGCCACCAGGCCCCACAGCAGCGCGAAGCCCAGCGCGCCCCAGATCCGCGGCTTCAGCACCAGCTCCCCGGCCAGGTCGCCCCCCAGGTCGCCGATGCCGAGGACGGACAGGCCGTAGTGCGCCGTGATCCGGGCGACCAGGCAGATCATCAGCACCGTCAGCGCCAGCGCCACCGCCATCCGCACCGCGTGCTGCCAGGCCCGCATCCGGCGCGGGGAACGGGCCGCCATCACGAACGCGGCGGCGAGCACCAGGACCGCGTCGACGACCACCAGCCACCACACCCGGCCGTCGTGCTCGGCGAGCGTGCCCAGATTCAGGGCCGCGGTGTCCGAGCCGCGCAGCACCTCGTCCAGGACATGCGGCATCGGCAGGCCGAACGGGCCCTCGACCCGGCCGTCCCAGGTGGCGCCGAGACCGATGGTGAAGGCCAGCCACACCAGGTTCGGCAGACCGAGCAGCAGCACCGCCAGGGTCTCCGCCGCGTGGCCGCGGGTGGCGGCGACGACCAGACCGATGACGGCGCCCAGAGCGGCGCAGGCGAGCAGCAGCACGACCATGGCGTACGCGGCGGGCCGCACCGCCTCCTGGAAGCGCAGCAGCCGGGGCGGCAGGGGAGCCCCGCGGGACACCAGCAGCGCCAGGACCAGCACGCCCGCCAGCCACAACAGGCCGAAGAGCAGGGTGAGCGGCACGTCCGCGCGGAAGCCGACCCGGGGCGTGACGCCGAAGATTTCTCCCAGTTCGCCGAGCGTGTCGTCGCCCAGGGAGACGGTGAAGGTCTGCCGGGCGGCCAGCGCCAGCCCGAGAAGCGCCAGCAGCCACAGTACGGCGATCCGGGCCGCCCACCCCGCCAGCTCGCGCGCCCCGGCCACCGCCCGGTGCCGCAGCGGCCGCAGGAAACCGGCGGCGATCACCAGCGCGCCGACGAGGGTGACCGACAGCGGGATCACGGCGAGGCCGGCCGCGGACTCGGCGAGGCCGCCGGCGTCGCCCGACATCTCCACGGCGCCGCCCACGGCGGTCACCACGGTCGCCGCGGCGACCCGCGGGAAGGCGCCGTCCGGAAGGCCGGCCGCCCCCGCCGCCCACAGGCCGAGCGTCGCGACGACCGTCATGGCGAGCAGTCCGGCCAGCACGGCGACGACGGCCTGCGGCCAGCCGTGGCGGGCCACTGCCTGGTCGGAGGGGGTGCGCGTGATCACCCTGCCACGCTAAGCAGCCTCCGTCCGCCCCGCCTGCCGGGAGGGCCGTCCGCGTCGGCTTGCGCAGCGCACCGGCCCGGAGCACACAATGGTGATGATATGGAGAAACACGGCTATTCCGGTGAAAGGCCGTGAGAGTCCCCTATCGGGAAGAAGGGCTCGTGAGCGCCGAACCTCCCTCCTCGGGCAGGCCCACAGGACCCCCTTCGGGACCCCTGTCCGGCCCCTCGCAGCCACCTACCGGTCCGCCCTCCCAGCCCCCGGGCGGCAGCGGCGCCGGCCTGCCCCCGAGCACCGGTGGCGGCAATGTCCCCCCGCCACCGGAACCCCGTCGGCCGTGGTGGCGGTCAGTGCCGCGGATCGCCGTGCTCGCCACGGTCGTGGTCGCGGCCGTGGTCATCGCCGTCGTCCTCGGCCGCGGTGGCGGTGGCGGCGGTGGCTCCGCGGCGGGCGGCGAGGTCTTCCTCCAGGCCGCCGGGAAGACCGGCCCCGACCCCTTCACCGAGTCCACCGCGAAGGACAGCTCCGCCCCGCCGGCCACCCCCTCCCCGGCCACCGAGTCCCCCACCGGCAACGCCGTCCGCGGCGTCGACGGCGCGGCGCCCGGACTGTACGGCGGCACCCGCAACGCCGCCAGCTGCGACGTGGAGAAGCAGATCAAGGCACTCCAGGCGGAACCGGCGAAGAACAGGGCGTTCGCCTCCGTCGCCCGCGTCGACCCCGCCGGCGTTCCGGCCTATCTGCGCGGCCTCACCCCCGTGCAGCTGCGCATGGACACCCGCGTCACCAACCACGGCTACCGCGACGGCACCGCCACCAGCTACCAGGCCGTCCTCCAGAGCGGCACCGCCGTCCTCGTCGACGACCGCGGAGTGCCCCGGGTGCGCTGCGCCTGCGGCAACCCGCTGACCGAGCCGGTGGCCCAGCAGAGGCCGAGGACCACGGGCGACTCCTGGCCGTCGTACAAGTCCTCGAACGTCATCGTGGTCGCCCCCGCCACCACCGTCGTCGAGGTCTTCGTCGTCCACGACCCCGAGCGCGGCGACTGGTTCGAGCGGCACCCCGGTGACACCGGCTCCAAGGACCGCAAGACGGACCCGCCCGCCAGCCAGCCCTCCCCGTCGATGACCGAACCGCCCTCCACGTCGACATCCCCCGACACCCCTCCGGCCTGCCCGGACACGCCCGACGGCGCGGAGAACACCTGCCCGCCGACCTCCACCACCCCTTCCGGCCAGATCCAGCCGCCGACCCCGGCGCCCCCTGCCTCCCAGCCCCCGGCGGAGCCGGAGTCACCCGGGACGACCACCCCTGAAGTGCCGCTGACCTCGGACTCGACCGCCACGGCGACCCAGTCCCTGCCGGGCGTCAGCCCGCTGACTCCGTCGATGTGACGTATTCGGTCCCCTGTGCGGGGGGATGCGGAGCGCGGCACTGGGTACGAGCACTCATGCAGAAGTGTCCGGCCAGGTCGGCTTCCGAGAGAGAAACGCATGATCGAACATGACGGGGCAGTGATTCCGACTGGTTTCGACGTGCCCGTGGAACCGCTCCGACGGGCGGCCCATTACACCGGTGAGCCGGGGTGCATCGCCGAGGCGAGGTCCTTCGCCGCCCTCTTCCTCGGCAGGCTGCGCACCGAATGGTGCGCCCACATCGACAACCGCGCCCAGGAAGAGGTGCTCCTGGTGGTCAGCGAGCTGGTCACCAACGCCGACCGGCACAGCAACGGCCCCTACATCCTGGAGCTGGAGGGCACCGACTCCGGGGTCACGGTCTCCGTCTGCGACAGCAGCGCCGCGCTGCCCCGCCGCTTCCCGCGGGATCCCCAGCGCATCGGCCGGCACGGTCTGGAGATCGTGCACGCGCTGGCGGGGGACGTCGCCGTGGAACGGATCCCGGTCGGCAAGCGGGTCCGTGCGGTGATCGGTTTCGCCGGACAGTGACCCGAACCGGACAGTCACCCGAACCGGCTCGACTCGGCTCAACTCCCTGTTCGCTCCTGGCGATTCCTCCCAGCGCGGAACGCCGCGCCCTTCCCGTCCCGGCGCGGGCTCCTAGGCTGGGAGGGTGAGCAACCAAGCGCCGAACCAAGCCCGCGTCATCCCGCTGCGCCCGCCCGCGCGCCCGGAACCCTCGCCCCCGCGGTCCGCCGGACCCACCACCAGGGAACCCCTGTGGCGGGACCTGGTCGGAGACGTCCTGCGGCGCGAACGCCTCGCCCAGGAACGCACCCTGAAGGACGTGGCCGACGCCGCCCGGATCTCGATGCCCTACCTCTCCGAGGTGGAGCGCGGCCGCAAGGAGGCCTCCTCGGAGGTCCTCGCGGCCGCCGCCCACGCCCTCGGACTCGGCCTCGGCGACCTGCTGTCCCGGGCCCAGGGCGAACTGATCCGCCTCACCAGCCGCCAGAGCCCCGTCCGCAGCCGCGGCACGGCCGGTTCGTCGTACGACGGACTCTGCCTGGCCGCCTGACGCCGCCGTTCCGGCGCCTCACACCCCGACGAGGCGCCGGTTCATCACCCGGTCGGCCAGGCCGTACGCCACGGCCTCCTCGGCGGTGAACACCTTGTCGCGGTCCATGTCGGCGCGCAGCGTCCCGACGTCGTGGTGGGTGTGCCGGGACAGCACATCCTCGACCTGGGCGCGGATCCGGACCATCTCCTTGGCCTGGAGCGTCAGATCGGAGACCGTGCCCTGCCGGCCGCCGCTGGCCGGCTGTCCGAGCAGCACCCGCGCGTGCTCCAGCACGGACCGCCGCCCGGGATCCCCGCCGGCCAGCAGCACGGCCGCCGTGGACGCCGCCTGCCCCACGCAGACCGTGGCGATCGGCGCCTGCACGAAGGTCATCGTGTCGTAGATCGCCATCAGCGAAGTGAACGATCCGCCGGGGGAGTTGATGTAGATCGAGATCTCGTTCTCGGGCGCCGCGGCCTCCAGATGGAGCAGCTGCGCGATGACCACATTGGCCACCCCGTCGTCGATCTCCGTACCGAGGAAGATGATCCGCTCGTTCAGCAGCCGGCTGAACACATCGAAGGACCGCTCGCCCTGCGGGGTGCGCTCGATGACGTTCGGAATCGTGTAACTGCCCATGACTACAGCCCCATCCGTCGCTTCGAGGCGGCCGGGCGGACGTCGGTGAGCGACTCCACCACCCGGTCGACCAATCCGTACTCCTGGGCCTCCTCGGCCGTGAACCAGCGGTCCCGGTCGCCGTCCCGGGAGATCGTCTCCGGGCTCTGTCCGGTGTGCTCGGCGGTCAGCCGCTCGATGGTCCGCTTGGTGTGCTCCAGGTTCTCCGCCTGGATCTCGATGTCCGCGGTGGTGCCGCCGATGCCGGCCGACGGCTGGTGCATCATGATCCGCGCGTTCGGCAGGGCGAAGCGCTTGCCCGCGGTGCCGACGCTCAGCAGGAACTGGCCCATGCTGGCCGCGAAGCCCATGGCGAGCGTCGACACGTCGTTGGGGATCAGCCGCATGGTGTCGTAGATGGCGAGGCCCGCGTGGACCGATCCGCCGGGGCTGTTGATGTACAGGCAGATGTCGGTGCGCGGGTCCTCCGCGGACAGGATCAGCAACTGCGCGCAGACCCGGTTCGCGGAGACCTCGTCGACCTGCGTGCCCAGCAGCACGATCCGCTGCCCGAGCAACTGGGCGGCCAGCTGGTCGTCGAACCGGGTGGGCGCGGTGTCGCCCTCCTCCGCCCGGGGAGCGAGCGCGGTGAGTGGAGTCATGGGATCTCCTCGTCGTGGCGTGAATGCCGTCGACTCCACTGTTGCCCGCACATTCCCCGCGCCGGGGATTTCTCTGCCCGCGGCAGATCAGCCACGAGCAGAGGGGCAGTCCCGCCGGCGTCGGGTCAGATCCGATCGGCTGCGATCAGCAGGTACTGGAAGCTGCCGT
Organism: Streptomyces sp. NPDC002779; assembly: GCF_042888685.1. NCBI lineage: Bacteria > Bacillati > Actinomycetota > Actinomycetes > Kitasatosporales > Streptomycetaceae > Streptomyces > Streptomyces sp. NPDC002779. The sequence goes on from NZ_JBIAQC010000013.1 coordinate 21,436, forward strand.
TGCGGTAGGCGGTCAGGAAGGTGTCCTCGATTCCGGTGACCAGGTGCTCGGCCTGCCGGCGCAGCTCCCAGTAGGGGATGGTCGCCGCGGTGAGGTCCTGCACGTGCACCGGCACCAGCCGGTTGCGGGCCATCGCCCGGAAGTACGCCGAGCGGGGATGGATGTCGCAGATGTAGTGGGCGTTGATCAGGGACACCTCGCGGGAGGCGCGCCCGTAGGTGTCGTTGTAGCAGCCGGTGATGACCACATAGCGTCCGCCGCGGCGCAGCAGCCGGGCGTGCTCGGCGAACAGCAGGTCCAGCTCGACGTACATGGTGGACTCGTTGTTCCACGAGGCGGCGAACGCGCCCGACTGGAATCCGGTGTCGAGCATGTCCCGGCAGTGGTAGCGCACGCTGCCCTCGATGCCCCGCTTGCGGGCCTGCTCGTTGGCGAACTCGGCCTGCTTGACGGAGATCGTGACTCCGTCGGCGGCGCAGCCGTAGCGCAGATGGGCCACGACGCTGCCGCCACCGCGTCCGCAGCCGGCGTCGAAGACCCGGTCGGCGGGGGACAGGGGGCCGAGCCGGGCGGCGAGCAGCTCGGCCTGGGCGTGTTCCAGGCGGTGCAGTTCGGCGGTGATCCGCTCCTGGCGCAGCGCGGGGTCGGAGCCCTCCAGCACCGACCGGTCGACGTCCCCGACGCCGTAGTGGTGGTGGTACAGGTCGTCGATCCTGCCGAGTTCGAGGTTGACCGGGTTCTCCTCGGCGTTCCAGTAGTCCGCCACCCGGTGCTGGTACGTGGACTGGGGCGGCACCGGTGCGGTGGTCGTGCCGACGTCGGTGGAGCTCAACGCTGGTTCCTCTCGTGGGGGGACGGTGGGGGCCGGTGTGTGCTGTGGAGCGCTCACCAGTAGTCGGGCAGGTGGTAGCGGTGGGTGTTGGTGGCGTGCCACTCGTGGTTGCCGGCGACCCAGGCCGCGAGACCCTCGGTGTAGCGCGCGACGACGGGCGAGAGAGCACAGACGGCGGCGGCCTCCTCCTCGAACGCCGCCATGATCCGGTTGTGGATCTCCACGGACTCCAGATAGGCGGCCTTCAGCCCGCACCGCTCGTTGGCGTCGACGACCACGGGCAGGTTCAGATGGGTCGGGTCGCTCGCCAGCTCCTTGGTGAAGGAGTACAGGTCATTGACGATCGTGGTGGCATTGCAGGCCAGCGCCGTCACCCGCTGGATCTCCGGGCGGGCGTAGAGCGCCTCGGGCAGTTCATAGCCGTCCACCGCGTCGACCAGGGACAGACAGGGCCGGAAGTTGTTGAACTGCCGCATCGTCAGGTACTCCCACACCCGCGGCAGGTACGCGGTCTCCGCCCAGGCGGCCTCGCCGAGGTAGCCCAGGTGGAGCCGGGCGATGTCATGGACGAACCGGTTTGTCTGGCTGGGCGTGGCGAAGGCGGCGTACTCCTTCAGCGCCCAGTGGTACGCGCGCAGCGGTCCGTCCGCCTGGACGCCGAGCCGCCACTGCTCCTCCGTCTCGGGGGTGCCGTGGTACGGGTCGAGCGCCGACTGGGCGATGACCAGCCGCCCGCCCAGGCCGCGTGCCGAGGCGCCCCGGCCTTCGGAGACCTCGCAGTAGCAGCTGTCGACGACGTTCTCCGCGAGCAGCAGCTTGCCGGCGGCGGTGAGGCGTTCGAGGTCGGCGGCGCCGGGATGCTGGAGCACCACGGCCCGCCCGAACTGGAAGCCGGCGAAGTCGCCGGACCAGGCCCTGGGAAACAGATCCAGCTCGCGCGCCCAGGCTTCGAGGCGCAGGTCCACCTCCGTCACCTTCTGCGGATCCGGTGGGACGGCGGGCCGGTACAGCAGGCCGGGCACGGCACCACCGCGCCGGGCCCGCAGAGAGCGGGCCGGGCTCGGCGGGCCGGGCGGCCGGAACGTGGACGTGCTCATCGGCGTACTCCCGTTCGGTCGCGGTCCGTTCAGTCGGCGGTCCGGCCGATCTGGACGTTCTCCAGGATTCCGGCGGCGTCCGGCACGAGGATCGCCGTGGAGTAGTAGGCGGTGACGAGGTAACGCAGGATCGCGCTGTCGTCGATGCCCATGAACCGCACGTTCAGGCCCGGCTGGTACTCCTCGGGGATGCCGGTCTGGTACAGGCCGACCACACCCTGGTCGGCCTCGCCGGTGCGCAGCGCGATGATGCTGGTGGTGTGCTGCGGGCCGATCGGGATCTTGCCGCACGGAAAGAGGGGCACGCCCCGCCAGGCGGGCACCTCATGGCCTTCGACGGTCACCGTGCCGGGCACCAGGCCGCGCCGGTTGCACTGCCGGAAGAAGGCCGCGATGGCTTTGGGGTGCGCGAGGAAGAGCCGGGTCTTGCGGCGCATCGACAGCAGCTCGTCCAGGTCGTCCGGGGTCGGCGGTCCGGCGAAGGTGCTGATCCGCTGGTCGTAGGCGGTGTTGTGGAGGAGCCCGAAATCGCGGTTGTTGACCAGCTCCCACTCCTGGCGTTCGCGGATCTCCTCGACGGTGAGCCGCAGTTGCTGCTGGGTCTGGTCCATCGGGTCGTTGTAGAGGTCGGCGACCCGGGTGTGCACCCGCAGCACGGTCTGGGTGAGGGACAACTCGTACTCGCGCGGGGCGAGTTCGTAGTCGACGAAGCCGCCGGACAGCACCGGCTCGCCGACGTGGCCGGCCTGCACCGGCACATCGGCCTCGCCCTTGCGGTTCATGGGCTTGCTCTGCCGCTCGGCGTAGGCTTCCAGATGGGCGGCGAGCGACGGGGCCCGGCCCACGTCCTCCATGAGCTCCTCCCAGGGCAGCACCAGCACCACCCCGGACGTCTCGGCCCGGACCGAGCTGAGCCAGAGCGGGTCGGCCTGGCCGACGGCCTCGTCGCCCATGCCCTCGCCGTCGGTGACGACGCCGATGACCTCCTCCTCGCCGTACTTGCCGGCGGTGAAGCGGGTGAAGCGGCCGTGCACCACGAGGTAGGCCTCGGTGACCGGCTGTCCGGCCTCGAAGAGGACCTGTCCGGCGCGCACCTCGCGGACCTGGAAGCGGGAGGCCACCTGCTGGAGGACCTCGATGTCGCGGTAGCCGCGCAGCGCCGGCAGTTCGGTGAGCGTCTGGGGGATCACCCGGACGTCGTCGGCGCCGTTCTGCTCGAACTGCACCCGGCCGCGGCCGATGCGCAGCTGCAGACGCCGGTTGACCCGGTAGGCGCCGCCCCTGACGTCGACCCAGGGCAGCATCCTCAGCAGCCATCGTGAGGTGATGGCCTGCATCTGGGGTTCGGACTTGGTGGTCGTCGTGAGGTTGCGGGCGGCTCGCGTGCTGAGGCTGGTGAACGGGGGAGCGGTGGTGCCGGGTTCGTCGACGGTGGGATCGGCGGCGCTTTCGGGTGCGGACACAGTCCCTCCCTGGAGGGGGTTCAGGGGTGAGCGGTGTGGTCGGTGAGACGGCAACCTCGTGGCGCGGGTGGACAGCACGCGCTGCCTGTACACAAGGCAAACAGCGGAGGGTGAGGGCCGGGAACCGCGTGAAGGGGGCGGTTTCGCGCGCCGGATGTGCAAACCGCCCGATCGGGGCGGACTGCGAAAGCGCGTGTGATCCCGCGCCGGTCGTCTTCGCCCGAACGGGCGGCGCACAGGGAGCGCGGGAGCCGTGCGAGCGTGCCGCCGCGCGCGGCTGGTTCACCGGGGGCGCCGGCCCGGCCGGTGACGGCGCCGGGGTTCGTTCGGCGCGCGCTCGGCGTAGGGGGTGGATAGCGTGGGAAGCCGGACGGAAACCCGAGTCGGAGAGGCCGCAGTCATGGCGGTACAGCCAGAGGGAACCCCTTGTTGGGCCGATGCGATGTTCACCGACGTCGAGGGAGCCAAGAGCTTCTACGGCGCCGTCCTCGGCTGGACCTTCGGCGAGGCGTCGACGGAGTTCGGCAGCTACACCCAGGCCTACGCGGACGGCAAGGCGGTCGCCGCCGTCGTCCCGCCCATGCCCGGGCAGGACGGCCCGTCCCAGTGGTGCCTGTACTTCGCGTCCCCGGACGCCGCCACCACCGCCGACCGGATCCGTGACCACGGCGGCGAGGTGCTGATGGAGCCGATGCGCGTCGGCGACTTCGGCACCATGTGCCTGGGCCGCGACCCGAGCGGCGTCGTCTTCGGCGTCTGGCAGGCCGGCGCGCACGAGGGCTTCGAGGCGCCCCCCGAGCGGCCCGGCGCGTTCTGCTGGGCCGAGATCTTCACCCGGGAGCCGGAGAAGTCCGACGCCTTCTTCCCGGCCGTCTTCCCCGCGTACACCGCGCAGCGGATGGACGACGACGGGGTCGACTTCCGGCTGTTCAACATCGGCGACAAGACGGTCCTGGGCCGGATGGCGATGACCGAGGAGTTCCCGCCCGAGGCCGGCGCGTACATCAACGTGTACTTCTCCGTCGCCGACTGCGACGAGGCCGTGTCCAAGGCCACCGAGCTGGGCGGGGTCCTGCGGTTCGGGCCCATGGACACGCCCTTCGGGCGGTTCGCCTCGCTCAGCGACCCGCAGGGCGCGCACTTCTCCGTGATCGACACCACGACCACCGTGGGCGAGATGCCCAAGATCACCGACGTCTGACCGGGCGGGCTCCGGTCACCCTCGCGGCCCATGGCATGATCGGCGCATGCGTGAACTAGTAGTGGCCGCGTGCGACGGGGCTTCGAAGGGAAACCCCGGACCCGCGGGCTGGGCCTGGGTCGTCGCCGACGAGACGGAGACCCCGGCCCGCTGGGAAGCCGGACCGCTCGGCAAGGCCACCAACAACGTCGCCGAACTCACCGCCCTGGAGCGCCTGTTGGCGGCGACCGACCCAGGCGTGCCGCTGGAGGTCCGGATGGACTCCCAGTACGCCATGAAGGCCGTCACCACCTGGCTGCCCGGCTGGAAGCGCAACGGCTGGAAGACCTCCGGAGGCAAGCCGGTCGCCAACCAGGAGCTCGTCGTACGCATCGACGAACTCCTGGCCGGCCGTTCCGTCGAGTTCCGCTATGTGCCCGCTCACCAGGTCGACGGTGACAAGCTCAACGACTTCGCCGACCGTGCCGCGAGCCAGGCGGCCATGGTGCAGGAGCCCGCGGGCAGCGGCCTCGGTTCGCCCGAGCCGCCGCCCGCTCCGGACGCCCCTGCCAAGGCGCCGCGCCGCCGCCCCACGACCGCCAAGAAGAGCGGCGGCGGCTCCTCCGCGCGCACCATCAAGGCGAAGTTCCCCGGCCGCTGTCTGTGCGGCCGCTCCTACGCCGCGGGCGAGCCCATCGCGAAGAACGCGCAGGGCTGGGGTCACCCGGAGTGCCGCACGGAAGCGGCGGGGTAGGTCAGGACCTACACCACGGTGCCGCGCCAGGCGCCGGTCTCCCGGCCGCGGTCCTCGATGTAGGTCTTGAAGCGCTCGAGGTCGCCCTTGGCCTGCCGCTTCACGAACCCGAGCTTGTCGCCGACCTTCTCGGCGAGGCTGTCGGGGTGGAAGTCCATCTGGAGCATCACCTTGGTGTGCTGCTCGTCGAGCCGGTGGAAGGTCACCACGCCCGCCTGATGGGCCTGGCCGCCGACCGTGGTCCAGGCGACCCGCTCGTCCGGGATCTGCTCGGTGATCTCCGCGTCGAACTCCCGCTGCACCCCGTCGACCTTCGTCACCCAGTGCGTGAGCGTGTCGCTGCGCTGCTCGATGCGCTCGACCCCGCTCATGAACTCGGGAAACGACTCGAACTGGGTCCACTGGTTGTACGCGGTGTGGACCGGGACGCCGACCTCGATGGATTCCTCGACCTGTGACATGAGTCGCCCTTCCTTGGTCTGTGTACGGTTCCCGGCACGGGTTACCGCGTGCCGTGGGGGACAAACCGCCGAAGGAGCGACTCGTTCCGCCGGCTCAGGCCGCGTCGAAGGTGTAGTGCGGCGTGTGGTCCAGCAGGTCGGCGGGCCGTACGTCGTTCCACGGCTTCATCGTGTCGCCGAGGTCGATCACATCGGGGGTGCCCGCCGCCGGGAGGTAGCCGGAGCCGGGGTGCCGACGCTGCCAGTCCGCCCAGAGCCGGTCCACGTAGGCGTGGTGCAGCCAGAACACCGGGTCGTTGGGGGAGACCCCGGTGCCCATCTGCCCGCCCACCCACACATGCACCCGGTTGTGCAGATTGACCCCGCGCCATCCCTCCAGATGGTTGCGGAACCCGTCCGAGCCGCTGTTCCAGGGCGCCATGTCGTACGTCGGCATCGCCAGCACGGAGTCCACCTCGGCCCGGGTCGGCAGCGGGCGGCCGCCGCCGCCCAGGGCCCGGCGCAGATAGGTACGGCCGTCTATCCGGACGTTGATGGGCCAGTTGCCGGTGGAGGCGGCGAAGGGGCCGTCCATCACGCGGCCGTCCAGGCTCCGCCCGGTGCCGCCGAGGAAGTCCGGTGCCCACAGCGAGGCCCGTGCCGTGCGGTCGGCGGTCCAGTCCCAGTAGGGCAGCGCGACCGAGGGGTCCACCGCCTGGAGGGCGCGCTCGAAGTCGAGCAGGAATCTGCGGTGCCAGGGCAGGAAGGACGGCGAACGATGCCCCGTACGCTCGCCGCTGTCGGTGTCGGCCATGATGAAGGCGTTGTGCGTGGTGACGAACTCGTCGTAGCGGCCGGTGCGCTTGAGCTCCAGCACGGCGGAGACGAAGCGGCGCTTCTCGTCGGCGGTCAGGTTCGCCTGGTTCTTGCGGACGGTCATGTGCGAGGGCTCCTGGAAGTGCTGTAGCTGCAGGGGCGGGTCACTGGGCGGGTCACTGGGCGGGTCACTTCGTGGGGAACGGCAGGAGTGCGGCGCCCTGGAGCTCGTCCACCGCGGCCCGCGCCGCGGCACGCGGGGTGGTCACCGGGTCGTAGTGGCTGACGACGCTGATCCAGGTGCCGTCGGCGTTGCGCATCACGTGCAGCTCCGCCCCGTCGACGAACACGGCGTAACCGGCGCCGTGGTCGTGGTGCCCGCCGCCCGAGCGGGCCCGGCCCTGTATCCGGCGGCCCTTGTAGACCTCGTCGAAGGGTGCGGGGGAGCCGGGGTGGTGGCCGGCGGCCCGGGCGGGGGCGGGGGCGGCGAGCGTGGCGGCTCCGGAGGCGGCGGCGAGGGCGGCCGCCGCGGTGAGCGCGCGGCGACGGCTGAGTTCCGGCATACGGATCTCCCGGGGTGGTTCGGCTGTTGACTCCGTATGCCTATCGGGAGAGGTGAGACGCGGTGAAATCCCTCGGGAGTGGTTGGCTGCGATCCGGACAATTACCCACATGTCGTGCAAGGTTGAACAAAGATGATCTTGCTGTTCCGGTGTGGAACCGCCCTCCGGAACGGGTAATTCCTTCTCCCGGGGCCCCTGATCCGGGTGGTCTTTCGCGGACGGGCGGGTCACCGGTGGCGTGGGTCACGCAGGGAAAGTGACGCGATCCGGAAGCGGGGCACGGTGCGACCGCGCTGCTACTCTCCGTCTCTAAATGATCGCAATGAGTGATTTCAAGGGGTGCGCGTGAAGGTCGACTGCGTCGGAGGCGGGCCCGCGGGCCTGTACCTCTCGATCCTGCTGAAGCTGCAGGACCCGTCCCACGACATCACCGTCCACGAGCGCAACGCGGAGGGCTCCACCTACGGCTGGGGCGTCACCTACTGGCGCGGGCTGCTCGACCGGCTGCACGCGCATGACCCCGAGTCGGCGCGCGCCATCGCCGACAACTCGGTCAGCTGGAGCGAAGGGGTGGCCCGGGTACGGGACCTGGCCACCCGTCGGCCGGGCGACGAGGGCTTCGGCATCGGCCGCCACCGGCTGCTGGAACTCCTCGCCGCACGCGCCCGCTCGCTCGGCGTGCGACTGGAGTACGAGCACGAGATCGACCCGGCCGCCCCGCTCCCCGGAGCCGACCTGGTCGTCGCGAGCGACGGAGTGCACAGCGCACTGCGCACTCACCACGCCGCCCACTTCGGCAGCGAGCTGCGGCCCGGCCGCAACCACTACATCTGGCTCGGCACCACCAAGGTCTTCGACGCCTTCACCTTCGCCTTCGTGGAGACCGACCACGGCTGGATCTGGGCCTACGGCTACCGCTTCGGCCCCGACCGCAGCACCTGCGTCGTCGAATGCGCCCCCGACACCTTCACCGGGCTCGGCCTCGACCGCGCCGACGAGGCGGAGAGCCTCGCCCTGCTGGAGAAGCTGTTCGCCGACACCCTCGACGGCCACACCCTGATCGGCCGCTCCCCGGCCGACGGTAGCTCCCCCTGGCTGAACTTCCGTACCCTCACCAACCGCACCTGGCACCGCGACAACCTCGTCCTGCTCGGCGACGCCGCCCACACCACCCACTACTCCATCGGCGCCGGCACCACCCTCGCCCTGGAGGACGCCCTCGCCCTGGCCGGCGCCCTGCGCGAGCACACCGACCTGCCGCGCGCCCTGGCCCGCTACGAAGAGGAGCGCAAGCAGGCCCTGCTCCCCTTGCAGAGCGCGGCCCGCTACAGCGCCCAGTGGTACGAGAACCTGCCCCGCTACATCCACCTGCCCCCCGAGCACATGTTCGCCCTCCTCGGGCAGCGCCACTCACCCCTGCTGCCGTACGTCCCGCCCCAGCTCTACTACCGCCTGGACAAGGCGGCCGGACAGCTCGAGGCGCTGCGCCGGTTCAAGCGCTGGCTGGGCCCCAAGGTCGCCCGCACGGTCCATGCCAGGACGCTGACCTCGCGCGAGTAGCCCGATCGGCGCCCGCCCCGCGCGGAAAGCGCGCGGGGCGGGTGACAGACTGACGCCATGGACGAGCGCACATTCGGCAGGTCTCAGCAGCACGCATCCGTCATCGGCCTCGGCACCTGGCAACTGGGTGCCGACTGGGGCGACGTGGACGACAAGGAAGCCCTCGCGGTCCTGGAGGCGGCCGCCGAGGCGGGGGTGACCTTCTTCGACACCGCCGACGTCTACGGCGACGGCCGCAGCGAGGAGACCATCGCGACCTTCCTGCGCAGCCGGCCCGACCTGCACGTCATGGTCGCCACCAAGATGGGCCGCCGGGTCGACCAGCTCCCGGAGAACTACGTCCTGGACAACTTCCGCGCCTGGAGCGACCGTTCGCGCCGCAACCTCGGCATCGACCGCATCGACCTGGTGCAGCTGCACTGCCCGCCGACCTCCGTCTACTCCTCGGACGAGGTGTTCGACGCCCTCGACACCCTTGTCGCCGAGGAGCGCATCGCCGCCTACGGCGTCAGCGTGGAGACCTGCGAGGAGGCGCTCACCGCGATCGCCCGGCCCGGCGTGGCGAGCGTGCAGATCATCCTCAACGCCTTCCGCATGAAGCCCCTGCGCGCGGTTCTTCCGGCCGCCCAGGAGGCGGGCGTCGGCATCATCGCCCGCGTCCCGCTCGCCTCCGGCCTGCTGTCCGGCAAGTACACCAAGGACACCGTCTTCCCCGAGAACGACCACCGCACCTACAACCGGCACGGCGAGTCCTTCGATGTCGGCGAGACCTTCTCCGGCGTCGACTACACGACCGGCGTCGAGGCCGCCGCCGAGTTCTCCGCCCTCGCCCCGCAGGGGTACACCCCCGCCCAGCTCGCTCTGCGCTGGATCGTCCAGCAGCCCGGCGTGACCACGGTGATCCCCGGCGCCCGCTCGCCCGAGCAGGCCCGCGCCAACGCCGCCGCGGCCGAGCTCCCGGAGCTGCCGGAGGCGACCCTCGCCGCGATCCGTGACCTGTACGACCGCCGGATCAAGGAGCAGGTCGAGAACCGCTGGTGACCGTTTGAAGGATCAACCTCGGGGTCACACGGAGTTCATGGAGCAGGCAGCAGAGAGACGTTCCGGCCGCGACGAGACCGAGGACGAGCGGGCCGACCGCATGTGGACGGAGCTCATTCAGGAGATCCGGGTGGCCCAGATGGGGGTGCAGATCCTCTTCGGATTCCTGCTCACCGTCGTATTCACCCCGACCTACGCGGACCTGGGCGACACCGAGCAGACCATCTACATCGTGACCGTCATCCTGGGCGCCACCGCCACCGGCGCCCTGATAGGACCGGTGTCCCTGCACCGGCTGGTCTCCGGTCGGCGCATCAAATCCCGGGCGGTGCAGTGGGCGTCCCGGCTGACCTCCGTCGGCCTGGTGCTGCTGCTGGCCACCACCACGTCGTCCCTGCTGCTGATCCTGCGGGTCGCCACCCACGACGGCTTCGTCCCGTGGCTGGTCGCCGGCGTGGTGCTGTGGTACCTCCTGTGCTGGTTCGTCCTGCCGTGGTGGGTACGGCACCGCTACACGTCCAACGACTGACCGCCGGGGCCGCCGGTGCCCTTGGCGCCACGCAGGGTGGCGATGCACGAGGCGATGGCATGCTGCAGCTCCTCCAACTGCTGCACCATGTCGTCCTCGACGAACTCCTGCACATCGTCGAAGGTGAGCTCCTCGAACACCTTCGTCGCCCGCTGCAGGCTGCTGTAGAACTTCGTCCGCCGCTCCTGGACGCGGAGCTCGGGATCCGCCTCCACGGTCTCGGCGACGAGGGTCTTCATCGTGTCGTAGGCCTCGGTGGCCCACTCCCCGGTGTCCTCGTCCTCGTCCAACTCGTCGAGCAGGGACAGGTGCCGCTCGGCCTCCTGGCGCAGATCGACGGGCGCGTCGATGGTCTGCCCGGCGGGCGTTTTGACCAGCCCGGACTCCGCGATCTGGCGGACGTAGCCGATCCGGTCGGCGGCCCGGCTCTCGCTGGCGACGGCCTTCTTCAGGTCGTCGGTACGCACCACGTCCCGGGCCAGCTCGGCCTGGAGCTCCGGGTCCTCCTTGATGCGGTCGAGCAGCGCGCCACGGGCGGCGCGGGCGGTGGAGGGGTCGGCGAGGATCGCGGCACGCAGCGCGGTGGGGTTCTCCGCGACCTCCAGCGCCTTCGTGGGCCGGATGCCCTCCTCCTCGGCGGCCTGGGCGATGGCGGTGCCGCGCTCGGAGGCGGCGCTGGTGCGCGAGACGTAGTAGGTCAGCCACACGTCGGCGTCCGGCAGCTCCACCTCCGCGCCCGGCCGGAGCGCCTCGAAGTGCGGGACCAGACCGTCGTCGGCGGCCCGGTCCCAGGCCTTGTAGTAGCGCATGACCCGCTCGGGCGAGCAGCCGGCGAGCTCGGCGAACTCCTTCGCCGACACCTTCGGCGTCTCGTCCGCGCTCTGGCCGCCGGGGCGCACGCTACGCGCCACCATCAGGCCGAAGGCCCACCCGCCGGTGCGGGCGTACGCCCCGAACTCACGCGCGTCCCGCGCGACGAGGTCGGACAGCGGCGCGGGGGAGGGCTCGGACGGGGCGAACGCTAGGGTCACGGAGGACTCTCCTGGGTCACGGCGGGAACACGGACGCGCACAAGCGCAGCGGAAGCCTATATGCGCCTGCATACGACGGTTTGCCGGACCCCTGGGTGTGTCATCCGAAGGCGTCACGCAGCGCGGGCAGCAGGGTCTTCTCCGACCAGTCCAGGTAGGCGGGCTGCGACTCGCCGCCGATCTGCACGAGGGCGATCTCGCTGAACCCGGCCTCCGCGTACGGCCGTACGGCCTCGACGAAGGCGTCCGGGTCGTCCCCGCACGGGATGGACGCGGCGACGTCGTCCGGGGTGACGAACTGGGTGGCCGACTCGAAGGAATCCGGGTGCGGCAGCTCCGCGTTGACCTTCCAGCCGTTGCCGAACCAGCGGAACTGGGCATGGGCGCGCTTGACCGCGGTGTCCCGGTCGGGGTCGTAGCAGACCGGCAGCTGGCCGACCCTCGGCTTGCCCTGTCCGCCGTGCCGGTCGAAGGCGTCCAGCAGACCCGCCTTCGGTTCCGTGGCGATCACCAGGTCCGCGACCCGGCCGGCCAGCGCGCACGACTGCTCCCCGGAGACGGCGACCCCGATCGGCGTCGGCTGGTCGGGCAGGTCCCACAGCCGGGCCGAGTCCACGTCGTAGTGGGTGCCGTGATGCGTGACATGGCCGCCGTCGAACAGCGCCCGGATGATGTCGATCGCCTCCTCCAGCATCTCGTGCCGCACATCGACCGACGGCCAGCCGCCGCCCACCACATGCTCGTTGAGGTTCTCCCCGGAGCCCAGTCCGAGGCGGAAGCGGCCCTCGGACAGCAGCTGCATGGTGGCCGCCTTCTGCGCCACCACCGCCGGGTGGTAGCGGAAGGACGGACACGTCACATAGGTCATCAGCGGAATCCGCCGGGTCGCCTGGGCGGCCGCGCCGAGCACGGCCCACGCGTACGGCGAGTGACCCTGCGAGCGCAGCCACGGAAAGTAGTGGTCCGAGGTCACCGAGAAATCGAAGCCGGCCTCTTCGGCGCGCACCACGTGGTCGACGAGGTCACGCGGGCCGGCCTGCTCGGTCATCATCGTGTATCCGATTTGCACCATACGGCCCGAGTCCCCGACCGGGGTACGGGAAAACGGACCGGTGGGTAATGATCCCGTCATGACGACTCGCGCACTTCCCGCCGGCCCGCCCGCCTCCCAGGGCGTGGACGCCTCCGGTGTGCACGCCTTCCTCGACGCACTCGAAACCGACCCCGAGATCGAGCCGCACAGCCTCATGATCATGCGGCACGGCAGCCTCGTCGCCTCCGGCTGGTGGGCGCCGTACACCGCCGAGCGGCCGCACCTGCTGTACTCGCTCAGCAAGAGCTTCACGTCCACCGCCGCCGGGTTCGCCGTCGCCGAGGGGCTGCTCGACCTCGACACTCCGGTGCTCTCGTACTTCCCCGAGTTCGACGCCGACATCACCGACCCGCGCAGCCGGGCGATGCTCGTGCGGCACGTGGCGTCGATGGCCAGCGGCCACGAGGCCGAGACCCTGGACCGGGCCCGCGCGCTGGACCCCGACGAGCTGGTACGGGGGTTCCTGCGGATCCCGCCGGACCGGGATCCGGGGACGGTGTTCGCGTACAACCAGCCCACCACCTACACGCTCGCCACGATCGTCCAGCGCCTCACCGGGCAGTCGCTCACCGACTATCTGCGGCCCCGGCTGTTCGACCGGATCGGCATCGGAGAGGTGGCGTGGCTGCGCGACCGGGCGGGCCGCGACCTGGGCTTCAGCGGGCTGCACGCCACCACCGACGCGATCCTGCGGCTGGGGCAGCTGTATCTGGGCGGCGGGATATGGGACGGGCGGCGGGTGCTGCCCGAGTCCTGGGTCGCCGAGGCCACCCGCCCGCACACGGCGAACGACGACGGGCCGATGGGCGGCGAGGACTGGCGGCAGGGGTACGGCCTGCAGTTCTGGATGTCACGGCACGGCTACCGCGGGGACGGCGCGTACGGCCAGTTCTGTCTGGTCCTGCCCGAGCAGGACGCGGTGATCGCGACGACCGCGGCCACCGTGGCCATGCAGAAGCTGCTCGACATGGTCTGGACGCATCTGCTGCCCGCGTTCCGTCCCGGGCCGCTGTCCGGCCGGGAAGCCGCGGACGCGGCCCTGGCCCAGCGGCTGGCCGGGCTCGCGCTGCCCCCGGCCGTGGGCACACCCGCGCCGCAGGGGTGGACCTCGGTCGCCTTCGACTCGGACTGGATCTCCGCCGAGGTCACCGCGACCGCGGACGGACACCGGCTGACGCTCGTCGAGGACGGCGAGCGGCTGGAACTCCGGCTCGCAGACAGCGGCTGGAGCATCGCCGAGGAGCCGGTCCCCACCGCCGTGAGCGGCGGCTGGACCGACGCCGGCACGCTGGAGGTGGAGGTGATCTTCCTGGAGACGCCCCACCGGCTCGCCGTGACCTGCTCGCTGCCGGACCGCACCTGCACAGCCCGCTGGCGCACCCAGCCCCTGCACCCCCGGCGCCTGCTCAGGATGGGCGCGCCGCGCCGGTCAGCCTGAGGGCTCCCGGAAGGTGCGCAGCGCGGTGGCCAGGCCCTCGCGGTTGCCGGGGTCGTCCCAGTCGGCCGCGGGCGCCGTCCACCGCAGCGAGTAGCCGCGACCGCCGCCGAGCAGGAAACCCCGGCCGAGGGTGCGCACCCGGGTGCCCTCGGCCCCGGCGAGCCACTCCATCTCGGCGGCCTCCCGGCCCCGGTACGTCGTCGGCCGGATCTCGCCGAGCCTGCGGTACCCGCCGGCCTGCCGCAGGCCGGGCTCCACGTCCCGCCAGACGGCCACCGGGTCGGGGCCCACCCGCTCGCTGTAGGTGACGGTGAGCGTGCGCGCGTCGCCGTCCGCGCCGAGCACCACGCGGTACGCCAGGTCCGAGACCCGGTCGGTGCTCAGCGGCCGCCAGTCCTCGGGGAGCGTGACGGAGAAGCCCTCGGGGGAGTCGTAGCGGCGGAAGGGCGCCTCCGTGGGAGCGGGCGGCGGCGTGGCGGAGGGGCTGGGGGAGGCGGAGGCGGACGGGGTCGGGCTCGGCTTCGGCCCGGCGGCGGGGGCGTCGGAGCCGCCGGGCAGCCGGTCGGTGACCGCGAGCACGGCGACCGCGACGGTGACCACGGCCACGGCGGTCCCCGCGAGCACGGAGCGGTTGCTCCGGCCCGGACCGTGCGCGTACCGCCCGCGCAGCCGCGGGCTCGGCACGGCCGCCGCGGTCTCCTCGTCCAGCACGCGGACGAAGGCCTCCCGGACCACCGGGCGGGGCAGCCGCTCCACGGCGTCCTTGCGCAACAGCCCCTGCACGGCCTGGGTGAGCGGCCCCGCGCGCACCGGAGTGCGCAGCGGGAGGCGGTCCACGCCCTTCAGCGTGGCCTCCGGCCGGCCCCGGTCACGGAACGGCGGGCGCCCTTCAACCATCGTGTAGAGCAGGGCACCCAGCGTCCACAGGTCGGTGGCCGGCCCGATCGGCTCGTTCCGTGCCTGCTCGGGGGAGGCGTAGGCGGGCGCCGCCAGCCGGGGCGCGAGGGTGGCCCCGGCCAGCCCGAACCCGGCGACCACGAGGGACCCGTCGTCGCGCACGAACACCTGGGCGGGGCTGAGTTCGCCGTGCGTGAGGCCCTGTCCGTGCGCCGTCTCCAGCACGTCGAGCAGCCCCAGGCCGATGCGCGCGGCCCGGACATAGTTCAACGTGCCCTGCTGGACGAGCAGTTCGCTCAACGGCACGCCGTCGATCCACCGGGTGACCACCCACAGCGTCCCCGACTCCTCGACCACGTCCACGACTTCGGCGACCCGGTGGGGCAGCAGCAGCGCCATCCGCTCGCAGGTGTGCAGGACCCGCGCGATGATCCGGCGCGCCTCCTCCCCGTCCGGGACGTCCGGCAGCCCGACCTGGGTGACCAGGACCGGCCGCTCCACCGCGATGTCCTCCCCGTACCAGCAGACGTAGTTGGTCTCCCGGCTGACGACCTCGACGAGCCGGAACCTCCCGGCGATCGACACGGGTGTGGAGACGTGTGCCTTGACCATGGTCATCCCTCGCTGAACCCCTGGCTCTCACCTTTTCCACAGGTACGGCGGGCGTGACGGGGTGTGTTCAAGGATTCGCCGAGCGAGATGCGCCGATTCCCGTTTGTTCATCCGGTGCCTCGAACACCCGTGTCACAGGTCGCGGCGCACCAGGAAGTCCAGCAGCGCCACCAACTCCCCGGCCGCACTGGCCTCCAGGGGTACGGCGTCCAGGGCGGCCTCGGCGACGGCGATCCGGCGCCGCGCCTCGCCGAGCGCCGCCGACCGGCCGCCCGCCTCCTCGATCAGCTCTGCCGCGCGGCCGAAGTCCTCCCCCGCTTCCAGGAGTTCGGCCAGCCGTCCGGCCGCGGGTGTGCCGAGGGCGGCCAGCACCGGGAACGTCTTCTTGCGTTCCCGCAGATCGCCGTGGACGGGCTTGCCGGTGACCGTGGGATCGCCCCAGATGCCGAGGACGTCGTCGACGATCTGGAAGGCCACCCCGAGGTCGCGCCCGGCCCGGTCCAGCGCGGCGACCGTCCCCGGCGGGGCGCCGCCCAGCGCGGCCCCCAGAGCGGCGGCGCAGCCCAGCAGGGCGCCCGTCTTGTACTCGGCCATCGCCCGGTACTCCTCCGGCCGCACCCGCTCCGGCCCCGTCCACGGCCGGGTCGCGAACAGCAGGTCGTCGGCCTGCCCGCGCACCAGGTCGCCGAGCGCCCCCGACAGCAGCCGTACGGCGCCGCCGCCCCCGGGCGCCGCGGCGAGCGTCCCGACGGCCAGCGCGAACAGCGCGTCGCCCGCGAGGACGGCAGGGCCGGTGCCGTACGCCTTCCACACGGTGGGGCGCCGGCGGCGGTCCTGGTCGCCGTCCATGATGTCGTCGTGCAGCAGGGAGAAGGCGTGCACCAGTTCCACGGCCACCGCGGCGGTCGTCCCGGCCTCGGCGGGGCCGCCCGCGGCCTCCGCGCCGAGCACCGCCAGTGCCTGGCGCACCCCCTTGCCGCCGGCGGTGGCGACCGGGGGGCCGCCCACCTCGCACCAGCCGAAGGAGTAGGCGGCCATCTCGCCGACCCAGGGATGCAGCCGCCCCACGGCCTCGACCAGTGCCGGGCGGACCAACTCCCGGCAGCGGTCCAGCACGTGAACGCCGGAAAGGGGAGCCGCGGAGGGAAGCGCCGTCACCGTCCGGCCTCCGCACCCAGCTCCTCCTGCGCCCGGGCCACCATCTCCCGGGCGTGCTTCAGGCCGATCCGGTCCAAGGTCCGGGCCAGTTCCGCCAGTTCGGCCTCGGTCTCGGCGCTGTCCCGGCCCAGTCGGGCCCTGGACTTGACCAGGCCCAGCCGGGCCAGGGCCTCCCCGCGCGGTTCGCTCATGGCGCGGAACCCGGCGAGCGCCTGCTCGTACAGGCCGCGGGCCTCGGCGTAACGGCCCGCGCGGTACAGGACGTTGCCGCGCATCTTGTGGTTGTAGGCGAGCGCGCCGGAGAGCTTCATGGCCCGGCAGATGGTCTCCGCCTCGGACAGCAGCGCCAGGGCCCGCCCGGTGTCCTTGTCGCGCACCGAGACGATGTCGGCGAGCCCGCGCAGCGCCCAGGCGTGCCCGCGCCGGTCGTCGGCGCGGGCGGCGATCCCGGCCGCCTCCTCGAACAGGGCGTACGCCGTGTCGTAGGCGCCGGTATTGCGGTGGATCTGCGCGATGCCTTCCAGCGCCCACACCGTGTGCCGGGCCTCGCCGCGACGGCGGGCCTCGGCCAGCAACTGCTCGTGCAGCCGCGTCACGGCCTCGTAGTCGCCCTGGATACGGCCGGTCTCGGCGAGGCCGGCCAGGGAGTAACCGCGCACCACGACGTCCCCGCCGCGCTCACCGAGGTCGGCGGCGAGCTGGAGCAGCCGCCGGGCCAGCGCGAACTCCCCGCGCTGCCGGGCCAGGGTGCCGCCGCTCCACAGCGCCCAGGCCATCGCCGCGGTGTCCCCGGCCCGGCGGGCGGACCGGTAGCTGGCCTTCCAGGCCCGGTCCGCCTCGCCGATCCGGCCGAGGCGCCGATGTGCCTCGGCGACGGCGAGCCCGGAGCGGGCCGCCTCGCGGTGCCTCCCGGCCCGCTCGGCGGCCCGCAGCTCCTCGGTGCCGGCGGCCAGGACGTCGGTGAGCGAGGAGTTCACGGACAGGGTGGTCAGGGTGCCCTGGTACTCCGGGGCGAATGCCTTGCCGTACATGGATCCCTCTCGGTCCGTATACACAGCATCTCTACATTGAACGTATACATGGCGTGTATAGGGCGTCGGAAACCGGCCCCGGCCCCCGAGGGGCCAGGGCGGTGTCATCTGTTGCCGATCAAGACGTGGACGGAGCCGACCGGGTTGCCCGTGAGGCGCAGATCACCTCACGGACCGTCAGTGCTGCTGAGGCTTCTGCGGCGTCGCCTCACTCGGCCGTACGACCACGAAGCCCTCACCGCTCAGCACCAGCTGCACGGCCTCCCCGGAGCCGCCGCGCAGCATCGAACCGATGGACTGGGAGCGGTGCAGCGAGGTCGCGAGCCCGGCGCTCCAGCCGACCACCGCGTCCGTGTCGACGTAGACCGGGTACTGCGCCGACACCGGGATCACCAGAGGATTGCCCTCGCAGGCCAGGCCCAGCCGGCCCTGGCCGGTGAACACGCTGTTGAACAGTCCGCCGCCGCTGATGCCGGCCCCCTTCACGGTGGCGATCCGGTACGACAGCGAGGCGTCGAAGCACAGGACGTTACGGCCGTTGACGGTGAACTCGTCGCCGGGGGCGAGCTCGACGACGAAGCAGTTCTGCGCCTCGTGCGCGAACCACGCCTCGCCCTGTCCGCGCACCGCCATCAGCGGCAGCCCTTCCCCGGTGACCGCGCGCTTGAGCATGCCACCCACGCCCTGGCCCTTGCGCTCGAACTGGAGGTTGCCGCGGTAGGCGATCATCGCGCCCTGGCGGGCCAGCATCTCGCCGCTCACCGCGTATCTGATGCATTTGGAGTTCTCGACGGTCATACCCGGCGCGGTGGCGGGCTGGACCATGTGCTCGCTGGAAAACAGATCACCCTTCATGAGGGCATCGTGTCGCGGACGGTGTCCCTCCGCCTAGTTCGTGCGGCAACCTGCCTCAGCCGCCGAAGAGCTGGGTCCAGTACGTGCCCGCTTCGCCGCCGCCCGCGAAGCCGACGCCGATGTGCGTGAAGTCGCGCTTGAGGATGTTGGCGCGATGGCCGGGGCTGTTCATCCAGCCCTGGACGACCTCAGCGGGGGAGCGCTGGCCGCAGGCGATGTTCTCGCCGATCGAGCGCCGCCGGGAGCCCGCCGCGGCCGCCCGGTCCCAGGGCCGGCTGCCGTCGGGGGAGGTGTGGGAGTAGAAGGCCCGCGCGACCATGTCGGCGCTGTGCGCCTGCGCGGCGGCGGTGAGCAACGGGTCGACGGCGAGCGGCGGGAGACCGGCCCCGGCACGCGCCCGGTTGGTGAGTTCCACGACCCGGGTGGCGGTCCTGGCCAGCTCCGCCGGGGTGAAGGGGCGGGCCCAGAGCGCCGTCCAGTAGACGTCCCCGGAACGGGCGGGGGCGCATGCGAACCCGGCGTGGGTGAAGGCCGGGTCGAGCAGGGTGCGCCGGGACCGGT
Organism: Streptomyces sp. NPDC002779; assembly: GCF_042888685.1. Lineage (NCBI taxonomy): Bacteria > Bacillati > Actinomycetota > Actinomycetes > Kitasatosporales > Streptomycetaceae > Streptomyces > Streptomyces sp. NPDC002779. Next base: position 40,387 of record NZ_JBIAQC010000013.1, read on the forward strand.
CGGAGCCCAGGCAGTACTCGACGAACTCGGCGGGCGAGCGCGGGCCGGAGACCAGGTGCTCCCCGACGGTCACATACGCGTATCCGGTCGCGGTGACGCGCTGGTGGAGATCCGCACCGTCCAGGCGGTTCCGCGCCGCCATGGCGACGGCGTGGTCACGCGCGGCGGAGCTGAGGCGGGCGTCCAGGGCGACGGGCGGGGCACCGGCCGAGGCACGGGCGGCGTTGACGAGAGGGGCGAAGCCGTGCGGGTCGGAGGGCGCGCCCTCCGGGATGACCATGCCGGGGCCGGGGCCGGGGCCGGGGCTGGCGGGCGGGTTCGCCACGGTGTTCGCCCGGAAGTCCGGGCCGGTGGGTGCGTTCGCCGCGGTGCTTGCCCCGAATGCCGGGCCGGTGGGCGTGCTCTGCGCAGTGTTCGCCCCGAAGCCCGGGCCCGGTCCGGTGGGCGTACTCCCCGCCGTGTTCACCCCGAAGCCCGGGCCCGACCCGGTGGGCGCGTCCTCCGCGATGTCCACCCCGAAGTCGCGCGCCAGGCCCGCCAGTCCGTCGGCGTACCCCTGGCCCAGGGCCCGCAGCTTCCAGTCGCCGCCGCGGCGGTACAGCTCGGCGAGCAGCAGCACGGTCTCCTGCCGGGGGCGCGGTGGGGCGAACCGGGCCAGCGCGCGGCCGCCCGCTCCGGTGACGTGCAGGGTCGGTGAGGGGAGGCCGCCGAGGGCGGTGCCGGGGTCGGCGGGGCTGATGACGACCGTGACCCGGGTGGCGCCCGGCCGCAGCCGCGCGGGGTCGACGGTCAGCGTGTCGCCGTGCAGCCGGGCGCCCGGGGCGGCGGGCTGGTTGTAGAACACGAAGTCGCCGTCGCCGCGGACCTTGCCGGCGTCGTCCGTGATGAGGGCTGACACGTCGAACGGGCCGGGCACCCGGACGGCCACGGCGCCGCCCGGGAGGGGCACATTGCCCCCGGGGACCAACTCGCTCATGGGGCCGTCCTGATGTCCACGTACGCGTCCGAAGAGGGATGTCCGGAAAACGTGCGCCGCCCCGCGAGGGTTCCCGCCCCCTGGACTCAGCGCCGGATCCCCCTGAACTCAGCGCCGGACAGCCCCCGGATCGATCCGCTCGCCGACCGAGGAACCGCGCGTCGCCTTCGGCTTCTTGCCGCAGAACGCCGACTCCAGGGTGCCCAGCATGGTGGTGTGCACCGCGCCGTTGTTGGAGGTGTTGGCGAGCGCCGCCAGGCTGCGCCGCCCGTCCTTGGAGGCGAACGCGTAGGTGTAGAAGCCCTGGACGGCACCCGTGTGCCCGTACACGGACACCCCGCACGACAGGTCCCGGCGCCGCAGCCCGAGCCCGTACGCCTGACCGGAGCCCGCGGGCACCCACCGCTTCATCTGCGCCAGTTGCGCAGCCGAGGTCAGCCGGCCGCCGAGCAGCGCCGACAGGAAGGTGTTCAGGTCCCGCGCGCTGGAGATGACGGCCCCCGCGCTCTGCGCCCAGGAGACCGTCTGCTCGGTGGCGTCGACGAGCGCGGCGCCCGGCGTGTCCGGGGTGAGGTAGCCGCGGGTGTACCGGCCCGGGATGCGGGTGCCGGGGTGGACGTAGAAGGTGTCGGTCAGCTTCAGCGGCTCGATGATCCGATTCTGGTACTCGGCGCGCAGGGAGTTCCCGGTCAGCTTCTTGATGAGCATGCCGGCGACGACGAAATTGGTGTTGGAGTAGGTGTAGGCGCCGCCCGGCGCGGTGGTGCGCGGCCTGGACAGTGAGCGGGCGACCAGCTGCCGGTGGGTGAAGACCTTGGTGCGCACCGCCTCGAAGCCGGGAACCGTCTTGGCGAACATGTCGTTGGTGTAGTCGTACAGGCCGCTGCGGTGGCTCAGGACGTGGCGCACGGTGATCCGGTCGTCGGGCAGCAGCCCGGGCAGATGGCGGTTGACCGGGTCGTCGAGCTTCAGCTTCTTCTCATCGACCAGTTGCAGCAGGACCACGGCGGTGAAGGTCTTGGTGACGCTGCCGATGCGGAACCGGTCGGTGGTGGTGAGGGCGCGCAGCGTGCTGCGGTCGGCGATGCCCGCGGCCGTCGTGGAGACGGTGCCGTGATCGTCGATGCGGGCCATCGCGCCGGGCGCGCCCTGCTGCATCGCGGTGCGCAGGACGCCCCGCAGGGCCGCGAGATCCGGTTCGGGTCCCTGGGGTGCCGCGTGCGCCGGGACTGTCAGGAGGGCGAGGAGGACCGCCGTCCCCCATGCCGTGCCCTTGCCCACCGTTGCCGAGTCCATCCGCGTCCTCTCTCCCTGCTGACACTCCGTCACGGCGACGCACAGTAGTGCCAGGGAGAGGAGAGAAGATGCTCATTCGGGGTCCGACCGGATGCGTCTCACCCGTACGAGAGAGGCGGAAGTCTCAGCCGGACGTCGTCGCCTCCGGCGCGATCAGCCCCTCGCGGTAGGCGACGGCCACCGCCTCACCGCGGCTCGCGGCCCCCAGCTTGGCGAGGATGTTGGAGACGTGGACGCTCGCCGTCTTGCCGCTGATGAAGAGCTCCTCGCCTATCTGCCGGTTGCTGCGGCCGCGGGCCAGCAGCCGCAGCACGTCCTGCTCACGGGCGGTCAGCGGGGACGCGGTCGGTTCCCGCGTGTCCGACAGGCGGGCCCGGCGGATGAGGGCGTCCACCCGTTCCAGCAGCGGCCGCGCGCCCAGCCGCGCGGCCGTCTCCCGTACCGCCGCCGCCTCGACGGCCGCCTCCTCGCGCCGCTCGGCCGTCACCAGCGCCTCGGCGTAGCGGTACCGGCAGCGCGCCCGTTCGTAGGCGTCGCCGTAGTCGACCGCGGCCACCGCCTTGGCCCAGGCCGCCACGTCGGGTCCCGTGGTCGCCCGCAACCACTCGGCCTCGGCGCGGGCCAGCCACGCCATGCCCTCCGGACCCTGCGGCGTCCGGTTGGCGCTGTGCGCGGCCGAGTCCCGCGCCAGCTCCATCAGCTCCGTCGCGGTGTCCGCCCAGCGCCCGGCACCTGCCTCGTCGCCGCCGTGCCGCAGCTCGACAGCGCGGTCGGCCACGGCGGACAGCGCCAGCGCGGCGAGCCGTACCGTCACATCGGGGCGGAAGCCCGCCTCGTCGGTGAGCGCCTCCACCGTGGACCGCACCCGCTCGACCGCCGCCTCCGGATCGCCCGCCAGGGCGGCGGCGTCGGTCAGCACGATGCCCGCGATCAGCGTGGCCATCCAGTCGAACGGCCCCTCCAGCAGCGCCCGGGCCCGGTCGGCGCCCGTCAGGTCCCCGCGCGCCAGCGAGACGTACCAGGCGGGCCCGGACGTGTAACCGCCCGCGGGCGGCAGCATGTCGGCGTCGCTCGCCGCGGCCCGCAGGCACTCGTCCCAGCGGCCCAGCGTGTACAGCACCAGCAGCCGGAGATAGCGCATCTCCATCGGATACGACGAGGACAGCAGCCCGGCGCGGCGGGCCCGGTCGAGCCCTTCGGTCAACCACGGCAGGCACTCCTCCAGCTCGCCCGCCTCGTAACTGCCCATGGCGAAGTGGAGCAGGGCCCGCAGCTCCACCGCCGCGTTGCCCGCCGTCCGCGCCAGGTCCCGCGCCTCGCGCAGCCGCGCCCGGCCCTCGGGACTGCGCCGGCCGTCGCCCTCCAGGATCGCCAGTGAGACGAGCAGGTCGGCCCGGGCGTCCGTGACTCCCAGCCGCTCGGCGACGGCCAGCGCCTCGTGGGCCACCCGCAACGCCGTTTGTCCCTCCCCGACCTGACGCGCCGCCAGTACATGGGTGGCGGCCGCCCACACCCAGGTGGGCGACGGAGGATCGGCGGGGATCAGGGTCAGCGCCTCACTGCTGTGGGCGAAGGCGGCGCTCAGGTTGTCGACGGTCATCAGATTGCCCGCGAGGGTGTAGCGGACCCGGGCGGCCAGCTCCGAGTCCTCCTGCTGGTCGACGCCCGCCAGCGCGGACCGGGTCAGCGCGACCGCGCGGTGCGCCTCCCCGGCGTGCGCGGCGGCCGAGGAGGCGCGCAGGGTGAGCGTCACCCGGTCGTGGCCCTCGCCCGAGGGGCGCGCGGACGGCTCCACCGACGGCCACAGATCGAGCACCGCCTCCAGGTGCCGCAGCTCCTCGGCGGGCGCACCGACCCGCCGGGCGTGGTCGGCGGCCTCCAGCGAGGCGGTGAGCGCCTCGGCGAGCTCATGGCTCTCGCGGTAGTGGTGGGCGCGCTCGGCCGCGGTCTCGGCGCGCCGGGGCCGGCCGGCGAGCAGCCGGGCGAACGCACCGTGCAGCCGGGACCGTTCGCCGGGCAGCAGATCGGCGTAGACCGCCTCCCGCGCCAGGGCGTGGCGGAAGGAGTACGTGTCACCGTCGCCGGGGACCAGCAGTTGCCGGCCCAGGGCCTCGCGCAGCGCCGACTCCAGCTCTGCCTCGGGCAGTCCGGCCGCATCGCGCAGCAGATCGTGCTCGACGCGCCGCCCGGCGACCGCGGCGGTGCGCAGCACCTGCTGGGCGGTCTCGGACGGTTGCTCGAAGCGGATCAGCAGGACGTCGGCGAGACCGCTCGGCACCCCGCCGGCCTCGGTGTCCGTGGCCGCGAGGAGTTCCTCGGCGTAGAAGGCGTTGCCCTCGGCGCGCTCGACGATCCTGCGGACCGTGGTCTCCGGCAGCGGGCGTTCCTCCAGGGCCCGTACCAGCTCGGCCACTTCGGTGTCGTCGAGCGGCCGCAGTTCCAGCCGCTCCACCGCGGGCAGCCGGACCAGCTCCGCCAGCAGCGCGCGCAGCGGATGCCGCCGGTGCAGATCGTCCGCGCGGTAGGAGGCCAGCAGCGCGACCCCGCCCGCCGGCCGCTGGAGCACGCCCCGGCTGAGCAGGAACCGCAGCAGATCCCGGGAGGACTGGTCGGCCCAGTGCAGGTCCTCCAGGACGAGCAGCAGCGGCGCGGTGTCGGCCAGGTCGGCCAGGAGCGCGGCCATGCCCTCGAACAGCTGGAGCCGGGAGTCCCGCGCGGTGTCCGTGCCACCGCCCAGCATCCGGCCCACGACCGGATGTCCCGCGAGCACGTCGGCGAACCGCGGATCCGCGGCGAGCGCGCCGAGCACCTCGGTGAACGGCAGATACGGCAGACCGACGTCACCGAGGTCGACGCAGTGGCCGGTGAGGACGGTCATGCCGTCCGCCGCGCCCCGCGAGGCGATCTCGTCCAGCACCCGGGTCTTGCCGACTCCGGCGTCCCCGGCGACCAGGACGGCCCGCGCCTCCCCGGCACGGGCACGCTCCAGCACACCGAGGAGCCGGGCCAGCTCGTGTTCTCGGCCGATGAGGGGCGCGGGGGCCATGGTCTGCGTCACTCGCTCATCCTGGCACGCGTGTGCGACGGAAGTGGGTGCGGGGAACGGCGTGACCAGCCACGGCCCGCCCCGCCCCCTGCCTCAGGCGCGCCGCAGCGCCTGGGCCCAGTCCGCGGGCACCCGCCCCGCGGGCCCCGGCGAGGGCTGCTCCGCGGGACGGCTGACCGGCGGCGCCAGCTCCGGCCCCGACTCGTACAGCTCGGAGGAGCCGTAGTCCCAGAACCACTCCTCGCCCGGCTCGTAACTCTGCACGACCGGATGCCCGGTGGCCTTGAAGTGCCCGGTGGCGTGCTGTCCGGGAGAGGAGTCGCAGCACCCCACGTGCCCGCACTGGGCACACCGGCGCAGATGGAACCACCATCCGCCGTGCTCGTCGCATTCCACGCACCCGGCGCCGCTGGGCGGCGCGCCGGGATCGATTCCCTCGGTCATACGGACTCCTCGTTCGTGTCGTCGCCAGCGGCGGCGGTGAGCGGAAGCAGCACCTGGAACCGTGTGTCGCCCGGCTCGGACTCCACCTGGAGGGACCCGTGATGCTTGTTGACCACGATCCGCCAGGAGATGTCCAGACCCAGGCCGGTGCCCTCGCCGACGGGCTTGGTGGTGAAGAAGGGGTCGAAGATCCGTCCGCGGATCTCCCGCGGGATGCCGACGCCGGTGTCGCGGAACTCCACCAGCAGCCGGTCGTGCTCCCGAGCCGTCCGCACGGTCAGCGTCCCTTCCCCGCCCGCGCTGGTGATGGCGGAGACCGCGTTGTCGATGAGGTTCGTCCACACCTGGTTCAGCTCCGCCGGGTAGGCGGGGATCTCCGGGAGGCTGCGGTCGTACTCCTTGACGACCTTGATCCGCGGGCCGGTCTTCCCCGAGAGCATCAGCAGGGTGCTGTCGAGGAGTTCATGGACGTCGACGCTGCGGAAGGGGGCGCGGTCGAGCTGCGAGTACTGCTTGGCGGCGTCGACCAGATGCGAGATACGCGTGGTGGAGTCCGCGATCTCGTCCATCAACAGCTCGGTCTCCACCGTGTAGTTGAGCCAGCCGATCGCCCCCGGGAGGATGTCCTGGTCCACGGCCGCGGCGACCTGCTCCAGCCAGTCGACGTCAAGTCCGGCCTGCACGAAGGCCGGTGCGAGCCGCCAGCCCTCGGTGATGCCGTGGTCGTCGAGCCAGTCGGTGAGCGCGTCCTCGCGGTCGGCCGCCTCCAGCGGGCCCAGGGCCGGTGCCTTGCCGACGCGTTCGGCGGTGCGCTCCTGGATGTCGATGAGGCTCGCCAGGCTCTCGCGCGGGTACGGGCCGGAGGAGATCACGGCCAGCTTGTGCCGCATCTTCGCCACCCGCTCGCGCAAGGAGGCGGTGGCCCGTACGGCCGCCGCCGCGGGGTTGTTGAGCTCGTGGGTGAGACCTGCCGACAACGAGCCGAGCGCCAGCAGCCGTTCGCGCTGGCCGATGACCCGCTGGGTGTTCTTCGAGCCGAAGAAGAGCCCCTCCAGCAGGTGCACGGCCATCGGGAACCATTCCTGCATGATGGCCGCGAACGTGTCGGCGGGCAGCACGAAGAACCGCGTCGGCTCCGTCACGCGCATGGAGTTGTTGTAGACCTGCCGCTCCCGGTCGCCGAGATAGGCCTGCATGGCCCCCGCGTACGCGCCGCGCTGGGAGCTGCGGATCACCTCCACGTCGTCCGTGCCGACCCGGCGGGACAGCACCACCGTGCCCTCGACCAGGACGTAGAAGCAGGTGGCCGGTTCGCCCTCCGTGTACACCGGCCCCGGGTCGAACCGCTCCACCCGGCCCTCGGCGCACAGTCTGCCGAGCTGCTCGGGGGAGAGCTTCTCGAACAGGAACAGCGAGCCGATCTCCGCGGGGCTGCACGGCACGGGCCGGCCGCTCACGACTGCTCCAGATAGCGGTGGACGAGCATCACGGCCATGGCTCCCTCTCCTACGGCGGACGCGACCCGCTTGGCTGACTCGGCGCGCGCGTCGCCGGCCACGAAGACGCCCGGCACATTGGTCTCCAGGTGGTACGGCGGCCGGTCCAGCTCCCAGTCCGTCGGCGGCCGTCCGTCGGGGGTGAGGTCGGGCCCGGCGAGGATGAAGCCGCCGCTGTCGCGCAGCACGGTGCCGTCCAGCCAGTCGGTCAGCGGGGCGGCGCCGATGAAGACGAACAGCCACTGGGCGTCGACGAGTTCGCTCTCCCCGCTGTCCAGGTCGCGCAGCGTCAGCTGTTCCAGGTGGCCGTCGCCGTGGGCGGCCTCGACGACCGTCCGCGGGCGGACACCGATGTTGGGCGCCTCGTTGATCTGCTGGATCAGATAGTGCGACATCGACGCCGACAGATCCGCCCCGCGCACCAGCAGCGTCACCGACTTGGCGCCCTTGGACAGGTACATCGCCGCCTGCCCCGCGGAGTTGGCGCCGCCGACGATGTACACGTCCTGCCCCTGGCAGGAGGGCGCCTCGGTCAGCGCGGAGCCGTAGAAGACGCCGCAGCTGGTGAGTTCGGCGCAGCCGGGTGCCTGGAGCTGGCGGTAGGAGACACCGGTCGCCAGGATCACGCTGTGCGCGGCGATGGCCGAGCCGTCGGAGAACCGCACGAGCCGCGCGGCGCCGCTGACCTCCAGGCCGGTGACCTCGCGGGCGGTGAGGACCTCGGCGCCGAACTTGGCGACCTGCCGACGGGCCCGGTCGGTGAGCTGGGCGCCGGAGACGCCGTCCGGGAAGCCGAGGTAGTTCTCGATCCGCGAGCTCTGCCCGGCCTGCCCGCCGGTGGCCGATCGCTCCACGAGCACCGTCCGCAGTCCCTCGGACGCCCCGTACACCGCGGCGCCGAGCCCGGCCGGGCCGCCGCCGATGACGACGAGGTCGTAGAATTCGGCGGTCGGCGTGGTGGCGAGGCCGACGTGCGCGGCGAGCTCCGGCGCGTCCGGCTCGACCAGCGGTGTCCCCTCCGGCGTGATCACCAGCGGCAGCCGCTGCCCGTCCTCGCCCGCGGCGGCGAGCAGCCGCCGCCCCTCGGGCTCGTCGGCGGAATACCAGCGGTAGGGCACCTGGTTGCGGGCGAGGAACTCCCGTACGTCGGACGACCGGGCCGACCACCGGTGCCCGACGACCTTGGTGGCGGGCACCGGCCGGTACTCGCTGCTCCGCCAGGCCTCCAGCAGGTCGTCCAGCACGGGGTAGAGCTTCTCCTCGGGCGGATCCCACGGCTTGAGCAGGTAATGGTCGAGATCGACGACGTTGATGGCGTCGATGGCCGCGCTGGTGTCGGCGTACGCGGTGAGCAGGATCCGTCGCGCGCCGGGGTGGATGTCCATGGCCCGCTCGAGGAACTCGATGCCGTTCATCTGCGGCATCCGGTAGTCGGCCAGGATCACGGCCACGAGATCGCCGCGCAGCTTCAGCTCCCGCAGCGCCTGAAGCGCGGACTCCCCGGACTCCGCGCGCACGATCCGGTACGACTCGCCGTAGCGCCGCCGCAGGTCACGGGCGACGGCGCGGGAGACCCCCGGGTCGTCGTCCACGGTCAGGATGACGGTCCGCGCGGATTCGGCGGCCTGTGCCATACGTCTCCCACCCCGAGAGTGTCCGGTGCCGGGGCACGGCGACCGCAGCCGCCGGGCCGGCTGTGGCCATCGTATGTTCGATCGCCGCGCTCCGCTCAGCCGATCGCCTCGCCCAGCACCCGGTAGGTCAGGTGGGTGACCTGGCTCGCCGCGCGGGACGCCACCTGCTCCAGCCGCAGCGGCGGGACGCCCTCGAACAGGCGCGTGCCGGCGCCGATCGTGAGGGGCGCGATGTGCAGCCGCAGTTCGCCGGCCAGGCCGGCGGCGAGGTACTGGTTGACGGTGGTGGCGCCGCCGTGGACCAGGACCTCGCGGTCGCCCGCCGCCGCGCGTGCCTGCGCCAGGGCCGACTCGATCCCGTCGGTGACGAAGTGGTACGTGGTGCCGCCGGCCATCGGCTGCGGCTCGCGCGCGTGGTGGGTGAGCACGAACACCGGCGCGTGGAACGGCGGGTTCTCGCCCCACCAGCCGTTCCACTGCCTGTCCCACGCGCCGCGCACGGGGCCGAACATGTTGCGGCCCATGATGAAGGCCCCGGCACCGGCCAACTGGTCGATCTCCGCCCGGTTCTCGTCGGGGGTGTCGAACATCCAGGCGTGCAGCCCGGCGCCCGAGCCGTCCCCGCCGTCGTCCCCGAAGGGGCGTTCCTCGCTCTGGTGCAGTCCGGCCGAGTAGCCGTCGGCCGAGACCGTGAGGTCGCAGACCACCTTGCCCGTGCGTTCGCTCATCGCGTTCTCCTCCGTCGCGTGGGTGCGGTCAGCGGTGCCGTGCGGCCAGTACGCAGAACTCGTTGCCCTCGGGGTCCGCCAGCGTCACCCACGGCTGCTCGCCCTGACCGACGTCCGCGGGGCGGGCGCCCAGGGCGAGCAGCCGGGAGACCTCGGCCCGCTGGTCGTCCGGGCGGAAGTCGAGGTGCAGCCGGTTCTTGCCCGCCTTCTCCTCCGGGACCGGGACGAAGATCAGGCCCGGGATGCGGTCCGGCGCCGGGCGGATCTCGTACTCGTCGGCGGAGTCGTTCAGGACCGTCCAGCCGAGGGCCGCCGCCCACCAGGCGCCCAGGGCCGCCGGATCCGCGGAGTCCACGACCACTTGCTCCCACTGCAATGCCATGGGCGCAGGGTAGTGAAGACTGTGGTCACCGACGTGACCGCGACACAGGAGGAAACCCGCAATGACGCGCCCGATCACGGCAGGATTCGACGGGACCGAGGAGAGCATCGCCGCCTTGGGCTGGGCGGCTCGGGAGGCGGTTCGGCGAGGGCTCGCGCTGCGGGTGGTGCACGCCTGGCGGTTCCAGGCGCTGGAGACGGTCGAGGAGGCCGATCCCGACACGCAGGCCCAGTGGGCGCGGGAAGCGGTGGCGGCGGCCGCCCGGGAGATAGAGGAGCGGCATCCCGGTCTGGAGGTGTCGACGGACGCCTTGGAGGGCGGGCCCGTCGACGCGCTCGTCGCCGCCGCCGAGGACGCCGAGATGCTCGTCCTGGGGTCCCGGGGACATGGCGTGGTCGTCGGGTTCCTGCTCGGCTCCGTCGGGCAGCAGGTGATCGTGGAGGCCGAGCGGCCCGTCGTGCTCGTCCGGGCCGATGACAAGCCCTCGGCCGAGGTCGCCGGACACGAGATCGTCGTCGGTCAGCAGGGCGATCCGGAGGACAGCGCGGCGGCGCTGCGGTTCGCGTTCGAGACGGCCGCGGCGCGTGGTGCCACGGTGCGGGCCGTACGGGCCTGGACGCTGCCGCCGCTGTTCGCGTACAGCCCGGGCTCGCTGAAGCTGCTCGACGACGCGGGCGGGCTCGAGCCGTTCGAGCAGAAGGCGCTGGCGGCGGCCCTGCAGCCGTGGCGGGACCGGTTCCCGGACGTCCATGTGGTGGAGCACGTCGAGATGGGCAGCGCGGGGCAGGTGCTGTTGTCGGTGGCCGGGCGGGCGCAGCTGATGGTCGTCGGGCGCCGCGCCCACCGTACGGCCGTGGGCGCGCGGATCGGCTCGGTCGCGCACGGCGTGCTGCACCACGCCGGCTGCCCGGTGGCCGTGGTGCCGCCCGCGTCCTGAGTCAGCCCGCCTCCCCCGAGGTGGGCTGGAGCGTCTCCCGGGCCCTGGGGAGGATGTTCTTGATGTAGTCCTCGACGGCCGTGTCCAGCCCTATGTCGTGCTGTGAGCGCTCCGACAGGTACCAACGGTGTTCGAGGAGTTCGTGGTAGATCTCCGCGGCGTCCATCGAGCCGCGCAGTTCGAGCGGGACCGCCCGTACCGTCGGGCGGAACACGTCCCGCACCCAGCGGTGGGCGAGGACCTCGGGGCGGGCGGCGAGGGGGTCGCCCGGGGCGTAGTCGTCCTGGGTGGCCATCCAGCTCTCCAGGTCGTTCAGCAGCCGCCGGGCCTGGTTCTCCTCGGTGTCCAGGCCGGTCAGGCGCAGGAGCTGGCGCTGGTGGTGGCCGGCGTCGACGACCTTGGGGACGAAGGTGACGGTGTCGCCGTTGGAGGAGTGCTCGATCTGCATCTCCGCGACGTCGAAGCCGAGGTCGTTGAGGCGGCGTATCCGGCGCTCTATGTAGTGGTACTTGCCCGCCGGGTAGACCGAGGTGCGGGTCAGCTCCTGCCACAGGCCCCGGTAGCGGGCGCAGATCTCGGTGCCGAACTCGATCGGGTCCACCGACGGGTGCAGCGCCCCGGAGGCCTCCAGGTCCAGCAGCTCGCCGCTGATGTTGACGCGGGCGAGGTCGAGGTCGTAGTCCCGCTGGCCGGGGCTGAGCCGGGGGTGCAGGTCGCCGGTCTCGGCGTCGACCAGATAGGCGGCGTAGGCGCCCGCGTCGCGCCGGAAGAGGGTGTTGGACAGCGAGCAGTCGCCCCAGGCGAACCCGGCCAGGTGGAGCCGCACCAGCAGCACGGCCAGGGCGTCCATCAGCCGGTGCATGGTCGCCGGGCGCATCGTCGTCTCGAACATCGAGCGGTACGGCATGGAGCCGCCGAGGTGCCGGGTGACCAGCACCGACTCCAGAGGTGCGCCCTCGGCGTCGAGGCGTCCGGTGACGACGGCGAGGGGGTCCACCGCCGGGATGCCGATCCGGTCCAGGTCGCGCAGCAGCTCGTACTCGCGCAGGGCGGGGCGTTCGGCGAGCTCCTTGACCGCGATGACCTCCTCCCCGGCGCGGGCGTAGCGCACGACGTGCCGGGAGATACCGCGCGGCAGCGGCACGAGGTACTCCTCGGGCCACTCCTCGAGGGGCAGGTGCCAGGGCAGCTCCAGCAGGAGCGCGGGGTGCTCCGGGTTGGTCGCGCTGATCTGAAGGGCCATGGGCGGGGTGTCCTCGTCTCGCCGGTGATCGTCACCTCACCCTAGACGGCGCGCTCCCTGGCCTGAAGTGCCGCTTCACGGACCGGACCGCGGTGGGCGGGGCCGTGGCCCGGCAGGAGCAGGTCGGCCTCCAGAGCGCCGAGCAGGTCCAGCGAGGCCAGGGCGCGGGCACGTTCGCGGTGGAACATGCCGAGCAGCAGATGCGGGCCCTCGACGCGGGAGGTCGGGTGGCCGCTGACCAGGGCGTCCCCGGTGATCAGGGCGCCGCTGTCCGGCAGGTGGAAGGCGCAGTGGCCGTCCGTGTGGCCCGGCGTGTGCACCGGCACCGGACGTCCCGGCAGATCGAGCGGGGCGCCCGTCGCGAAGGCCGCCGGCGCGGTGACCGGGACGTGCGCCGTGCCGCCGGAGCGGAGGGCGTGCAGCGCCCACGGCACGACGCCCGGCCGCCAGCCGTTCCGCAGGACCTGGCCCACGGACACCTGGTGCAGGAACTCCCGCCGGGCGTGCGGCACTTCGGCCTCGTGCAGCAGGACGGGCGTGCCGTACGTCGTCCGCAGGAACTCGGCCGAACCCACATGGTCGTTGTGGGCGTGCGTGATCAGTACGGCGGCCACCGCCTGCGGTGAACTCCCCACCTCCGTGAGGGAGGCGAGCAGTTGCTCCCGGTCGCCCGGGTAGCCGGTGTCGATCAGCGTGGCCGCGTCACCCTCGGTCAGGATCACCCAGTTGGTGTTGCTGCCGTGCACCAGATAGATGGCGTCGGCCACTTGCCGCACGTCCGCCCGCATGACCGTCCCCCGTTCCGAGGTTGCCGCTCGACGGGATCAGCAAAGCAGATCACGCGGCGGGCGCCGGGCCGGGTGCGTCCTGGTGCCACGTGACGCCGCTTGGCGCCATCCTGGTTGCGCATGGCGTCATCGTGGTGCCACTATGGCGCCATGGACCTCACCCCGTACGTCGAAACCCTCCGCCGAGAACTGGCGGTGGCCGCCGAGGCCGGCGGTGACCAAGCCCGCGAGCTGGCCGAACGCCTCACCGCTCCGCTGGAGTCGGCGGCCCGGCTGACCCTGCTCAACGTGCTCTCGGACGCGATGGACGAGATCACCCGCGAGCTGGCCCCCGGCTCGGTCGACGTACGGCTGCGCGGACTCGACCCCGACTTCGTGGTGACTGTGCCGCCCGCCTACGACAGCGCCCCGGCGCAGCCCGCCGCGCCCGCCGAACCGCTCACGCCGGTGGCGGACGCCGAGGAGGGCGGCACCGCCCGGGTCAATCTGCGTCTTCCGGCCCACCTCAAGGCGCGCGCCGAGGAGGCCGCGAGCCGCGAGGGCCTGTCGGTCAACGCCTGGCTGGTACGGGCCGTGTCGGCGGCGGTCGACGGCGGCCCGGCGCGCCCGCGCCCCACGGAGAGGACCCGCACGGTCGGGCAGAGCTTCACGGGCTGGGTGCGCTAGGCCCACGGTCCAGCCCTCATCGCGGACCGCACCCCGGCACGTCACCCCATCACGTCCCCCTGCGGGACGACCCACGGACTCACGAGGACGGTACAGCCATGCCCGCATTCGACACTCCCGGACCGATTTCGGTCAGCGCCCGCGTGGACGCCGGTTCCCTCCGGTTCTCCGCGGGCGACCGCCTCGACACGGTCGTCGAGGTACGGCCCCGCGATCCGAAGAGGGACCGGGATGTGCGCGCCGCCGAGGTGACCGAGGTCTCCTACGCGAGCGGTGTGCTGACCATCCGGACCAAGCACCGCCGTCTCGTCGGGCCCAGCGGCGTCGTCGACGTGGTCGTCGACCTGCCCACGGGCTCACGTGTCGACGCGACCGGCGCCTGGGCCCAGATGCTCGGCGAGGGCCGGCTCGGCGAGGTCCGCGTGAAGACCGCGGTCGGTGACATCCGCCTCGACACCACGGGTCCGGCGGAGCTGAGCGCGTCGCACGGCCAGATCACCGTGGACCGGGTCGAGGGCAGGGCCGAGATCACCTGCAGCACCGGCAATGTGCGCGTCGGCACCGTCGACGGCCCCGCCGTCCTGAAGAACTCGCACGGCGCCACGATCGTCGGCGCCGTGACCGGCGAGCTGCGGGTGAGCGGCGCCAACGGCGCCATCGACATCGCGCGCGCCGAGAGCTCGGTCACCGGCACCTCGACCAACGGTCCGCTGCGCGTCGCCGATGTCGCACGCGGGGAGGTCCGGTTGGAGACCTCCAACGGGTCCATCGAGGTCGGCATCCGCGAGGGCGCCGCCGCCTGGCTCGACGTCAGCTCCAACCGCGGACAGGTGCGCAACGCGCTCGCCGTGTCCGAAGCCCCGGCGCAGACCGAGGACGCCGTCACGGTCCGCGCCCGGACCAACTGGGGCAACATCGACGTCCTGCGCGCCAAGGCCTGATCCTGCGGTCGGCCTCGACCCGCTCACTTCTCCCACTTCTTCAGCCTTCGAACGGGGGGCGCCATGCCTTCATCTGTCATGCCCACGTCCAGTCCGAGCGGCGGTCGCCCGACTCCGGCCGCCGTCGTTGCCGTCGGTCTGCGCAAGTCGTACGGCGACCGGACGGTCCTGGACGGCGTCGATCTGCGGATCCCGGCCGGGTCCGTGTTCGCGCTGCTCGGGCCGAACGGCGCCGGCAAGACCACCGCGGTGAAGATCCTCTCCACGCTCATCACCGCCGACGGCGGCCGGGCCGAGGTCGCGGGTCACGACCTCGCCACCGATCCGCAGGCCGTGCGTGCCGCGATCGGCGTCACCGGGCAGTTCTCCGCCGTGGACGGTCTGATCACCGGCGAGGAGAACATGCTCCTCATGGCGGACCTGCACCATCTGTCCCGGCGCGAGGGACGACGGGTCACCGCCGAGCTGCTGGAGCGCTTCGACCTCACCGAGGCCGCGAGGAAGCCCGCCGCCACCTACTCCGGCGGCATGAAACGCCGACTGGACATCGCCATGACCCTGGTCGGCGATCCGCGGATCATCTTCCTCGACGAGCCGACCACCGGGCTCGACCCGCGCAGCCGCCACACCATGTGGCAGATCATCCGTGAACTGGTCACCGGCGGCGTCACGGTGTTCCTCACCACCCAGTACCTGGAGGAGGCCGACGAACTCGCCGACCGTATCGCCGTGCTGCACGACGGCAGGATCGCCGCCGAGGGCACCGCGGACGAGCTGAAGCGGCTCATCCCCGGCGGCCACGTCCGGCTCCGCTTCTCCGACCCGGCCGCCTACCGCTCCGCCGCCTCCGCGCTGCGCGAGACCACCCGCGACGACGAAGCACTGGCGCTCCAGATCCCCAGCGGCGGAAGCCAGCGCGAACTGCGCGCCATCCTCGACTGGCTGGATGCCACCGGGGTCGAGGCCGACGAGCTGACCGTGCACACCCCCGACCTCGACGACGTGTTCTTCGCCCTCACCGGCGGCGCCGCGACCGTCCCCGACCAGCCGAAGGAGAACGCCCGATGAGCTCCCTCGCTCTCGCCGTGCGCGACTCGTCCACGATGCTGCGCCGCAACCTCCTGCACGCCCGGCGCTATCCGTCCCTGACCCTCAACCTGCTGCTGACGCCGGTCGTCCTGCTGCTGCTCTTCGTCTACGTCTTCGGCGACGCCATGAGCGCGGGCATCGCCGGCGCCGCCGACCGCTCTGTGTACGTCGCCTATGTCGTCCCGGGCATCCTGATGATGACCATCGGCGGCACGGTAGTCGGCAGCGCGGTGTCCGTCGCGATGGACATGTCCGAGGGCATCATGGCCCGTTTCCGCACGATGGCGATCCACCGCGGGTCGGTGCTCATCGGGCATGTCCTCGGCAGCGTCCTCCAGGTGATCATGAGCGTGGTGCTGGTGGGTGCCGTCGCCGTGGCCATCGGCTTCCGGTCCCATGGGGCCACGGTCCTGGAGTGGCTGGCGGCGTTCGGCCTGGTCACGCTCGTCGCCCTGGCGCTGACCTGGATCGCGGTCGGGATGGGCCTGGTCAGCCCCAACGCCGAGGCGGCGAGCAACAACGCGCTGCCGTTGATCCTGCTGCCGCTTCTGTCGAGCGCTTTCGTGCCGATCGAGGCGATGCCGGGGTGGTTCCAGCCGGTCGCCGAGTACCAGCCGTTCACGCCGGCCATCGAGACCCTGCGCGGGCTGCTGCTGGGCAGCGGGATCGGTCACAACGGGTGGCTCGCGGTGGCCTGGTGCCTGGGCCTGTCGGCGCTGGGATACGTCTGGTCGAAGGCGTCCTTCGGCCGCGACCCGAAATGACGGGGTTCACCGCACCATGACAGGGGTCACTGCACCCCGTGCGGCCGGAACTGGATGCTGATGCGCGGTCCAGTGGCGCGCGAGCTCTTCGGGACCGCGTGCTCCCAGGTCCGCTGGCAGGAGCCGCCCATCACGATCAGGTCGCCGTGGCCCAGCGGACGCCGCAGGGTCTCGCCCCCGCCCATCGGGCGCAGCAGCAGATCCCGGGGCGCGCCCACCGAGAGAATCGCGACCATCGTGTCCTCGCGGGCACCCCGGCCGATCCGGTCGCCGTGCCAGGCGACGCTGTCCCGGCCGTCGCGGTAGAAGCACAGCCCCGCCGTGGTGAACGGCTCGCCCAGCTCCTCGGCGTAGTGCGCGCTCAGCGCGGCCCGCGCCTCGTCCAGCACCGGATGCGGCAGCGCGTCGCGCACCCCGTAGAACGCGAGCAGCCGAGGCACGTCGACGACGTGGTCGTACATCTTCCGGCGCTCGGCGCGCCAGGGCACCTCGGCGGCGAGCTGTCCGAACAGGGTGTCCGCGCCGCCGAGCCAGCCGGGCAGCACGTCGATCCAGGCGCCCCGGCCGAGCGTGGTCCGGCGGATCCCGTCGAGGGACCCGAGCCTCACCTGGTCCGTCTGGTCGAAGAGGGATCCCTGGAGGTGCGTGTTCATGGATCCAGCGTACTCCTTAATCGAAAGTCTGTTCCTATCCGCAGTCGGGTCTGACCAGCCCCTTTCGATGCACTGGTGTATCGGATACATTCACGCATCGAACGACGGACCGACCGGGAAGGCGGCCAGGGTGGCGGAGCAGACGGCACGGCGCGTGACCAGGCGTCGCGTGCGCACCCGGGCCAATCTGCTCGACGCCGCCTTCGAGGTCTTCGCCGCCAAGGGCTTCGGCCGGGTGTCGATCGAGGAGGTCTGCGAGGCCGCCGGCTACAGCCGGGGCGCCTTCTACTCCAATTTCGCCAGCCTCGACGAACTCTTCTTCGCCCTGTACCGGCAGCGCGCCGACCTGATCGCCGAGCAGGTCGCGGGTGCGCTGGCGCTGGACGGGCCCGCGCTCGACGTACCGGAGTCCGTGGACCGGGTCACCGAGGTTTTGCTGCTCGATGTGGAGTGGCTGCTGGTGAAGACCGACTTCCTGGTGCACGCGGCCCGGGACCCGGCCGTCGCGCAGAGCCTGCTGGAGCACCGCGAGCGGCTGCGCGCGGCCATCGCCGACCGGCTCGGCCGGGCCACCGGGCACACCCGGCTGCCCGCCGTGTTGGGCGGCATCGACGGCGCCGCGCGCGCGGTCGTCGCCGCCTACGACGGGGTCACCACCCAACTGCTGCTGGACAAGGACGTCGACAGCGCCCGCGCCTGGCTCAAGCAACTGCTCACCGCCCTGCTGACCGACGGCAGCGGCACTCCCCACTGAGGAAGGGAACGGTCGCATGGATGCCGACGTCATCGTCGTCGGAGCGGGCCTCGCGGGCCTGGTCGCCGCACATGAACTCACCAGCCGGGGCCGCCGGGTCGCCCTGGTGGACCAGGAGAACGCCAACAACCTGGGCGGACAGGCCTTCTGGTCGTTCGGCGGGCTGTTCCTCGTCGACTCGCCGGAGCAGCGGCGCCTGAAGATCAAGGACTCCTTCGAGCTGGCCTGGAACGACTGGCAGGGCAGCGCCGGGTTCGACCGCGTCGACGACGAGGACTCCTGGGCGGTGCGCTGGGCGCGGGCCTACGTGGAGTTCGCGGCGGGGGAGAAGCGGTCCTGGCTGGCGGGGCACGGCATCACGTTCCTGCCCACCGTCGGCTGGGCCGAGCGCGGCGACCTCAGGGCGCACGGCCACGGCAACTCGGTGCCCCGCTTCCACATCGCCTGGGGCACCGGCACCGGCGTGGTCGAGCCGTTCGTGGGGTACGCCGAGCAGGCCGCGCGCGACGGGCTGCTGACCTTCCACCACCGCCACCGGGTCGACGAACTCGTCATCGAGGGCGGCCAGGCGCGCGGCGTGCGCGGCACCGTCCTCGCCGAGGACACCTCGGCCCGCGGCGTGCGGTCCAACCGCGACCGCGTCGGCGACTTCGAACTCACCGCCCAGGCCGTCATCGTGACCACCGGCGGCATCGGCGCCGACCACGACATCGTGCGCCGCTACTGGCCCGAGCGCCTCGGCACCCCGCCCGCCGAGATGGTCACCGGCGTCCCCGCCTACGTGGACGGTCGGATGCTCGACATCAGCGCACAGGCCGGCGTACGGCTGGTCAACCGCGACCGCATGTGGCACTACACCGAGGGCCTGGCGAACTGGGACCCGATCTGGCCCGGCCACGGCATCCGCATCCTGCCGGGACCGTCCTCGATGTGGTTCGACGCGCTCGGCCGCCGGCTGCCCGACCCCTGCCTGCCCGGCTACGACACCCTCGGCACCCTCGAGTACCTGCGCACCACCGAGGACATCGCCGGGTACGACCACTCCTGGTTCATCCTCACCCGGAAGATCATCGAGAAGGAGTTCGCGCTCTCCGGCTCCGAGCAGAACCCCGACATCACCGCCAAGGACCGCACGGGCTTCCTCAAGGAGCGCGTGCTCGGCAAGGGCGCGCCGGGACCGGTCGACGCGTTCCTGCGCAAGGGCGCCGACTTCGTGACCGCCCCCAACCTGGAGCAACTCGTCGAGAAGATGAACGGGTTGACCGAGAAGCCGCTGCTCGACGCGGCCACGGTGCGCCGCCAGATCGAGGCCCGCGACCTCCAACTCACCAACTCCTACAGCAAGGACGCCCAGGTGCAGGGCATCCGCAACGCCCGCCGCTACATCGGCGACCGGCTCGGCCGGGTCGCCACCCCGCACCGCATCCTCGACCCCGCCGCGGGCCCGCTGATCGGCGTCAAGCTGCACATCCTCACCCGCAAGACGCTGGGCGGCATCCAGACCGACCTCGACTCCCGCGCGCTGGGCACCGACGGACAGCCGGTGGACGGGCTGTACGCGGCCGGTGAGGTGGCCGGCTTCGGCGGCGGCGGAGTGCACGGCTACAACGCGCTGGAGGGCACCTTCCTCGGCGGCTGCCTGTTCTCCGGGCGGGCGGCGGGACGGGCCGCCGCACAGCAGACCCGCTGAGCGTCAGCCCAACAGCAGGGCCAGGACGGCCGCGTGACTCTCCTCGGGAGTCTTCGCGGCCGTCAGCAGCGTCACGGCCCCATTCCCCGCCAACTCCCTGACATCTTCGTCACCCCGCGGGGCTGACGGGTTCCTCACAAGTGTCCGGCAAGGTCGACGCATGATCACGCCGAACCCGCGGGCCGCTCTGCTGGCCGCCTGCCTCCTGCTCACCGGATGCGGCACCGGCGCCGCGGCGACCGCCCCGACCACCGCGGCCCCCACGAAAAGCGCGCCCCAGCCGGAGATCTCGCTGGACCTGGCCCCGCAGCAGATCCCGGGCCTCGGCGCCAGGACCTGGGCCGAGGTGCCCTCCGCCACCCGCCAGGCCCTCGTGGTGACCGGACGCGGCAAGAACTCGCCCCACTCCACGGCCGTCCTGTACGAGCGCACCGACGCCGGCTGGCTGGCGGGCCCGAGCCTGCCCGCGCACAACGCGCTCAAGGGCTGGACCGACCACCACCGGGCCGGTGACCTGCGCTCACCCATCGGTGTCTTCACCCTCACTGACGCCGGCGGACGCCTGCGCGACCCCGGGACCCGGCTGCCGTACGACCACGGTCCCGGCTTCACCGCGACCGGTACCGGTTTCGAGGGCGAGCCGCTGGCGGGCTCCTTCGACTACGTCATCGCCATCGACTACAACCGCAAGCCCGGGACCACACCGCTCGACTGGACCCGCCCCCTGGGCGACGGCCGCGGGGGCGGCATATGGCTCCACGTCGACCACGAGGGACCCACCCAGGGCTGTGTGAGCCTCGCGAAGGACCATATGAGAACGCTGCTGCTGGCCCTGGACCCTGACAAGAAGCCCGTCGTCGTCATGGGCGACGCGAAGTCCCTCGCCCGCTGACCGCCTAGGATCCGCCGCGTGTGCGCACATGTGCTGGTCGCCGAGGACGACGAGATGCAGGCCGAACTGATCCGGCGCTCCCTGCTGGCGGAGGGTCACACCGCCACCGTGGTCCACGACGGCCCCGCCGCCCTGGACGCCGTCCGACGATTGCGCCCCGACCTGGTCGTGCTGGACCTGATGCTCCCCGTGATCGACGGCTTCGGGGTGTGCCGGGTGCTGCGCCGCGACCCCGGGAATCCGGACATCCCGGTGCTGATGCTGACGGCCCGTTCCGCCGAGGACGACGTCCTGCTCGGTCTCGAACTGGGCGCCGACGACTACATGACCAAGCCGTACAGCCCGCGCGAGCTGATGGCCCGTATCCGCACGGTGCTGCGGCGCAGCGGGCGGGCCGCGGACCGGCGGGAGGATCCCGTCGTACGGGCGGCGGGCCTCGCCGTCGATCCGGTGCGGCACGAGGTGCGGTGCGACGGGGAGCCGGTGGAGTGCACGCCCGCCGAGTTCCAGATCCTGCTCGCCATGACCGCCGAGCCCGAGCGGGTGTTCTCCCGGCGGCAGTTGCTGGAGTGCACCCGGGGCACCGACCGGGCCTCCACCGAGCGGGCCGTGGACGTCCACATCATGAACCTGCGCCGCAAGGTCGAGGCCGATCCACGGCGGCCGGTCCGGCTGCTGACGGTGTTCGGGGTGGGCTACAAGCTGAGCGGCGGCCGCGGATGAGATCCGGCATACCCCTGCGCAAGCGGCTTCTGGTGCGGCTGCTGATCGCCTCGGTGCTGATCGCGGTGTGCTCGGTGGCGGCGACGGCCTGGCTGGCGGTGGAGACCACCACGCGCGCCCTGCGCGAGGAACAGGGCCAGGTCCTCGCCGACGACATGGACGTCCTCGACCGGCTCAGCGGCTACGCGGCCACCCACCCCGACTGGAAGGGCGTACCGGGCACCCTGCGCGAGCTGTCCGACCGGATCGGCCGGCGCATCGCCCTGACCACCGGCGACGGCACGGTGATCGCCGACTCCGCGGCGCCCGGCACCCCGCTGCCGCCGCGGGCCGCAGCCACCGTCGACCCGCTGACCATCGACACCCACACCGACCGCGGAGCCCAGCGCGGCGGCACCGACCCGCGGGTGGCCGGCCCCTACCGGCTGCCCGCCGGTGAACGCGCGCGGCTGGACCGACTGGCCGGCCAGCGGCGCGCATGCTTCGCCCGCAACGGCATCGAGGCGACCGTGGAGCGCACCCCGAGCGGCCGCCCGGTCCTCACCGACGACGACGGCAGCGCCCTCGACTACGTGCCCGTGGAATGCGCCGACGGGCGGCTCAACACGCCCACCGCCACCGAGGACAAGGCGCTGACCGAGCTGACCGAACGCGCCCGCGCCTGCCTGGACGCGCGGGGCCTGGACTTCCACGAGCCGCTCTTCGTCGCCGTGGACGTCACCGAGCGCAGGATGACCACCCGCTACCTCATGGGCAAGCTCCTGGCGCAACCGCACGAGAGCGCCCAGCGGCAGGCGCAGGACTGCGTCGAGCAGGCCCGCCGGGTCCAGCTCGACCCCTATGTCGCCCCGCCCGCCCACCTGTACCTCGGCGTCGGGGACCGGCCCGCCGTCCGCTTCGACCTGTCCCCGGCCAACTGGACCAAGGTCGTGGGCGCCGCGGGCCTGGTGCTCGCCGTCACCGTGGCCGTGACCGCCGCCGTCGCCACCCGGCTGGTCAGGCCGCTGCGGGCGCTGACCGCGGCCGCCCAGCAGCCCCCGGACCGGCATGTGCGGGTGCCCGTCACCACCCGGGACGAGACCGGGATCCTCGCGGCGGCGTTCAACGAACTCACCGACCGCCGGGCCCGGTTGGAGGCCCAGCGCAAGGCGATGGTCAGCGACATCGCCCATGAACTGCGCAGCCCGCTCACCAACATCCGCGGCTGGCTCGAGGTCACCCGGGACGGCCTGGTCGACCCCGACCCCGCCCTGCTCGGCTCGCTGCACGAGGAGGCGCTCGTCCTGCAGCGCGTCATCGACGATCTCCAGGACCTCGCCGACGCCGACGCCGGCACCCTGCGGCTGCACCGCGAACCGGTCCGCGCCGACGAACTCCTCGACCAGGTCGCCGCCGCCCACCGGGTCGCCGCCGACGCGGCAGGGGTCACCCTGCGCACCATGGCGCAGGGTGACCCCTGGCTGGACGCCGACCCGGTACGGATGCGGCAGGCGCTCGGCAACCTCGTCTCCAACGCGCTGCGGCACACCCCCTCAGGCGGCACCGTGACCCTGTCCGCGCGCCACGACGGCGACGCCGTGGTCCTGGAGGTCACCGACACCGGCTGCGGGATCGCGCCCGAGGATCTGCCGCACGTCTTCGACCGCTTCTGGCGGGCGGAGAAGTCCCGCAGCCGCCGCACCGGTGGCAGCGGACTCGGCCTGCCCATCGTCCGCCATCTGCTGGCCGCCCACGGCGGTACGGCCGAGGCGGCGAGCGAACCCGGCACCGGCGCGGTGTTCACGCTCCGGCTGCCCGGGTGCGGCCCGCCGCAGGACAGCTGACCGTCTGCTACCCGCTGCGGCGGCGCGCGGAGGCCCGCCGCCGCAGCAGCGACACGCGTTCCGTCTCGGTCGTCGCGCCCCAGACACCGACCGCCTGGCGGGTGTCCAACGCCCACTCCAGACACCGCTCCTGCACCGGACAGCGCCGGCACACCTCCTTCGCCTGCTCCGCCTGCATCAGTGCCGGCCCCGAGGTACCGATCGGGAAGAAGAGTTCGGGGTCCTCGTGACGGCATTCGGCCCGGCCGCGCCAGTCATCCATCGAAGTCACCTGCGCCCTAACGTCGTTCATGCCTTTCGGATGCGTTTAGTCGCTTTCGGGTGACCTGCCGACACGGAAGTGAAACCACGGATTTCTGAGCCGGCCCCGCGATCACTGCTCGCGCAGGCCCCACGGGGAGCCGTAGGCGGTCAGCAGATCCAGGAACGGACGGGCCGGGAACGCCTCCGGACCGAGCACGCCGGCGCCCGACCAGGCACCGCCGGCGAGGAGTTCGAGCGCGACCACCGGGTTGACGGCCGTCTGCCACACCACGGCCTGGCTGCCGTACTCGGCCATCGACCACGCGTTGTCGACGACGTGGTACAGGTACACCTCGCGCGGCGCCCCGTCCTTCACGCCCCGCACCCAGGTGCCCGCACAGGTCTTGCCGCGCATCCGCTCGCCGAGGGTCGCCGGGTCGGGCAGGCAGGCGGCGACCACGTCCCGGGGCGAGACCCGCACCGGCCCGTCGGGGCCGGGCACGGTCACCGGCTCGGTGCGGTCCAGGCCCAGCAGATGCAGCGTCTTGAGGGTGCTGATGAACTCCTCACCTAGCCCGTACTTGAAGGTGACGCGGCGGGCGTCCACCCAGCGCGGGACCAGCAGCACCTCCTCGTGCTCCACGTTCACGCACTCCACCGGCCCGATGCCCTCCGGGAAGTCGAACACCTCGGGCTCGCTGAAGGGCTCGGTCGTGAACCAGCCCCGGTCGGCCTCGTAGACGACCGGCGGGTTGAGGCATTCCTCGATCGTGGTCCAGATGCTGAAGGAGGGGGCGAAGTCGTAGCCGTCGACGGTGAGGTTCGCGCCGTCCCGGACGCCGATCTCCTCGATCTCGTCGAAGAGTTCGTCGGCCGCGTACCGGGCGAAGACATCGGACAGACCCGGCTCGACGCCCATGCCCACCAGGGCCAGCGCGCCGTCCTTCGCCCACGCGTCGGCCTCGGCGAACTGCTCGTCACCGAGTTTGACGCCGCACTCGCGGTACGGGTGCTCGGCGTGCGGACGCGACAGGGACATCGCCATGTCGACATAGGTGGCCCCGGCGGCGCGCGCCGCCCGGAACAGCGGCATCACGAAGCGCGGGTCGGTGGCGTTGACCAGGACGTCGCAGGAGTGGCGCCGCAGCAGCGCGGCCACCGCGGCCTCGTCGCCGGCGTCGACCCGCTCGGCCAGGAACCGGGGGTCGTCGAGGTGGGCGACGGCCGCCTCGGCACGCGCCGGGTCGAAGTCGGCGACGATCATCGCCTCGAAGAACGTACGCCGGGCGGCGATCCGGGTGACAGCGGTGCCGACACCGCCGACGCCCACGAGCAGTACACGCATGACGAGAACTCCCTGTCGGAGCAGATCAAAAGGACTGGGAAAGAACGCGGGGCCCCGACGGAGATACAACGCCCGCCTCTCACGTAAGGTCAATGGCGTTGGCATAAGACGGCAGGAGGCAGGCGTGCCCAAACCAGTGGTCCCCGAGGAGAAGCGGCGCCGGCGCCGTCCGACCAAGAGCGGCACGGTGCTGTCCGAGGCGCTGATCGTGGAGACCGCGCTGCGGCTGCTGCGCGAGCACGGCAGCGCCGGGCTCACCGCCCGCCGCCTCGGGCTGGCCCTGGACGCCGATCCGAGCACCCTGTACCGGTACTTCCGCGGCATGGACGACCTCACCCTCGCGATCGGCGACGCGCTCATCGGACAGGCCCTGCACGGCTGGCGGCCGACAGGGGAGTGGCGGGCGGACCTCAGGACGGTCGGCCTCAGGATCCACGCCGCCTACGTCGCCCATCCGCAGGCCGCGCTGCTGACCACGAACCGGGTCACCGGCCGGGCCAACGAACTCGCCGCCGACGAGGCAGTGCTGGACGTGCTGCGGACCGCCGGTTTCCCGCTCGCCGAGACGGTCCGGATCTACCACGCCTTCATCGACCAGACCCTGGCCTTCGCCGCTCTGGACGCCGCCTCCCTGGCCCTACCGAGCGCCGCGCTGCGCGCCGACGAGGCGATGTGGCGCTCCACGTACGCCCGTCTGCCCCGCACCAGCCATCCCCGCATCGCCGAGGCGGCCCCCCTGCTGGCGACCCGCATGGTGACCAGCGCCTATCCGACGGCGCTGGAAATGCTCCTGGACAGCGCGCAGGCCCGGCTGGACCCGGCGCGCTAGCTCCGTCTGTCAGGTGGATCTAGACGTCCAGCACCTCGGCCGCCGTCCTCGCCACCACCTCCGCGACCGTCGCCAGCGCGGGGGAGTCCAGCTTCCACTGCTGCCAGTACAGCGGCACGTCCACCGGCCGCTCCGGGGCGAGGGAGACCAGCCGGCCGTCACGCAACCGGGCGCCGGCCTGGATCTCCGGCACCATGCCCCAGCCGAGCCCTGCCTCGACGGCTGCCAGGAACCCCTCCGACGTGGGGATCCGGTGCCGGACCGCGCCGGTGCCGTCCCGGCGCAGGCGGCGCAGGAAGGCGTCCTGGAGTTCGTCGCTGCGGTCGAAGGTCACCACGGGTGCTTCCGGCAGCGCCTGACGCAGCGGTCCGGCGAGATACCGCTCGACGAAGCCGGGGCTCGCCGCGGCGACGTACCGCATCCTGCCGAGCGGCCGTACCGAACATCCCGCCACCGGCTCGGCCGCGGAGGTCACCGCCGCCATCACCAGGCCCTCCCGGAGCATCGCCGCGGTATGGGCCTCGTCCTCGCGGCGCAGTTCGAAGCAGAGCCGTGGGTCGGACGGTACGCGGGTGAGGGCGTCGAGGAACCAGGTCGCCAGGGAGTCGGCGTTCACCGCGACCGACACCCGGGTCGGTTCCCGCTCCGCGCCGCCCATGCCCAGCTCGGCCCGCGCGTCGCGCTCCAGCCGGGCGAGCTGGCGCGCGAACCGCACCACGACGGCGCCCGACTCGGTGGGGCGCACCGGTCTCGTCCGCACCAGCAGCACGCGCCCCGTGCGCTGTTCGAGCGCCTTCACCCGCTGGCTGACCGCGGAGGGCGTCACATGCAGCTCGGCCGCGGCGGCCTCGAACGTCCCCTCGTCCACCACCGCGAGCAGCGTACGCACTTGGTCCAGCGGCAGCTCCGTCACCATCACGAGAGCTAAGGGTACGTAAGAATCTTTAGCTGTACACAAGGTGGGGGCATCTCTAGCGTCGGAGCCATGCCCATCGCTCTCACCACCGCCGCCGCCGGTTTCGGCACCGGCCTCTCGCTCATCGTCGCCATCGGCGCCCAGAACGCCTTCGTCCTGCGCCAGGGCATCCGCCGCGACGCGGTCCTCGCCGTCGTCGCCATCTGCGCCCTGTCCGACGCCGCGCTCATCGCCCTCGGCGTCGGCGGCGTCGGCGCGGTCGTGGTGGCCTGGCCGGGCGCGCTGACGGCGGTCGGCTGGATCGGCGGAGCGTTCCTGATCGCCTACGGCGTCCTCGCCGCCCGGCGCGTGTTCCGTCCGGCCGGTGCGCTGCGGACGGACGGGGACGCCACGGGGTCGCGCAGGCGCGCGGTGCTGACCTGTCTGGCGATGACCTGGCTCAACCCGCACGTCTACCTCGACACGGTGTTCCTGCTCGGCTCCGTCGCCGCCGACCGCGGTGACCTGCGCTGGACGTTCGGGCTCGGCGCCGTCCTCGCCAGCCTGTGCTGGTTCACCGCGCTCGGCTACGGTGCCCGCCTGCTCAGCCCGCTGCTCGCCCGCCCCGCGGCCTGGCGGATCGTCGACGCTCTGGTCGCCGCCATGATGCTCGTCCTCGGTGCGTCACTGATCCTCGGCAGCTGAGATCACGCACCCCGAACTCCCGCCCGGCACGAGTCAGGCGCCGCCGGGTCATGGACACCCGCCCGCTGCGCCGCCCCGCCCAAGGCCTTCTTCGGGCTGAACGCGCCGACCCGCAACGCCTCCGTCGCCCGGCTCGTCCCGGCGGACGAACTGACGGCCAACGCCGTCGGCTCGACCGTGATGCATCGGGGCCGGGTTCCGTTACCTCGCCCTGCACAAGGTGCTGCCGCTGTCGTTCCTCGCCGATGTGATCGCCATGGTCCTCGGCATGCCCCGGGCCCCGTTCCCGCAGCTCGCGCCGAGACCTACGGGTCCTACGGGTCCTACGGCGAAGGCCTCGCGCTCGGTGTGCTGTTCGCCGCGATCCCGGTCGGCGCGGTGCTCGGCGGGCTGTTCTCCGGCACCTTCTCCCGGGCACGCCGGCACGGCCTGATGGTGATCGGCGCCGTGGTCGCCTGGGGCGCCGCCATCAGATGCGCGGCCGGATGCAGGGTGTCCTCACGGTCGTCGTCGCGGGCGGACCGCGCCGGCGTGCTGCACGGCACGGCGGGCTCGGCCTTCGGCGCGCGCCAGGCCGTCGTGGCGGTGCTCGGCCTGGCCCTCGCCGTCCCGGCACTGCGCCGCTACCGGGTCTGACGCCCCCTACAGGGCGCTGCGCCGGCGCATCCCGTACTGCTCCATGAGCTTGCCCCGGGTCATCTCCAGCCGGTGCGCGAGAATCTCGGCGACCGTGCGGACCAGGATCATGCCGAGCTGCTGGTCCTCCTCGCACAGCCGGAGCACGGCCGCGGCGTCGAACTCATAGGCGCGCACAGGGCTGAAAGCCTCCGCGCCGAAGTCCCACCGGTACGGCGGGAAGAGCCAGGACCAGCCCAGCAGATCGCCGGAGCCGAGGCTGGCGACGGTGACCCGCTGCACGGAGGTCACCTGCTGGTCCAGCGATACGGCGCCGGAGCGGATCACCCAGAACCGGTCGGCGGTGCCGCCGGCCTCGAAGATACGGGCGTCCTCCGGGAAGGAGACTTCCTTGGCCGCCGTCATCAGAAGGCTGCGCTGCGGCGGGGGAAGGGCGGTCAGCAGTTTGGTCGCTTTGGTCATGACACGGGGCTCCTCGCCGGCGTCGGGGTTCCGGGGCTTTCCCTACGCCCATTTCAGCCGCTGCCGAGCCGAAGAGCACCTTGACGGACTACAGAACCGGTGGAGATTTCCGCGGGCATGAAAAAGCCCTGGCTGGACGGGGGAAGCCAGCCAGGGCCGTATGCGGGGTCCGGGGGACGGTTCACATCGACCCCGCGACCACGTATGGATGAACGGTAAACCATCTCTGGTCGTCGTGTGAAACCGGCAGCGGGTCACGTGACCCGTTTCACTCCGGGTCCGCCGTCACCCGGATCGTCTCCAGGCTCGTATCGCTCGGATCCGGCAGATTCATGCCCGCGTCGCGGCCGGTGAGCACGTATCGCAGCACCGGCTCGGTCAGCCGCTCACCGGGCAGGACGACCGGGATGCCCGGCGGATACGGCGTGATCATCTCGGCCGCGATCCGGCCCGCCGCCTCCTGGACCGGCACGTCCTCGGCGGGCCCGAAGAAGGCGTCCCGCGGCAGCCGGGCCTGCTCCAGTCGCAGCTCGGCCGGGGGCGGCACCGCCACGCCGGGGACCGGGCGCAGCCCCGGCGCCGCGGCCACCAGATCCTTCAGCGCGGCGATCAGCTCGCCCGTCGTCTCCTCGTCGTCCCCGTGCGTGATCTGCGCGCCGATCCGCCGGTGGTCGTTGAGATGGACGTCGACCTCGCGGTGCCGGCGCAGCCAGTCCGCCGCCCGGTACCCGGTGATGCCGAGGCCGTCGACCTCGACGGTGACCGTCAGCGGATCGAGGTCGTCCGCGAGGCCGGCGCCGCAGAAGTCGTCCCGGTCGTTGACATGCAGGCCCTCGAGCCGCTCGATGTCCTCCCGCAGCCGGGCCGCGAGGTCCAGCGCCCCGCCCATCAGGTCCTTGCCGCGCAGCGCCATCTGGCGACGCCAGCCGTCCAGACCCGCGTAGATCAGCACCGAGGGGCTGGTGGTGCTGAGCAGGTCCGAGCGCATCTTGAGCAGCTGGGGCGGCACCAGGTCGCCCTGGAGATGGAAGACCGAGCCCTGTTCGAGCCCGCTGCCCATCTTGTGGACGCTGGTCACGCAGATGTCCGCGCCGGCGTCCATCGCCCAGGTCGGCAGATCCGGATGGAAGGGCAGATGCGCCCCCCAGGCCTCGTCCACGATCAGCGGCCGCCCGCGCCGGTGGCAGACGTCGGCGACGGCCTGCAGATCGGCGCAGGTCCCGTACGGCGTGGGGCTGGTGACCAGGGCACCCTTGGCGTCGGGATGCGCGTCGAAGGCGCGGTCGAAGTCCGCCGCGGACGGGGGATGTGCCAGGTGCCGCTCGGCGTCCCACTGGGGTTCCACCCAGACCGGCTCGATCCCGGCGATGATCAGCCCCGACACCACGGCCTTGTGGGCGTCTCGCCCGATCAGCAGCCGCTCGTGCGGGCCGGCGACGGACAGCATCGCCGCCTTGACGGACAGGGACGAGCCACAGGTGGTGAAGAACGTGTGGTCGGCGTGGACCACGTCGGCCATCAGTTCCTCGGCCCGCTCCAGCACCCGGCCCCGGGTGAGCCGGTCGTCGAGACCGCCCGAGGCCAGCACATCGCCGAGGAAGACCGCGTCACCGAGGATCTCCCGGACCGCCGGATCCGCGCCGCGGGCCTGCTTGTGCCCGGGCGGGGAGAACGACGTCCGCCCTTGACGGTGGTAGTCGGCCAGGGCCTCCAGTACCGGTGCTCGCTCGTGATCGAGTTTCATGCGGGAGCGGGTTCCCGACAGGGCGGCCACCAACCGGGGCCCTCAGGGCTCCTGCGCATGCGCGCCCGGTGTCACGATCTCGTCCAGCACCCGCAGCACGGCCTCATAGGCGACCGCCCGCACGTCGGCGTCCCGCGCTCCGTCCGGATCACTCGCCCGCAGTTCGACGCTGCGGGTCCGCCAGGTCTGCTCCTCCTGACGCGCGCAGGTCCGGGCGCGCTGGATGCGCCGTAGCAGTTCGTCTGAGTCCACGACATCGGTCATGGATTCCGCGTACCCCGTGGTGGCCGGTTCGAGCGTCCGGTCGGGTGCCGGAAGGTTTGACCCGCCCGGTAAGGGCGAGCCGGAAGAAGGGGCCGCAAGGCGCCCGGTGGGAGCCCTCCATACCGATTCACGGAGTCAGATGATGCGCGGGGAGCACAACACACAGTCCGTGAGCGAACCGGCCCAGGCACGCAGGGCCGTGGAACGCGCGGTGGCCGACCACTGCCGCGCCACCGGTGCGGCGCCCGACCGCATGGCGGTCCACGACGCCCTGCTGGTCGCTTCGGAACTCACTACCAACGCAATCGTGCACGGCGGCGGGGTCACCGACTTCCGCGTCGATCTCGTCGATCCCGGCGTACGGGTCTCGGTGAGCGACCGCAGCGACTGCCTTCCGGTGGTCACCGAACCCGGCGAGCGGCGCTCGCCCCGCCGTTTCGGCGGCCACGGCTGGCGGATCGTGTGCCGTCTCGCCCGTGACGTGCAGGTATCCCTGCTGCCCGCGGGCGGCAAACGGATCAGCGCCCTGATGCCGCTGCTCTGAACCTCGCGTGTAGGACGGAACAAAGAGGGCAGGTGCGGTTTCGACCCACCTGAGGAGTTCCATGTCCGATACCGAGGAGGAGCTGGAGCGGCTCCGCGCCGAGGTGCGCGATCTGCGCGCCCGCGCCCTGACCCATCCGCTGATCGCACAGGCCCAGGGCATGCTGCAGGAGCGCTACGCGCTGCCCGACGCGGACAGTGCGTTCTCGCTGATGCGGCGGGCCTCGCAGCACTACAACGTGCGCATGCGCACCCTCGCCGAAGCCGTGGTGACCCTGCCGCGCCCCGACGAGCGCGCGGCGCTGTGGTTCACCGGCCGGGCCCGGACCGTGGAGCCGCCCCTGACCTTTCCGGCCGCCCGGGAGACCGGCAGCGAGACCCGGGGCGCCGTCCTGACGGCGGTACTGAGCCAGACGCTCGCCGTGGTGGACACCGACATGGGCAATGTGCAGCTCGCCGACCGCGCCCGCACCGGGTTGCGGATCGAGAAGCACACCGGGCACACCGCGGACTTCCTCGACTTCTTCGCCTACGTCGGTGCCGACGGCACCGCGTGCGCCCGGGCGGCCCGGGACGTCGCCCAGTTGACCGTGCACGACGTGGAGGCGGACCCGGTCTTCACCGAACCGGCCCGGGAGGCGATCCTCGCCTCGGGCAGCAGGTCCGTCCACAGTGTGCCGCTGGCCACCGCCTCCGGCCAGTGCCTGGGCATCGTCTCGGCACACTTCGAGGGCCTGCTCAAGGACATGACGGCGGCCCAGCTCAAGGCCCTGGAGGAGGTCGGCGCCCAGGCGGGCCGCTGGCTGGCCTGGTACGACCGGACCGTGGTCCTGGACGCCCTGGAGCACCTGCACGCCCTCGGCCGCCGCAGCCGGCGGCGCTGATCCGGCCTTCCGACGTGAGTCCCGCCCCAACCGGGGCATTCGAAGTCCGGGAGGTCCTGATGAATATGAGTGCCGTGGTCGGGGCGGGTCGCACCCCGTCCGGGTCGAAGGCCGCCGGTTCGATGACCGAGGGCGCCGCCCGGGCGGGACTGGCCGCGCGCGGGGTGATCTACCTGCTGGTCGGAACCCTCGCCCTGCAGATCGCCTTCGGCGGCCGGCGCCGCCAGGCGGACCGCCAGGGCGCCCTGGCCGAACTGTCCGAGAAGCCCTTCGGCTCCGTCCTGCTGTGGGCCCTGGGCATCGGCCTGGTCGGCATGGCCCTGTGGCGGCTGTCGGAGGTGGTCTTCGGCCGCGTGGGACCGAAGGGCCACAAGCCCCACAAGCGCCTCCTGTCCGCGGGCAGGTGTCTCTTCTACGGCTTCGTCGCCTACTCCGTGCTGCGCTTCGCGGCGAACGGTGGCAAGGGCGAGGGCGGCGGCTCCACCGACCAGCAGTCCCGCGACATCACCGCGACGGCGATGGAGCTGCCCGCCGGACAGTGGATCGTCGGGGCGGGCGGGGCGGGCATCATGGTCGCCGGGGTGTGGATCGGCGTCCAGGCGATCCGCCGCAAGTACCGCAAGGATCTGAAGCTCGGCGAGATGTCCCGGACCGCACAGCGCCTGACGGACGTGACGGGCGTGGGCGGCGGCCTGGCGCGCGCAGCGGTCTTCGCCGTGCTGGGCGCCTTCGCCGTACGCGCCGCCGTCGACTACGAACCCGACGAGGCCAAGGGCCTGGACGACACCCTGCGCTCGTTCGCCGAGACGGGGCTCGGCCCGTGGCTGCTGGCCGCCGTCGCCTGCGGTCTGGTGCTGTTCGGCCTGTTCTCCTTCATGATGGCCGCCCGGCGACGCGTCTGAGACTCCGGATAAGGGGAACGCGGGGCAGATGAACGACTACGAGCTTTCGCCCGACGGCCGGCCCGTGGACATCTACCTCGGCCTGCTGCGCGCCCGAATGGACACCGAGGACTACCTCCGTCTGCTGGACGTCGTCGAACCCGTTCTGCGGGCCATCGACGAGCGGCGGCTGCCACCGGCCGAGTTCGCCCTGGACGACGACGGCGAGGAGCAGCTGCCCCAGGAGATCCGGGACCAGGCCGCCCTGGTCATCGCCACCGCGGTCACCGGCCGGATGGACAACGAGGTCGTCGAGATCGACCTCGGGGACACCGGCTCGGTACGGGTGGTCACCGACTCGGCCACCGCCTCCGACCCCGACCGCCTCGACGAGATCGCGTCCTACATCAGGACGCGCCGCCACGACGACGAGGAACTGCGCGGCATCGCCGAGGCGAGCGGCCTGCCCACCGACTTCTGACCGGCCTCAGGCGCCGTCCGCCGGGCCGACCGGTGCCCCCAGCGGGCGGGCCAGGCCCACCACGGACTCGTCGAGCCGCTGCAGGTGCCGCAGCACCCGGTCGGTGACCCTGCCGTACCGGCTGCTACCCGGCACCTGCGGCTCCAGCAGCGAGGCGATGCTCGGACCGGTCTCCACCCGGTCCTCGGCCCGCTCGTCGGCGACATGCGCGGCGATGGCCCTGATGTTGTGCGCGATGCGCCGCCCGGCCCCGCGCAGCCGCGGATCCGCCGCGATCGAGGGATGCGTGGGCAACAGCTCGGCGGTCGCCGCCAGCGACCGCGCGTGATAGGCCGCCGTCTCCAGCAGCGCGACCACATAACGGGCGGTGTCACGGCGGGCCCTGAGCGGGGTCACCGGATGCGTCAGCGGCTTGGTCGCCGCCCGCAGATCGGCCAGCGCCTGATCCAGGTCCCGCGCCTGGTCCAGCAGCTCCACCGGCGGCCCGCCGCTCAACTGCTCCACGGCCGTCCCGGTGACCTCCCCCAACCGCTCCAGCACGGTGCCGAGCAGGTCATTGGTCCGCCGGTCGGTGGCGATGGGCAGCACCAGCGCCGCCGCGAACACCCCGCAGGCCGCCCCCAGCGCCGTCTCCTCGATCCGCAGCACCAGCACCGCGAGGCTGTAGGTGTGCAGCAGGGTGTAGAGCAGCCCCAGCGCCGCCGTGACGAAGAACGACATCAGCGTGTACGACAGGGGCGCGGTGTAGAACATGCAGAACACGAAGACCAGCACCAGCGCGAACGCCGTCCAGGTGTGCTGCCCCACCAGCCCCGCCAGCACGATGCCGGCCACCACCCCGAACACCGTGCCGAGCAGCCTGCGGTAGCCCTTCACCAGGATCTCGCCGGTGGAGGAGGTGTTGAGGAAGACGATCCAGCAGGTCAGCACCGCCCAGTACCAGCGGTGACTGGACAGCAGCTCCCCGCCGACGATGGCCAGCGCCGAGCCCACGGCGACCTGCACGGCGGCCCGGGTGGTCGGCCTGCGCAGTCCGGCCGGCTCCTCGGCCGCGGTGTCCTCCGCGCCGTCGATGGCGGCGTCCTCGGCGTCCAGCTCCTCACGGGACCTGGCGGTGGACGGGGTGTCGTCCGACTCGTCCTGCGGCCCGTCCAGCGCGGTCCGCAGCCCCAGGACGGCCCGGGCGGCCTCGCCGATCCCGCGGAATGCGTCCTGCACCGCCGGGGAGGCGGCGGGCAGGTTCTCCTCGTCGCGGTAGGACAGCAGGCGGTTGCGGACCTGGGCGAGCGCGGTGCCGCCCGGGCGCTGGACCAGCAGCTGCAGGCCGCGCAGGTCCCGGCGCAGGGTGTCGGCGGCCTCGTCCCGGACCGGCAGCCGTCCAGCCATCGGGACGGTGGCGCCGGGCAGGTGCAGGGTCAGGGTGTCCGTGCGTTCGGCACTGCGGGCGGTGAGCAGCAGCAGGCCCAGCCGCTCCGCGGCGATCTCCGCGTCCGCCACCCGCCGCTGCACCAGCCGGGCCGTGCTCTCGTCCGCCGTGCCCTCCTCCAGCCGCCCCTGAATCATCAGCGCCGTCTCGTGCAGCCGCGCCGTGCCCTCGCGCACGCTCCGCAACGCCCGGTTTGCTTCTCCGGGGCCCGCGTCCAGCAGCTCCAGCTGGGCCGACACCAGCTGCGCCAACCGGGCCCGGAACGCCTCGCGCAGCCGCTCCAGCGTCCCGGCCGGTGTCTCCGGCACCACCGCGAACCGCACCAGGGCGCTGCACACCACGGCCGTGACCACGGAGACGTACAGCTCGGGCAGGTCCGCGACGGTGGCGCCGACGAACAGGGACACGAAGTACAGCTGGAAGCCGATCAGCCCGAGCGCGGTACCGCGGTCGCCGAACCGGCGGCTGTAGACGGCACCGAAGATCAGGGCGACGAAGAACAGATCACCGGCGATCACATGGGAGTGCAGCAGCGCGGCCAGGGTGACGGAGGTGAGCGCGACCGGCAGGCCGAGGGCGAGCGTGACGGCCTGCGGGCCGCGCTGCTTCTCCCGTACGGCGAAGGTGGAGACCATCGCCGCCATCGCGCCCGCGACCAGATGCGGCACATCGGCGCCGAGCAGGGCGAGCACGACGAGGGCGAGCGCGATCGAGGCGACCGTGCGCAGCCCCGCGGCCAGCCGCAGCAGCCCCGGGTCGGACGCCGCGACCCGGTCCCGCAGCCGTGCCCGCCCCTTGCCGGAGGCTATCCCCGACCCTCCGCCAGGTGCTCCCGCAGCTGCTCCGGCGTCAGATAGGCGTCGGTGTACTCGAAGTCCCTCAGCTTGGCGGGCTTGCGGGCCTGGAAGCCGGTGCGCACGAAGTCGTCGCCGGCGATGGCGTTGAGCACCCAGTTCGTCATCACGCGCGTCTTGGCGACATTGGTGCGCAACGCCGACCAGTGGTAGCCGCGGGCCACCGCCTGGGCGGGCAGCCCGCGCAGTTCGACCCCGAGCGGCTTGGACACCGCGTCCCGGCCACCGAGGTCGACGACGAGCCCGAGGTCCTTGTGGACGTACGGCTTCATCGGCTGGTTGCGCAGGGTCGCGATGACGTTGTCGGCGACGACCTTGCCCTGACGCATGGCGTGCTGGGCCGTCGGCGGGCAGACGGCGCCCTCCTCGCCCTTGGCCCGGTCCGGCACCGCCGCCGCGTCGCCCAGCGCGAACACCCCGTCCTGTCCGGGCAGGTTCATCTCGGCCGTCACCGCGAGCCGCCCCCGGACGGTCTCCGCGCCGAGGGTCTTGATGAGCGGGCTGGCGACGACCCCGGCCGTCCAGATCAGGGTGCGGGTGGGCACCACCCGGCCGTCGGTGAAGGTGACCTCCTCCGGGCTCGCCTTGGCGATGGACACTCCGAGCGAGATCTCGATGCCCCGCTTGCGCAGGACGTCCTGGGCGCTGCGGCCGAGCTTGTCGCCCAGCTCGGGCATGAGTTTCGGGGCGATGTCGATCAGATGCCACTTGATCAGGCTGGGATCCAGCCGGGGGTAGCGCTTGACGGCGGCCCGGGTGAGCCGGTTGAGGCAGGCGGCCGTCTCGGTGCCCGCGTAGCCGCCGCCGACCACCACGAACTGCAGCCGCGACTCCCGCTCCGCCGGATCGTCACTGGCGTCGGCCAGGTCGAGCTGCGAGATGACGTGGTCACGGATGTAGGCGGCCTCGGCGAGCGTCTTCATCCCGAACGCGTGGTCCGTCAGACCCGGGATGTCGAAGGTGCGGGTGATGCTGCCGGGCGCCAGCACGATGTAGTCGAAGCGTTCGTTGACGATCTCGTCGGTGATCGTGCGGATGACGCACACCTTGGCCGCGAGGTCCACGCCGATGGCACCGCCCGGGATGATCCGGGTGCGGTACTTGCGGCTGCGGCGCAAGGAGACCGCGATCGACTGGGGCGTCAGCACGCCGGAGGCGACCTGAGGCAGCAGGGGCAGATAGAGCTGGTAGGCGAACGGCGTCACCAGGGTGACGTCGGCCTCGTCGGCGGCCAGCTTGCGCTCCAGACGGCGAACGCACCCCACTCCGGCGAAGCCTGCGCCAACCACCAGGATCCTGGGTCGTGTCACGGTGTTCATCCCTTCTGCGGCTCCAGGCGGTCTGATACGACGTCGTTCGCCTGCCCCTGGATCGCTGCCTCGCACCTCATCGATCCCACCGCGCTCGCGGCCGCTTGGCCAGTCGGGTGCGGCAGGCAGATGAACGGCATGTTCGAGCCACACTGCCCCACGGGGGGCTTGCGCACACTGGGTTCCCAAAGATCGGCCGCGCAGTCACCACGGCAGGAAGACGTGGACGTCCTTGCCGCGCTCATGGGTGATGACGCCGACCTGATGGCTCAGGCTCTGCACCAGATACCAGCCAACTCCGCGGCCGCCGCTGTGCGGGTCGAAGGCACGCGGGGCCGGCGGCTCCGGACTGGTGTCGCGCAGGACGACGTGCACACCGTCGAAGGCTCTGCTCAAGCGCAGCTCGAACGGGCCCGGGGCGTATTCCACCGTGTTCGCCGCCAGCTCCGTGACCACCAGCAGGATGTCGTCCCGGTGGTCGGGCTCGGCGGGCGGCGAGACCCGCGCCAGGTCACGGAGGTATGCCTCCGCGGCCATGCGTGCCTCGGTCACGTCCGCCAGCGCCCCCGCGAAGCGGACGAGACGGTCTGCAATGTCCTGTCCAGCCAAGGTGTCGTCGTCCGTCTCTCCCCCCATGCACCTGCGCTGTCCGGCTTCCCCGCTCGCCGCGACCTACGCACAGGTCACCGGAAGACGTTGTCCGCGTCGTCCCACACCGCCGACTCGTCCGGCACCGGCTGCCGCCGGGTCCGGGCGCGGGCCTGGTACATCGCGTCGATCTCCAATGCGTAGTGCCGCACGATAGCGTCCCTGCGCAATTTCATCGACGGCGTCAGCAGTCCGTTGCTGAGGTCGAACGGCTCCGGCAGCACCCGGAAGACCCGGATCGACTCCGACCGCGACACCGTGCTGTTGGCGGCCGCCACCGCCCGGGCGATCTCCTCCCGCAGCGCGTTCTCCTCCCGGGCGTCCCGGCTGCGCGGGTCGGAGCGCGGCTGCAGGGTGCCGCGCCAGTACGCCAGGAAGTCCGGGTCCAGGGTGAGCAGTGCCCCGACACAGGGCCGGTTGTCGCCCACCACCACCGCCTGATGGATCAGCGGGTTCATCCGCAGGCGCTGCTCCAGGGCGGCCGGAGCGACGCTCTTGCCGCTGCTGGTGATGATGACGTCCTTCTTGCGGCCGGTGATCGTCAGATAGCCGTCGGAGTCGAGCATCCCGAGGTCCCCGGTGGCCAGCCAGCCACCCCGCAGCACGGCCCGGGTCGCCGCCTCGTCGTTGACGTAGCCCTGGAACACCGACGGCCCGCGCACCAGGATCTCCCCGTCGTCGGCCACCCGGACGTCCATGCCGGGCAGCGCCTTGCCGACCGTCCCCGACCGCTCCTGGCCGGGCGGCTGCGCGGTGACCCCGCCGGCGGTCTCGGTGAGCCCGTACCCGTCGTTGAGGTAGATGCCGATGCCCTCGTAGAACAGGGAGATCTCCCGGTTCAGGGGTGAGCCGCCGGACGTCGCCCGGCGGATCCGGCCGCCCAGGGCGCCGCGCAGCCCGCGGTAGACCGTCCGCTCGTACAGCGCGTGCTGGAGGCGCAGATCGAAGCCGGGCCCGGGCCCCTCGCCGAGCCGGTGCCGCTCCAGGGCCGCGGCGAAGTCCCGTGCCGTGTCGGCGGCCCGCTCGAACAGCGAGCCCCGGCCCGACTGGCGGGCGGAGCGCAGGAAGTTCTTGTAGATCTTCTCGAAGACGGACGGGACGGCGCAGAAGTACGTCGGCCGGAACGAGCGCAGCGCCGAGGCGAGGGAGTCCCCGCCCGGGTCGGACTCGTGGCCCATCAGCATCCCGCCGCGCACGCACAGTCCCTGCACCATGAGCCCGTACACATGCGAGAACGGCAGGAAGGCGAGCACCGACGCCTGTCCTCCCGGCGGCACCACCAGGTGCCCCCAGCCCGCCAGCAGCGTGTCGCACCCGTTGGCCAGGCTCCGGTGGCTCAGCGCGCAGCCGAGCGGGCGGCCGGTGGAGCCGGAGGTGTAGGAGATCACGGCGGTGGAGTCCGGCAGCACGATCCGGCGCAGCGAGTCGACCGCGGCGAGCGGCACGAAGGCCCCCCGCTCGACCAGCTCGTCCAGCGCCCCCGCGTCCAGCTGCCAGACATGCCGCAGCAGCGGCAGCGAGGCGCACACCGAGCCGACGGTCATCACCGACTGCTCGTCCTCGACCACCACGCCCACGCATTTGGCATCGCGGAGGATCCACTCCACCTGCTCCCGCGAGGCGGTCGGGTACACGGGCACGACCTCGGCGCCCACCGCCCACAGGGCATGGCTGAAGACCGTCCACTCGTACCGGGTGCGCGCCATGATCGCCACGCGCCGGCCGGGCGAGATCCCGGAGGCGACCAGACCCTTGGCCACGTCGACCACCGTGTCCCGCACCTCGACCGCGCTGATCTCGGTCCACTCCGCGGAACCGGGCAGGCGGCGCGCCAGCATCGGCAGCGTGGGCTCCAGGAGGGCCCGTTCGAAGATGCTGTCGGCGAGCCCGCCGCCCGGCGGCGCGGTGACGGAGGGAGCCAGGGCGAAGTCGCGCATGCGCAGCTCCTGTCGTGTACACGGTGTGACGCCACCGACGAGGAGGGTTATCGGCGGTGCTCGAATCTAGCCGAGGTACGAGCGAACCGGGCCGGAATCCGACAACTCCGCCGGTGCTGATCCGCCGCCGCTGATGATCTCGGCGAGATCGGGGGACTCGGGGGGCATGAACCACATCAACCCTGATCCGGAGCCCGAGCGCACCACCGGTCTGGAACCGGGCGGTTCGGTACCACCGGGCGAAACCCCGCCTGCGGAGAGCAGCATGCCCGAAGCGGGCCCGCGCGAGACGCACAACCCGACCACGGGCTGGGCCAAGGGCCCGATCCTCGTGATCCTCGTCCTCGCCGTGCTCTGCGCGGGCTTCTTCCTGACCTACGCCATCATGCTCATGCTGTGAGGCGCCTCCCGCCTCACTCGTGAGTGCGCCGGACGCACTCCAGGACCACGTCCCGAAGGCTGCCGGTGCGCTCCAGCAGCTCGCGCTGCACCCGGGCGCCGTTGCCGCGCTCCAGCAGCTCGGCGACGCCCGCCCGGGCCCGCTCGAGGTCGCCGTGGTCCTCCAGCGCCTCCCCGACATGGTCGAGGAGGGCCTGCACCACGGCGCGGGCCGGCATGGGCCGCATGGTCACGGGGTGCAGCAGCTCCTCCGTGACGCCCGCCCGGGCGGCCTGCCAGGCCGCCAGCCGCAGCACGCTGACGCTGTGCGCCGCCGGCTCGATCCCCGCCCGCCACTCCCGTGCGGCCGTCTCCACCAGGCCGCGGGCCAGGTTGGCGATCAGGACGGGCGTGTCCGCGTGCAGACTCACGTCGGACACCCGGATCTCCACGGTCGGGAAGTTCCGGGACAGCCGGGCGTCGAAGTACACCATCCCCTGGTCGAGGATCACCCCGGTGTCGATCATGTCCTGGACGACCTGGTGGTACCGCTCGGCCGACCCGAAGACCTCGGTGGGACCCGCCGACGGCCAGCGCTGCCACACCCGGCTGCGATAGCTGCTGTACCCGGAGTCCTTGCCCTGCCAGAAGGGCGAGTTGGCGCTCAGCGCGCCCAGCACCGACAGCCACGGCCGGATCCGGTCGATGACGGCGACGCCCTCTTCGTCGGACTCCACGCTCACATGCACATGGCAGCCGAGGACGAGCTGCTCCTGGGTGGCGATGCCGTACTGCTCCGCCATCCACTGATAGCGCCGGCCCGCGCCGACGGCCGGGCTGACCGGCAGCGGGGAGGTGGCCAGCGCCGCCACGGCACAGCCCAGCTCCCCGGCGTACCGCGCCGCCTCCTTGCGGCACCGGGCGATCTCCCGGCTCAGGCCGTCCATGCTCGACTGCGGCTCGCTGGCGTACTCCAGCATCTGGTCGTGCAGTTCCTTCTCGAACACGTCGTGCCCGTCCGCGCTCTCCCGCTCGGCGCGGGCGATGATCGCGGCCGACCGGGCCCGCGGTTCACCCGTCTCCGGATCGACAAGGAGGAGTTCTTCCTCCACACCTACGGTGCGCACCTGTGGCACCCCTTCTATGGCCCGACGCGATGACGACGAGGTTTCGTCGTACGCCCCCGACTGCCCGCTACCGGGCAGTCGGACACCTGGCATCGCCTCGGGCGTCAGGAGGGATACGGCGTCAGCCAGACCGTCGCCAGCGGAGGCAGGGTGATCCGGATCCCGTCCTCCTCCGGCTTGATCGGCCCGGGGTTGGTGATGTCGCCGCCTCCGTACCGGGCCGCGTCCGTGTTCAGGGTCTCCTCCCAGACGGTGCCGCCCTCGGGGACCCAGATCCGGTAGTCCTCCCGCACGACCGGGGAGAAGTTCGACACCGCGAGCAGGGGAGTGCCGTCGGCGGCGTACCGGAGGAAGGCGAAGACGTTGTCGTCGGCCGCGTCGCCGAGGGCCCACTGGAAGCCGCCCGGGTCGGTGTCCCGCTGCCACAGCGACGGGGTGGCGAGGTAGGCGGTGTTGAGGTCCCGGACCAGGTCCCGGACGCCCCGGTGGTCGGGCTCGGCGCTGTAGCCGGGGTCCAGCAGCCACCAGTCCGGTCCGTGCGGCTCGGACCACTCCGCGCCCTGGGCGAACTCCTGCCCCATGAACAGGAGTTGCTTGCCGGGGTGGGCCCACATGAAGCCCAGGTAGGCGCGGTGGTTGGCGCGCTGCTGCCACCAGTCGCCGGGCATCTTCGACACCAGCGCCTGCTTGCCGTGCACGACCTCGTCGTGCGAGATCGGCAGGACGTAGTTCTCGCTGTAGGCGTACACCATCGAGAAGGTCATCTCGTTGTGGTGGTACTTGCG
Organism: Streptomyces sp. NPDC002779; assembly: GCF_042888685.1. Taxonomy (NCBI): domain Bacteria; kingdom Bacillati; phylum Actinomycetota; class Actinomycetes; order Kitasatosporales; family Streptomycetaceae; genus Streptomyces; species Streptomyces sp. NPDC002779. The sequence continues at coordinate 81,729 of NZ_JBIAQC010000013.1, forward strand.
GTGGACGGGCTCGTGGCTGATGTAGCCGAGCGAGTCGTGCATCCAGCCCATGTTCCACTTCAGGCCGAAGCCGAGCCCGCCGCTGTCGGTGGGCCGGGTGACTCCCTCCCAGGCGGTGGACTCCTCCGCGATGGTCACCACGCCGGGCGCCCGCCGGTACACGGTGGCGTTCATCTCGCGCAGGAACGCCACCGCGTCCAGGTCCTCCCGGCCGCCGAACACATTGGGCGTCCACTGGCCGGAGTCACGGGAGTAGTCGAGGTACAGCATCGAGGCGACCGCGTCCACCCGCAGCCCGTCGATATGGAACTCCTCGCACCAGTACACGGCGTTGGCGACGAGGAAGTTGCGCACCTCGACCCGCCCGAAGTCGAACTCGTAGGTGCCCCAGTCCGGATGTTCGGCCCGCCGGTCGTCCCCGGGTTCGTACAGCGGCTCCCCGTCGAAGCGGGCCAGGGCCCAGTCGTCCTTCGGGAAGTGGGCGGGCACCCAGTCCATGATCACGCCGATGCCCGCCCGGTGCAGTGCGTCGATCAGGAACTTGAAGTCGTCGGGCGTGCCGAGCCGGGCCATGGTCGCGTAGAAGCCGGTGATCTGGTAGCCCCAGGAGCCCGAGAACGGGTGGTGGGCGACCGGCATGAACTCCACGTGCGTGAAGCCGAGGTCCTTGACGTAGGCCGGGAGCACCTCGGCCAGCTCACGGTAGGTCAGCCCGGGCCGCCAGGACGGAAGGTGCACCTCGTACACCGAGAACGGCGCCACATGCACCGGGACGTCCCCGCGGTGCGCCATCCACTCCGCGTCGTCCCACTCGTAGCGGGAGGAGTGCACGATGGACGCGGTGTCCGGCGGGATCTCCGCGAACCGGGCCATCGGGTCGGCCTTGAGGAAGCGGTGGCCGTGCCGGGAGTGGATCTCGAACTTGTACCGGGTACCCTCGCCGACGCCGGGCAGGAACAGCTCCCACACACCGCTGGCGCCCAGGGAGCGCATCGGGAACGCGGTGCCGTCCCAGTACGTGAAGTCCGTGGCGACCCGCACGCCCTGGGCGTTCGGCGCCCACACGGTGAACCGGGTGCCGGTGACGCCCTGGTGGGTCATCGGCTCGGCGCCGAGCGCCTTCCACAGCTGCTCGTGCCGGCCCTCCCGGATCAGATGGAGGTCCAGCTCCCCGAGGGCGGGCAGGAAGCGGTACGGGTCGTCGACCTCGTGCTCGCCGTCCTCGTACGACACCAGGAGGGTGTACGCCGGGATCTTCTTCCGCCGCGGCACCACCCCGGCGAAGAGACCGTCGCCCTCGGAGGTGAGCTGTCTGCGTCTGCCGTCGATCACCACGCTCACCGCGCGGGCGAACGGGCGCAGCGTCCGGAACATGATCCCGCCCTGCACCACATGGGCGCCGAGCAGCGCGTGCGGGTCGTGGTGGGCGCCGGCCAGCAGGCGACCGCGGTCATCGGGGTCCAGCGGCGGAGCCGTCCCGCACCGGGCGGGTCCTGACGGCTCGGGCAGCGAGGTGTCACGCAACGCCATGGGGTCAGCCTCCTCGTACGGCGAGACGCTCGATCGCCGCCATCGGTACGGGTAGCCAGTCCGGGCGGTGCCTGGCTTCGTAGAGCACTTCATACACGGCCCGGTCCGTCTCGTAGGCGCGCAAGAGGCCGTGTTTCTTGCGGGGGTCCCATCCGGCGGCAGCCGCGTAACCCGCGCAGAACGACTCGCGGCAGCGGCGGGCCCACTCAGGCCGCCAGGGCCTGCGCTGGCGTGCCGCGTAGTCGAAGGAGCGCAGCATTCCGGCGATGTCCCGGACGGGGGAGTGCAGGTCGCGCCGCTCGGCGAGCGGGCGGGACGGTTCGCCCTCGAAGTCGATCACGAACCACTCCCGTCCGGCCCGCAGGACCTGCCCCAGGTGCAGGTCGCCGTGGATCCGCTGGGCGGGCGGGCCGGGGTCGCAGGCGGTGAGCGCCCCGAACGCGGTCCGCAGGCCCGGCACGAAGGACTGCAGGGCCGGTACGCAGTGCGCCGCGGAGTCCAGCCGCTCGGTCATCGCCGCGGCCGTGGCGGCGTTCTCGCGGCGGGTCTCGCAGGGGAACGCCGAGGCGAGCGCGAGGTGGACCTCGGCGGTGGCCCGGCCCAGCTGGTGGGCCTCCGCGGTGAAGTCGTCACCGGAGGCGAGCGCCTGGAGCGCCAGCGTCCAGCCGTCGGTCGCGTCCCGCAGGAACGGCTGGAGCACGCCCAGCGTCGCGTCCCACGGACGGGTGGTCCGGAACCAGGCGACCGGTGCGGGGACCCGTCGGCAGCCCTGCCGGGCCAGCGCGCCCGGCACCTCCAGATCCGGGTTGACACCCGGCTGGATCCGCCGGAACACCTTCAGCACGAAGGCGTCGCCGTACACCAGCGAGGAGTTGGACTGCTCGGCGTCCATCAGGCGCGGCGCGAGTCCGGACGGGACCTGCACCGGGGAGCAGGACTCGAAGCGCAGCGGGCCGGCGGTGCCGGGGTGCCGCAGCCGGTCCAGGAGCAGCTGTGCGGAGCGCAGGTCCTGCAGGGCGTCGTACACCGTGAGACCGGCGAGCGGGCCCTCGTCGGCTCGTCCGATGAGGCTGCGGCCCAGGCGCGGGGAGGGGTGCTCGCGCACTCCGAGCAGCAGCTGGTAGCAGTCGCCGGCCGGGGGCGCGGTGATGCCGCCGGGGGCGGGCACCGGGACATGACCGGCGTGGACCAGCAGATGCAGACAGCCCGGGAACAGCTCGGTCATGGACAACAGGGCCAGGTCGGTGACCGGCCGGTCCTTGCCCGCGAACCACCGCTGCCGCGGCAGCCACTGACGCAGCAGACCGCCGAGCGAGACCATGATGTCGGCTACGGCCGGAGGGCTCGGTCTGAGGGATGCGGTCTTCGGCATGGTGACGCGTCCTTTCGTCGGCACATGCTCAAGGGGACACGCTCAAGGGGCGGACGCTCGGTGTCGGCGGCCGATGCGGGAGGCGACTCGGGAGAGCCGGAACCAGTAGAAGCCGTGTCCCGCCAGCGTCAGCAGGTACGGCAGTTCGCCGATGGCCGGGAAGCGGACGCCGCCGAACAGCTCGACCGGGTGCCGTCCGTCGAACTCGCGCAGATCGAGCTCGGTCGGCTGGGCAAACCGGGAGAAATTGTTCACGCACAGGACGAGATCGTCCTCGTACTCCCGCAGAAAGGCCAGTACCGCCGGGTTGGACGACTGCAGTTCCGTGAAGGAGCCGAGTCCGAAGGCGGGATTCTGCTTGCGGATCTCGATCATCCGGCGTGTCCAGTGCAGCAACGAGGAGGGCGACGCCATGGACGCCTCGACGTTGGTGACCTGGTGACCGTAGACCGGGTCCATGATCGTGGGCAGGAAGAGCCGGCCGGGGTCGGCGGTGGAGAAGCCCGCGTTCCTGTCCGGTGTCCACTGCATCGGGGTGCGGACGGCGTCGCGGTCGCCGAGCCAGATGTTGTCGCCCATGCCGATCTCGTCGCCGTAGTAGAGGATCGGCGAGCCGGGCAGCGACAGCAGCAGGGCGGTGAACAGCTCGATCTGGTTGCGGTCGTTGTCCAGCAGAGGCGCGAGGCGGCGGCGGATGCCGATGTTGGCGCGCATGCGGGGGTCCTTGGCGTACTCGGCCCACATGTAGTCGCGTTCCTCGTCGGTGACCATCTCCAGGGTCAGCTCGTCGTGGTTGCGCAGGAAGATGCCCCACTGGCAGCCGGAGGGGATGGCCGGGGTCTTGGCGAGGATCTCGGAGACCGGGTAGCGCGACTCCCGGCGCACGGCCATGAAGATGCGGGGCATGACCGGGAAGTGGAAGGCCATGTGGCATTCGTCGCCGCCGCTGCGGTAGTCGCCGAAGTAGTCGACGACGTCCTCCGGCCACTGGTTGGCCTCCGCCAGCAGCACCGTGTCCGGGTACATCGCGTCGATCTCGCGGCGGACGCGCTTGAGGAAGTGGTGCGTGGCGGGGAGGTTCTCGCAGTTGGTGCCCTCCTCGGCGTACAGATACGGCACGGCGTCGAGCCGGAAGCCGTCGATGCCGAGGTCGAGCCAGAAGCGCAGCGCGGAGATGATCTCCTCCTGCACGGCCGGGTTCTCGTAGTTGAGGTCCGGCTGGTGGGAGAAGAACCGGTGGAAGAAGTACTGCTTGCGGACCGGGTCGAAGGTCCAGTTGGAGGCCTCGGTGTCGACGAAGATGATCCGCGCGTCGGGGTACTGCTTGTCGTCGTCGGCCCACATGTAGTAGTCGCCGTAGGGGCCGTCGGGGTCCTTCCTGGACTCCTGGAACCACGGGTGCTGGTCACTGGTGTGGTTCATGACGAAGTCGATGACGACCCGCATGCCGCGCTGGTGAGCGGAGTCGACGAACTCCACGAAGTCGGCGAGGTCGCCGAACTCCGGCAGGACCGCGGTGTAGTCGGAGACGTCGTAACCGCCGTCCCTGAGCGGGGACTTGAAGAACGGGGGCAGCCACAGGCAGTCCACGCCGAGCCACTGGAGGTAGTCCAGCTTGGCGGTCAGGCCCTTGAGGTCGCCGACACCGTCGCCGTTGCTGTCCTGGAAGGAACGGACCAGCACCTCGTAGAAGACGGCGCTCTTGAACCAGTCGGGATGCCGGTCCTTGGCCGGGGTGTCCTCGAACGTGTCATGGACGGGCTCGTTGACGATCATGACGCGGTAGACCCTCCGTTCTGCGGCGAGGCGGGCGAGACCTGGACGTGAAATACGTGCGCGGGTGCCCTGCCGGGCTCAAGGCGCACATAGTTGGTCCGGCCCCATTGATAGGTCTCACCCGTCAGTTCGTCGTGCACGGACAGGGTTTCGTCCCGGTCGCGGCCGAGTTGCGGCATGTCCAACGAGACCGTGGCCTCCTGGGTGTGGTGCGGATCGAGATTGACGACCACCAGCACCGAGTCCTGGCCCGCGCGCTTGCTGTAGGCGAGGACGGCGTCGTTGTCGGTGTGGTGGAAGCGGAGATTCCTGAGCTGGTGCAGCGCGGGGTGCTCGCGTCGGACGGTGTTGAGCCGGGTGATGAGGGGAGCGATGGTGTCGGCGGTGTCCCAGTCACGCGGCCGCAACTGGTACTTCTCCGAGTCCAGGTACTCCTCGCTGCCCTCGCGCAGCGGGGTGTTCTCGCACAGTTCGTAGCCGCTGTAGATGCCCCAGGTCGGCGAGAGGGTGGCGGCGAGGACCGCGCGCAGTTCGAAGGCGGGCCGGCCGCCGTGCTGGAGGAAGGCGTGCAGGATGTCAGGGGTGTTGGCGAAGAAGTTCGGCCGCATGTAGGAAGCCGCCTCGCCGGACAGTTCGGTGAGGTACTCCGTCAGCTCCTGCTTGGTGTTGCGCCAGGTGAAGTACGTGTACGACTGCTGGAAGCCGATCTGGGCGAGGGTGTGCATCATCGCCGGCCGGGTGAACGCCTCGGCCAGGAAGATCACGTCCGGGTCGGTGCGGTTGATCTCCGCGATCACCCGCTCCCAGAACAGCACCGGCTTGGTGTGCGGGTTGTCCACCCTGAAGATCCGCACCCCGCAGGCCATCCAGTGCCGCAGCACCCGCAGCGTCTCGGCGACCAGCCCGTCCAGGTCCGCGTCGAAGGCCAGGGGGTAGATGTCCTGGTACTTCTTCGGCGGGTTCTCCGCGTAGGCGATGGTGCCGTCGGGACGGTGGTGGAACCACTCCGGATGCTTGTGCACCCACGGATGGTCCGGCGAGCACTGCAGCGCGAAGTCCAGCGCCACCTCCAGCCCCTGCGCGCGGGCCTGCTGAACGAACCAGGTGAAGTCCTCCAGGGTGCCCAGCGCGGGGTGGACGGCGTCGTGGCCGCCCTCGGGGGAGCCGATCGCCCACGGCACCCCGACATCCTCGGGGGCGGGGTCGAGGGTGTTGTTGCGGCCCTTGCGGAAGGTCGTGCCGATCGGGTGGATGGGCGGCAGGTACACGACGTCGAAGCCCATCTGGGCGATCGCCGCAAGCCGCCTGGCCGCGGTCCGGAACGTGCCGTGCGGCACCTGCTCGGTGCCCTCGGAGCGGGGGAAGAACTCGTACCACGACCCGTACAGGGCCCGCTCCCGCTCCACCAGCAGCGGCAGCGGATCCGACGCGGTCACCAACTCCCGCAGCGGATACCGCGACAGCACCGCATCCACCTCGGGCCGGAAAGCCGCCGCCAGCCGGGTCACGACCGGCAGCGAGTCGTCCCGCAGGGTGCCGGCCGCACGAAGAAGAACCTTTCGCCGCCCGGCGGGAACCCCGGCCGCCGCCCGTTCCAGGATGTCCGCGCCCTCCTCCAGGACCACCCCGGTGTCGATCCGCGCCGGGACCTTGATGCGGGCGGTGTGCCGCCAGGTGGCCACCGGATCGCTCCACGCCTCCACATGGAACGTCCAGTGCCCCTCGGCGTCGGGCGTGACCTCGGCGCCCCAGCGGTCGCTGCCCGGCGCCAGTTCGCGCATCGGCGTCCAGGGACCGGGACGGCCCTCGGGATCGCGCAGCACGACATTGGCGGCCACGGCATCATGCCCCTCCCGGAACACGGTCGCCGAGACCTCGAACGTCTCGCCCACGACCGCCTTCGCCGGGCGCCTGCCGCAGTCCACGGCCGGCCGGACATTGCGTACCGGGATACGGCCGATGGCCGCGGTTGCCTTCATGGTCTCGCCTCCGCCGTGCTCATGGCCGGACCCTCCAGGGCCCGGCCGGGGAATCAAGCTGTGCCGGCAGGTCTACCGGCCGGCCCGGGAACGCCGCTTGGCCCTCGGTGGGCCCCGTCTCGCGGCGACCCCCGGACGGGGACGCTCGGTCTGCTCGCGCAGATAGGTGCCGAGGCTGCTGCGCAGATAGCGCTCGGCCGCGTCCGCGGCCTCGCGCGCGCAGCGCTTGCCCATCAGCACGCACAGCGTGTAGCCCGAGTCCTCGAAAGTGGCCCGCACCGCGCGGTCGTCCGGGGACGCGAGCATGACGCGCTCCCAGGCCCGATAGCGCCCAAGCTGGCGGGCGACTTCGGCTTTGGCCGGTAGCAACATGACGCCGTTCACCTCTCGGGATTCAAGGCACGAAACCACACGGTGGGGGTGGTCGTGCGCGCGACACGGATGCCGTACGGGGATGGAGGTCTTCACTCATGGTGCACGTGCGGCGACCCAGCGTCTTGTTAGAGCTTCAACGAACTCGAAGGATCCCCCGGTTGACTCCTCGTGTTGCACGAATGGCGTAGCCCTCCCACTCTTGAGGTGACTCAGAAGCGATCAATGCTCACGCTTCGCGTTCGGGGCCCGTCCCGCGGGGACGGGGAAAGCGCCGAGCCTCGCCGGTGAGGAGCCAACAAGATGAAGACCGCAGTGCCCTGCTACTACCACCTCGACGTGGAAGTCAGCCCGGAACGGGTCGGACAGGTCAGGCGCATCCTGGCCGCTCACCTCCGGTTCTGGGACCTGGAGAACCTGGTGGAGCCCGTGTGCGGCGGTGCCGAACTGCTGCTCAACGCCATCGACGAGCACGCCACGGACAAGAACACGTCGATCGAGATGTGGTGGAACGGACAGCACCTCATCACGGCCATCGGGGACCACAACCGTGATCTGCGCCCGGACCAGGATCTCCGCGCCTGCCTGGAGCACATCGCCGCGATCAGCGACGGCTGGGGGTGCTGCGCCACGGACACCGGCAGCAAGGTCATCTGGTTCTCGCAGCGTGCCCGCGCCGGCGAGCGCGTCCCGCTGGTCCCGACGGCCCCGGCGCCCAGCCTGCGTGAGGGCCTCGACGTGCCCCGTGAAGTCCCGGCCGCCGTACTGGCCGGCCCGGCGAGCACTCCGGAGCGAGTGCTGGAGGAGGCGCGGTGACCGCGCGCAAGCATGGTGCAGGGGTGCACGCCTGGAGCGGGCACCCCTACCCGCTGGGTGCCGCCTACGACGGCCAGGGCACGAACTTCGCCCTGTTCAGCGAGGTCGCCGAGCGGGTCGAGCTGATCCTGGTCGACGACGCGGGCAAGCACACCGGCGTCGAACTGACCGAGGTCGACGGTTTCGTCTGGCACGGCTACCTGCCCGGTGTCGGCCCCGGCCAGCGGTACGGCTACCGGGTGCACGGTCCCTGGGCCCCGTCCGTCGGCCACCGGTGCAACCCGGCGAAGCTGCTGCTGGACCCGTACACGCAGGCGGTGGACGGGCAGATGGACAACCACGCCTCGCTCTTCGAGCGCGCCCCCGAGGGCCCCGCCCCGGCGGACAGCGCCGGGCACACCATGCTCGGCGTGGTGACCGACCCCTACTTCGACTGGGGCGACGACCGTCCACCCAGACGGCCGTACGCGGACACCGTCATCTACGAGGCCCACGTCCGCGGCCTGAGCCGCACCCACCCGGACGTGCCCCCCGAACTGCGCGGGACGTACGCCGGCCTCGCGCACCCGGCCGTCGTCGAGCATCTGACCTCGCTCGGGGTCACGGCCGTCGAGCTGATGCCCGTGCACCAGTTCGTCCAGGACGGCGTGCTGACCGACCGGGGCCTGTCGAACTACTGGGGCTACAACACCATCGGCTTCTTCGCGCCGCACAACGCCTACGCCGCCCACGGCACCCGGGGCCAGCAGGTCTCCGAGTTCAAGGCGATGGTGAAGGCGCTGCACGAGGCCGGGCTCGAAGTGATCCTCGACGTGGTCTACAACCACACCGCCGAGGGCAACGAGAAGGGCCCCACCCTGTCCTTCCGGGGCATCGACAACGCCTCCTACTACCGGCTCGTGGACGGCGACTGGTCGCACTACTACGACACCACCGGCACCGGGAACAGCCTGCTGATGCGGCACCCCTACGTGCTCCAGCTGATCATGGACTCGCTGCGCTACTGGGTCACCGAGATGCATGTCGACGGCTTCCGCTTCGACCTCGCGGCGACCCTGGCCCGCCAGTTCCACGAGGTGGACCGGCTCTCGGCGTTCTTCGACCTGATCCAGCAGGACCCGGTGATCAGCCGCGTCAAGCTGATCGCCGAGCCGTGGGACGTCGGCGAGGGCGGCTACCAGGTGGGCAACTTCCCGCCGCTGTGGTCGGAGTGGAACGGCATGTACCGCGACACCGTGCGCGACTTCTGGCGCGGCGGCGAACACACCCTCGGCGACTTCGCCTCCCGGCTGACGGGCTCCTCCGACCTGTACCAGCACAGCAGGCGGCGGCCGCGCGCCAGCGTCAACTTCGTCACCGCGCACGACGGTTTCACGCTGCGCGACCTCGTCTCGTACAACGACAAGCACAACGAGGCCAACGGCGAGGACAACCAGGACGGCGAGAGCGACAACCGGTCCTGGAACTGCGGCGCGGAGGGCGAGACCCGCGATCCGGCCGTGCTGGAGCTGCGCGCCCGCCAGCAGCGCAACTTCCTCGCCACGCTGCTGCTGTCCCAGGGCATCCCGATGCTCTGCCACGGCGACGAGCTCGGCCGCACCCAGCGCGGCAACAACAACGCCTACTGCCAGGACAACGAGGTCTCCTGGATCGACTGGCGGCTGACCGAGGAGCAGCGCTCCCTCGCCGACTTCACCCGGCACGTGATCGGACTGCGCCGCGCCCACCCCGTACTGCGCCGGCGTCGCTTCTTCCGCGGTGAGACGGTGACGCACGCGGGCCAGCCGCTGCCCGACCTGGTCTGGCTGCTGCCGGACGCCCGCGAGATGGCGGAGGAGGACTGGCTGCGCTCCGACGCCCACTGCGTCGGCGTGTTCCTCAACGGCGACGCCATCGCCGAGCCCGACCCGTGCGGCCGGCCCGTCGTGGACGACTCCTTCCTGCTCCTGCTCAACAGCTACTGGGAGCCGGTGGAGTTCCAGCTCCCGGACGCCACCTACGGCGAACGCTGGACCACCCTGATCGACACCGCGGAACCGGGGGCCCCGGACGAGACCGAGCACAAGGCGGCCACCACGATGACGGTCACCGCCCGCAGTCTCGTCCTGCTGTCCCGCCCGTCCCGTACCGCCGGGAACTAACGCCCGCGGCGGGAGGTCACGGTGAACTGGGCGCCGTCGGAGTCGCGCAGCACGGCCTCGTCCTCGTCCTTCGACAGGACGCTGCCGCCGTGCTGCTCCGCGGCCCGGGCGCAGGCCGCCACGTCGGGGACGGCGAAGTGGACCTGCCAGTGCGGCCGGATGGTGGGATCGGGGGCGGCACCGAGCGCCCCCGACTCGATCTTGGCGACCACGTCGCCGCCGCTGCGCAGCACGACCTCGTCGCCCTCGTAGTTCACCTCGCAGCAGCCGGGGCGCTCCGAGGCCCAGTCCAGCACCTCGCCGTAGAAGATCGCGGAGTCGAAGGCGTCGCGGGTGTGCAGGCGGATGAACGCGGGGGTGGAGCGGCGCCAGGTGTCCCAGTCGCCGACCAGCTCGCCCTCCCAGATGCCGAAGGTCGCGCCGTCCCGGTCGGCGAGCAGTGCCGCGCGCCCGGGCGGGAAGGAGATCGGCCCGACCGCGGCCGTACCCCCGCGCTCCTGGACCCGGGAGACGGCCTCGTCCGCGCTGTGCACGGCGAAGTACGGCGTCCACGCGACCGCCATCTGCCACATCGTCGCGACGGCGGCGATCCCGGCGACGGGCACGCCGTCGGCCAGCGCGATCCGGAAGTGCTCGCCGAGCTTGCCGGTGCGCCAGCGCCAGCCGAGGACGGCACTGTAGAAGTCCTCGGTGCTCTCCAGGTCACGGCTGGTCAGGCTCACCCAGCAGGGTGCGCCGAACACGGAATGGGTGGAGACGAGGTCCTTCGTACCGCTGGGGGTCTGCGTGTGGTGGTTCATGGCTGTCCTGGTCTCGCCGGGCCGGCGGCCACCGGCGTCTGTTCCCAGTGTCCGGCCGGTACCTCTGACGGCGCCTGCCGAGTACCCCGGCCGCCGCGCTGAAACAATGATGATTCCACCCTTTGCCCAGTGGCATACCGCTGCCCGAGTGATGAGGATGGATGCGTGACCCAGGTACCCCGCGAGCCCGACGAACAGTCCCGACGGATCTCCGAGCTGCAGCGGGAGGTAGAGCAGCTGAAGGAGGCCGTCGCCTCGCACGCCGTCGTGGACCAGGCGATCGGGATGATCGTGGCCCTGGGACGGGTCGCCCCGGCCCAGGGCTGGGCGGTCCTGAAGGACGTCTCCCAGCACACCAACATCAAGCTCCGCAATGTCGCGGACCTGATCCTGATCTGGGGCCGCGACGGTCGGATGCCCCCGGAGATCCGCGCCGAGCTGGAGGACGCGCTCGACCGGCACGGTCCGACGCAGATCCCGGGGACGCCAGGGGCCCCGCAGGGCCCTGGCTCCTAGCGGTGCTGGACGAGCAGCTCCTCGCGCAGCCGGGATTCACCCAGCTCCTCCCGCAGCTGGGCGAAGCAGCCACTGAGCAGTCGCGAGACGTGCATCTGGGAGATCCCCAGCTGCTCGGCGATGCGGCTCTGCGTCATGCCCTGGAAGAACCGCAGATACAGGATGGTGCGCTCGCGCTCGGGCAGCTTCTCCAGGCACGGCCGGACGGCGACCCGGTCGACGATGATGTCGAAGCCCGGATCGGGCCCGCCGATCGAGTCGCCGAGGGCGTATCCGTCGGTGCCGGGCATCTCCGCCTCCAGTGACAGCGCGGAGAAGCAGTCCAGGGCCTCCATACCGGCGCGGACCTCGGCCTCGGTCAGCTCGGTGTGCTCGGCGATCTCCTGGACGGTGGGCGCGCGGCCCGTGCTGGTCTGCGACAGCTCCTTGTTGGCCTGCCGTACCCGGTTGCGCAGGTCCTGGACCCGGCGGGGTACGTGCAGCGTCCACATGTGGTCGCGGAAGTGGCGCTTGATCTCGCCGGTGACGGTCGGCACGGCGTACGCCTCGAAGGCGCAGCCACGGGCCGGGTCGTAGTGGTCGACCGCCTTGACGAGGCCGAGCGCGGCGACCTGGTAGAGATCTTCGAGGGCCTCGCCGCGCCCCTTGAAGCGGACCGCGATGCGCTCCGCCATGGGAAGCCAGACCCGGACCAGTTCGTCGCGGAGCGCTTTGCGCTCCGGCCCCTCGGGCAGCCGTGCGAGCCGCTGGAAGTCGGCCACGGTGTCGGGGGCGTCGTCGTGCGGGTGCTGCTTCGATCTGCCGGTGACGGGCATGAAGCGCACCTCCCTCAAAGGTGCCTGATGGGACAGTCACCGTGGGAGGCGCGGCGTCGAAGCACACGGAGCACATCCAGGAACCGAAACCGGGCTCCCACGGACGTGCCTCCTGTCCGAAGCACTTCGGTAAGAATTCCCCGACAAGGCGCTCCTGAAACAATTGCCCCGGTTTAGGAGAATTTGCTGCATATTTCGACACTGGTCGAACTCGGTGTGTGAGGACGCCCACAGATCGAGACGGCGGACGTGATGTGCGGCACGCTGGCGCACCCGCCCGCCGGGCCGGCCGGCCGATTGTGCCTGCGCAGCGCTTGATCAGCGATCAAAGCGGGTGAATGCGCTGGCCAGAGCCCATTCCGCTCATTTGACAGTGCGCTGAGCACACAGATAGGAAGCAGCTCTCTGAGGTCGAAGAGGTGCAGTGTGTGCGAGCCGAACGTGGTCGGGGACTGGCAGGAGTACGACGAGCATGCCGGTCTGCGTGTCCGCGTCCACCGTCTGGAGCAGAACGAGCCTCCGCGGGGACGTGACGACGCCGCCGAAGGGCTGACCTACTTCAGCCTGCGCGTGACGGTCGAGAACCGCGGTGAGCGGCACTACGGCATCCACCTGGAGGACGGCCAGATCGACGTCCGGATCGGGTCCGAGGGGGAGAGCGCCTTCATCGACTGGCGCAATTCCCAGTTCATCGAGGGCTTCGACGTCTACCCGCTGCGCCGGGCCACCGCCGTGCTGTACGCGGCCGGTCCCGAGGCGAGCCTGAGCCAGATCGACGTGCAGATCCAGCTGCGGGTCGAGGAGGAGTGGACCGAGCGCCGCCTGTGGGCGGGCGGCATCGGCCTGCACGAGGGCTCGGCGCACGCCGGAGCCGGGCGCGAGTGCCTCGCCCACCAGGTGAGCAACTTCCTGCGCGACCAGGCCGAAGAGGGCACCGCCTGACGCGGTGCCGAAGCTCAGTGCGGGATGCCGTCGATGATTTCCCGCGCGCCCTGACGCAGCAGCGCCACGGCGACCGAGGTGCCCAACGTGGCCGGATCCAGCCGCCCCGCCCACTCGTGGGCGTTGAGCCGGGTCTTGCCGTCCGGGGTGAACACGCACGCCCGCAGGGACAGTTCCCCGCCGTGATCCACGCGCGCGTACCCGGCGATCGGACTGTTGCAGTGCCCCTGCAGGACATGCAGGAACATCCGCTCGGCGGTGGCCTCCCGGTGGGTGTCCGGATCGCCGAGGCCGCTGACGGCGTCGATGAGCCCGTCGTCGCCCTCCCGGCACTGCAGGGCGAGGATGCCCGCGCCGATCGGCGGCATCATCGTCTCGGGGGAGAGGACCTCGCTGATCACGTCCCGCCGGCCGATCCGCTCCAGACCGGACACCGCGAGCAGCAGCGCGTCCACCTCGCCGGCCCGCAGCTTCTCCAGCCGCCGGTTGGCGTTGCCCCGGAAGGGCACGCACCGCAGATGCGGGTGGGTCGCGGCGAGCTGGGCGATCCGGCGCACCGAGGAGGTGCCGATGCGGGTGCCGTCCGACAGTTCGTCCAGGGTGAGACCGTCCGGATGGATCAGCGCGTCGCGGATGTCGTCCCGTTCGAGGAAGGCGGCGAAGACGGTGCCCGCGGGGAGCGGCCGGTCGGCGGGCACGTCCTTGACGCAGTGCACCGCGAGATCGGCCTCACCGGCCAGCAGGGCGGCGTCCACCTCCTTGGTGAACGCCCCCTTGCCGTCGACCTTCGACAGGTCGCCCAGCCACTTGTCGCCGGTCGTCCGCACCGGCACGACCTCGGTCCGCACCCCGGGATGCAGGGCCGTCAACTCGGCGCGGACACGCTCCACTTGGGCGAGCGCCATGGGCGAGTCGCGGGAGACGATGCGGATCAGTTCGGGGACGGACATGCCGACACGATAGACCTTCCGATCACAACGGCCGTGCGCTACCGCTCGATTCCCGTCGCCCGGGACCGGCGTCGGCCGCAACAGGCGCACGGTCAGGGCCGCGAGCGCCCACGCTCCACCCGCCTCACCGCGCTGTGCGGTCCCGTGCGAGCACGGCGAGCGCCCCGGCCGTGAGCAGACCTCCGGCGAGAAAGGTCCCGCGCACGCCGACGGCCGTGAGCAGGCCGCCGCCGAGGAGGGCGCCGGCGGCCACGCCCGCGTTGAAGGCGACCGAGTTGGCGGCGAGGGCCGACTCGGTGCGGCCCGGGGCCACGTGGAGCACCTGGCTCTGCGAGGCCATGAACGCCGGGCCGACGGACGCCCCCAGCAGCATCAGCAGGGCCACGGCCGCCACTTGGCCGTCCCCCGCCGCGTACAGGCCGAGCAGGGCGACGGTCTGGGTCGTGACCGGTACGGCGAGGGTGGCGCGCGGGAAGCGGTCCAGGAGCGGCCCGGTCACCGTGACCCCGGCCAGTCCCGCCGCCCCGAACGCCAGCAGCACGGCGCCGACCGCGGCCTCGCCGAAGCCGCCGACCTCGTCGAGGAAGACGACGACGTAGGTGAACGCGGTGAACACGCCCGTCACCGACAGGGCGGTGGTGGTGACGACGATCAGGAAGCGCCGTCGGTCCGGGGCGACTCCGTAGGCCGAGTGGCTCTCCTGGGGGCGGGACGTCGGCAGCAGGACGGCCACCGCGACCAGCGACACCAGCGCGAGCGCGCCGAGCACCGCGAACGGGGTCCGCCAGTCGGCCTGCCCGCCGAGCCAGGTGCCGGCCGGCACGCCGAGCACCGTGGCCAGCGAGCCCCCGACCGACAGCAGCCCGATGATCCGGCCCCGCCGCTCGGGCGGGTACAGGCCGACCGCGACCGGGCCCGTCACCGACCAGTACAGCGCCTGCGCGAGCGCCGTCGTCGCGCGGGCGGCGAGCAACGGGCCGTAGGAGACGGCGTCGAGCGCCGAGACCCAGCTCGCGGCGGCGAGCAGGCCGAGCAGCAGGGTCAGCAGATGGCGGCGGGGGATCGCGCGGGTGACGTGGGCGAGGGGCAGCGACACCACGACCACGGTGAGCGCGTACCCGGTGACCAGGACGCCCACGGCCGGGAGGGAGACACCGAGGTCGTCCGCCATGAGCGGGAGCAGGCCGACGGGGAGGTTCTCGGTGGTGTTGAAGGTGAACGCGGCCAGCATCAGCGCCGCGACGACGGCGCCCCGGCGCCAGGCGGGCCCGACGGCGGTGTGCTCGGCGGCTGTTGATCGGTAGTCGGTCATCGGGGTCAGGGTGCTGGGCCCGGCGGGGCACCTCTACTCTTTCGTCCTGGGCCGAATCACCCACGGAGACCGCCTTGCCCCTGACCCTGGACCTGGGCACCGAGGACCTGACGCGCTGCCGGTTCGCGATCTCGCCGCTGTGCCAGACCCACGAGGCGCTACGGCTGCTGCGCCGCCCCGCCCGGCACGGCTACCACCGCGGCTGGCTGCGCCGCGTCCGCCGTACCGTCGCCGGGCTCGACCTGTCCCCGCTGTGGCTGTTCATCCCGCCCGCGGGCGGCTACACCCCCGACTTCCTCGGCCCGCCCCCGGACAAGCCGTACCCCTCGATCGAGGACGAACTGGCGCGGATGCGCGCCACCGACCCGGCGCTCGCCCACGCCGAGATGGCCCGCTCCCTCGCCGGTACGCCGGGACTCGCCGCGTCGTCCGAGGGGCGCGCGGCGCTCGCCGATCCCGCCGCCACCGTCCGGCGCCTCGCCGACCTCACCGAGCGGGCCTGGCACGCCCTGCTCGCCCCGGACTGGCCACGTCACCGTGCCGTCCTGGAGGGCGACGTCGCCCACCGCTCCCGGCAGGCGGCGGACGGCGGCCTCGACGCGCTGCTCACCGGCCTGCACCCCGGCATCGGCTGGGCGGGACACACCCTGACCCTGCGCATGTACGGCGAGGTCGCCGACGCCCAACGCGCCGATGGCCGGGGTGTGCTGCTGATGCCGAGTGTGTTCGTGTGGCCGGATGTCGTCAGCGGTTTCGCCCGTCCCTGGCAGCCCACCGTCATCTACCCGGCGCGGGGGATGGGCCGCCTGCACGACAGCGGCCCGCCGAGCCCCGCACAGGCCCTGGCCCGGCTCCTCGGACACCACCGCGCCGCGCTCCTCACCGGTCTGGCCGCCCCCGCCTCGACCACCGAACTCGCCGCCCGGCACGGCCTCGCGCCGTCGACCGTCTCGGCGCATCTGTCGGTCCTGCGGGAAGCGGGCCTGCTGACCTCGCGGCGTGCGGGGCCGTATGTCCTGTACGGGCGGACCGAGTTGGGTGAGGTCCTGGTCAGGAGACCAGGGGCGGGCTGAGTTCGATCGCCCGCTGGGCCGCGGCGAGCGCGAGGTCGTCACCGACGTCCAGGGCCGTGTCGGTGAGCTTGATGACGTGCTCGTCGCCGTGGGCGAGGGCCCGCTCCATGACCTCCCCGGCGGTGAGCCGGACGGGCGGCTCGTAGGCCACCGGCTCGTCGGGGGTGTAGATCGCGGTGACGACGGCGGACGCGGTCCAGGCCGCGTGCAGGCTGGGCGCCCACAGCTCGCGCGGCAGCGAATCGAGCGTGCGCAGAACCGCGTTGGGGGCGGTGGCCGCGTGCACGAGCATGGTCGGCTCGCCGTGGCCGTGGGTGGCGTAGCGGTGGGTCGTGGCGCGGACGAGTTCGGTGAGCCGGTCGCGCGCGACGTCCGGGTCGGTCACGTCCTCCGCCCACGCGGGCAGCCGGCGCACGGCGGCCAGGCGGTTGCGGAATCCCAGGGCGCCCTCGCCGATCGGGGGCACGGCGTCCAGGGACGCCCCGGCGGTGGGCGCGCCCGGCAGTACGGCGAAGCCGGTCACGGGCTGGTGCCGGGCTGCCCAGTAGCCCAGCGCGTGGGCGAGTTCGGCGAGCCTCGGCGCGCTCTCACCGGCTTCGAGGGCGCGTACGGCGTGGCCGGCCCGGATGACGACATGCGTGGCGCCGCCGTACATCCCGGGCAGCAGCCGCGGCCACCACTCGGCGAGGACGTCCCGCCAGGGGCGGTCGGCGAGGGTGCGGGAGAAGTGGTCGGTCCAGTCCGCGATCCGCCGCGGATCGCCCAGCGCCGTACGCCAGTTGTCGTCCGTGACGGGGGCCAGGCGGTCGGGGAAGTCCTCGAGGCGGTCCTGGTACAGGTCCACCCAGCGGTGCACCGCGCCCGCGTGTCCGTGCGCGGCGAGGGCCTCGACGACCATGGGTGCGTGGTTGCTGAGCCAGCCCTCGCGTTCCGGACCGGCGGAGTGCAGGCGTTCCAGGGCTTCTTCGAGCTGTCCGCTCGTGTCGGTGGCGTCCATGGCGATCACGCTAGACAGCGGCCGGAGCCAACGGATCGGGCCCGGGGCGGAGGCGGGAGGCGGCGCTGGTCCTACGCCCCGGGCCCTACGGCGTCACGCGTACGGGTCGAAGGTGATCCCCGACGGCTTCGCGGAGGAGAGGTGGTTGCCGAAGGAGGCGTCCTTCAGGCCGAAGTTGGCGCTGCCGAAGTTGTACGCGACCAGCTTGTCGCGCACGCCCGAGGGGTAGCCGTGCCAGCCGACCAGCGGCGGGTACTGCCACGTGCGCTTGTGGTTCTCCGGCGGCTCGTCGTTGGCGTTGGCCAGGCGGAAGCAGTGGGTGCTGATGCCGTCCTTGTGGTACACGATCTTCGCGTGGGTGCCCTCGAAGCGGACGGAGGAGGCCGAACTCACGGTGAAAGAGCCGTGGTTGGACGTCGAGACGTACTTCACGGCGCCGCTCTGCACCCAGATGACGACGTGCTCCCAGTCGTGCCGGTGCCCGCCGATGCTGCTGCCCGCGAGGGCCTGGTCCTTCTCGAAGTACAGGCCGTACAGGTAGGCGCACCAGCCGTTGTTGCACTTGTAGCGCGAGTAGCTGTTGGTGTTGTCCAGGTCGGAGGCGTCCCGGCAGTTGCCGTTGAGGGCACCGGTGGGGTTGAGGCCGCCGTTGACGGTCCCGTCGGGGCCGATCGCGGGGGTGGAATAGCAGCCGTCCGTGTCGTAGTCGAAGGCCGGCTGGTAGGTGAACTCCGCGGACTCGGCGTTGGCGGGCAGCGCCGACGGCGGGGCCGCGAAGGCGACGGAGGGGAAGGCGATGACGAGGGCGGCGGCACCGGCGAGACCGGTGAGCCATCTCCTGCGGTGCTTCTTCGACGACGATGACGACACTGCGTCCTCCTCATGATGCGGGCGCAGCCCAACGGCTGTGGGGAAGGGGGAGTTCAGCTTCCCGACTTTTCATGTCCGCGCCAAGAGGAGGTGGGCGTCCGAGCGGTTACGGGCACCCCAATATTTGGATCATGGCGGTGGGTCGGGCAGGTCCGCCGAGGACTCCTCCGGCGTGAGATCAGGCCGCAGCCGCAGCCACGACGGCTGCCGCAGCATCCCGGCCCGGGTGCGGGTGCTGAACCGCACCTCCCCGACCAGCTGCGGCACCACCCAGCGCGCACCGGGCGCCGCGGGCACGGGATCGAAGGGGCATACGTCCGTCGCGGCGGCCGCCAGCAGCCCGGCGAGCTCGTCCCGCTCCCGCCGGCTCCAGCCGGTGCCCACCCCGCCGACGTACCGCAGCCGCCCGCCGGCCCGCTGGCCCACCAGCAGTGCCCCCGGCAGGCCCGTGAGCCGTCCCTTGCCGGGCAGCCAGCCGCCCACCACGACGTCCTCGCTGTGCATGTTGCGGATCTTGATCCAGGCCCGGGAGCGAACCCCGGGCTCGTACACGGAGTCCAGCCGCTTGCAGACCAGCCCCTCCAGACCGTGCTCCCGGGTGGCCCGCAGCGCCTCCTCGCCGTGGCCGACGAGGGCCGCGGGCGTCGACCAGTGCGGCCCGTCGAGCCCGAGCCCTTCCAGCCGCTCGCGGCGCTCGGCATAGGGGAGCCGGACCAGGGGCCGTCCGGCCAGGTGCATCACGTCGAACAGCACCAGGTGCACGGGCGCCTGGGCGGCCCGGCGCGCGGCCCGTGCCGGGGCGTGGGCGAGCCCCATCCGCGACTGGAGCAGCTGGAAGTCGGCGCGCCCCCGCTCGTCGAGGGCCATCACCTCCCCGTCCAGCACGGCGGGCGTGCTGCCGAGCGCCCCGCCCAGTGGGCGCAGCTCGGGGTAGGCGGCCGTGACCTCCTCCCCGGACCGGGCCCGCAGGACGAAGCCGCCGTCGCCGGTGAGGTAGACCACCACCCGCTGGCCGTCCTGCTTGGTCTCGTACGCCCAGCGCGCGTCCTGCGCGGCGGACGGGAGGGTGCCGGGCGTGGCGAGCATCGGGGGGATCAGCGGCAGGTTCACGGGGGAGTTCTCGACGGCCCGGCGGCCCGGCACGCCCCCGGACCCCGGGTTTCGCCTGAACGGCGGGACGCCGTCGTTGCGTAGGCTTCCGTTGCTGGAGCAGTCCGAGCGGCGGACCGCGGTGGCCGAGGGGACCGCGCCGGACCGCTCCGACCGGCCGGACGCCGCCACGGGTCTGGTCACATGTGGCGGACGCCGGCTACTGCGGGATGTGAGCCGCCCCGGGGTACACAGGCGCGCAACGAACGCCTGATGGCGCTCGCAGACGTACCGTTGGACCGCGCCGCCGTGGCGCTGCCGCGGCAGATCGCCGACAGCGGCGGCCCGCCTCGGGGTGGACGCCTCCTGCGTCACGCGTACCGTGCAGCAGCTGGGGAAGCCCGGCTATGTCACCCCTGCCGCGGCGCCATCGCCTCGAGCCGTGCGGCGCCCGACCCCCGCATGACCGGAACCCACCGCTCTACGCTCCGGTAACATCACGCGGCAGACGGCCGACCGAGCCCGGACGACGGAGGGGTCACCAGTGAGCGCACGCGTGGAGATCGGGGACACGGTCGAGGACTTCGCCCTCCCCGACGAGACCGGCACCACCCGCAAGCTGTCCGAACTCCTCACCGAGGGGCCGGTGGTGCTCTTCTTCTACCCCGCCGCCCTGACCCCCGGCTGCACCGCGCAGGCCTGCCACTTCCGCGACCTGGCCACCGAGTTCGCCGCCGTCGGCGCCCGGCCCGTCGGCGTCAGCGGTGATCCCGTGGAGCGCCAGCAGGAGTTCGCCGAGCGGCACACGCTGGGCATGCTGCTGCTCTCCGACACCGACGGCACGGTCCGTGACCGGTTCGGCGTGAAGCGCGGTTTCTCGATGGCGCCGACCAAGCGGACCACCTTCGTCATAGGGCAGGACCGCAAGGTGCTGGAAGTGGTGCGCAGCGAACTGCGCATGAACACCCACGCCGACCGGGCCCTGCAGGCGCTGCGCGGCCGGAACGGCTGACGCGGATCACTGGAAGGGGCAGCCCGGGTTCGGGGCGTCCTGCGAGAACGGCGCCCCGTGCGGCAGGACGTACAGCACATCGAGGACTATGGCCGTGTCACCGAGGTTGCGCCCGATGTGCACGTTGCCCGGACCGGCCGGCTCCTCGATGAAGCTCCCCTGCGGATAGACCCCGTCGGAGGCGCAGGACGAGTCGAAATGACTCAGCGTGCCCTCCTGGACGAAGGCGTACAGCGGACCGTCGTGGTAGTGCCATCCGGTGCCCTGACCGGGCGGAATGGTGATCTCCCGCAGGATGTAGACGGTGCCGCCGACCGTCTTCTGGCTGATGACCCGGCCGGTGACTCCTGGCCCCGGGGGAGTGGCCTGGGCGGTACCGGCACCGCCCACGAAGAAGGTGGCGGCGGCCACCGCCGCGGTGACGGCGGAGCGGAGCGCGAAGCGCATAAGGGCCTCCCGGCCGAGATCGGACAGCGTCGACTTCGCCGTGAACATAGAGGCATCGGCGCGCAGTTGGGGGCGGAACCCGCGGATCCGCCCGGCTCGCCCGCTCCTGAAGCACCACGCAGGAGACGCAGTCCTCGTCAGGCGTGCCGTTTGCTGTCACGATCTTGCGGGGAACCGGCGGGGACCGGAGCCGGTGCCGACGACCGACGGAGCGCGCATGACGAGGGACAGGGCCACCGCGGAAGAAACGGAGCGGGCCGCGGGGATCGAGGTGAGACCGGTCGCCGGGCACATCGGCGCGGAGATCACGGGCGTGGACCTGGCGGCCGGCCCCGACGACGCGGTGGTCGCCGCGATCCGGGCGGCGGTGCTGCGCTGGAAGGTGGTGTTCTTCCGGGACCAGAGGCTCGACCACGCCGGACATGTGGCGTTCGCCCGCCGCTTCGGCTCCCCGGTCGTGCTGCCGCGCCGCGGGAAGGCGTCGCCGCCGGACTTCCCGGAGGTGGAGACGACCGCGGACCGGCTGGAACTGGGCGGCCGTTTCGGCATGGACCACGACGAGTGGCTGCGCCGCCGCCGGCACACCTTGCTGCGCGGCTGGCACTGCGACCACGGCGCCCGCGTCGACCCGCCCGCGGCGACGATCCTGCGCGCGGAGACGGTTCCGCCGTACGGCGGCGACACGACCTGGTCGAACCTCGCGGCGGCGTACGCCGGACTGTCGGCCCCGATGCGGGAGTTCGTGTTGGGGCTGAGGGCGGAACACCGCCTGGGCGTCGGCTACCAGCCCCGCCCCGGTGACGACGCCTACGTCCGCCACCTGCTCGACCACCAGGTGGCGACGCTCCACCCGCTGGTACGGGTCCACCCGGAGACGGGGGAGCGGATCCTGTGCGTCAACGGCTACTACGTGGAGCAGATCGCCGGTCTCTCCCGGCCCGAGAGCCAGGCTTTGCTGGACCTGCTCCTGGACCAGGCCGTCCGCCCCGAGTACACGGTCCGCTTCCGCTGGGAACCGGGCAGCGTGGCCTTCTGGGACAACCGCGCCACGATCCATCTGGCCCCGAGCGACAACGCCCACCTCGGTCACCCCCGGATCATGCACCGGGTGATGCTGGCCGGTGAGGTGCCGGTGGGGGTGGACGGGAAGGAATCGGAGCCGATCGTGGGGAGTGAGGCAGGGCGCTGGTGAGGGGTGGGCCGTTGTTTGTATGATCGGCGGCCCTGATCAGCGATTCCAGGGATTCCCAACACCTAACAAATCGGCCGAAAATTGAGCAACAGACCAGCACTCATACCTCCGCGAATAAGCGGCGGGGCCACACCGTCCGTGTGGCGTCGACCACGGACGGGACTCTGGGCCGCGACGGGCGTCGTGGCCCTCGCCTTCCTCATCGCGCTGGAATTCGCCTCGCGCCATTACGGCCTGCCGGGACCGATCACCAACCAGGCGCGAGAGGTGCTCTTCGCCCCCAAATCGGGTGGCCTGCTGTACGCCTCGATGGCGTTGATGATGGTGGTCCTCACCTGGCGGCAACGCTTCCTCGCGGTCGGCGCCGCGATCGCTGTCGACCTCGCCTTTCTGCTGGTCCGTTGGACGTTCGACATCAAGATCACCGAAGGGCACCCCTTCGGAAATGGCGCGCTGTGGGTGATCCTGGGCTGCGCGGTCATCGCCGTCACGCGCCGCACCGGCCGGGAACGCCTCCTGCTGCTGAAGGGCGTCGGACTGGCCCTGCTGCTGATGGCCGGCCGTAAGACCGGCGACACCTGGCTGTTCATCACCTCGCAGACCCGGCCGTCGGTGCTCGACCAGTACGTGGCGACCGCCGACCAGGCGCTCGGCAACCCGTCCTGGCTGGTGGGGCGGGTCGTCGAGGCGAGCGGCCCCGTCGGGTTCAACATCCTCGACTTCGTCTACGGCCAGCTCCCGGTGGCCGCGGTCGTCGTCGCGCTGTATCAACTCCGCGGCGTGGCGGCGGACCGGTGCTTTCCCCGCCACCACCTGGTGCGCACCTTTCTGGTGATCGGCCTCGTCGGACCGGCCTTCTACATGATCTACCCGGTGGTCGGACCGCTCTTCGCCTACGGCACCGGCACCGAACAATGGGCGGCGGTCAGCCTGTGGGCGCCGGAATCGACGCCCAGCGTGCAGTGGGCGGTCACCAATATCTGGCCCCAGACGCTGCCTCCGATCAGCCCTCCGCAGCACATGCCGTTCGACGGCGTCACCCCCCGGAACTGCATGCCCAGCCTGCACACGGCATGGGCACTGGCCATCTTCATCCATTCCCGCAAGGGCCCGAGGACCCTGCGCTGGGCAGGAACGTTTTGGCTCGTCGCCACGCTCGCCGCGACCCTGGGGTTCGGCTACCACTACGGCGCCGACCTCATCGCCGGCGTGGTCTTCACGCTCACCATCGAGGCGGCACTGCGCACCTTCGACCGGGGCTGGGACCGCTCGGGGATCCGGTTCGTCGCCTACGGCGCGACGGTGTTCGCCGCGCTCCTGCTGTCGTATCGCTGGCTGCCGCTGGAGATGGCGAGGCATCCGTGGCTGTACGGGCCGCTGCTCCTGCTGGCGATGGCCTCCGTGATCTACGGCTATGTCCGCACCGTCGGACCCTGGGACGCCAAGACCGTGCCGACGCGGCAGCCGGAACGGCAGCTCGAACTGATCTGAGCCGTCCGACGGCCGTATCGCACCGAACCGACCCCAGGCCATTGGCCTGGGGTTTCCTTCTGTCCCGAGGGGAGCGACCGAAGCGTCAGCCGCGCTCGCGCAGGTATGCCTCCAGCTCGGCCGCGCCGGTCAGCATCGCTCGTGCGCGGGCGGACAGCCGGCCGCGCCAGTCCCGCAGGGCCGCCTCCAGCGGTTCCGGACCGCCGACCGCCCGCACCTGGGTGATCAGCGGGGCGATCTGCTCCAGTAGGTAACCGCCGCGGCGGAGTTGGTGGACGAGCCGGGCGTCCCGTACGGCGGCTTCGTCGTAGACGCGGTATCCGGTCCGGGGATCGCGGCCCGGGTGCACCAGTCCGGCGCGCTCCCAGGTGCGCAGGGTGGCGGGCCGGATACCGAGCTTCCCGGCCAGGGGGCCGATGAAGGTGCCGCCGGACTCGGCCGCTGTCGTGGGCTCCAGGTCGCGCAGGGCGCGCTCGACGGCGTGCAGGGTGCGGCGGTCTTCGAGGAGCTGGGCGTGACTCTCGTCGATGAGGCGGAACGCCTCCTCGGCCGCGCCCTCGTTCACCGCGCCCTCGTTCACCGCCCGCATGATCTCCGTCGCCGTCCGGTGGCCGTGGCCGGGCACCAGCGCCACGAAGGCGCGCAGGGCCGCCGCGTGCACGGGCGTATAGGTGCGGTACCCGTGGGGTGTACGGGCCGCGGGCGGGAGGATTCCGGCCTCCTCGTAGTTCCTGACCGCCTGCGTGGACAGACCGTGCCCGCGGGCCAGATCGACGGGCCTGAGCCGTTCCCCGGTTTGAAGCTTTTTCCCCATGCCCCTGCCGATATCGCGCAAAAGTCTCCACCGAAGCTTCAACGATAGCGTTGAGGGCATGGCGACTGACATCGAGGACGCCGCGCATGCCGTCGACGCTGCCGCGGTCATGAAGCTGCTCCCGCACCGCCCCCGCCTGCTCGCCCTGGGCGAGCCCACCCATGGCGAGGACGCCCTGCTCGACCTGCGCAACGAGCTCTTCCGGCAGCTCGTCGAGCGGGAGGGCTACCGGACGATCGCGATCGAGAGCGATTGTCTGACGGGCCTGGTGGTGGACGACTACGTCACCTCCGGCACGGGCACCCTGGACGACGTCATGGCGCGCGGATTCAGCCACGGATTCGGCGCGTCCGCGGCCAACCGCGACCTGGTGAGCTGGATGCGGGCCCACAACGCCGGCCGGCCCGCGTCCGAACACCTCCGGTTCGCCGGTTTCGACGGCCCGCTGGAGATCACCGGCGCGGCAAGCCCTCGGCAGGCCCTCACCGCACTCCACGGCTACCTCGCGGCGCACCTGGACGCGGACCTGCTGCCCTGCACGGCGGACACGCTCGACCGCCTGCTCGGCACCGACGACCGCTGGACCGAACCCGCGGCGATGATGGACCCCACCCGGTCCGTGGGCCGGTCGGCCGAGGCCGGTGAGCTGCGCCTGCTGGCCGACGACCTGGCGGCGCTGCTCGACACGGAGACCCCCCACCTGATCGCGGCGACGTCATGGGACGACTGGGACCGGGCGCGCCTGTACGGCCGCACCGCGACCGGCCTGCTGCGCTACCACCACTGGATGGCCGACACCTCACCGGCCCGCATGACGCGCCTGGTCGGCCTGCGGGCCCGGATGATGGCCGACAACCTCCACGCCGTCGCCGACCGGGGTCCGGCCCTGCTCTTCGCCCACAACGGCCATCTGCAGCGCCACAAGAGCGTCATGCACCTGGGCGACCTGCGGGTGGAGTGGTGGAGCGCGGGGGCGCTCCTGGACGCGCACCTGGGCGACGAGTACGCCTTCCTGGTCACGGCCCTCGGCACGATCGGGCACCGGGGGGTGAACACCCCGCCCCCGGACACGGTCGAAGGACTCCTGTACTCCCTCCCGGAGAACCACTGCGTCCTGGACGCCCGCCGACTGGCCGGCCTGAACCTCACCTCACGTGTCTCCCCGTGGTTCGGCTACTCCCCGCTGGACCCGGCCCGGCTCGCGGGCATGGACGGGATCGTGTTCGTCAAGGACGTCGAGCAGAGGTAGCGCCCTCGCGCGGGCGCACGGGACCCGGCTCACCCCAGCGGGATCGTCACCTCGTCCTCCACCGGCGGGTCGATCTCCTGCGCCCGGTTGCCGGTCGCCGCGTAACAGCGCAGCCGGATGGACTCGGGCGAGACGTCCACCCGCAGGAAGCACTTGAAGAACGGCGGACTGTACGTCGCCGAGCTTGGTGAGAACAGCGACGTGTAGATCTTGCGCACGGGGAGCCGGAAGCGGGCGGTGCGGTCGGGGCGGCGGCCCGCGCCCAGCAGGGAGGCCACCAGGCGGGTGCGCCGTGTGATGTGCGGCGTCCCCGCCCGGGTGCGGGTGAGCGGGATGCCCAGACGCTCCGCGACCACCGCCGCGGCCTCGGCCTCGGTCAGCGTGAAGAAGCGGCGCAGCCGCAGCCGGCGGCCGTAGAGCCTGCTGTAGAAGGCGAGGGAGTCACCGCGCAGCGGGTAGCAGCGGAAGTCCTGTTCGGTCACGTTCGCCACGTCGACCCGGGGGATGGTGTGCGTGGCGTGCATGAACGCGCCTCCGCCGCCCGAGACGACGTACTGGATCGTCCGTCCCTCGACCCGCACCGGATAGCGCTGGTAGTTGTGGATGTCGCCGCCTATCGCCGCGACATAGCGATGCGCCGGGTCGCGGACGAGGTCGTCCACCGTGCCGCCGCCCTCGATCGCGCAGGGGTGGTACTCGCCGTCGACGTACAGCGGCGAGCCGGTGATCAGGATCTTCGGGCGGGGGTCGCGGGAGACCTCGCGCAGCCAGTCGCCCTGTTCGGCGTCGAGGGTGCCCAGCAGCCCGGTGTCGATGCCTATGATCCGGATCGGTCCCGCGTCGACGGCCCAGTACGGGCCCGGCTGGACCGCCTGCTGGGCCGGCTCCGAGCGCAACTTACGGGCCTCGTCGAGGTGTTGGCCGTCCGTCCGGCTCGGCCGGTGCCACAGCAACGACCGCAGCCAGGCCCTGGTCAGCGCACGCGGTCTCGGCTCGGGCGCGAGCGGCGGGGCGTCGCCGCAGAAAACGCGCATGAAGGCGCCCAGGTCCTCGTACCAGTCGTGGTTGCCGGGTATCGCGTAGATCGGCGCCCGGTAGTCCTGGTACGGACGGAAGAACTTCGCGCCGTAGTCGTCCGCGCTGCCCGCCGGGTAGATCACGTCACTGGCCAGCACCGCGAAGCTGGTGTCCCGACCCGCCTGCAACATCCCCGGCACGACCGCGTATTGGGGGTCGTCACCCTCGCCGGTGTCCCCGATGACCAGGAAGGAGAAGCGGTCGGGGTCCGTTCGTCCGATCACTTTGTCGGCCGGTGCTCCGGCCGCGGCCCGCTGGGCCACCCAACGGCTGCGGGTCCGGCCCGTCGGATCCCCGAACCAGGAGGCCAGCACGCCGTTGCGGGCCGCCCACAGCATCCTCGGGTCCAGCCAGGAGATCTTGCGGACGTCGGTGGGCATCAGCCGCTGGTACGCGCCGCGTTCCGCGGTTCCCCAGCCGGCGCCTTCGGCGGTATCGCGTGAAGAGTCAGACACCGGTGCACCGTAACAATGATCTAGGGCAGGGTTCGCGGTGAATTCCGAGGAAGCTGCGAGTCAATGGGCTTTACGGGCAAGGTCGTTGGGGCCCGGGTCCGGCGACGTCTGCGCCTTCGCCTTCGCTGTCCGCCCCGGCCTGCCGGTTCCCCTCGCCGTTCCCCAGCACCATGCGTTGCATGTTCATGCGTTGTCGTGCATACTTCTGCTATGTCCAAAGTGCTTACCTCCCTCCCCGTCGGCTCGCGCGTCGGGATCGCCTTCTCCGGGGGCCTCGACACCTCCGTGGCGGTCGCCTGGATGCGCGACAAGGGTGCCGTGCCCTGCACGTACACCGCCGACATCGGCCAGTACGACGAGCCCGACATCGCGTCGGTGCCCGGTCGCGCGAAGACCTACGGCGCCGAGATCGCGCGCCTGGTCGACTGCCGCGCGGCGCTGGTCGAGGAGGGCCTGGCCGCACTGACCTGCGGTGCGTTCCACATCCGCTCGGGCGGACGGGCGTACTTCAACACCACGCCCCTCGGCCGTGCCGTCACCGGCACCCTGCTGGTCCGGGCGATGCTCGAGGACGACGTCCAGATCTGGGGCGACGGCTCGACCTTCAAGGGCAACGACATCGAGCGGTTCTACCGCTACGGCCTGCTCGCCAACCCCCACCTGCGGATCTACAAGCCCTGGCTCGACGCGGACTTCGTGACCGAGCTGGGCGGCCGCAAGGAGATGTCGGAGTGGCTGGCCGCCCACGACCTTCCCTACCGGGACTCGACGGAGAAGGCGTACTCCACGGACGCCAACATCTGGGGTGCCACGCACGAGGCCAAGACCCTGGAGCACCTGGACACCAGCCTGGAGACCGTGCAGCCGATCATGGGCGTGCGGTTCTGGGACCCCGCGGTGGAGATCGCCACCGAGGACGTGACGATCGGCTTCGAGCAGGGCCGCCCGGTCACCGTCAACGGCAAGGAGTTCGCCTCCGCCGTCGACCTCGTGATGGAGGCCAACGCCATCGGCGGCCGGCACGGTCTCGGCATGTCGGACCAGATCGAGAACCGGATCATCGAGGCCAAGAGCCGCGGCATCTACGAGGCGCCCGGCATGGCCCTGCTGCACGCGGCGTACGAGCGGCTCGTGAACGCCATCCACAACGAGGACACCCTCGCCCAGTACCACAACGAGGGCCGTCGCCTCGGCCGGCTGATGTACGAGGGCCGCTGGCTGGATCCGCAGGCGCTGATGATCCGCGAGTCGCTGCAGCGCTGGGTCGGCCAGGCCGTCACCGGCGAGGTGACGCTGCGGCTGCGGCGCGGCGAGGACTACTCGATCCTCGACACCACGGGCCCGATGTTCAGCTACCACCCGGACAAGCTGTCCATGGAGCGCACCGAGGACGCGGCGTTCGGTCCGGTGGACCGGATCGGCCAGCTCACGATGCGCAACCTCGACATCGCCGACTCGCGCACGAAGCTGGAGCTGTACGCCGGTCTCGGCATGGTCGGCGGCCCCCGGTCGGCGTCGGTCGAGGCCACCGGGCCGACCAGCCTGATCGGCGCGCTGACCGAGGGCGGCGCCGAGGCCATCGCGTCCGGCGGCAAGGGCCCCGACAGCGACGAGCTGCTCGACAGCGCGGCCATGGAGTTCGGCACCGACTGACGGTGCGCAAATGCGCGGCGGGTGGGCTCCCTCAGGGACCCACCCGCCGCGCATTTGCGCTGCCCCGTACGCCGCTGAAACCGGTGGCTGAAGTGACTGGGGCTGCCAGGACCCGGGTGAGCAGGGTGTCGTCGATTCTGCTTGATCATCAGTGAGAGCCACCTGGCTGTGTACGATCATCGGGTGAACTCCTACTGGCACGTCGTTCTGCCGCCGCTCTGCGCCTGACGGGCGCGGACATCCCGGTGTGATTCCCGGCCCCGACCGGCCCTCTGGGCGGTCAGGGGTCTGTGTCGTGCGCCCGTTTCGGATCGAGTCCCAGACGCATTCGACGACGGAAGCTCACGACAGTGCCGAACCGTACTTCTCCCCTGACCTCCGTGCGCCCGGCCGCCTCGGCCCCGCGCACCTCCCGTTCCCGTCTCCTCGGCGGGCCCGCGCCGATCCTCGCCTCGACCGTGCTGTGGGGCACGACCGGCACGGTGAGTTCCCTGGCACCGGCCGGTGCCCCGGCGGCGGCCATCGGCTGCGCCGGACTCACCCTCGGCGGGCTCCTGCTGTTCCTCACCTCTCCCGCCGCCCGCACCCTGCCGGCCGCCTGCACCCGCCGCGAGCGCCTGCTGCTCGTCCTCGGCGCGCTGGCGGTGGCCGGATACCCGGTGGCGTTCTACCCGGCGGTGGCCCGCACCGGCGTGGCCGTCGCCACGGTGATCGCGTTGGGCAGTGCCCCGGTCTTCGCCGGGCTGCTCGCCTGGATCACCGGACAGGCCCGGCCGACCGCGCGCTGGAGCGGCGCCACCGTGGCCACCGTCCTGGGCTGCACCCTCCTGGTGATGGGTCCCGGGCTCAGCGGACACGGCACGCCGGTCGATCCCACCGGTGTCCTGCTCGCCGCGGCGGGTGGACTGTCCTACGCCGTGTACGCGCTGATCGGCGGTGGGCTGATCAGGCGCGGGCACTCGTCGGACGCGGTCATGGGCGTGCTGTTCGGCGCCGCCGGGCTGCTCGTGGTGCCGCTGCTGCTCTGCGTCGACATGCACTGGCTCGGCACCGCGCGGGGTGCGGCAGTGGCCGGGTATCTCGCCTTGTTCACCGTCTACTTGGCGTACCGCATGTTCGGGTACGGCCTGCGCCGCACCTCCGCGTCGGTGGCCACCTCGCTGACGCTGGGCGAGCCCGCCGTGGCGGCCGTCATGGCGGTAGCGGTCCTCGGCGAGCGGCTTCCGGCGCTGTCCTGGGGCGGGTTGGTGGTGCTGGCGGCCGGCCTGGTGCTGCTGACGCTACCCGTGTAGTCAGGGCGCGATCGGCAACTGCCGTTTGTGCGCGGTGAGATGGTAGCGGCGGACGATGGTGGCGTGCGCCGCCTCGTCGACCGGTTTGCCTTCGAGGAAGTCGTCGATGTCGTCGTAGGTGACACCGAGGGCTTCCTCGTCCGGCCGGCCGGGGGCGAGGGTCTCCAGGTCGGCGGTCGGGGTCTTGCGGACCAACTCCGCGGGTGCGCCCAGCGCTTCCGCCACGGCCCGCACCCACCGCTTGGTGAGACCGGTGAGCGGGACCACGTCCGCCGCGCCGTCGCCGAACTTGGTGAAGAACCCGGAGACCGCCTCGGCGGCGTGGTCGGTGCCGACGACCAGGCCGCCGTGCGCACCGGCCACCGCGTACTGGGCGATCATGCGCTGCCGGGCCTTGATGTTGCCGAGCGCGAAGTCCTGGCCGTGCGCGTCGGGGAAGACGGTGCCGCCGGCCGACAGCGCCTCCATCAAGGCGTCGCTCGCGGGCCGCACATCGACCGTCAGCAGCCGGTCGGGCCGGATGAACTCCAGCGCACGGCGCGCGTCCTCCTCGTCGGCCTGGACGCCGTACGGCAGACGCATCGCGAAGAAGGCCGCGTCCCGTCCGGTCGCGCGGACCCGCTCCACCGCGAGCTGACACAGCCGGCCCGCGGTAGTGGAGTCGACGCCGCCGCTGATGCCGAGCACCAGCGCGCGCAGGCCCGTGGAGGTCAACCGGTCGGCGAGGAAGGCGACCCGGCGCTCGATCTCCCGCGTCGCGTCGAAGTCCGCGGGCACCTGGAGGTCCCCGGCGATGTCCTGCTGCTCGGTCACGGCTGGTCCTTCCGGAGGGCGGTCGGCAGTGCGGGGGCGCCGGTGACCCCCATGACGAGGGAGTACAGGGCGGTGTCGGCGGCGATGAACAGGCGGTTGCGCCGGGCGCCGCCGAAGCGGATGTTGGCGACGACATCGGGGATCAGCAGGCGGCCGAGGAGGGTGCCGTCCGGGTCGTAGCAGTGCACCCCGCCGTCCATCGCCGCGGCCCAGAGCCGGCCGCCGTCGTCGAAGCGGATGTTGTCGAAGTTGCCGGTCTTGCACTCGGCGAAGACGTTCCCGTCGGAGAGGGTGCCGTCGTCGCGGACGTCGAAGACGCGGATGTGGTTGGCCCGGCTGTCCGAGACGAACAGTTGCCGCTCGTCCAGCGAGAACACCAGACCGTTCGGCCCGGCGAACCCGTCGGCGACCAGCCGTACCTCGCCGGTGGCGGGGTCCAGCCGGTAGACGTTGCAGGCGCCGATCTCGCTCTCGGCGCGATTGCCCTCGTAGTCGCTGGTGATCCCGAAGTCGGGGTCGGAGAACCAGATCGAGCCGTCGGAGCGTACGGCGGCGTCGTTCGGGCTGTTGAACCGCTTGCCCCGGAAGCGGTCGGCGAGCACGGTGACCGACCCGTCGTGCTCGGTGCGGGTGACCCGGCGGTTGCCCTGCTCGCAGGTGATCAGCCGGCCCTCGCCGTCCAGGGTGTTGCCGTTGGGGTGACCGGCCGGGGAGCGGAAGACGCCGACCGTGCCGGTGGTCTCGTCCCAGCGCAGCAGCCGGTCGTTGGGGATGTCGCTCCACAGCAGGTACCGGCCGGCCGGGACGTACACCGGGCCCTCGGCCCAGCGGCAGCCCTCGTACAGGGTCTCCAGCTTGGAATCGCCCGCGTGGCAGCGGCCCGTGCGGAAGCGCTCATCGAGGATCTCGTACAACTGCGGTCGCTCGCTGGCCATGTCGCCGCCCTTACGTATCGTCGAACACTGGTGTGCAGAACCAAGACTATGCAGAATGACATTCGGTAGATCAAGCAAAACCCAGAAGGAGAATCGGTGGACGACGTCGATCGGCAGTTGCTGGTCCTCCTCCAGCAGGACGCCGCACAGTCGTACGCCGCGCTGGGACAGGCCGTCGGACTGTCCGCGGGCGCGACCCATGAACGCGTCCGCAAGCTGCGCGAGCGGGGCGTCATCCGGCGGACCGCCGTCGAGGTCGATCCGGCGGCGGTGGGAAAGGGCGTGCTCGCCTTCGTGATGGTGGACTCCACGCGGTGGGTGGGCGACTCCGGTGACCGGTTCGCCGCCATCCCGGAGATCCAGGAGGCGCATGTCATCGCGGGCAGCGCCTCGGTCCTGGTCAAGATCAGGACCGCCACCACCGAGGGGCTCCAGGACGTGCTGCGCCGTATCTACGCGATCGACGGCGTGAGCGGCACCCACGCCACCGTCGTCCTGGAGACCTTCTTCGAGCGGCCCGTGCCCCCGTGACGGAACCGGTCGGTCAGAAATGGAGAAGCGCCCGCCCGGCGCCGCGGCTAGCGTGGAGGGTTGATCGGGATCGGCCGAGCGCTGATCCGGCACCGCTTCCCGCGGCGATCGCGTAGCACCTGACGTACTGGTCGAAGCCGGTCAGATCCGGCCAGGCGACCCAGAAGACGGAGAGACGATGACCAGGGCCACCAGAAAAGACACGCAGTCGCCTGCGCCGCACATCGCCGACAGCCACGACATGATCCGCGTGCACGGGGCCCGCGAGAACAACCTCAAGGACGTCAGCATCGAGCTGCCCAAGCGCCGGCTGACGGTCTTCACCGGCGTGTCCGGCTCAGGCAAAAGCTCCCTGGTGTTCGACACGATCGCCGCCGAGTCGCAGCGGCTGATCAACGAGACCTACCCCGCCTTCGTGCAGGGCTTCATGGCGAACCTCGCCCGCCCCGAGGTCGATGTGCTCGACGGTCTGACCACCGTGATCAGCGTCGACCAGCAGCGCATGGGCGCCGACCCGCGCTCCACCGTCGGCACCGCCACCGACGCCAACGCCTTGCTGCGCATCCTCTTCAGCCGCCTGGGCAAGCCGCACATCGGCCCGCCCAGCGCGTACTCCTTCAACACGGCCTCGGTGAAGGCGAGCGGCGCGATCACCGTGCAGCGCGGCGACAAGACCAAGGCCGAGAAGGCGACCTTCGAGCGCACCGGCGGCATGTGCACCCGCTGCGAGGGCCGCGGCAAGGTCTCCGACATCGACCTCACCCAGCTCTACGACGACTCCAAATCGATCTCCGAGGGCGCCTTCACCATCCCCGGCTGGAAGTCGGACAACGTCTGGACCGTCGGCCTCTACGCCCAGTCCGGCTTCCTCGACCCGGACAAGCCGATCCGCCGGTTCACCAAGAAGGAGATGCACGCCTTCCTCTACGGCGAGCCCACCAAGGTGAAGGTCAACGGCGTCAACCTCACCTACGAAGGTCTCATCCCGAAGATCCAGAAGTCCTTCCTGTCCAAGGACAAGGAGGCGATGCAGCCGCACATCCGGGCCTTCGTGGAGCGCGCCGTCACCTTCACCGTCTGCCCCGAGTGCGACGGCAGCCGGCTCAGCGAGGGCGCCCGGTCCTCGAAGATCAAGAAGATCAGCATCGCCGACGCCTGCGCGATGGAGATCCGCGACCTCGCCGAGTGGGTCCGCGGCATCGAGGAGCCGTCGGTGGCACCGCTGCTCACCGCACTCCAGCAGACCCTGGACTCCTTCGTGGAGATCGGCCTCGGCTACCTCGCCCTCGACCGGCCGGCCGGCACCCTGTCCGGCGGCGAGGCCCAGCGCGTCAAGATGATCCGTCACCTCGGCTCCGCGCTCACCGACGTCACCTACGTCTTCGACGAGCCCACCATCGGCCTGCACCCCCATGACATCCAGCGGATGAACAACCTGCTGCTCAGGCTGCGGGACAAGGGCAACACCGTGCTCGTCGTGGAGCACAAGCCCGAGGCCATCGCGATCGCCGACCACGTCGTCGACCTCGGCCCCGGCGCCGGTACGGCCGGCGGCACCATCTGCTTCGCCGGCACCCTCGACGGCCTGCGCGCCTCCGGCACCGTCACCGGCCGCCACCTCGACGACCGGGCCGCCCTGAAGGACACGGTCCGCAAGTCCACCGGCGCCCTGGAGATCCGCGGCGCGAGCGCCAACAACCTGCGGAACGTGGACGTCGACGTCCCGCTCGGGGTACTGACCGTCGTCACCGGCGTCGCGGGCTCCGGCAAGAGTTCGCTGATCCACGGATCCGTCCCGGCCGCCGAGGGCGTGGTCTCGGTCGACCAGAGCCCGATCCGCGGCTCGCGGCGCAGCAACCCGGCGACGTACACCGGACTGCTCGACCCGATCCGCAAGGCCTTCGCCAAGGCCAACGGCGTGAAGCCGGCCCTGTTCAGCGCCAACTCCGAGGGCGCCTGCCCCACCTGCAACGGCGCCGGCGTCATCTACACCGACCTGGCCATCATGCAGAGCGTCGCCACGCCCTGCGAGGAATGCGAGGGCAAGCGGTTCCAGGCCGCGGTGCTGGAGTACCACCTCGGCGGCCGCGACATCAGCGAGGTGCTCGGGATGTCGGTGACCGAGGCGGAGGAGTTCTTCGGCTCCGGCGACGCGCGCACCCCGGCCGCGCACGCCATCCTCAGCCGCCTCGCCGACGTCGGCCTCGGCTACCTCACCCTCGGCCAGCCGCTGACCACGCTGTCCGGCGGCGAGCGGCAGCGGCTGAAGCTGGCCACGCACATGGCCGACAAGGGCGGCATCTACGTCCTTGACGAACCGACCACCGGCCTCCACCTCGCCGACGTCGAGCAGCTGCTCGGGCTGCTGGACCGGCTCGTGGACTCCGGCAAGTCCGTCATCGTCATCGAGCACCACCAGGCCGTCATGGCCCACGCCGACTGGATCATCGACCTGGGCCCCGGCGCCGGCCACGACGGCGGCAGGATCGTCTTCGAGGGCACCCCCGCCGACCTGGTCGCCGAGCGCTCCACCCTCACCGGCCGGCACCTGGCGGAGTACGTCGGCGCCTGACCGGTCAGTGGACGGAGAGACCGCCGTCGACGAACAGGGCCTGGCCGGTGACATAGGCGGAGGCGCGGCTCGCGAGGAACACCGCCGCCCCCGCGAAGTCCTCGGCCAGGCCGTTGCGTCCGATCATCGTGCGGGCGGCCAGCGCCGCCACCTTCTCCGGGTCGGAGGACAGCCGCCGGTTCAGCGGTGTCATCACGAACCCCGGCACCAGCGTGTTGCAGGTGACGCCGTACGGCGACCAGGCCTCCGCCTGTGACCGGGCCAGCGACTCCAGCGCCCCCTTGGAGACGCCGTAGGCGCCGCTCTGCACGAACGCCCGGTGCGCCTGCTGCGAGGTGACGTGGATGATCCGCCCGAAGCCGCGCTCGGCCATCCCCGGCCCGAACCGCTGCCCCAGCAGGAAGGGCGCCTCCAGGTTCACGGCCATCGTGGTGTCCCAGACGTCCTCGTCCAGCTCGGTCATGGGGGGCCGCAGATTGATCCCGGCGCAGTTCACCAGGATGTCGGGCTCCCCGAACACCCCGGCCGCCTCCTCGGCCCCCGCCCGCACGCCCGTACGCGTGCCCAGATCGGCGCTCACCCAGCCGGCTCGGCAGCCGTCACCGGTCAACTCCTCGACCGTCGCGGTCAGTTCCGCCTCCTTGCGGGCGAGGACCACGACACTCGCCCCGGCGCGGGCGAGGGCACCGGCGATGGCCCGCCCGATGCCGGAGCTGCCGCCGGTCACCAGGGCGACGTGGCCGTCGAGGGAGAACAGTTCGGAGAGATAGGGCTGCGAGGTCATGGCCGCACCTTAGATCGGGCAGGTGTCAGCCGCCCATCAGGTTTCCCTCCAGCGGAGCGAGCAGGTGTCAGCCGCCCGCCAGGTTGCGCTTCGGTAGATCGAGCACGTGTCAGGCGCCCACCAGATTTCGCTTCAGCAGATCGAGCAGCGCCGCCCAGTGCCGCTCGTCCGCCTCCTGGCTGTAGGCCGCGGTGTCGGCCTGGGTGAAGCCGTGGTGGGCGCCCGGATAGACCTCGCAGCGATGGCGGACGCCGGCCGCGGCCAGCGCCTGCTGAAGACGCTCCTGCTGGTCCTCGGGCAGGGCGGGGTCCTGGTCCGCGTGGCCGAAGTACAGCTCGGCGGTGATGCGTCCGGCGAGCAGGTGCGGGCTGTCGGGGGTGTCGGTGGCGAGGCGCCCGCCGTGGAAACCGGCCGCCGCGGCGATCCGCTCCGGGTAGGTCCCGGCGGTGAGCAGCGCCAGCCGGGCACCCATGCAGTAGCCGGTCAGCCCCACCGGGCCCTCGGCGGCCACCGGGCTCTCGGCGAGCCAGGCCAGACAGGCACCGGCGTCCCGCATCGCGAGCTCGGGCGTCAGGGCCCGCATGACCGGCCCGAGCCGCTCGAAGATCTCCGGACGCGCCGACGGGTCGATGAACTCGGGCAACTCCACGACGGGGGCGCGGCCGTGACGGTAGAACACGTTCGGCACCAGGACCGTGTAACCGGCCCCCGCGAGCCGGTCGGCCATGGCCCGCAGCCGCGGCCGGAGCCCGAAGGCGTCCATGTAGAGCAGGACGGCGGGGTGCGGGGCGCCGTCACCGGGGTGGGCGAGGTAGGCGTCGGCGGTGCCGTCCCCGGTGGCGATGCCGACGGCGGTTCCCTGTACGACGGTCATGGCGCGGTCGTGCCTCTCTGCGGAGGGAGCGGGCGACGGCCCCGCCCCTGGGCGGGGCCGGGTCGGGGCCATCGTTCCACGCGTCACCGCAGGCCACACGGCCGCCCCGGCCTCACTCGAAGCGTGAGACGTCACCGGCGCCGCGCCGTACGATCTCGGCCTCCCCGCCGGAGAAGTCGATGACCGTCGTCGGCTCGGTACCGCACTCCCCGGAGTCGACGACCGCGTCCAGCACATGGTCCAGCCGGTCCTTGATCTCCCAGCCCTGTGTCATCGGCTCGTCCTCGTCGGGCAGGAGCAGGGTGCTGGACAGCAGCGGCTCGCCCAGCTCGGCGAGGAGCGCCTGGGTGACGACATGGTCGGGGATGCGCACCCCGACGGTCTTCTTCTTCGGGTGCTGGAGCATGCGCGGCACCTCGCGGGTCGCGGGCAGGATGAAGGTGTAACTGCCCGGCGTGGAGGCCTTGATGGCGCGGAACACGTCGTTGTCGATCCGCACGAACTGGCCGAGCTGCGCGAAGTCCTGGCACACCAGGGTGAAGTGGTGCCGGTCGTCCAGCCGGCGGATGGACCGGATCCGCTCCACCCCGTCACGGCTGCCCAGCCGGCAGCCGAGGGCGTAGCAGGAGTCCGTCGGGTACGCGATCAGCGCGTCGGCCCGGACGCTGTCGGCGACCTGGGAGACGACACGCGGCTGGGGGTTGTCGGGGTGCACATCGAAGTACTTCGCCATCCGCCGAGCCTAAGCCCTGCCCCGGGCCGGGACACGCAGGGCAGGCCCGCGCACGCGCCAGGCCCGGTGCCCGGCGCCTGAAGCGGCCCGTTTTGGGAACCCGTCCCCGCCGGGAACGCCGGCGGCCGGTTCGGTGGGTGTGAGGTAACGTCCCGGACCGGTACGCCGGAAACGGGACGAAAGACGAGGAAGGCCGATCGTGACAGGCCGAGCGGATGCGAGCCGTCGTGCGGAGGTGCGGGGCGCGGCGTGGGAACGGGAGTTGCTGGAGCTGCTGCGGCCGGGCGGGCAGCGCGTCCGGCAGGTCGTCGCCTGGCTCGCCGACGCCGTCGGCGGCACGGCCTGTCTGTACGACGGATCCGGAGCCGTCCTCGCGGGGACCTCGCTGGACAGCGGCCCGTTCGAGGACCTGTTCGACGACATGGTCGCCGGCCGGATCGCCTCCGCCGCGTGGGAGGGGCCGGGGCGTCATCTGCGGCTGGTCCGGGTGGCGGCGTCGGCGGGTGTGCTGACCGTCTCCCGCCCGGTTCCGTTCGACCGGCGGGCCTCCGAGATCGTCACGCACAGCGTCCAGGTGCTCGATGTGCTGCTCAGGGCCCATGAGTCGGCGGTCGCCGTGCACCGGCTCGAACGCGCCACGTCCGACCTGCGCCTGGCCATCCTGCAGCTGCTGATGGTCGAGGACACCGTCGCCGCCCGCCGGGTCGCCGCGGGACTGTGGCCCGGGCTGCTCGACACGGACACCGCCTGTGTGTACGTCGTCGAGAGCCGTCCCGAGGAACGCGACGGGCTCGCCGAGGAGTGCCGGGACGCGACGGGGGAGCAGGCGCTGGTCGTGCGGTGCCCCGCGAGGGACGAACACGTCATCGTCGTCACCCCCAGGGAGGCGGTGGCCGGTGCCCTGCGCTCGCTGATCGGCCCCCGCCCGCGGGTCTTCCTCGGCGGCAGCGCCCGGCAGAGCCTGGCCAGGACCGCCACCGCCTACGGACAGGCCGTCAGCGCGCTGGCCGTGGCGCACTTCCGGCCGGACAAGGCCGCGGTGTACGCCGAACGCACCCACCCCGAGCGCCTGATGGCCCCCGACGCCCTGCGCGGCTGGACGCTGCGGGTGCTCGGCCCGCTCGCCGGCCTGCCCCATCACACCCACACGGAACTGCTCGCCACCACCCGTCTGGGCCTTGAGTTCACCGCGGTCAGCGCCGCCAAGGTGCTCGGCGTCAGCCGCAACACCGTCCGGGCCCGGATGGAACGCGTCGAGGCCCTGCTGGGCACCGACTTCTCCGACCTCACGGCCCGTGCCGTCGTCCATCTCGCGCTCAACAGCCAGGAGAGCCTGGCCCATGGTGCGGACGACCGGGCCCCCGTGTCCGCCGACCTCGGCGAGCTGCTCACCGGACCCGCGATGCGCGCCTGGGCGCACGACCTGCTGGCCCGCCTGGACGCCGACGCCCGCGACCTGCGCCGCACCCTGCGCACCTGGATCGCGGCCGGCGGCAACGCCGAGCGCGCCGCGCAGGCGCTGGGCGTCCACGCGCAGACCGTGCGCGAGCACGTCCGTGCCGCGGAGCCCGTCCTGGAACGGCAGCTCCTGGCCGGCGGCGGCGACCTGTACGAGGTCGTGCTCGCCCACCTGGCGGCGGGCGACCTCGATCCGCCCACCCTGCACGGGGCCAAGCAGGGCGAACCGGACTCACTTGTGCACAGGTGAGCCCCGCGCTCCCGACAGCGGGCATCGACGCGGTTCCCAAGGGGCCCGCGACGGACGTAGGTTCAACGAGCCGCGGGGGGCGCGACCGGAACGGGGGACCGGTCGGCCCTCGCGCGGCTGTCTCCGGGTCACTCGCCCAGCAGTACCGGAATCTCCCGCCAGCCGAAGGCGATGAACGACGGCACCTGACGCAGGTCGTCCGCGTCGACCGCGAGCCGCAGGCCGGGGAACCGGTCGAACAGGGCCGGCAGGGCGGTGAGTGCCTCCACCCGGGCCAGCGGAGCGCCGATGCAGCGGTGCACGCCGATGCCGAACGCCAGATGGTCGTCGGCGCCGCGTGCCGCGTCGAAGGTGTCCGCGTCCGGGCCGTAGTGCGCCGGATCCAGGCCCGCGGCGGCGTACGTCGTGATGATGGCGTCCCCGGCCGGGATCGTGACGCCCGCGACCTCCACGTCGGTGACCGCGAACCGCAGCGGCAGCGAGGCGATGGACGGGTGGACCCGCAGGGTCTCGTCGACGACGGCGTCCCAGCCGATCTGCCCAGCCCGCACCGCCGCCAGCTGCTCGGGGCGGCGCAGCAGGGCGACGACGGCGTTGCCGATGAGGTTCACCGTCGTCTCGAACCCGGCGCCGATCACCAGCAGCAGCGTGTACAGCAGCTCCTCGTCGCTGAGCCGGTCGCCGTCCTCGTCGCGGACCCGGATCAGCTCGGTCGTCAGATCGTCCCCGGGGTGCTCGCTGCGGTGGGCGATCAGGGCGGGCAGCACCGTGCCGATCTGCCGCTGCACGGACGCGGCGTGCTCGGGGGAGGGGTCCGAGGTGTCCATGATGGCCGCGATCAGCCGGGTGGTGTCGGGCACCAACTCGTCCGGCACGCCGAACAGTTCGCAGATGATCCGCAGCGGGAGGGGATGGGCGAACGCCGCCTTGATGTCCACCGGCTCGGCGTCGGCAGCGGCCACCTGGTCGAGCAGCTCCGTGGTGATCGCCTCGACCCGGGCGCGCATGGCCTGGGTGCGGCGCTGGGTGAAGCTGGGGGCGACCAGCTTGCGCAGCCGGGCGTGGTCGGGGCCGTAGGTGGAGAGCATGTTGACCACGCCGACCCAGCCGAGGATCCAGCCCCAGGAGGGGTGTTCGGAGATCTCGGGCCACAACGTCCAGTGTTTGCGGGGGTCCTTGCTGACCCGGGGGTCGAGGATCAGCTGTTTGAGGGTGTCGTAGCCGGTGGGCGCCCAGGCCGGGATCCCGCCGGGCAGCTCGACGGGCACGACCGGGCCGAGGGCGCGCAACCGGGCGGACTCGGCGGCGATGTCGGAGCCGAACGGGTCGAGGGCGAAGCGTTCGGTGCGGTCGGTGACGGTCACGACGGGCCTCCAGGCAGATCGGGGGAGCGAGGGCTGAACCGCACGGGCAGGGAGGTCAGCGAACGGTGGAAGGGGCCCGGCCGCCAGGTCAGCCGCTCGCGCGGCAGGACCGGTTCGAGGTCGGGCAGCCACTGCGTGAGCCGCTCGATCGCCTCCGTCGCGATCAGCAGCGTGTGCTGCTTGACCGGGCAGGCGTGCGGCCCCGCCGACCAGGACAGGTGTGAGGCGTCCCCCGGGTGCCGGTGGCCGCCGGTGCTCTGCTCGGCGGCGTGCGCGAGTGCCCCGTAGGAGATGACGACGGGGACCGCGGCCCTGATCCACGCGCCGTGGAAGGTCAGCGGCCGGCGGGCGTAGTGGATGCCGTAGTTCGCCAGCGGTGTCTCGTGGTGCAGCACCTCCACCACGGCGTCCATCACCGGGCGGGCGCCGCTGGTGAGGGTGGAGTAGTAGGAGGGGTTGCCGAGGATGCGGGAGAGGGCGTTGGAGACCAGGTTCGCCGTCGGTTCGTGTCCGGCGCCGAGGGTGAGGAACACCTGCCAGGTGACCTCCTCCGGGGTGAGCCCGGCGGGGTGGTCCAGCAGCCAGCTCGGCAGGTCCTCGCCGCGCCGCTCGGCCTTGGCGGCGATCAGCTCCAGCACGTAGCCGCCGAACTCTGCCTCGCCCTCGGCGGCTTCGGAACCGCCCTCCATCATCTTGCCCAGCGCCGCGTTGAGCCGGTCGCTCGCGCTGTCGGGCAGTCCGAAGAGGTTGTTGAACACCAGCGCCATCAGCGGCCGGGCGAAGTCACCGACCAGGTCCGCGTGGCCGCGCGGCCCGATCCGGCCGACCAGCAGCCGCACCGCGCGGTGCACCCGGGCGCGCAGGTCGTGCGGCTCGATCCGGTCGAAGGTGTCGATCAGCGTGGTGCGGTAGCGGACGTGATCAGCGCCGTCGGCGAACAGGGTGTTGGGCCGCCAGCGCATCATGCCGAGCACCGGCGAGTCGTCGGCGACCGTCGCCTCCCACGGCCGCGGGTCGTGCGAGAACGTCTCCGTGTCGTGCAGCAGGTCCAGGGCCGCTCGCCGGTCGGTGACGACGTACGCCGGTACGCCCGGCGCCAACTCGGCCCAGCCGACCGGGCCCTGGGCCCGCAGATCCTCGTAGTAGCGATAGGGGTCGAGCGCGAAGCCGTCCTCCCACAGCCGCACGGGCGCGGAGCGGGAGAAGGTCTGCTGGGCGGCGGGGTAGGTGGTCACCGGTTCTCCGGAGGGTGGCGGTCGATCAGATGCTGGACCAGGGCGAGCAGGGCGTCGATTGAGGAGTTGGGGTCGCGCGCGTCGCAGGTCACCATCGGCGTGCCCGCCTCCAGGTCCAGCGCGGCGCGCAACTGCGCCTCGGTGTAGTGGTTCGGCGCGTCCGGGAAGGCGTTGAAGGCGACGGCGTACGGCAGCCCGCTCTCCTCGACCAGGCCGAGGACGTCGAAGGAGGCGTCGATCCGGCGGCTGTCGACCAGCACCAGCGCGCCGAGCGCCCCGTAGGCGATGTCGTCCCACAGGGCGCGGAACCGCTCCTGGCCGGGCGTGCCGAAGAGGTAGAGCACGATGCCGTGGTCGAGGCTGATCCGGCCGAAGTCGATGGCGACGGTGGTCGTCGACTTCTCCCGTACCCCCGCCAGATCGTCCACCGGGGCGGACGCCTCGCTGAGCCGCTCCTCGGTGTGCAGCGGCCGGATCTCGGAGACGGAGTCGATCAGTGTGGTCTTGCCCACCCCGAAAGGGCCCGTGACCAGGATCTTCACCAGGTCGCGGGCGGTGTCCGGCAGGTGGATGCCGCTAGTCGTGCTTGAGGGCGCGAAGGCCATCGGCCACTCTCTTCAGCAGGTCGGGGTCGAAGCGCTCGGCGGGCGGGACGGGGGCGCGGGCGAGGACCAGCTCGCGGTCCAGGAGCGCGCCGGCCAGGACCCGCACGGCGGAGACCGGCAGGCGCAGGTGCGCCGCCGCCTCCACCACCGTCAGGGATCCGCCGTCCAGGGCTTCGAGCAGGGCGAGTTCGGCGGCGGGCAGGCCGGCCGGCGCGGGCTCACCGCTGCCGGTGAGCACCGAGAGCCGCTCCAGCTGGGGGCGGCTGGGCCGGGCCACGCCGCCGGTCGAGAGATACGCCGGGACCAGCGGTCGGCCGCCCGGGCGTGCTGTCATGCCGGCGCGCCGCCGTCGGTGCCTCGGGGCGCGGCGGCCATCGCCTTCTCGCCGAGCCGTGCCACCTGGGAGTGCACCCGGTGGGCGAGCAGATCCAGGCGCGTCTCGCCGTCACCGTAGGCGGCGACGCAGGTGCCGTGGTCGGTCGGCACGATCAGCACATAGCCGTGGTCCGATTCGATGACCACCTGCCGCACCTCGGCCCCCTCCCGGTCCGCGAACGCGGCCGCGGCGGTACGGCAGGCCCCCTGCACGGTGCTGGTGATGGCGGCCACCCGCTCGGCCGACGGCTGGGAGAGCGCGTCCGTCCAGCCTTTGACGAGCCCGTCCCGGGTGAGCAGGACGGCGGCCACGACATGCGGCACCTCGAGAATCGGATCCAGAACCCACGCGGTGTCTCCTGTGTCGCGGCCGGTCATCGGGCCGTGCCCCCTTCGTGGTCGTCGCGTTCGGTGTCGTGCTCGGCGGTCTCGGAGCGCGCGGCGGCGGTGGCGGCCT
Source organism: Streptomyces sp. NPDC002779 (assembly GCF_042888685.1). Taxonomy (NCBI): domain Bacteria; kingdom Bacillati; phylum Actinomycetota; class Actinomycetes; order Kitasatosporales; family Streptomycetaceae; genus Streptomyces; species Streptomyces sp. NPDC002779. The sequence continues at coordinate 124,747 of NZ_JBIAQC010000013.1, forward strand.
GGAGCCCGCCGAGCGCGGCGGCCGCCTCCTCGGGACGCCGTGCGGTCGGCCGCTGTTCGGCCACGGCCGGCCGGTCGGTGGTCGCCCTGGTGCGGCGGCGGCGCTGGGGCAGCCCTTCGGCGGTGGGCCGCGGGCCGTGGGTCTCCGGCTCGGGCACGTAGTCGTGCGAGGTGCCGCGCGCCGGCTCGTCCTCCTGGGTCCGGCGCGTCGGGCGCGGGGCGCTGGCGGCCGGGGGCCGTGCGTCGGGGTCGATCCGGGTCAGCAGGTGGCTGTCGACGCGCAGGACGCCCCGGACTCCGCCGTAGGGGGAGGGCGAGGAGAGGTCCACGCTCAGGTCGAACTGCCGGGTCAGCTGGCCGATCGCGGCGAGGCCCATGCGCGGGGGATCGCCGAGGTCGGTGAGGAGGATCGGCTCGGTGCCGGCCACCATCCGCTGGGCGCGGGCGCGTTCGTCCTGGGTCATGCCGAGGCCGGCGTCGTCGACGGTGACGCAGACGCCGTGGTGGACGTGTTCCAGGTTGACCACCACGTCGGTGTCCGGCGCGGAGTGCCGCAGGGCGTTGTCCAGCAGCTCGGCGACGATGATCGCGACCGGTTCGACGGCGTGCGAGACCAGGGCGGTGCCGGGTTCGAGGTGGTTGTTGACCCGGACCCGGTGGTAGCCCGTGAGCCGGGCCTGGCCGCCGGTCACCGCGTCCACCACGTGGGATTCCTCGCGGGCCAGCCCCACCCAGGCCCCGCACACCACGGCGGCGACCTGGGCGCGTCGCAGCGACTGCTCGTTCTCGTGGTCCAGTTCGAACAGCGTCTGTGTCAACTCGGGGTCGTCGTACTGCTGTTGCAGACCCCGCAGGGCGTCCTGGAGGCGGTACAGGGCGGCCTGGATCTCCCGGGTCGCCCCGCGCATCCCGGCCTGTGCGGCGGCGTCGACGCGCAGGTGCTGGGCGGTCAGCTCGACGCGCAGCTGGTCCAGCACGTTCTCCATGGCGACGCCGAGGGAGGATCCGGCAGCCCGGAGCTGGAGGGGACCCGGTACCGTGACATGAGGATGGGACAGGCGGCGGGCGGCGGCCGGGATGCGCTTGGCCGCCAGATGCTCGATCTCGGCGGCGAACGTCTGCACCACGCCGTCGAGATGGGCGCGCAGGGCGGCGATCTCGTCGCGCTGCACGGCCCGTTGCCGCCGCGACCGGAGCAGACCGCCGCTGAGAGCGAGCGCGGACAGTGTGCCGACGGCCAGACCGCCGGCGGCCAGGTCCGGTAGTTCGATCATCGAATCGGTATCCAGAGAAGTGGGCAGGGGTGGGTGCGAGAACCCCTGACGAGGCGCTCGCAGCACAGTACACACCGTCATCGACCGCTCTCGCACGGTCGATGCGTACTTCGCTCCGAATCCGCCTGCTCTCTGTTCGCTTCTGTGCCAACTGTCTGAATTGCCGCATGGAACAAGCGAGTTGACGCCGACGGCGGCCGGGGTGCGGGATCTATGCGAAAGGTGCGGATCGGCTGACTGGCCGCGGTCGGTGCGGGTACTCGGCGCGCAACGACAGACGGGGCCCACCGAGCCCCGTACCGACGAGGAAGGAGCTCCCCATGGCCAGCAGTGCCGAGACCGGCGGTGTGACCGGTACGCAGGACAAGGACTACAACCTGGTCTGGTACGTCGAGGCGTGCCTGAGCAACGCGCTGCGTCTGGAGTCGTACATCCAGGACGCGGAGCGCGAGAAGGACACCGAGGTCGCGGACCTGTTCCGCAAGGCGCAGGCCGACAGCCGCAAGGGCGCGGAACTGGGCAAGAAGCTCCTGCGCGCCCGCCTCGGCGACAGCTGACCCACGCGCCCCGCACACCGGCCCGGACATCGCCCCGCACGCGATGTCCGGGCTTTCGCGTGCTCCGGCGGCCTTATTTAAGAGTTGCCTTATATAAGCTGCGGGTGGCATAGTCGGTGCCGTGCACGCCTTCGATGTTCTCGGGGACCCGGTCAGACGCCGGATATTGGAACTGCTCGCCACGGGTGAGCGGGCGTCGGGTGAGATAGGCGCCGCCATCCAGGAGGAATTCGGGATCTCGCAGCCGGCCGTCTCCCAGCACCTCAGAGTGCTGCGGGAGAACGGCTTCGCCTCCGTGCGGGCGGAGGGCACCCGGCGGCTGTACGCCGTGGACGCCGCGCCCCTGCGCCAGGTGGACGACTGGCTGGAACGGTTCCGGGGGTTCTGGGAGCAGCGGCTCGACGCGCTCGGTACGGAGCTCGCGCGCGGCAAGCGCGAGCGCAGGCAGCAAGAGGAAGTGAACAGGGATGACTGAGATCGTCGACGAGATCAACCGGCTGCACCGCGAGGTGGGCACCCGGCGAGTCGAGGCGGGCGAGGCTCGTACGGTGGTGCTGCGGCGCTCCTACGACGCCGAGGTCGCCGACGTGTGGGACGCGGTGACCTCTCCCGAGCGCATCGCGCGCTGGTTCCTGCCGGTCAGCGGCGAGTTCCAGGTCGGCGGACGCTATCAGCTGGAAGGTCAGGCCGGCGGCGAGATCCTCCAGTGCGACGAGCCGAACCTGCTCCGGGTGAGCTGGCTGTTCGGCCCCGACCCGGGCTTCAGCGAGGTCCTGCTGCGCCTCACCCCGGAGGGCGAGGAGCGCACCCTGTTGGAGCTCGAGCACGTGGCGGTCGTCCCGGAGGAGTTCTGGGGGCAGTACGGGCCCGGCGCGACCGGCGTCGGCTGGGACATGGTCCTTCTCGGGCTCGGCCTGCACCTCACGGGCGGCGGGCTCAGCCCGGAGCAGGCGCAGGAGTGGGCGATGTCCGACGAGGGCAAGGCGTGCATGACGCGCTCGGGCGAGCTGTGGGGCGCCGCGTACACCGACTCCGGGGCGGACGCGGAGACCGTCGAGTCCACCACCCGGGCGACGATCGCCTTCTACACCGGCACCGAAACACCTTCTTGAATCCTCGAAACTTTCGAGGGCTGGACGTGACGGGTGCCCTAGCTGCTCTTCTTGAGCCAACTGCAATGCATCGCAACGCAACCCGTTGACGGTGCATCAGGGCACCCGTATGGTCTGCCGCGCCATTCGGAACCGTGACCGAAACTTTCGGCGCGCGGTTCCGGCGTCCAGTCACCGGAAGAAGGGGACGAGATGGTTACCCGCACGTCCATCCGCAAGGCCCCCGAACGCACCGCTCGCACCGCCCTGGTCCTCGGCCTCGCGGGCCTGCTGGCCACCGCCGGCCTCACCGCCCTGTCGGGCCCGGCGCACGCCGCGAGCACCCTCGGCGCCGCGGCGGCCGAGAAGGGCCGCTACTTCGGCACCGCCGTCGCCGCGAACCGCCTCGGCGAAGCCCCGTACGTGTCCACGCTCAACACCGAGTTCAACTCGGTGACGCCCGAGAACGAGATGAAGTGGGACGCCCTGGAGCCCAGCCGCGGCTCCTTCAGCTACGGCTCCGCCGACCAGATCGTCAACCACGCCCTGAACCGGGACATGAAGGTCCGCGGCCACACCCTGGTCTGGCACTCCCAACTCCCCGGCTGGGTCGGCTCATTGGGGGCCGGCGACCTCAGAACGGCGATGAACAACCACATCACCCAGGTGATGACCCACTGGAAGGGCAAGATCCACTCCTGGGACGTCGTCAACGAGGCCTTCCAGGACGGCTCCAGCGGAGCCCGGCGCAGCTCGCCCTTCCAGGACAAGCTCGGCAACGGCTTCATCGAGGAGGCGTTCCGCACCGCCCGCGCGGCCGACCCGGCCGCCAAGCTCTGCTACAACGACTACAACACCGACGGCGTCAACGCGAAGAGCAATGCCGTCTACAACATGGTCCGCGACTTCAAGGCCCGCGGTGTGCCGATCGACTGCGTCGGCTTCCAGTCCCACTTCAACAGCGCCTCGCCCGTGCCGTCCGACTACCAGGCGAACCTGCAGCGCTTCGCCGACCTCGGCGTCGACGTGCAGATCACCGAGCTCGACATCGAGGGCTCCGGCACCGCCCAGGCCACCAGCTACGGCAACGTCGTGAGGGCCTGTCTCGCGGTCACCCGCTGCACCGGCATCACCGTCTGGGGCGTCACCGACAAGTACTCCTGGCGCGCCTCCGGAACACCCCTGCTGTTCGACGGCAACTACAACAAGAAGCCCGCCTACACGGCCGTACTGACCGCGCTCGGCGGATCCGGATCGGGCGGCGGTGGCGGCGGGGGCAGCGCGTCCTGCTCCGTGACGTACAGCAAGCAGGAGGAGTGGAGCGACCGCTTCAACGGCAGGGTGACCGTCACCGCGGGCAGCTCCGCGATCACCGGCTGGAGCACCACCGTCACGGTCACCTCACCGCAGAAGATCGTCACCACCTGGAACGGCTCGCCCACCTGGGACAGTTCCGGCAACGTCATGACGATGCGCCCGAACGGCAACGGCGCTCTCGCCGCCGGTGCCTCGACGAGCTTCGGCTTCACCGTCATGAAGAACGGCAGCAACGCCGCGCCCGTGCTGGGTCCCTGCACGGCGTCCTGACGGACGGCACCACGAGCCCGGCGCGGCACCTCCGCGCCGGGCTACTCGTCCAGCACCCGCAAGACCGCCTCCCCGACCTCCAGCACCCCGTCCGACAGCGGAGTGCCCCGCACCCCGCCCTTGCCGCGCAGCGCCCGCTGGGCCCCCGGGCCGATCGTGACGTCCATCCAGGCGCACGGCCGGGCGGGGCGCTTCAGGGCGAAGGTCACCGGTCCCGTACCGCAGTCGAGGCTGATGACCGAGCCGGCGAGGGAGTCGATGTCGACGCCCCGCAGCAGGACGTTGCGGCGGGTGTGCCGCAGGTCGGTGCCGGCCGGCAGGTTCTCCTCGGCCATCAGGGTCACCGAGGCGTTCCGGTGGGCCCGCTGCCCGTAGTACCGGTCGCCGACCAGTCCGAGCCCCTCGCGGACCTCCGCCCGCCGGACGAGTTCCCCGGCCGGTTCAGGCCCGGCGCCGTCCGCGGGGCGCCCTGCGAGCCGGTGGACGGGCGACACCAGCAGCTGCACCACATGGACGATCACCTCGGTCATGCGCTCACCCTACGGAGGGCCGCCCGCCTCAGCACGGCGCCCGCCACACCCCTAGTTCCGGCTTCTTCCGCATCGACGACAGCTCCAGCCGGCGCGAGTCGGGGCAGAAGGCGGCGGCCGGTTCGGCGTACTCCACGTGGAAGACGGCCTTGCCCGCCGCGATGAACGGCTTCAGCTCCCCGCACTCGTCGTACTGGGCGCACTCCTCGTTGACGGCGAAGTCGAAGTGCCGCACCAGTGCGGGGATTTGGGGAAGGTCGTTCTTGAGCCCGACGGACAGGCCGCGTCGGTGGGCGAGGTCCGCGATCATGCGGTTGTACCCGAGCTGATCGCGCGCGGTGAGCGGGAAACCGGTGTCGTTGCCGTACCCCTCCACCAGATCGGGCTCGACGGCGTCGAAGCCCTTGTCGCGGCACATGTCGAAGCGGCGCTCCATGAGGGGCCGGAGCACGGACACCCGGCGGATGTCCAGCCAGCGCTCGCCCCTCCAGCCGTTGGGGCGGCCGAGCACCGAGGCGGGGAAGTCCGCCCGGTCGGGGCGGAAGTCCTCCCAGGCGCCGACGTTGACGTAGCAGATGACCTTGCGCCCGTCGCGGTGCAGCCGGGCCACGTCGGCCGCGGAGTTCTCGAAGCCGTCGATGTCGTAGACCGGCACGTCGACCGACGGGTCCACGGGGCCGTCGAGCTGCCACTGCCAGGCCAGCCCGGGCCGTGGCTGCCACCGGGGCGCCCCGGCGCGGTCCTCGTCCGCCCCCGAGCACCCGGTGAGCGCTGCCAGCGTCACGAGCACCACGGCCCAGGCCGCCCGCCTCACCCCGCCGCCCCCGACAGCGCGGGCGTCAACCCCGCCCAGGGATTGGGCTGTTCACCCGTCACGGGGCCCGACACCGCCGCCCCACGCTCGTGCGCGGTCCGCACGGCCAACGGCACCAGCGCCTGCGGCACCCCGTACACCAGATGGCAGAACCGTTCGGCGGGCTGCCGCGTGGTCCAGGCCGGGCGGGTGAAGGCCGAGACGTACGTCGACCAGTGGCCCTCGAAGGTGACCGTCAGATCGGCGAGGCGGGTGTAGCCGGGCGCCGGATGGACGCCCGGATTGAGCACCACGGTCCCGGCGCCCGCCCGCCGCACCGAGCGCACCAGCTTCCGGCAGTCGGACAGCCCGGCCCGCTCCGCCGGCACCCGGTCCAGGAAGCAGCCGTCGGCCGCGTACCACTCCCGGTGCCGGCGCATGTCGTCGACGACGTCGGCGGGGTCGCGGCGCCCGTACGCGGTGTCCGCGTACCCGAGCAGCCGGGCGCCCGCGGTGCGCAGCGCGCCGGCCGCCGCCGTGAACGCCGGATCGGGCTCCCGGCCCGGTCCGCTGGCCGGGTTGAGGATCACCGCGTAGGTGTGGGCGGCGCCCGAGATCAGCCGGTGCCAGGCGCCCGGATCCTCGGCCGGATGGACGTACAGCGGAATGAGCAGGCTCACGGTGTTCGTCCGCTCTCCCACAGGGCGCCCAGGGAATCCGCCAGCGAGTGGACCGGCCGCCAGCCGAGCGCCCGGTGCGCGGCGGTGATGTCCGAGCACTGCCAGGACACCTGTGCCGAGCGGGCCGAGCTGGGCGCGGACTCCTCGACGCGGCCGCGGAAGTCCGCCAGTCCGGCCAGTCCGTGCACGAGGTCGCGGACCGGGACCGCCGTTCCGCCGCCGATGTTGAGCACGCCAGGCAGGGGCCCCTCCGCGGCCACCGCGAGCGCCACGGCCCGGGCCACATCGCGTACGTCGACGAAGTCGCGGTGGGCCGACAGGTCGCCGAGCCTCAGCACCGGGCCCGGTTCGCGCAGCAGGGCGGCGACCCGGCCGGGCAGACCGGCCGGCGGCGCCCCGGGCCCCACCGGGTTGCCCACCCGGAGGACCACCGCGTCCAGCCCCGAGGCGGTCACCGCGGCGGTGCCCGCGAGCTTGGTCGCGCCGTAGGGGCCGACCGGGCTGGTCGGGGCCGACTCCGTGACCCGGGAGCCGGGGGCGCCGGGGCCGTACTCGGCGGCCGAGCCCAGATGGACCAGACGCGCGGCCGGGGCCGCCGCCCGCAGCGCCGCGCACAGGACGGCCGGTCCCCGGGTGTTGACCTCGGCGAGGGTGAGGGTGTCGCCGGCGACGGCGCCCGCGCAGTTGACCACGGCGTCGGGAGCCGCCGAGGCGAGGGTCTTCGCCAGCCGTTCGGGGTCGGCCGAGGCGAGGTCGATGTGATGGTCGGCGTCGGACGAGCGGCCGCCGCCGAGCACCCGCGTGCCCGGCAGGGCCCGCAGTCGCTCGGCGACATGGCCGCCCAGATAGCCGGTGAAGCCCAGGACGAGGATGCGCATGGGGTGCTCAGGCTCCCTTGAGCAGAAGCGACTTGCGGCTGGTGAACTCCGCGTTCGCCCGGTCGTAGTCGTCGGGGCGGCCGATGTCCAGCCAGTACCCCTCGAACTCGTAGGCGTGCGGGGGCCGGCCCGCGGCCAGCAGATCCAGGACGAGCTCGTCGAAGCCGAGCGGCAGCCCCGGGGTGTAGGCGTCGAGCGTGTCGCGGGACAGGCCGTAGACGCCCATGGAGACGCGGTAGTCCATGCTCGGCTTCTCGGTGAAGGCGACCACCTTGCTGGCGTCGGTGGTCAGCACCCCGAAGTCGATGAGCACCTTGCGGGCGTAGGTGGCGATGGTCAGCGGCGCCCCCGAGTCCTGGTGCCGGTGCAGTACGTCGGCGTAGTCGAGGTCGGTGAGGATGTCGCCGTTCATCACCAGGAAGGTCTCCGGCAGTTGGTCGCGCAGCGTCAGCAGCGGGCCCATCGTGCCGAGGGGGCTTTCCTCGGTGGCGTAGGTGACGTTCATGCCCCACTGGGTGCCGTCGCCGACATAGGCGCGGATGATCTCCCCGAGGTGGCCGATGGCGAGGGTGCAGTGGGTGAAGCCGGAGGCCGACAGCTGGCGCAGCACGATCTCCAGGATGGCGTGCTGGTCGCCGATGGGGACGAGCGGCTTGGGCAGGGCCGTGGTGTAGGGCAGCAGCCGGACGCCCTTGCCACCTGCCAGGATCACTGCGTGCATGGTGACTGCTCCTTCATGGAACGTCGTGGTGGAGGGTGTCAGATGTTGTAGATGCCGGTCTTGTAGCGGGCCAGGTTGGCGGGGTCGCGGAAGAACTCCACGGTGCGGGCGAGGCCTTCCTCCAGGGTGTGCGCGGGCTCCCAGCCGGTCGCCGCGGCGAGCCGGGACGCGTCCGCCACCAGCCGCATCACCTCCGAGGCGGCGGGCCGCAGCCGCTCGGTGTCCTCGCGGACGTCGAGGGCGGTGTCCATCACCTTGCCGATCAGCGCGACCAGGTCACCGACCGAGATCTCGCCGCCCGTACCGGCGTTGAAGGTGCGCCCCACCACCTGCCCGGCGGGCGCGGTGCCCACCGTGAGGAACGCCTGGGCGGTGTCCTTGACGTAGGTGAAGTCGCGGGTGGGTCGCAGATCGCCGAGGGTGATCGTCCGTTCTCCGGCGGCCACTTGACCGATCACGGTGGGAATCACCGCCCGCATCGACTGCCGGGGGCCGAAGGTGTTGAACGGGCGCAGGGTCACCACGGGGGTGCCGAAACTCGCGTGGTAGCTGTCGGCGAGCCGGTCCCCGCCCGCCTTCGAAGCGGCGTACGGCGACTGGGTGTTGATCGGGTGGTCCTCGGTGATCGGCACGGTCTGCGCGGTGCCGTAGGTCTCGCTGGTGGAGGTGTGCACCAGCCGGGGTGTGCCCAGGGTCCGGACGGCCTCCAGCACGTTGAGGGTGCCGGTCACGTTCGTGTCCACGTAACTGTGCGGCGCCTGGTAGGAGTACGGGATCGCGATGAGCGCGGCCAGGTGGTAGGCGCAGTCGGCGCCCTCCAGCAGGCCGCGCACGGAGCCGGGGTCGCGGACGTCGCCGAGGACGATCTCGACGTGGTCCAGGACGTCCGGCGGCAGGGTCTCCAGCCAGCCGTAGGAGGAGAAGGAGTTGTACTGGGCCATCGCCCTGACCCGGTGGCCGGTGGCGACGAGCGCCTCGGTGAGGTGGGAGCCGATGAAGCCTTCGGCTCCGGTGACGGCGGCGAGCGGTGCGGAGGTCAACTCGTGGGTCCTTCCGGTGGGTTGCGGCGAGCCGCGGTGGGTTCAGACATGCGGGGCGGGTCGGCCGAGCGTCCACAGCACGCAGACCGTGAGACACAGGGCGGCCGAGCCGTAGGCCAGGGGGAGGTGCTGCGGGGGCGCGGCGCCGGCGCAGGCCGCCGCGGTCAGGCAGATCACCGCGGGCGGCCAGGCGATGCCGAACGCCTGGAGCAGCAGCGCCGTCCACAAGGCGGCCGCGAGCGGCAGCAGCGCCGCCGGATCGCTGCCGGTGAGCAGGGCGGCGGGCGCCAGGGGCAGGAGGTAGGCGAGCAGGCACAGGCCGAGGACACCGGCCGAGCGCCACTGGAACGCGGCCGGGGTCGCGGCGGCCCGCAGCGCGCCGACGGACAGTCCCCGGTAGCGGTACAGCAGCCACTCGGCGGGACCCATGGAGACGGTCAGCGCGATCACCGCGTACGGGTGCTGCCGTCCCGCCGACAGCACCAGGATCGCGGCGGCGAGGCCGAACAGGCCGTAGGGCAGGGACCGGTGCGCCGGCGGCGGGGGAGTGGCGGGGCCGGGTGGCGTGGCGAGGGCGGTGCGCAGGGTGTGCGCGGTGACGGCGAGCGTGGCGAGCAGCGCCAGCAGGGGCAGCCCGGCGCGCAGCTCCGGGCCCGGCTCCCACCAGGGCAGCACCGCGGACCCGGCGACCAGCGGGGAGAGCGCGGCCAGCAGCAGCCACTCCGCGCCGAGGACCAGCAGCACGCCCGCCGCGGCCAGATAGGCCGACTGCGCGGCCGCCACCAGGGTCACCGGTCCGCCCTGCGCGGGCACCGCGGCGCAGGCCGTCGCCCCGAGCGCGCCCAGCGGGGCGCCCAGGAGCAGCGTGCGGCCCGCCTCCCGACGGCCGGTCGCCCGGCGCAGATGGGCCCGGTGGCCCAGGGCCTGTCCCCACGCCCAGGAGACCAGCCCGGCCACGATCAGCGCGTAGGCGTGAGCGGTGGCGTGCCACAGAGGGGCGGCGAGCAGATAAGCGAGCCCCGGCAGCGCGAAGAGCACCCCGCGCAGCAGGCAGCGCACATGGTCCGGGCGCCAGGGGTCGGACGTCGGCGCGGGCTCGGGGAAGACCCGGGGGACCCGCTCGTACAGGGCCGAGGCGAGCGAGAAGATGTCCGGATGCCCGTACCGCTCCTTCACCACCGCGGCGGTCAGGCCCTCCGACTCCAGCAGCGCGGCCACCTCGTACGGATGGACCGCGGGCCCGATGCGGTCGGCGAGCTCGGCCGCCAGCCCGTCGACCTCGCCGCGCCGCGTCCCGCGGTCCGGGAGGCGCAGTGCGAGCGTGGTGTCGGCGGCCAGGCGCAGCGCGAGGGTGTCCTGCTCCGTGCCGCCCGGTTCGAGTGCCATGGGCCCGCTCACAGCGCCAGGCTCCGTACCGGTTCCGGTGCGGGCGTCAAAGCCCGTCCCGCATCGGGCAGTTCCTGGTAGATGGCGCGGAAGGTGTCGATGGTGCGGCGCAGGGTGAACTGCTCGATCACCCGCAGCCGCGCCGCCTCTCCCATCGCCGCCCGTCGCTGCGGGGCGCGCAGCAGCTCCAGCGCGGCGGCGGCCATCGCCGCCGGGTCCCGCGGCGGTACCACGAGCCCGGTGTCGCCGACGGCCTCCCGCACCCCGCCCACATCGGTGGAGACGGTCGCCCGGCCGCACGACATCGCCTCGATCAGCGTGAACGGGAAGCCCTCGCTGATGCTGGACAGCATCACCACGGTCCCCGCGGCGTAGGCGTCCTTGATGTCGTCGACGCGCCCCTCGAAGGTGACCGCGTCCGCGTGCCCCAACTCGGCGGCCAGCGCCTCGCACCGCTCCCGGTACGCCTCGCCACCACGGGGCGTACCGCCGAACAACCGCAGCCGGGCGGCGGGCAGTTGGGCGCGTACGAGGGAGAAGGCCCGGATGAGGGTCTCCAGGTCCTTGATCGGGTCCACGCGGCCCGCCCAGCTGAGGGTGAGTCCTTCCGGTTCAGGCCCGGCGGGCGGGAAGGCCGCCGGGTCCACGCCGTTGTAGACGGTCCGGATCGACTCCGGCGCCGCACCGCCCTGCTCCTCCCACAGCCGGTTGTAGCGGTTGCCCGGTGTGATCAGGGCCGCCCGGCGGTAGGCCTCCTCCGCCAGCAGCCGGAAGAAGCCCAGCACGACCGCCTTCACCGGCCAGCGGTAGGGGGCGGTGCGGTAGCCGAGGTAGCGCTCGCGCAGATAGACGCCGTGCTCGGTCAGCAGCAGCGGCACGCCGTAACGTTCCAGCGCGGCCAGTCCGGGCAGCACGGCGACGCCTCCGCTCACCGCGTGGGTGACCCCGCCGCTCGGCACCGGAGCGGTCAGCGGGCGCAGCGCGTGCTCCAGCAGCGCGGTGGCGGTGAGCGCGTCGTGCAGGGAGGGCCGGGCCTCCCGTACGACGAGGCCGGGCCGGTTCCACACGGAGGCCAGCACGGCAACCGCCCGGTCACCGCGGAGGAAAGGGCTGAGCGTGCCGTCCGCGGCGGCCCGCGCCATCGTGTACAGCGCCGGTGCGAAGCCGTCCTCGGCGCAGGGGTCGACGAGCGCGGTGAGGAACCGCTCGTAGGCGGCGGCGAGGCGGCGGCGGGCGCGTCCGCGGGGCGGGTCGCCCTGCGGCGGGGCGCCCCACATCGGGACCGACCAGAGCTGGGACACGTGGGCGGGCAGCTCCCACACCAGGGGTTCGTGACCGGTGCCGGTGACGGCGATGACGTCGAAGTCCAGGTCGGGCATGCCGGTGACGAGCTGGTCGCACCAGACGCTCACGCCTCCGTGGCTGTGCGGGTAGGTGCCCTCGGTGAGCAGGGTGACGCGCGTCGCGTCCGAGCGTCGCGCGCCGCGGGGATCGTGCATCGGTGTGCTCCACGGCCGAAGTGTGGGGTGGTCGTGCCGGTCCCGGCCGCGGACGGGCGGCCGAGACCTTCGATCGGTACGCCGTCAGGTCGCCGGGGCGTACCGGACCTGCTCCCTGACCCCCGCCGGGACCTCGGTGCCGGGCGCCGGGTCCGTGACCGGTGCCGGGGCGCCGGTGCCGGCCGGGGTGGCGGCGGGCGACGGCAGGGCGAGGGTGAGGGCGGTGCCCGTGGAGGGCGCCCAGCCGGAGCGCCCGCCCGCGTAGGGCTCGCCGAAGGCGGCGCCGGCCAGGGTGGTGCCGGTGGGCAGGGTCGCGGTGACCGCGACCCCGTCCGGTGCCCCGACGGTCACCGTCTCGCCGATGCGGTAGGCGGTCACCCGGCCGTCGCCGAGCGCGGCCCGCCAGGCGGCGCGGCGCTGGAGTTCGACGCCGACCTCCTTCATCCGCGGGTTCAGGACGGGAGTGTCGGCGGCGAACAGCGCCTCGTAGCCGTCGAGTACGCCGCTGAGCACCGGATAGGCGATGCGGTCCTCGGCGAGGTTGGACTGGTGGATGAAGTGCGGTCGCGGGTCGCCCGCGAGGACATGGCCGAGGGCCGTCCGCGTCTCCAGCGGCACGATGTACCGCGCGTAACCGGTGGCCGTGTCCAGCGGCTCGGTGAGGCAGGTGGACGTCGCCGGATCGTCCTCGCACATGCCGCTGCCGCCCTGGGCGCGGCTGGTGTAGATCCAGTTGTACTCGTCGACCTGCTCGGTGGTCCGGCCCGCGTTGTAGAAGACGTTCATCGGGTGGCGGGGCACGGTGGCGGCCGGGCCGACCTGCCGCTGCTGCGGCTCACGGGAGTTGTCCGAGGCGAGCCAGGCGACGCCGGTGTCGGCGAGGGCGGGCGCGAGGTGGGGGTTGTCGGCGGTCTGCTGCGGCAGCACTCGCGTCCCCGAGTGCTCGCCGGTCACCAACTCGCCGTTCTCCAGGGGCAGTCCGGCGCCGGTGCCCCAGACCCGGTTGGTGGCGATCTCGTCGGCGACGGTGGTGCGGCCGACCCAGCGGACGGTGCCGTCGGCCTCCGTGGCGCACCGCCAGGGCACGACCGTGGTGTCCTGCTCGCAGCCGAGGAAGGCATGCGTGTAGGTGTGGTTGATCCAGCGGAACCGGGCGCGGTCGGCGAGGAAGCGGTCGGTGAGCGGATCGGCGCCGCCGTTGTCCTCGCGGTGCTCGACGCTTCCGGCGCCGTTGTAGGCCAGGTCCAGGGTGAAGCCGTGGCCGTGCTGCCAGTCGGTGGCGTGGGTGACGTCCGCGGGGGTCATCCGGATCGGATCGGGGGTGCCCGCCCCTTCGGGACAGTCGACGTCCCCGGGCGTGCAGTTCAGCTCCGTGTTCCAGCGGTCGTCGGCGGCGAACACGTCGTCCACGTGCACGGCGAAGTAGTGCTTCGACGCGCCCAGGTGTACCCCGCCCGTCATCCACTCCACGATCCCGCGGGCCAGCAGCCGGAACTGCTGCTGGTGCTGGTTGTAGACGAAGGTGACGACGAGTTCGCGCCGCCCGTCGTGCCGGTACTCGCCCACCAGGGAGCCGCGCCGGGAGGTGCCGGGGATGGCCGCGTCGACGTACGGGGTGAAGTCGGCGCCCGCGACGGGCGTGGCGAGATAGGCGTAACTCTCCCCGACGGTGGGGGAGTTGTCCTCGAAGGGTACCGCGCCGTCGAGATAGCCGAAGGGCCCAGCGCGCCCGGCGTCCGTGACCTGCGCCCGTACCCCGTCCAGGCTCCCGGCGTAGCCGCCCTCGACCGGGTACTGGAGACCGGCCTCCGGACGCGCGTAGGTGTAGGCGTCGACCTGGGGAATGCGGTACGTCCGCTCATAGGCGGCCAGCGCCGCCATCTCGGCGGAGCCGGCCGCGAACGGGTTGTCGCTGGGCAGCACGACCGCCTGGAACTTGGCCCGCGGCCGCCCGTCGACGGTGTCGGCGAGCAGGTCCGCGTCGATGACCGGGCGGTCCGCCCGGGTCAGGTCGATCTCGGTGTACGGCGTCCCCGACACCTGCAGTTCGGCGGCGATCGCGTCCGTCGACGGACCGCCGTCGCTGACGACCAGCACCCGCAGATCGACGCGGGGCGCGCTGTCGGCGTGGGCCGCTCCGGCCGGCGGGCCGAGCGCGGCGATGAGTGCGCCCACCGTCGCCACGGTGGTGCATAAGATCCGCTTCATGCGGCTTTGTCCCCTCCCCGGGCAGGGGTGAGTGCTGCTCGCACGGAGCGGACGCACCCCCTTGCGCGACGCCGTGCCCCCTCAGTAGCCGGTCGCCGACGCATCCATCGCGTCACATGGTGGTGCCTCTGTGTAGCTTCAGCGGTCGCCTTGCGAAACATGACGGAAAAGCGCAGGTGTCCAACTGGTCGCGAACGAGCGGATTATGACGCCCCGGGGGTGGCTGGAGGAGTGGTGCTGCCGGGGTGGGAAGTGGCTCGAGTGCTGGCCGGGGGCCTGCACGGCACTCCGGCGGGCCGACCGGGTCCGCCCGGGCCACTGCCGGAGGTCTGGACCACTCGGGGATGTCGAGCGCAGACCGGTTCCGGTCATCAGGGCGGGACCTACTCGGCCCGGCCCGGCCGCAGGGTCTTCCTGGCCAGCTCGTAAGCGGGCAGCATCGCCCGGTGCTCCTCGGTGTCCAGCCCGCCGAGGTGCAGGACGACCGGCCCCTGGGCGGTGGTGACGGCAAGGGCCCTCTCCTCCTTGCTTTCCTCCAGGAACTCGTCGCTGTACCGGTACGTCACTTCCGCACCGGCGAGACCGCCCGCGGTGAAGGTGCCGTACTTCTCCTTGCTCACCCCGCTCTGGGCGGCCACGAAGGCCTCCAGGACGGTACGGGCGTCGTCGTCGCCGGGTTCGCCGGTCCACGCCCGCAGGAAGCCGATGCTGCCCGCCGGTTTGGCGTCGACCTCGCAGACCAGGGCGACCGGCCCCTGCCGCAGCACCGCGTCGGCGATCTCCTGCGACACCTCGTCGTCGTCGCCGACGGCCTCCGCCGTCCACTCCTCGGCGATGTCGAACGTGACCGGCAACGCGCAGGGCGAACCCGCACCTCCGACGGAGCCCCCGCTGCGCACGGCGGCTGCCGCCGCCCGGGTCGCGGACGAACCGTCCGACGGCCGCGAGCCGTTGTCCCCCGCCCCCGACGAACAACCCGCCACCAGCACGGCCAGCACCGCAGCACACACCGCTCGACGCCCCACCACTTCGCTCTCCCCTCACCGGCCCGGCGGCACAGAGTAACCGAGGCCGCACCCCCACTGACCGGGCCACTTCTGGTGGGACCAGAGGCAAGGCATGATGATGTGGTGACGGACACCGATGTAAAGCTGATCCCTGGCCACGCGGCCGAGTTGCTCGCCCTGGCCGAGGGCCACCACGCCCGCACCGTGCGCCCGCTGGGCAGTCACGAGGTCGCCGGGCACGCCGTGAAGGCGTACGCGATCGAGGCGCCCGGACGCGCGGTGACGGAACAGGACGCACGCGCGGCGCTGCGGATCGCCGCCGGTCATCTGGCGGCGGCACAACTGCGCGGCTCCCTGGGCCTGTCCGTGCTCCTGCTGCATGCCGGCGGTGACGGCGACTACGTCCTCGTGCACACCTGGATCGAGGGCCACATGTCCGACCTCGCCGTCTTCACCGGCCCCGCCGGGGACATCGACGCGCTGCGGCCCGGCCGTACGGGCCTCGCGCCCTGCGTGTGGGAGGCCGCCGTGCTGGCCCATGAGCGGGACGCCTTCAGCCGTCACGTGCTGGACGGAGAGGACGACATCGAGGCCCGGCTGGCGGCCTGGCGCGCCGATGTGCTGGCGGGCGAGGTCCGTTGACCGCCACCGCCTCCGCACGCGTGCGGCACGCACGGCCCGCGGACCTGCCCGGCATCGCCGCCCTCGCGGCCGAACACGCCGCCTACGAAAAGGCGGTGGAGCCGCCCGCCGACCTGCCCCAGCGGCTGGAGAAGCTGCTGTTCGGGCAGGCGGATCCGCCGCGCCTGTCCGTGTTCGTCGCGGAACTCGGCGACGACGTCATCGGGTACGCCTCCTGCGCCCCCGAGGTGTCCACCTGGGACGGCGACGAGTACCTCCACATGGACTGCCTGTTCCTCCGGTCCGGCCACCGCGGCCTGGGCATCGGCCCGATGCTCATGGCCGCCGTGGTCGCGGACGCACGGACCCGGGGACTCGACCGGATCCAGTGGCAGACGCCCTCGTGGAACACCGACGCGATCAGGTTCTACGACCGGCTCGGCGCCCGGGCCACGGAGAAGCTGCGCTACTCCCTGCTCCTGGACGTCGAGGCCGACTGAGGCGTCCCGGCACGGTCTGCCTCGTCCTGGACCAGCAGCGAGAGCAGCGACGCCACCGTCACGCCCGCCTCCGCCGGATGGCGCAGAACCATGCTGGGATCGATGCGGTACGTGTTGCTGCGGCCCTCCCGGGTGTGCGAGAGATATCCCGCTTGCTCCAGGTCGGCGATGATCTTCTGCACGGCCCGCTCGGTGAGTCGGCAGCGCACAGCGATATCGCGGATGCGGGCATTGCGGTCGTCGGCGATGGTGGCCAGGACCCGAGCGTGATTGGTCAGGAACGTCCATCCTGCGTGTGGTTCCGGAACTCCCTCCATGGCGCGATTGTACGGTTGGGCATTCACGTAATCAAAAACACGAACTGGATTTCATGTATCGCTTGACGTGTGAGCGCTTCCCGGTGACGCTGGTAGCGACAGACGGCAGTGATGACCGGGGAGGCGGTCATGGCAGAGGCGGTGTCGGCGGTGCGGTCGGCATACTCGCCGGAGATCCATCTCCGCCCCGACGGCGACCGCATGACGGTGGTCGTCCGAGGCGAGCTGGACCTCGACGGCGCCCCGGCGTTCGAGGGTGCCCTGCGCGAGGCCCTCACCCGCTCGATCCACGGCATCGACCTGGACCTGAGCGGCGTGCCGTTCTGCGACTGCTCCGCGCTCAACATCATGCTCGGCATACGGCACCGTGCGTTGCGCGAGGGCAAGACGGTCGTCCTGCGCTCCGCCGGACGCAGCGCCGAACGGCTCCTCACCCTGACCGGAATGCTGTCGCTGTTCGCCCCCGCGGACGAGGACGCCGAGGACTTCGAGCCGTCCCCGTCGCACCACGAGACCGAGGACGAGAGCATGCTGCAAGATCTGCGGATCGAGGTCGTCCAGCTGAGGCGGGCCATGCAGACCCGCCCCACCATCGATCTCGCCCGGGGCATCCTGATGGCCACCTTCGGCTTGAAGGCCGAGGATGCCTGGGAGGTCCTGGTCATGGCCTCCCAGAACACCAACACCAAGCTCCATCACCTGGCCCGCGACCTGGTGGCCACGGTCGGCGGAGAGCCGCTGAGTGAACCGCTGCAGAAGCAGGTGTCCGCCGCGGTCGCCGCTGTCGGCGAGCGCGCGGGGGCCGCTTCGCGGTAGCCCGGTTTACGTTGCCCGTGCCGGTTCACCCGTAGCGGAGCAGAAGTTTCCCGAGCACGGTGTGGGGTGACGCGTCATGGCGCGACAGCAGAAGAACAAGGCCAAGATGGAGCAGGCCAAGGGCAAGGCCAAGGAAGCGGCAGGCCGCGCGGTGGGCAATGAGCGGATGACGGCCGAAGGCCAGGCGGCACAGGCCAAGGGCGACGCCCGCCAGGCCAAGGAGAAGGTCAAGGACGCCGCGAAGGACGCCACCCGCCACTGATCGGCGCGGCGAGCGGCGTGCCGCCCGGTCTCAGCGGGACCGGGCGGCCTCCGCCGGATCACGCTTGAACGCCCAGTCCATCTTCGGCTCCATCACGAACCGGAACACCCGCCGCACCGGCGCCGTGCACAGGGCCGTCACGACCGCCCCGGCGACCAGCGTCGCGGCGATCTTCCCGAGCGGCTCGTGCACCGCGTCGATGTGGGACCAGTGCCAGTGATTGGCCGCCTGGATCACGAAACCGTGCAGGAGATAGCCGTACAGCGTGCCCGCGCCGAGGGCCGTGAACCACATGCCGCGCCTGGGCACCAGCGCCAGGAAGCACGTGACCAGGACCGCCGAGCAGGCGAACAGCACCAGCGTCATCACCGGCCCGTACCAGGCGGGCGCGGCCAGTTCCTCGGCACTGGTGCGGTGGAAGAACCACGCGTAGTTCATCCGCGGGACCGCCCAGTACGCCACCACGACCGCGCACAGGAACACGGGCACCGCCAGCATTCGCACCTCGCGGCGGCGCACCAGCGCGAAGTGCTCCGGCTTCAGCACCAGACCCAGCACGAAGTACGGCAGGAACTGCAACGCGCGCTGGAGGTCGAGGTCGTTGCCGATGGACGGCGACAGCGTGGCCAGCATCGCGACCACCAGCGCCAGCGGCAGCGGCCACCGGACGATCCGCCAGAACGGCGTGGTGAGCCGCCAGATGAACAACGCGGCGAGGAACCACGTCAGATACAGCGGATTCAGCAGGCTGATGTCGCGGTCCGGCTCGTTGTCCGTCCACCTGGTGAAGAAGGTGTAGGCCACCTCGAACACGACATAGGGGACGGCAACGCCGGTCACCAGCCGCTTGATACGGCCCGGGCTCGCGTCGAAGTTCCGCGAGAAGTAACCGGAGATGACGATGAACGCCGGCATGTGGAAGGCGTAGACCACCATGTACAGCGCGGTCACCGTCCGGCTGTCGTCCCGCAGCGGCTCCCAGGCGTGCCCCATCGCCACCAGCACGATGGCCAGGTACTTGGCGTTGTCGAAGAACGCGTCCCGCTCCTTGACCGACCGAGCGGTCCGTCCGGTCGGCGCGGAGGCGTCACCGTCCGGTGGCGCCTGGGCCTGTCCGAGGCTGCGCGTGGGCAGCGTTTGCTGCGCGATCCCATCCCGACGGAACCCAGACAGAGCGAAACACCTCTTAGGAGAGTTACCTGTGTGGCCCTTGTGCCGACACCCCGGACACCGTAGTCACGCAACCACAGCCGCGTAAACCCGGACGGTCATGATGTGACCGCCGTATCTTTTACGGCCGCAGTCGTGCGGGTACCACCGGCCGCGTGAGGTGAACGCACCATTTCGGGACAGGTGCACCGGTGCATAACCGGACGTACCTCCTCCGAAGTTGCGGGGGTACGTGACGGCACGGCAGGGTCGGTCGGGTGGCAACTCTGCTGATCGTGCACCACACGCCCTCGCCGCACTGCCAGGCGATGCTCGAGGCCGCCGTCTCCGGGGCGACCGCGCCCGAGATCGAGCACGTCCGTGTCGTCCGGCGCGCGGCCCTGTCCGCCACCGCCTCCGACGTCCTGGACGCCGACGCCTTCCTGCTCGGCACCCCGGCCAACCTCGGCTACATGTCCGGCGCCCTCAAGCACTTCTTCGACCAGGTCTACTACCCGTGCCTGGACGCCACCCGCGGGCGGCCCTTCGGCTACTACGTGCACGGCGGCAACGACGTCACCGGCGCGGTGCGCTCCATCGAGACCGTCACCACCGGGCTCGGCTGGCGGCGCGCCGCCGAGGCCGTGACGGTAACCGGCGAACCGACCAAAAAGGACATCGAAGCGTGCTGGGAGCTGGCTGCCACGCTCGCCGCCGGACTGATGGACTGACAAAGCGGGAAGCTACCGTGTGTGCGGTACCCCTTGTCCCCTCGCGTACACCTGGGACGGCCTGCCCGTGCTCTCGGACTTCTCCTCGCTCATCGCGGCGACCGCCCGCTGGCTGACGAGCGCCTTCCCGCCCAACGGCGGCGCGCTCGCCGCCGCCCTCTGCGACGTACAGGCGCGCCAGGCCGTGACGGTCGCGGCCTGGCTGCGCTTCCCGACGCCGACGGATGCCGCCCTGGCGGGCATGGCCGGCTCCGGGGGCTCGGTCCGGCTCGACTGGATCACCGGCGTGGAGGGCGGCGGCGAGCCCTGGCGGAGCTGGGTGGACGAGGTGGTGGCGAGCTGGGCGGCCTGTCTGCTCGCCGAGCCGCGGCTGGCCGAGGTCGCGGTGAGCGCGGCGCTCGACGGCGGCCACACCGCGGGTGCGCCGATGGAGTTCCGGCGTCTGACGGCTCCCGACGAGAACGACCGCCGGGCGGCCGCGCTGCTGCGCCATCCCGACCTGCTGGACCGTGTCGCCGGACTGCACCGCGCCGAGCTGATGGACCTGCTGGCCGCCGGACAGCCGCGCGCCGCCTGAGCGTCCTGCGGGCTCGGGCGGCGCGGGGTCGGGCCCGGGATCAGACGGCCGGGGCCGGGTACGTCGGGTACTCCACGCCGGAGACGTGCTGCACGACCCGGATGACCTGGCAGGAGTAGCCGAACTCGTTGTCGTACCAGAGGTAGAGGATGGCGTTGTCGCCGTCGACCTTGGTGGCGCCCGCGTCGACGATCGAGGCGTGGCGCGAGCCGACGAAGTCCATGGAGACGGCGTCGGGGGCGGTGGTGAAGTCGATCTGGCGCTTGAGCGGCGAGTTCAGCGAGACGTCGCGGAGGTACTCCAGGACCTCCTCGCGGGTGGTCTCACGACCCAGGCGCAGGCTGAGGATCGCGATCGAGACGTCCGGCACGGGGACGCGGATCGAGCTGCCGGTGATCGGGGCCTTGAGGTCCGGCAGCGCCTTGGCGACGGCGGAGGCGGCACCGGTCTCGGTGATGACCATGTTCAGCGGCGCGCTGCGGCCCCGACGGTCCGCCTTGTGGTAATTGTCCAGCAGGTTCTGGTCGTTGGTGAACGAGTGGACGGTCTCCACATGGCCGCGGACGACACCGTACTCGTCGTCCATCGCCTTCAGCGGCGGCACGATCGCGTTGGTGGTGCAGGACGCGCAGGACAGGATCTGCTCGTCGGGCTTGATCGTGTCGTGGTTCACGCCGTGCACGATGTTCGGGACGTCGCCCTTGCCGGGAGCGGTCAGGACGACCTTGTCGATACCGGGGCGCAGGTGCTGCGAGAGGCCCTCGCGGTCCCGCCACTTGCCGGTGTTGTCGATCAGGATGGCGTCCTTGATGCCGTACGCCGTGTAGTCGACCTCGGACGGGTCGCTGGCGTAGATCACCTTGATGGCGTTGCCGTTGGCGAGGATCGTGCTGGACTCCTCGTCCACCGTGATCGTGCCCTGGAACTGACCGTGGATGGAGTCGCGGCGCAGCAGCGAGGCGCGCTTGACGAGGTCCTGGTCACCGCCGCCGCGCACGACGATGGCGCGCAGCCGCAGCCCGTTGCCCGAGCCCGCCTTCTCGATCAGGAGACGGGCGACGAGGCGGCCGATGCGCCCGAAGCCGTAGAGGACGACGTCCCGGCCCGCGCCGCCCGCGAGCTTGTTGGCGCCCGTGGCACCGGCGACGGCCTCGGCGGTGAAGTCCGCCACCGACAGGCCGCGGTCGTCGGCCTTGTACGTCGCGGCGAGCATGCCGATGTCGATCTGGGACGGGCCGAGGTCGAGCGTGGTGAGCGCCTGGAGGAAGGGCAGCGTTTCGGTGACCGACAGCTCCTCGCCCGCGATCTGCCGCGCGAACCGGTGCGTCTTCAGGATGCTGACCACCGACTTGTTCACCAAGGAGCGGCTGTGCAGCAGGATCGTCACGTCCCGCTCGCGGTGCAGCTTCCCGATGATCGGGATCATCGACTCCGCGATCTCCTCGCGGTTCTTCCAGTTGGTGAACGAGTCGTCGTTGACAGTCACAGAAGTCTCTTTCGAGCTAGGCGGTGCTCATATGCTAACCCGCCTGTTCGAAGGGTCATGATCGGGGTCGCGGGGGGCTCTTTGCGTGCGCGGCATATGGGCGTACGTAGGTAAATGAGGCCGTGACGTGGAGGTCCCTGAGATGTTCGTATGAATCCGTGGGGCGGTTGAACAAGGCGGGCCCCTGGTCCGTATGGGGCGAGGGATCTGTATGTCCGCTCGCCCGTCACGAACGTAGGAGTACTGCCTTGAGACGCACTACGCGCAGGCGCCCGACCGGCCCACGACGCGCGACCTTCGCCGCGGTCGCGCTGATCCTGGGCGGCGGCGGACTGGTGGCGACCAACATCTACGCCTCGGCGACCGAGGGCAGTGACGGCGCATCGGCCCAGACCGGCGGCGCCACGATCGACTGCCCCGACGTGGGCGCCAAGTTGACCGAGGTCCCGGACGCGGCCAGGGCGGACGTCGACAACGAACTCGCCGCCCTGGACGGCCAGACAGCCGAGGCCTACCAGCAACTGCGGGAGGCGACACCGGAACAGCGGCAGGACACCGGCTTCACCGACGAATCGATCATGAACCCGCTGAAGGACAAGCGGGGCGGGACGATCGAGAAGATCGCCGTCGCGATCGGCAACGCGGGCGAACGCCCCGAAGGGCTCGAAGCGCTGGCGGGCTGCGAACTGACCGTCCCCGAGGAGCAGCCGGAGGGCGGCCAGGCCGGAAACGGCCCCGTCGCCGCGGACTTCACCGACATCACCGAAGTCCAGCCGAACGTCCAGGCCCCGGCCGCCGGAGCGGGCGCCTCCCGCGGCACCTTCACCACCAGCTGCGGGGTCAACGAGAACGGCGTGTTCAACTCGGACAACGTGATCGTCGCGCCGGGCGTCTCCAACGGCGCCCACCACTTCCACGACTACATCGGCAACCAGGCCAATGACGCCTTCGCCAGTGACGAGGACCTGGCCGCCGCCGACACCAGCTGCGAGAACCCGGGCGACAAGTCCTCGTACTACTGGCCCGTCCTGCGCCTGCAGAACGGCACCCAGGAACAGGACGCCAACGCCCCCGGCGGCGGCATCGAGGGCAACGCCGGTGAGATCGTCACGCCCCGCGAGGTCACGCTGACCTTCCAGGGCAGCCCCACCGGTGACGTGACGGCCATGCCCCGGCTGCTGCGCATCATCACCGGCGACGCCAAGGCCTTCGTCAACGGCACGGCCAACGCCAACGCCTCCTGGAGCTGCACCGGGTTCGAGGACCGGCAGCTGAAGGACAAGTACCCGCTCTGCCCCGACGGCAGCGACGTCGTGCGCACGTTCAAGTTCCAGAGCTGCTGGGACGGCCGCAACATCGACAGCGCCAACCACCGCACCCATGTGGCGTTCGCCGCGGCCGACGGCTCCTGCCCGGCCGGCTTCCGTGCCGTCCCGCAACTGGTGCAGCGGATCGTCTACGACGTGGACGCCCCGAGCCTCGAGGACGGGGGCCGGACCAAGCCGCTCTTCGCGGTCGACTCCTTCCCGGAGCAGCTGCACAAGCCGGTCACCGACCACGGCGACTTCATCAACGTCTTCGACGAGGACCTGATGCGGGAGATGGTCGACTGCATCAACGAGGGACGGCAGTGCGACGGCGGCGCCCTCCCGGAGGAGCCGCAGCAGCCGGAGGAGCCCCAGGAGACCGACCAGCCGGAGCAGCCGGGGGAGACCCAGCAGCCCGAGGAGCCGCAGGAGACTGGGCAGCCGGAGCAGTCCGACGAGCCGCAGGAGCCCGCCGACCCGACGCCGACCGGCGACGACGGCGACGGCGGCGAGACCGAGCCCGTGACGCAGGCGCCCCCGGCCGCCAGGCCGAGCGACAAGGCCCCGGCGAACGAGACCCCGGCGAACGAGACCCCGGCGGACGAGGCCCCGTCCGACGGCGCCGACAAGCCGAAGACCTACGTCACCCCGTCGGCGACCCGCACCGGCGAGGCCCCGGCCGAGGCCGTGGGAACGGCAACCGCTTCGCCGACCGAGAACGCGGCCCCCGTCGGCGCCGAGCAGTCGCCGGTGGCCGGCACCGAACCGCAGACCGTCGGCGGCGGACTCGCCGACACCGGCGCCGAGCTGTGGCCGGCCGCGGCCGGGTCGGTCCTGGTCCTCGTCGGCTTCGTGCTGCTGCGCCGCATCCGGCGCGACGCCTGAGCGAGGGCCGCTGGTGGCGCCGGCACCCCGCGCCACCAGCGGCCGTGCGCTCTACCCGCTATGCCGTGGCGGGCGTGCAGTGGGCCGCCTCGTCGCCCTCGACGACATGGCTGAGGGTGCCGTCGGACGGGCCGAGGCCCACGATGCTCTGGGCGAAGCCGCCGATGAACAGCCCGCGTTCCCCGGTCTCGGGATGGACGCGGACCACCGGATGGGCGGTGCGGTACTTCCGGGAGACGAACCGCCTGCGGTGCTCGGCCGCCTTCTCACTCTTCGGCGCCGCATAGTCGTAGTCATTGGTGTGCACCGCCCACAGCCTCTCCGCGAACTCGCGCAGCGGCGCGGGCAGATCCCGTACGCGGCGGCCGAGTTGGCGATGAGCGTGTGGCCGCCGTAGGGCGGGATCACGATCCTGGGCACACCGACGTCACCTTCGTCCGCACTCCGCCGAAGGCGTCCACGCCGATCGTGTTGCCGACCCACTCCAGCCGCACGTCCCCCAGATAGCCGAGATCCTCGGCCAGTTCGGAGTGAGGGGGAACGGCGCCTGTCAGTGCGTGCGACAACAGTCGGCGCAGCGGGCGTCGGCCTGACGTGGCAGATCGACGGTCAGGCGCGCGGCGAGGTTCTCGGGCTTGCTCACGTCATGAGCGTTGCAGCGCAATCCAGCCAGGTCAATGCGGATGGCGACGACGTCGCACGGTCGCAATGGTGGGACAGGCAACTGAAGTGCCGCGTTCACACATCGCTGCCGGACGCTCCCCGGCCGGCCGCAGGCCACGGCTCCCGACGCGCACTCCGCGCGCCGCCCTCCTAGGCTCGGCAGTGCCGGTGCCGACCATCGACAGGAGCCCTCGTGGACATCGACACGGTCGCCGACGAGCTGTACGCGCTGCGGCCGGAGGAGTTCACGGCGGCGCGCAACGTCCGGGTCGCCGAGGCCCGCACGGCAGGTGACCGCGCTCTCGCGGAGCGGATCGGCAAGCTGCGCCGCCCCAGCCGCTCGGCCTGGGTCAGCAACCTCCTCGTCCGCGAGCGCCCCGACGAGGTGGCGGCCCTGCTCAAGCTCGGCGAAGGGCTGCGGCGCGCCCATCACGACCTGGACGGGACGCAGCTGCGAGAACTCAGCGGCCGGCAGCGGACCCTGATCAGAGCCCTCTCCCAGGAGGCCCGGCAACTGGCGAGGCAGGCCGGTCATCCGGTCGGCGATGACGTGGGGCGCGAGGTGGAGGCGACCCTGCACACCGTCCTCGCCGACCCGGAGGCCGCGCGGGAATGGGCGCAGGGCCGACTGGCCCGGCCGTTCGAGGCGGCCGTCGGCTTCCCCGACGTCAGCCCGGCCGCGGTACGCCGGCCCGCCGCCCCGCCACCCCCACCCCGCCCGGCGAAGCGCCGCGACGACGAGGCGCTGACCCGGGCCCGACAGGACGCCGACACGGCCGTGAGCGAGCTGCGGGCGCTGGAGGACGAGGCGGCCGGGGCCGGGCGGGCGGCGGAGGAGGCGCGGGAGAACACCGCCCGACTGCGTCAGCGCATCAGCGAGTTGACCGAGGAGCTGAGCCGCGTGGAGGAGGACCACGGAAGGGCCCGCGACGAGGAACGCCGAGCGCGGGACGGGCTGCGGGCGCTCGAACGCCGGGTACGGGAGGCCAGGCGCCGCGCGGAGACGGCGACCGCCCGACTGGAGCGGCACCACAAGCGGTGACCTCGCCCCGGTGCCTCACGGCAGGGTGACCACCTTGATGTTGAAGGTGTGGGAGCCCAGCCCGTTCGCGATCCCGATGAACAGCAGCGCGAAGTGCTCCTGCCCGCGGGCGCTCGTGATGCCGCCGATGTCCAGCTGGGACGATTCCGGCCAGCCGAGGTCGGTGAGCAGTTTCCCTGTCGTCCGCTTGGCTTCCGCGTCGTCGCCGGAGAGGAAGACGGTGCTCGGGCCGGTGAGCGCTTGCGGGGCGACCATCGTGGTGGAGTCCATGGTGCACAGCGTCTTGACGACGGGGGTGTCCGGGAAGGCCGCCTGGATCTCCTCGGCCAGGCTGCTGTTGGGGTGGGAGAGCTCGGTGTAGTCGTCGGAGAGGCCGACCCCGACGTCGATCAGCAGGGTGCCGGCCAGGGCGGGCGCGCCGATGGAGCGGAGCAGGTCGACGGAGACGTTGCCCGGGGTGGCGTTCACCAGAACCTCCGCGTGTGCGGCGGTCTCGTTCAGTCCCGCCACGGGAAGGCCGAGGTCCTTGCGCTCGTCCGGCTTGCGGGAGCCGAGGAGGACGTCGTGTCCCGCGGCGCTCCATCCGTGGGCAAGTGCTCGGGCGACGTTGCCGGTGCCAAGTAGTCCTATTCGCATGCCCCGACGCTAACCACTGCAGAGGCCGGGCCCATCGGGCCGCGGGCCCAGGTGGGGCGGACGAAAGTCGTAGTCCTCAGGACCGGGGGAACCGGCCTCCGGTGGTGAGCCGGGCGGCAGGTGACGACGGCCCCGCCGCACCGGCACTTCGTCGCCCCCGGCGTCGGCGGAGCATCCCGAGCGGACCCGCGTACGCCCCGGCGAGTACCTGAGGTTGCTCCCGGCGTCGGACGCGCCGGCCGGGGCCGCTCGGCAGGCTGGGTCGGGTGAAACTCAGCCGCCCCGCCCGCCGGGCCACCCTCGTCGTCCATGTCGTCGCCGCCGCCTCCTGGCTCGGGGTCACGCTCGGCCTGCTCGCGCTGGGCGGCACCGCCGCGACCACCGGCTCGCCGGTGACGGTGGAGGCATCGGTGCGCGCGATGAAGCTGTTCGCGGACTGGTTGCTGCTTCCCGTCGCGTTCCTGACACTCCTCAGCGGTCTGCTGCTCTCCCTGGGCACGGTGTGGGGGCTGGCCCGGCACCGGTGGGTGTTCACCAAGTTCTGGCTGACCCTGGCCACCCTCACCGCCACGGTCCTCGCCCTGCGCCCGGGCGTGAACTCCGCGGTCACCGCCGTCGCCGCGGGCGGCCCGCTGCCCGATGCCGGTGACGTCGTGTTCGGCCCGGTCGTGTCCCTGTCGGCCTACGTCTTCATGACGGTCATCTCGGTCCTCAAGCCATGGGGCCCGACCCGCCGAGGCCGTCGCCTGCGCACCGCGTCGGCCGCCCCCGGGCGCGCCCGCCAGGCGGCCTGACCGGTCAGCCGTCGAAGTGAGGGGGAGGACTCGATACGGCCCAGGTGAGCGCACGTCCGGCAGTACGGTCCGTGGTGGCCGAGGCTGCCGCCGTCATCGGCCGGCGCGGCTCGGCGTGGTGATACGGGTGATCGCGTCCGCGGTCAGCGCCCGGTCGTGGGGGTCCCGGGACAGCGCCCGGTGCAGGATCAGCCCTTCGATGAGCGCGTCCAGCTGCCGGGCGGTGTCCGGGTCGAAGTGCTTCTCCAGGTGGACCCGGCTGCGGCGCATCCACGTGTCGGTGAGTTCCCGGTACGCGGGCCGGCGCGCGGCGAGCGTGTACAGCTCCTGGGTCAGCACCAGGTCGCGCCGGGTGCCCTCGGACAGCGCGTGGACGAGGTCGGTGACGGCCGCGCGGGCCTGCTCGGGGCCGTCCGGCGCGGTGAGATGGGCGTCGAACACGGCCACGACGTGATCGGCGAACCGCCCGAACGCCTCCCGGAGCAGGTCGTCCATCCCGCTGAAGTGATACGTCATCGACCCCAGCGGCACCCCGGCGCGCGCGGCGATCTTCCGGTGGGAGACGCCCGCGACGCCCTCATCGGCGATGAGATCGAGAGTGGCGGCGAGGATGCGCTCGCGGCGCTGGGGGTCGGTGTGTCCGGTGGCCATGACGCTGTGTCCTCAGAGGGTTCAGAGGGTTCAGAGGGTACGGACGACACGCGCGGGGCTGCCGACGGCGACGACGCCCGCGGGGACGTCCTTCGTCACCACCGAACCGGCGCCGATGACGGAGTCGTCGCCGATGCTCACGCCGGGCAGCACGATGACGCCCCCGCCCAGCCAGACGTTGTCGCCGATGGTGATCGGCCGCGCCGCCTCCAGCTTGTCCCGCCGGGGCTGCGGCTCCAACGGGTGGGTCGGGGTGAGCAGTTGGACGTTCGGTCCGATCTGGCAGTCCTCGCCGACGGTGATCGCCGCGACGTCCAGCGCGGTGAGGTTGAAGTTGACGAAGGTGCGCGCCCCGATGCTGATGTTGCTGCCGTAGTCGACGAACAACGGCGGCCGCACATGCGCCTCTTCGCCCAGCGAGCCGAGCAGTTCGCCGAGGATCTTCCGGGCGGCGTCAGGATCCTCGGCGTAGGCCGCCTGGTAACGGGCGGTCAGCCGGGCGGCCTGCTGCAGCCTGCGGGCGATCTCGGGATCGTCGGCGATGTAGAGGTCGCCCGCCAGCATGCGCTCGAGGTTGCTGCGGGGGTCGTCCGCGAAGTGGTCCGTCGGCATGCGTACGATCGTACACTCGCGGGCGTGCGGCGTCCCGGCAAGGGAGCCACCTCCGCCTACCGCCGCCGAGGGTGCAGCACTCCGGACAGCAGGAGGACGAGCAGTCCGGCGGCGGGGACCACCAGCAGGCCGACCCGGAGACTGGTGGCATCGGCGACCAGGCCGACCACGGGCGGCGAGCAGAGGAAGCCCAGGCGCATCAGCCAGGAGACGACGCTCAGTCCCGACCCGGGCTTGAGGCCGGGCAGCTCATCGGCCTGGTGCATCGCGGCGGGCACCAGTGTCGCCACCCCGAACCCGGCCGCGGCGAAACCGAGCACGGTCCCGCCCACGGTCGGCACGGCCAGCGCCAGCCCCATCCCGGCCGCGGCGACGATCCCACCGGCGCGCGCCACGGCACGCTCCCCGAACCGGTCGACGAGCCGGTCGCCGATGAGCCGGCCGAGGAACTGGGCGCCGACCAGAGCGATGAAGCCGGTGGCCGCCACCGTCACCGAGGCGTGGAGCGAGTCGGAGAGGTACAGCGCGGCCCAGGAACTGCCGGCGTCCTCGACGATCGTGCCCGCCGTGGCGATGAGGACCAGTGCGGCCAGCACGCAGGCGGTCCGCCGGCCCGGCTTGGCAGCCTCGGACGGCCGTACGCCGTTCTCGTCGGCGGTCTCCTCGGTGTCGGGTCCGGGCAGGCGGAACCGCAGGGCGCCGCACGCGGCCACCGCGAAGACCGCCGCCGATATGGCCAGGTGCTGTCCCCGGGGCAGGCCCAGCGCGATGGCCGCCGCGGCCATCGCGCCACCGGTGACGGCGCCGATGGACCAGACGGCGTGGAAGGAGTTGATGATGGAGCGCCCGTAGCGGCGCTGGACCCGCAGGCCGTGGGCGTTCTGGGCGACATCGGTGATCGCGTCCATGGCTCCCGCCAGGCAGAGCGCACCCGCGAACCAGACGACCGAGTCGGCGAGCCCCGCCACGAGAAGGCCGGCCCCCGTGACCAGCGTCCCGCCCACCGCCGCTTGCGCCGATCCCAGCCGCCGGATGACGGCCCCGGCCGCGAGACCGGCCGCGATGGCGCCCGCGGGAAAGGCCGCGACGGCCAGCCCGTAGGCCGCGTTGCTGATGCCGAGGTCCGCCTTGATCTGCGGATACCTCGGCAGCAGGTTGGCGAACAGGGCGCCGTTGGTGAAGAACAGCACGGCGACGGCCACCCGGGCCCGCCGTTCGGCCGGAGCGGGCCGTCGCACCACGTCGAGAGTCATGGCAGGCAGCCTAGAGCCAGAGCGTACGAACGTACACTCCGGTTATGGCTTGACCTTGCCGCAACGTCAACGTCTCTACTGGGGCCATGCGAATCGGAGAGCCCGCGGGCGGGACGAAGGTGTGGCGCAAGGCGGTGCGGTGGTCGTGCCTGGCCCTGCTGCCGGGCGAGTTCATGCTCGTCCTGTGCCTGGCCGGGGGAGTGGACATCCCGTCGGCCGTACGGTCGGCCCTGGAACTGTCGGTGCTCGCCGTCATGATCGCGGCGGGCGCCCTGCTCTTCCTCGACCACCGGCGCCACCGCCGCGCGGGCCTCGACCGCCGCGCCGCCCTCGGCGCCGCGTTCGCCGACACCGTCGCGGCGCCCGTGCGCAGGCTGATGGCCCACGAGGTCTTCCTGTCCACCAGCTTCCTGCGCTGGGTGACCCGCCGCGGCCCGCACGGCGTACGCGACGGCGACCTGCCCGTTCCCTACGCGCCGGGCCAGACGGCGGTCATGCTCGGCTTCTTCTTCGTCTGCGTTGTGGAGACCGTGGCCCTCGCCTTCCTGATCCCCTGGCCGCTGGTGCACGCCGTCACCCTCGTCCTCGACATCTGGGGCTGCTGGTTCGTCGTCGCCCTGCACGCCTCCTGCGTCGTGCGCCCCCATGTGATCGGCGCCGACGGCTCACTGCGGCTGCGCTACGGCGCCCTGCTCGACATCCGCATCCCGGCCGGCCGCATCGCCTCCGTGCGCCAGGAACGCAGGTTCCCGGAGAACGGGCCGGGGGCCGTGGGCGAGAACGGCGTCTGCGAGCTGGCCGTGGCGGGTCAGACGACGGTCACCGTCGAACTGACCGAGCACGTCCGGTACATACGGGCCCTGGGCAAGCCCGCCGAGGCACGGACCTTCCGTTTCTACGCCGAGGACGCGGGCGCCGCCGTGGCCGCGCTGCGACGTGGGCCGCGGGCCACCTCTGCGCCGGCCTCGTCGGACTGACCCGCCGGGACGCGTCAGCGGCAGAGCGCGTCGATGTCCTCGGCGTACGTCGGGAACTCCGCCCGGGCCTCGGTGATGATGGCCTGCGCGGTCCGGCGCCGAGTGGTGGCGTGGCGCTCCGCGAGAGCGGTGAGCGTCGGGTCCGGACGGCCGGTGTGCTCGTCGTGCTCGACGGCCTCCATCGGTCCGATGCCGTCGGCCAGCAGCCACAGGAAGTCGGACAGATTCCCGGCCACGACACCGCGGGCGCCCTCGGAGCCCATGAAGACCACCGGCTGTTCGGCGAGGGGCCGGCCCTGCCGCACGCACCAGAGGGCGGCGAGCCCGCCGGTGCCGTCCTGTCCGAAGACGCGGAAGGCGGCGCCGTCGAGGTCGTGGTTGCCGGTCCAGTCGCGCAGCCAGTCGGTGGTCTCCTCGGGGGAGTCGAAGGCGTCGTAGGGCTCGAAGTCGATGCCGTTGCCGTCGTCGTGGTCGAACTCGGTGCGGGCTGTCGCGGCCAGGGCCGGCGGCAGCGCGCGGTCGGCAGCGATCGTCTCTGTCACGCGCGCAGACTAGCCGCCGGCTCTGACAACGGCGGCTCAGATCCCGCAGGTGGGGGCTGACCAGTAGGGGGAGGGGTCGAACGCGACGTGGGTGTGGTCGTTGTGGCCGGGGTAGCCCGGGCCGAGGATCTCCGAGAAGCCGTGGGTGCGGGACTGCTGGGCGAGGCGGCACAGGGTGGGGGAGCCGGTGAGGTCGGCGGCGTCGCCGTAGAGGTGGCGGCTGGTGGACGAGCCGCCGACGGCGTTGTTGCAGGCGTAGGAGCGGAAGCCGCTGGAGACGGTGAGCGGGACGTCGCCGAGCGCGCGCCGCATGGCCTCCAGTTTCCACATGGTCTTCAGCGCGTTCGCCTTGGCGGTGGCCGCGGAGACCGCGCCGCCGGACCAGTCGGCGTTGCAGCGGTTGAGCTCGGCGTAGCTGAAGTGGATGGGGGTGCAGTCCGCGTCCTGGAGCGCGTAGAGCTTGCTGAAGGTCGCCGGTCCCGCGACTCCGTCGGCGGCGAGGCCGTAGGCGGACTGGAACTTCGCCACGGCGGCGGCCGTGCGGGCGCCGTACTGGCCGTCGTAGGAGAGCCGCTCGCCGGAGGTGACCCAGCCGGCCACCCGGATCTGGAGCTGAGTGACATCGCCGCCGGAGGCGCCCTGGGAGAGGGTGCGGCTCCAGGTGTAGCACTCGTCGGCGTGCGCGGTGCCCGCGGTGGCGCCGACGCCGACCACTGCACCCGACGTGATCATGACAAAAGCGATGAGGAAACGTGCCATCCGTCTGAACATCCCGACCTCCGGGTCGTCGACTTCCGGTTGCGGTGACCACCGCCCTCGCGGCGGCGACCGCTGACCAGCCTGAGGCCAAGCGCTACGCGCGTCAACGGCGCGGCTGTGGCGGGATGGTGAACGGTGGCGGTGTGGGAGATCGGAGCGGAGGGTGCTGGGGGGCGCGTGGAAGCGGAAGGGCGGCGGGCAGGCGATCGCACATCCGCAGGCATCGAATGCGCCCTGTGTGGCACCTGGCCCGTGATGCGGTGGTTTCAGGAAACGGTGTCAGCGGCGCGGCGCCATGCGCGGGGCGCCGGACGAAGCGTGCGACGGGCGTGGAAGGAGCCCGGCCGGGAGCGTGATGTGGCGTTCCAGGCGGCGAAGGCGGCGCTGGCCGCGGGCGTCGCGTGGGCCGTGGTCGGCTGGTGGCTCCAGGCGCCGATGGCGTTCATGGCGCCCTGGGTGGCGATCGTGCTGGTGGAGTCGACCGTGTACCGGTCGATCGCACACGGCTTGCAGCAACTCGCCGCGATCGCCACGGGCACGATCGTGGCCACCGCCTGCGCCATGGTGCTGGACTCCACCCTCGTGGCGATGGCCCTGGTCCTCCCGGCCGCGGTGCTGCTGGGCAACTGGCGACGGCTGGGCAACCAGGGCATCTACGCCGCCACAGCCGCCCTGTTCGTCCTGACCAGCGGCCCGGTCGGGGTCGGCGCGGCGGGCGCCCGTATCGCCGAGGCGGTCTTCGGCGCGGTGGTCGGCATCGCGGTGAACGCGCTGATCCGGCCCCCGCTCTACCTGCGCGACACCCGCGCGGCCCTGGACAACGCGGCCCGCGAGGCGCAGGACCTCCTGGGCGCTGTCGCCGACGGCCTGGCGCGGGGCCGACCGGACCCGGACGAAGCCACCGGCTGGCACGATCGGGCCCTGCGCCTCGAACGCCTGGTCGGCGAGGCGCGCTCCGCGGTCGGCTGGAGCCGGGAGAGCCTGCGCGCCAACCCGCGCCGCCGCAGGTCCGACGCGGCCCTCCCCGAGCAGCACTACGACGATGTCCTCACCGTCCTCGACGACGTCGCCGTCCACGCGGCGGGTGTCACCCGCACCATCCTGGAGGTGTCCGCCCAGGAGGACGACCCGCGGTGGCCGGGATCCGAGATCACCGGCCCATACGCCGACTTCCTGCACCGGACGGCCCACGCCCTGCACTGGTGCACGAGCGCCCGCTTCACCCCGGACGAAGACCCGGACCCCCCGCTCCGGGAAGCCACCGAGGTCCTGCGCCGCACCCTCGACGACCTGCGTCGACGCCTCCCCGACGTGGTCCCGGACGACCCCGACGGCCTGGCGACGTACGGCACCCTCCTCAACCAGGCCCACCGCCTGACCAACCGCCTCGAACACAGCGGCCGCCGCTAGGCGCGACGCGACCGCGCTCTGCCGCCGCGGTGAGGAAATCGCTACGGTCCGATCATGCCGCGCCTTGTGGACGTCCCCGGATACCCCGTTACCTTCTTCGTGGCCTCGCAAGGAGGCTCCCGGCCTTCGGCCCCGGTATGACTTGAGCCCCCAGTCGAGATGATCGAAAAGGTGGTGTCGCCGGTGCCGGAGGCATTGGCAGACCGCTGATTAGAGGCACGAGCGCCAATCCCTCAACCGGGTACGGCAGTCTCTTCGTAACGTGGATGCCGGCACGCTGATGCCGCGGTGAGGCCGGGGAACAGGCGAGGGCGGGAGCGACGGTCGTGACGGACGAAACTGGCATCGGCGTCTATCTGGGACTGGATGTCGGCAAGGGCGAACACCACGCCGCCGCCGTCAATCACGCTGGGAAGAAGGTGTTCGACAAGCCGCTGCCTAACAGCGAACCGAAGCTGCGGGAGCTGTTCGACAAGCTCCGGGCCAAGCACGGGACCGTGCTGATGGTCG
>NZ_JBIAQC010000014.1:0-147180 GCF_042888685.1 Streptomyces sp. NPDC002779
CACCACCCCCCGGATCATCAACCGCAACAAGGGGGGGAAGTCATGCCGGACCCGAAGGCCGGAGGCCCCATTGCGGAGCCACGAAGAAGGTAACGGGGGGGGCTGCGGAACGAGGACCTCGCCGACATGAGCCCGGCAGGCAGCGCGTACTGGCTCAGCCTGGACAGCTTTGGCATACCGCTCATCCTGATCGGCCTGACGGTCGACCGCCGCGGCATCACCCCGCCGGCCTTCATCGCCTGGACGCTGGGGAGTTGGACCGTCGTCGACGCCGTGGTCCTGCCGTTCACGCCCTGGCCGCTCTTCATGCTCGCGTGCGCCCTGTTGCTGATCGGAGCCCGCCGCGCCCGCCGCGCCGACCCCGTACCCGAGGCCGGGCTCCCACGAAGCTGATCACCGTCGGTGGACGCCAAGTGGCCGGGATCGCTGGATCCCGGCCACCCGGTCACCGGCCTTTCGGCGTCAGCCCGGTGACAGCCCTGCAGAGCGTGTCACTGGTAGACCCGTACGTAGTCCACCAGCATCTTCGCCGGGAACGGGGTGGAGGCGTCGGGCGGGCCGGGCCAGTCGCCGCCGACGGCGAGGTTGAGGATCAGGTAGAAGGGGTGGTCGAAGACCCAAGGGCCGCGGGTCTCTTCGATCTGTGCCTTGTCGAGCGTGAGGACGGTCCGGCCGTCCAGGCTGTAGACGATGCCCTTGCTGTCCCAGTGGGCCGCCCACACGTGGAAGTCGTCCGAGTAGTCGGCGTCCCCCGGCAGCTTGTAGGGAGCGCCGATCCCGCCGCCGCCGTTGTACGCCGGCGCATGGACGGTCGAGTACGAGGTCTTCACGTCCTTTCCGAGGACCTCCATGATGTCGATCTCGCCGTTGTACGGCCACGGACGGCCGTCGAGGAAGTCGGCGCCCATCATCCAGAAGGCGGGCCACAGACCATTGCCCTTGGGCACCTTGATCCGCGCCTCGACCCGGCCGTAGGTGAACTCGAATTTGTTGCCGGTGTTGATCCGGGCGGAGGTGTACTGGCAGGTGCCGCTCCCGGTGAGCGGATCGGTCGGGCACGAGGTGCCGGGGGTGGCCTGCTTGCGTGCCTCGAGGACGAGGTGACCCGCGCCGTCCATGCTCACGTTGTCGTGGTTGGTGTAGTACTCCAGCTCGTTGTTGGGGCCGGTGCCGGGGTCCGCGGACCACTTGGCCGGGTCGGGCTTGGTGCCCGCCGGGGAGTTGAACTCGTCCTGCCAGACGATCCGGGGCGGGTCGGCGGGGTCACGCGGCAGCGGGGGCGGGGTGATCGGGGCGCCGCCGGTGCCGTACACCTGGAACTCCCACAGTGAGTAGCCGTACGCAGTAGCCCGCTGGGTGCCGTACATGCGGACGTACCGGCCGGTGCCGGAGACGGTCAGGGTCTGCTTGAAGCCGGTGCCGGACGTGGTCGAGTAGATCGGGGTCCAGTTCGTGTTGTCGGGTGAGACCTGGATCTGGAACGACCTGGCGTACGCCGGGTCCCACTGGAGCACCACCTTGCTGATCTGCGCCGTCGCGCCCAGGTCTACGGAGATCCAGCCGGGGTCGGTCCAGCCGTTGGTGGGGCTGGTCGCCCAGCGGGTGGCGGGGTCGCGGTCGAAGGCGCGGGCCGGGTTGCACTCCCAGCAGTGGCCGTCGTGCTGCGAGCTGGAGGCCGCGCCGGTCTTGCCGTAGGACAGGAGCTTCTCGGTGGGATCGGGATCCGGGTTGCCGCCGGTGTCCTTGGTGCCGAATACCTGGAACTCCCAGAGGGAGAAGCCGTACTGGGTGGCTCGCTGGGTGCCGTACATGCGGACGTACCGGCCGGTTCCCGAGACGGTCAGCCGCTGATTCCCGCCGGTGCCGGTGGCGGTCTCGTGGACGGTGGACCAGGTGCGGCCGTCGGCGGACACCTGGATCTGGAACGCCTTGGCGTAGGCCGCCTCCCAGTTCAGGGCGACTTCGCTGATCTTGGCGGCGGAGCCCAGGTCGACCTGGATCCACTGAGGGTCGGCGAAGGCGCTGGACCAGCGCGTGCCCGGATCGCCGTCCACGGCGTTGGCGCCGACGAACGGGTTCTCCGTGGACGAGACCGTCACCGGTCTGCCCTGGGAGAGCAGAGGGTCGGCGGCGTGAGCGGGCGGGGGGCCCGGTATGCCGGCGAAGGACAACAGGATGACCGCGAGGGCTATGAGCAGGCCCAGGCGGCGGCGCATCAGACTCACGGCGGCTCCTCGAAGCGATGAGGTGGGGCGAGAAAGCCAGGGAGCGCTCTCTGGAGGGGGAGCCTGCTGCGGTAGGAGAGACGTGTCAAGGGTTTACGTTCGCCTTGAGAAAACACGTAATCTCGGCCTGAGGGACCATCAACTCGCCTTTGACTCGGCTGCCGGACCCAGCGCGCCGGACTGTGTGCCGCCACATAGGTGGCGGCACACAGTCCGGCGTCGGTCAGGACTTCTTGAAGACGGTGACGGCGAGGCCGTCGGCCGTGGTGCTGGTGGAGTCGACGGCGCCGTTGGTGCCGAGGACCTTCCGCCATGTTCCGGTGGGCAGGGACACGTTGTAGGCGTTGTTCGTCGGGTTGTAGACCACGACGGTGTCGTGGCTGCCGGGCGCGCCGGCGTTGGAGCTGATCGCCGAGGTGACGACGGATCCGTCGGTGGTGGTGGACATCTGGGCCTTCACCGCGTCCCAGGTGCCCAGGCGCAGGGCGGGGCTGTTCTTGCGGAGCGCGATGGCGTCCTTGTAGTAGCGGAAGGTGGCGGCGTTGAGGGCCTTCTCGCCCCACTGGAGGGCGTTGACGTTGTCGCCTGCCTCGTAGGAGTTCTTCGCGGTCTCGTAGTCGCCGTTGACGACCTTGGAGTGCAGGAACTCGTCACCTTCGTAGAAGAAGGGGATGCCCTGGGAGGTGAGGACCATGCCGGCGGCGAAGCGGTTCATCTGTCCGGCGCGGCCGGCCGGGCCGCCGGTCACGCCGGAGTAGGTGATCTTGTCCCAGAGGTTGAGGTCGTCGTGGGCGGAGACGTAGTTGATGGTCTGCTCGGGGTCGTAGGCGAAGGCCGGGTCCCAGGGGTCGGACAGGGCGTTGGTGCTCTTGGTGGCCAGCGGGGAGCCGCGCATGCCGAGGGCGATGGCGGAGGTGTTGGGGGAGGAACCTCCCATGTAGCCGAGGACGCGGTCGCGTGTGCCGCCCTTGATGGCGTCGCGGTAGGCGCCGTTGAAGACTCCGACGTGGCCGCCGGCCAGCGTGGGGGTGGTGCCGTAGCGGACCTTGACGGCTTCCTGGGGGTCGCTGACTCCGCCGCTCCAGGGCTCGCCGTGGATCTGCAGGGCACGGTCGGGGAACGTGTCGTTGAGGTGTTTGGCCCAGGCGTCGACGTTCTTGGCGTGGTGGATGCCCAGCAGGTCGAAGCGGAAGCCGTCGATGTTGTAGTTCTTGACCCAGTACTCCAGTGAGTCGCGGATCATGCGGCTGACCATCGGGTTGCCGTCGTCGATGGAGTTGCCGGTTGCCGACAGGTCGGTCTGCGTGTAGTACTTGCCGGTGATGTTCTGGAAGACGTCCTTGTTGGCGGTGTGGTTGTAGACGACGTCCATCAGGACGCGTATGCCGTTCTTATGGAACTCGTTGACCATGTTCTTGAACTCGCGCATCCGGTCCTCGGGCGCGGTGAACTGGGAGAACTGCTCCTCGGGGACGTTGTAGTTGAGCGGGTCGTAGCCCCAGTTGGGCACGGTGCTGTTGAAGTCGAAGGCCGGCAGCAACTGGACGTGGGTCACGCCCAGTTCCTTGAGGTGGTCGATGCCGGTCCTGACGCCGTTGTGCGTGGTGCCGGTCTGGGTGAGGCCGAGGAACTTGCCGCGCTTGGCGCTGTCGACTCCGGAGCTGGGGTCGATCGTGAAGTTGCGGACGCTCAGCTCGTAGACGACGGCGTCCTCGCGCTTGGTGATGGCGGGTCTGGGGGCCCAGCCGCCGGTGGGCTGGACGGCGTCGGCGTCCATCACGATGCCCTCGGTGGTGCCGGGCTTGACCATACGGGCGTACGGGTCGCGGACCGGGTTGTTGCCGACGCGGAACTGGTAGGGCTGGTTCTTGAGGTCGCCGGGGACGATGGCCTGGTAGACGTCCGTGTAGCCGCTGACGTCCGCGGGCCGCAGGGCGTGCGTCTGCCCGCCGACGGTAACGCTCACCTGGGAGTTGTCGGGTGACCAGATCCGGAAGGTCGTCCGGGCGGGCGTGTAGAGGGCGCCGAGGGTGCCGTCGGGGGCGGGGCCAGGGGGCTCCTGCGTGCGCACACTCAGGACGTGGGTGGTGCTGTCGTACGCGAAGTCGGTGGTGGCGCCGTTGGTGGGGACGGTGAAGCTGATGTCGGCGCCCGTGGGGCTGCCGCCCTGGCCGTAACTCTCGGTCCATGACTGGCCGATGGCGGCCTTGACCTTCCAGGTGCCGGCCGGGATGGCGGTGGTGGACCAGGTGTAGGTGCCGTCGCCGTCGATGTCCTTGAGCCAGGAGGTCAGGCAGTCGGGTGCCCAGTCGGCCGCGCAGTCGAGCTCGGACTGGAAGGAGCCGGCGGCGGTGACGATCTTGTTGTTGATGTCGTCGGCGATCCAGTGGGTGACCGGGTCGTAGACGAAGGTGACGTTCTTGCCGCCGGCGGGGATCTGCAGGGGGATGTCGGCGCCGTGGTACTTGGCGTGGGCGCCGTAGTTGTCGTTCCAGCTGTTGTTGAGGGCCGCCTTGTAGGCGTGGGAGCCGCCCGGCACGGTGATGGTCTTCGACCAGGCTCCGGAGCCGTCGGTGCGGGCGCTGAGCTGGGCCTGGGCGCAGTTGGGAGCCCAGTCACCGGCACAGCCGATCTCGCTGTTGAACGTGCCGGGGACGGAGACGGCGGTGGCGGGTGTCTCGGCCTGGGCGGCCGTGGACAGGGCGGGCACGAGCGCCAGTCCCATGGCGGTCGCGGCGAGGACCGCCGACGCGGCTCGTGCTCTGTGGCGCCGGGGGCGGCGCGTGGTGGTGCCGTGCAAGGGGTGCCTCCTCGGGGTGGGCATCACCCGCACCCGGGGATGCCGCCGGGTGCGGGTGATGGAGGGAAGGCGGCGCTGGCGTCCTGACCAGCGGCGCGGCTCTGCGGCGGGAGTCCGCCCGCCGTCACGGATCGGCATGTCGCCGGTTCACCCCGGCGACTGCTAATTCGTGTGTAACTCCACTTAGTAACCTGATAGTTGTGAGGCGTCAATGGATCCGGCAGGACCCGCGGGACGCTACTTCTCGAGGAAGACGGCGACGGTGTGGGCGGGGACGGTGAACGTGCCCGTCGCCCGGTCGAAGGCCGCCGTCTTGACGACGGGGTCGCTGCCGCCGCTCTGGACGGGGTGCAGCATCTGCCGGGTCCCGGCGAGGCTCTTGACCTTCTGGGTCTGAGCGGTGGGTGTGGCGTTGTAGACGACGGTGACGGACCGGTAGGTGTCCAGGCCGTGACCGTCGAGGTGCTGGGTGATGACGCCGGGCTTCTCCGCCTTCGTCCCCGACAGCGGGAAGGTGAGGCGCTTGCCGACGGCGTCGGCCGTGCCGAGGGAGAACAGCGGCGTGGACCGCTTGATCTTCAGGTACTGCTGGAACTGGGCCGTGGTGTCACTGATCTCGGTGCAGCCGGGGCGCAGCGCTGGGTCGGCCAGCAGCGGCCCCGCGAGCGGCCACTGAGCACTGTTGGACTCGGCGAGCGGCAGGCCGCGACCGAAGCCGTTGCCGTCCTGGCAGTTCCACTGGATGGCGTTGAACCAGTCGCCGCTGTCGTAGGAGTTGTGGTCCAGGGACTTGGAGCGGAGCAGGTCGGTGCCGCCCTGGGCCATGGACGGGCTCTGGGAGAGGGTGCTCGTGGCGAGCGCGAGGGCCTGGAGGCGCGCTCGGGCGGCCGGAGTGGTGGTGGGGGCCAGCTTGTACGCCAGGGCGTCGAACAGGGCGAGGTTGTCGTGGGCTTCGACGTAGTTGACGGCTTCAGCGGGTGCGGCGGTGTAGCCGGCCGGGTGGCCGTTGTAGTCGATCTCGGCGCCGGTGCGGCGGGTGCCGTCGCTGGTGGTGAAGGCGTAGTCGGCGAGGTTGCCGGTCAGGCCGATCTTGACGAGGTCCATGTCGTGGAGCAGGCGGGCCTTCTGCTGCTCGGGGGTGCCGTTGATCTTGGCCCCGTTGGGGGCGGTGAACAGGCCGCTGGCGAAGCCCTGCCGCCGGGGGTCGGCGTCGGAGATGCCGCCGCCGCGGGCGCCGTCACGGAGCCGGTCGTTGAAGGTGCCGATGCCGGTGCCGGCCATGTTCTGCTGCGTGGCCTGGACGAAGCGGGCGTCGCCCGCGACGATTCCGTAGTCCCAGCCCTCGCCGTACAGCAGGCTGGCCTTGCCGTTGATGCCGTCGCGGCCGGGGGTGAGCTTGGCCAGGGACGACTTGACGTCGAGCATGGTCTGCTTGGGGTCGAGTCCCATGAGGTCGAAGCGGAATCCGTCGATGCGGTAGTGCTTGGCCCAGGTGGTGACGGAGTCCACCACGAGCTTGTTCATCATCGCG
The DNA here is from genome assembly GCF_042888685.1 of Streptomyces sp. NPDC002779. Lineage (NCBI taxonomy): Bacteria > Bacillati > Actinomycetota > Actinomycetes > Kitasatosporales > Streptomycetaceae > Streptomyces > Streptomyces sp. NPDC002779. The sequence goes on from NZ_JBIAQC010000014.1 coordinate 6,557, forward strand.
TTCTCGGGCGCGGTGTCGGCGCAGCAGCTGTCGCGGGTGACGGTGCCGGTGTCGTCCAGGCGCTGGTAGTAACCGGGGACGATCTTGTCGAGGACGGAGGCGGGGTCCTGTCCGGCGGCGGCGGTGTGGTTGTAGACGACGTCCATGACGACGCTGAGGCCGGCGTCGTGGAGGGCCTTCACCATCCGACGGAACTGGACGATGCGGTCGGTTCCGTCGGGCGAGGTGGCGTAGGCGCCCTCGGGGACGGTGAAGTGGAAGGGGTTGTAGCCCCAGTTGTAGGCGTCGCGGGCCTGGGTGGAGGCGACGCACGCCTGCTGCTCGGGCGAGTTGGGGGCCATGGCGTCCATGTCGCAGGCCGGGGTGGCCTGGTCGGCGCGGAGTTCGGGGGTGCCGGCGAAGTCGAAGGCGGGCAGGAGCTGGACGGTGGTGACACCGGCGGCCTTGAGGTCCTTCAGGTGCTTCATGCCGCGCGAGCCGGGCTCGGTGAAGGCGAGGTAGGTGCCGCGCTTGTCGGCGGGCACGCTCGGGTCGGCGGAGGAGAAGTCACGGATGTGGACTTCCTGGATCTGCTGCTTCTCCAGGGGCAGCGCCTTCGGGGAGCGCGTGGCGTCCCAGTCCTCGGGGGCGGTGGCGTGGTCGTCGAGGTCGACGATCTGGCTGCGCTGGGAGTTCGCCGACAAGGACAGCGAGTACGGGTCGGTGACAGCGTTGGTGACGGTCTTCTGCGCCGCGGGTGACCACACCTTGACCTGGTAGCGGTAGTACAGGCCCTTCCAGCTCCGCTCGCCGCGCACCGACCACACGCCGGTGGCGCGGTCGAGCGTCAGCGGCAGGACCCGGGACCTGGTGGAGTCGGGGGAGTCGTACAGCTCGACGCTGACGGACTGGGCGGTCGGCGCCCACAGGGAGAGAGTCGGGCGGTTGTCGCGGAAGACGGGGCCGAGGGTGGCCTTGCCGGCTTCGGCCGCGTACAGGGCGTCGAGGACGCCGGCGGTCTGCAGGCCCGTGGCATCGACAAGCCGGCCGTCGGGGCCGATGGCCGCGACGGCGCTCTGGCCCTTGACGAGGTCGCGTGCCTTGGCGGCCCAGGCGGCGGGGACGCGCAGCGCGCCGAGTTTCGCCAGGTGCGGGTACTTGGCCTGCACGGACTTCGGCAGGCCCTCCGGCTCGTACCGCAGGGGGATGGTGGTGCCGCCGGTGATGCCGGTCCCCGCGGCCGCCAGGCCGCCGTTGGGGGCGGTCGCCAGCTGGTACGTGGTGCCGGCGGGGCTGTCCGAGGCGTCCCAGGCGATGAGGTCCGGGGCCAGCCAGTAGCCGGAGCGGGGCGCCAGGCTCGGCTTCGGTCTGCCCGGGTAGACGCTCAGCGTCCTGGAGGCGGTGCTGTAGGCGAAGGTGGTCTCCGCCCCGTCGGCGGCCACGGTGAACGTGGTTCTGTCACTCGTGGGCCGGGCGGGCAGGCCGAGGCCGGACTGGGCGGTGTAGGTGCCGGCGGGCAGCTCGGTGGTGGTGAAGGTGGCGATGCCGTCGCCGTCGGGGTCGGTGAGCCAGGACGCCAGGCAGTCGGTGGCCTCGTCCGTCGCACAGCCGAGTTCACTCTGGAAGCCGCCGAGCGCGGTGACCAGAGTGGTGCTGAGGGTGTCGGTGATCCAGTGGGTGACCGGGTCGTAGACGAAGGTGACCTCGGCGCCCCCGGCGGGCACGGTCAGCGGGATGTTCGCGCCGCCGGGCGTGGCGTTCAGGCCGTAGTTGACGGCCCAGCTCCGGTCCAGGGCTGCCTTGTAGTTGTACGTGCCGGCGGCCAGGCGTGCGGTCAGCGTCCAGGTGCCGTCGGGGCGGAGGTGCATCTGGGCCTGGTCGCAGTCGGGGGCCCAGTCTCCGGCACAGCCCAGCTGGGTGTCGAAGTCGGAGGCGACTGCGACGCTGTCCGGCTGCGGGGGCGGCGTGTCGGTCTCGGCGGCGAGGGCCGGTATCACGGCGGTGCCGGCGACGAGGCTGAGGGCCAGGGCCGCCGACCTTCTGGTCAGCCGGCCTCGGCCGGGCACGGAGGTGGAACGTGACGTCATGGAACACCTCGTTGTGTCGCGGGGTGGGGTGTGCGGGTACGCCTGCCGACGGCACCGCGGTCAGGCGGGAGCGGGGCCGTCGGCAGGAGAAAACGGGGGCGGAGAAACGGGGCGGGTCAGGCGGTGGTCCACCAGGCGGTAGTGTCCGCGGGCAGCACGGTGTGGGTGTCACCGGCCGTGACACGGTCACTGGCCATGAGGAGCCGGCCGGGGGTGGAGAGGGTGACGGGCGCGCCGGTGACGTTGACGGTGCAGAGGAACACCGCGCCGTCCTCGCTCGTACGCTCGAAGCTGAGGACTCCCTCGGCGCTCGGGAGCCAGCGCAGGTTGTCGCCGCCGCCGAGCGCCGGGTGGTTGCGCCGCAGGGCGAGCGCGCTGCGGTACATCTCCAGGGTGGAGTCAGGGTCACCGGTCTGCGCCTGGACGCTGAGGGCCGCCCACGCCTTGGGCTGGGGAAGCCAACTCGGGCCGTCTTCGGCGCTGTTGAAGCCGTACGGGGCGCGGGTGCCGGACCAGGGGATCGGGACCCGGCAGCCGTCGCGGAAGCCGTCCTGGCCGGCCCCACGGAAATAGGCGGGGTCCTGGCGGACCTCGTCGGGCAGGTCGGTGACGTCGGGCAGGCCCAGCTCCTCGCCTTGGTAGATGTAGGCCGACCCGGGAAGGGCGAGCATGAGGAGGGTCGCCGCCCGTGCGCGGCGCAGGCCGAGTTCGCGGTCACCGGCTTCGCGGATCTGGGTGCCCAGGCCCGGCGGGTTGGCGAAGCGGGTGGCGTGCCGGGTGACGTCATGGTTGGACAGGACCCAGGTGGCCGGTGCGCCGACCGGCCGCATCGCGCGCAGGGTGCCCTCGATGACGTCACGCAGCGCCTGCGCCTGCCAGGCGGTGGCCAGGTACTGGAAGTTGAACGCCTGATGCAGTTCGTCGGGGCGGACGTAGTTCGCGGTCCGCTCCAGGGTGGGGGTCCATGCCTCGGCGACGCCGATCCGCTGGCCTTCGTACTCCGCGAAGACGGTGTGCCAGTCGCGGTAGATCTCGTGGACGCCGTCCTGGTCGAAGCAGGGACCGGCGTCGTTGCCCAGGAGCCGCGTCCGCTCGTGGTCGCCGAGATCGGGCAGCCCGTCGGCCTTGACCAGGCCGTGCGCGACATCGATGCGGAAGCCGTCCACCCCGAGGTCGAGCCAGAACCGCAGGATGGAGCGGAACTCGTCGCGGACCGCCGGGTGTTCCCAGTTGAAGTCGGGCTGTTGGGGCGCGAACAGATGCAGGTACCACTGGCCCGGGGTGCCGTCGGGATTCTTCGAGCGCGTCCAGGCCGGTCCGCCGAAGACGGACTCCCAGTCGCTGGGCGGCAGTTCGCCGTGCTCGCCCTTGCCGTCGCGGAAGTGGAACCGTTCGCGGATGCGGGAGCCGGGGCCTTCACGCAGGGCCTGCTGGAACCAAGCGTGCTGGTCGGAGCAGTGGTTGGGCACCAGGTCGACGAGGATCCTGAGGCCCAGGCGGTGTGCTTCGCCGATGAGGACGACGGCGTCGTCCAGGGTGCCGAACATCGGGTCGACCACGCGGTAGTCGGCGACGTCGTAGCCGGCGTCGGCCTGCGGCGAGGAGTAGAACGGCGACAGCCACACGGCGTCCACGCCGAGGTCGCGCAGGTAGGGCAGGCGGCTGGTGATGCCGGGCAGGTCGCCCATGCCGTCTCCGTCGGCGTCGGCGAAGCTGCGGGGGTAGACCTGGTAGATCACCGCCTCCCGCCACCAGTCCGTGGCGGGACGCGACGAGGCGGGCGGGTGGGCGGCAGCGAGCAACTGGGTCATGAAGACGAGTCCTCACGTCAGGGCGCGGCGGAGGGGCGCGCCGGCGTGAACAGAGTGGATCGAAGGGCGCCGTGTGCCTGGGCTCAGCCCTTGGTGCCGCCGGCCGTCAGGCCGGCCACGAGGTGCTTCTGCGCGACGTAGAACACCACGCCGGCGGGTAGGGCGATGAGTACCGAGGTGGCGGCCAGGTAGTTCCACTGGGAGTTGAACTGGCTGACGTAGGTCTGCAGGCCGACCGCGAGGGTGTATCTCTCCTCGGTGAGCATGAACTTGGAGGCGAAGGCGACCTCGCCCCAGGCGGTGATGAAGGTGTAGAAGGCGGCGACCGAGAGACCGGGCCGGGCCAGCGGGAGGATCAGGCGCCAGAAGGTGCCGAAGGGGGAGAGCCCGTCGATGCGGCCGGCCTCGTCGATCTCGACGGGGATGGTGTCGAAGTAGCCCTTCAGGAGCCAGGCGCAGTACGGCACCGCGGTCGAGCAGTAGATGAGGACCAGACCGCCGTAGGTGTCCAGGAGGCCGAGGCTGCCCATGATCCGGTACAGGGGGACCATGAGGACGGCGACCGGGAACATCTGGGTGAGCAGGAACGTGTACATCAGCGAGCCGCGGCCGAGGAACTTCATCCGGGAGACGGCGTAGGCGGCGCTGGCCGCGATGAGCACACCGATGAGCATGGTGCAGAAGGCGACGATGAGGCTGTTGAGCATCCAGGTGCCGAAGCCGGTGTTCTGGATGACATGGGTGTAGTTGTCCAGCGTCGCGTTGCCCAGGATGCGGGCGGGGTGCTGGTAGTCGTTCTTGTCCGGGCCGAGGGAGATGTAGAGGATCCACAGGACCGGGAAGACGGCGATGAAGGAGCCCGCCGCCAGCAGAGCGTGCAGGGAGACGGAGGCCGGGCGTCGGCGGCTGCTGCGCAGGCGGCGGGGGTCGGTCGCGGCCTTCAGGCGTCCTGCCGGCGGGGTGGTCGTGGTGGTCATGCGAGGACCCCCTCGTTGTGGCGCTTGAGCCAGCGGCGGTAGACGCTCGTGAACACCACGAGAAGCGACAGACACAGGATGCCGACGGTCGCGGAGCGGGCGTAGTCCTGGGGCTGCTGGCCGAAGAAGAGCCGGTAGGCGTAGGTCACGAGGATCTGGACGCTGTCGCTGTTGCCGCCGAAGAGCAGGAAGATCACGTTGAACTGGTTGAAGGTCCAGATCACGCCGAGCAGGATGACGGTGCTGCTGACGGGGCGCAGACCGGGCAGGGTGACGTTGACGAAGCGCTGCCAGGGGGTGGCGCCGTCCATCTCGGCGGCCTCGTAGAGCTCGCGGGGGATGGACTGCAGCCCGCCGAGCATGGAGACCATCATGAACGGCACTCCGCACCAGATGTTCACCGCGATCGCGGCGACCTTCTGCGCGAACGGGTCGCTCAGCCATGACGGTCCGTCCAGGCCGATGCCGAGCAGGAGTTGGTTGGCGACGCCGTCGTCGGCGAGGATCAGCCGCCACGCGAAGACCGTGACGAAGGTCGGCACGGCCCAGGGCAGGATCAGCAGCATCCGGTAGAAGCCGCGGGCCTTGATCTCCCGGTTGATGGCCACGGCGAAGCCGAGCCCGATGCCGTAGGTGAGGACCACGCAGGCGATGGTCCACACGACGGTCCAGGTGAAGTGCGGCCAGAACTGGTTGTTGGGGCCGGTGAGGATCTCGGTGTAGTTCTTCAGCCCGACCCAGGAGAAGGAGTCCGGGATCTCGTTGACGCCGATGGTGCGTCCGACGTTCTGGCTGGTGGCGTCCGTGAACGTCAGGTAGACCCCCTGGATCAGGGGGTAGGCGACGACAGCGCCCAGGACCAGGACGACGGGCACGCACATGGCCCAGGCGTACCAGTACTGGTGGTAGGAGTTCTTGATGCGTCGCATCGGACCGCGGCCGGAGCCCTGGTCGCGGTGGCTCTGGCGGGCAGGCTTGCCCTCGACGACGGTGGTCATCTCGGCACCTCAGGGGACAAGGAGGAAAAGGAGCGTCAGCGGATCGGGCCGCCCCCTGGTGTGGCAGAAGGCGGCCCTCGGCGGCCTTACGGGGTGCTGAACTCCGGCAGGAGCTTCTTCGCTTCGGCGGCTGCCTTGTCCAGGCCGGCCTCGGTGCTCTCCTGCTTCGAGACGATCTTGATCAGCTGCGTCTCGAACGGCGTGTAGAGCGAGGAGTACTCGGCCAGCGGCTGGCGCGGCTTCCCGGCGCCCAGCAGCTTCGCGTAGCCGGCGATGCCGGGGTTGGCGGTCACCTCCGCGCTGTAGGCGTCGTCCCTGGTCGGCAGGGTGCCGTTGGCGAGTGCGACCTTCTGCTGAGCGTCCGCGGAGGTCATGAAGGCGATGAACTTCTGCGACGCCTCCTGGTGGGCGGCGTCCGAGCCGGCGTAGGCGACCAGGTTGTGCCCGCCCAGCGGCGCGCCCTGACCGGCGCCGCCCGCGGGCAGGGCAGCGATGCCGAGGTTGTCGCGGTCCTTGAACGCGGAGCCCTTGAAGACGTTCGCGTTCTCCCAGGGGCCCTGGATGATCGAGGCGACCTTGCCGCTGTTGAACGCGTCCATGATGTTGGCGTACGCGTTGCTGGTGGTGTCGAGCTTGCGCAGGCCCGGGGCGGCGAGAACGGAGTTGAGGGTGTCGATGCCCTTGACGGCGGCCGGTGAGTTCAGGGTGATCTGCTTCTTCTCGGCGTCGACCATGTCGGTGCCCTCGCCGTACAGGAACGGCATGGCGTAGTAGGCCTGCGGGTTGAAGGCGAAGCCGTCGACGCCGGTCTCCTTCTCCACCTTCGCCATGTCCGCCTTGAGCTCGCCCCAGGTGGCGGGGGCCTCGGTGATGCCCGCCTTCTCGAACAGCGCCTTGTTGTACATCAGGGCCAGGGTGTCGGTGACCTGCGGGACGCCGTAGAGCTTGCCGTCGTACTTCGCCTGCTCGATCAGGTTCGGCTTGAACTTCGCGCTCTCTTCGGCCGCGGGCGTGCCGTCGAGCGGGGCGAGGAAGCCCGCCTGGGCGAAGCCGGGCGTCCAGCCGACGTCGGCGCGCAGCACGTCCGGGGCGCCCTTGCTGCCCGCCGCGGTCTGGAACTTGGTCTGGGCGTCACCGAAGGGCACGTTGACGTACTTGACCTTGATGCCGGGGTTGGCCTTCTCGAAGTCCTTGACCAGCGCCTTGAAGGTGCCGGCTTCGTTGGTGGCGTCCGAGGTGTCCCACCAGGTGATCGTCACCGGGCCGGAGCTGTCGGAGTCGGAGCTGCCGCTGGAGCAGGCAGTCGCGGAGATGGTGAGAGCCGCTACGACGACGGCTGCCGCAAGACCACGGCGCATGGGGAACTCCTCGGGGAAAGGTCTGACCGGAACGGCGGCCCGGACGCTGCCGCCGGAGCGGGACGGAACCGGCGGCAGCTGGCGATCAAGCGCCTCCCGCACATATCGGCGTGCAGGGAGGCCAGGCCGCGGGCTCTTTGGTGTCGCAGACGTTAGCAGGTTATTAACAGGAGTTAGCTAACGGTTTTGTAACGCGAAAGCCCGTTGGCTACCCGCCGCTCACGGCCCGGTGCGAACGAGCGAAAGTGCCGTTGGCCTGGGGCAACCGGGGAAAGCAACGAGCCCCGTCACGCCGGGGCGGACGGGGCGGGGCAGGAGGCGGGCGGTCAGGTGCTGGAGGCGGCGTGAGCCGTGGAGTCCCTCACGATCAGGTGGGTGCCCAGCATCTGGTGGGGATGCTGGTCCTCTCCTCTGATCGTCGAGCACAGCAGATCTGCCGCGGTGCGGCCCTTGGTCGTGATCGCCTGCCGCACGGTGGTCAGGCGAGGCCTCATCCAGGAGGCGTCCGGAAGGTCGTCGTAGCCCGTGACGGAGACATCCCGGGGGACGTCCAACCCCAGGTCGTGGAGGGCGTCCACCGCTCCGAAGGCGAGGATGTCCGACATCGTGACGATCGCTGTGGCAGGCCGGGCGGCCATGAACTCCTTGGTGGCCCGGAAGCCGTCCATACGCGTGGCGGGAACCTCGACGACCTCGATGTCCGCCGGGCTCAACCCGGCCTCCTCCAGAGCACGGGTCACCCCGGCCATGCGGCGCGCGAGCGGGCCCCGGTAACCGCGCTCGGCCCGCTCGGGGCCCGGATCGATCGACAGGAGCGTGATCCGGCGGTGGCCGAGGTCCAGGACATGCCGCACCGCTGCGTAGGCGCCGCCCTCGTCGTCGACGTCCACGCTGGAAACGCCGTCGTGAGGGCTGCTGTCGACGAGTACGAAGGGGATACCGCGCCGCCGCAGCTCGGCGACCTCGCCCCGGTCGTGCTCCAGGCCGCACACGATGAAGCCGTCGACCGCCGCGTAGGGAATCGCCTTGAGCATGCTGTCCCGCAGCGGCGGGGTGAGCAGCAGCGTGTATCCCTGTTCGTCGCAGACCTGTCCCACGCCGGTGAGGAACCGGGAGTAGTACGGGTTCTCCATGATCCGGGCGAGGTTCTGGGGCAGCAGCACGCCCAGCGACTGGGTCTGGCCGGCCTTGAGCATGCGGGCCAGGGTGTTCGGGGCGTAGCCGAGCTCCTTGGCCGCCGCCAGGATGCGGTCCCGGGTCGCGGTCGAGAGCTTCTCGGGGCTGTTGAACGCGAAGGACACCGCCGACCGCGACACGCCTGCGGCTTTCGCGACGTCGTTGGCGGTAGGTCGCGCCTTCCCGTCGCTCGCCGTGGCCCCGGGCCTTGTGGCCGGCATGTCAGTCCCCCGTGTCGGTAAACGATTACTAACGGTATAGCGTACGGCCGCCCTCCGGCGCCACCGGCGCCGGGAGCAATGCCGCCGCGAGCTGCGGAGAGCGCTCACCCGTCGCGCCGCCCAGAGCGGCCATTAACTCATTAATAAATTGAGTTAGCAAACCTGCTGCGACACATCTCTGACATTCCGTCACCCCGGCTTCGGTGCGCCGGGGCAAGGGCGACAACGACCTGGGTGCGGCATCCTCTTGGCGCGCTGGGGCCGGTTGCCCTTCCCAAGGCAGTCTGCCGCGAGGTGGTCGCCGAGCCGTCACAGCTGGTCGCCCTCGCCTACGCGCCGAGCCCAGAGGGATGGGGACGGGGTCCTTGGGCGCGCGGCACGCGGCGGCTCGCCGCGGGGATCCGTCATACCGGCGCGCTGCTCGCCCTCGGTGGCTACCCCGGGCCTGGTGCCCCATCTGCACCGCGCCCTCCGGTCGCGGGTTTCCTGCGCGCGGCATCCGTTCCTGGGCCTGCTTCCAGTCGGCGACGGGTCGCACGTCCCTCCGGTCCGGCGCGGCCCCGTCCTGGGGTGGTCGCCTCTCCCCGCCGTTTCCGGCCATGCCCGCTGGGATCGTACCCATCCCCTCAGTGGCCGAACGGCCACGGATCTTCCTCGTTCCAGATCACTGTCCCGGGGTCTGGGGAGTGGCCCTGGCCGCCGCCTGGGGAGATGGCCCGAAGCGCCGGGCGTTGGCCAACTGCCACTTAATGAAAGACGAAAGATAAGTGATGACAGATCCCTTGACCGCCCCCTCTTGTTACGGGCAAGGTTCCCGAGAGCGCTCTCCCATGTCGTTCTCGTTTCCAAGGAGCCCCCGCATGCCCGTAGTTGGCATACCGTCAGTGGCGCCTCCGCCACCCCGCAGATCCACTCGCAGAGGGGTCGTCGGTGCGGTGGTCACCGCTCTCGCCGCCGCCCTTCTCACCTTCGTACCGGCCCAGGAGGCCGAGGCCGCGCCGGTGTTGCTGTCGCAGGGCAAGCCGGTCACCGCCTCCAGCCAGGAGCACTACGGCACTCCGGCCGCCGACGCCGTCGACGGCAACGGCAGCACCCGCTGGTCCAGTGCCCACTCCGACCCGCAGTGGATTCGCGTCGACCTCGGCGAGACCACCAAGGTGAGCCAGGTCGTCCTGGACTGGGAGGCGGCATACGGCAAGGGCTACCGCATCGAGCTCTCCACCAACGGCTCCGACTGGTCCACGGCCTACCAGACCGCCACCGGTGACGGCGGCACGGACACCATCGCCGTGACGGGCGAGGCCCGTTACGTACGGATGTACGGCACCACCCGCGCCACCGGATACGGGTACTCGCTCTGGGAGTTCAAGGTGTACGGCGAGACCGGCACCGGCGGCCCGCAGCTGCCCGGCGGGGGTGACCTCGGATCGAACGTGCATGTCTTCGACCCGTCGACGCCGGGTATCCAGGCCAAGCTGGACGCGGTCTTCAAGGAGCAGGAGTCGGCGCAGTTCGGCTCCGGCCGGCACGCCTTCTTCTTCAAGCCGGGCACGTACAACAACCTCAACGCGCAGATCGGCTTCTACACCCAGATCGCGGGCCTCGGCCTGAAGCCCGGCGACACGACCATCAACGGTGACGTGACGGTCGACGCGGGCTGGTTCAACGGCAACGCCACGCAGAACTTCTGGCGTGCGGCCGAGAACCTGGCGCTGAACCCGGTGAGCGGGACCAACCGGTGGGCGGTCTCCCAGGCGGCGTCGTTCCGTCGTATGCACGTCAAGGGCGGTCTCAACCTCGCCCCGAACGGCTACGGTTGGGCCAGCGGCGGTTACATCGCCGACTCCAAGGTCGACGGCCAGGTCGGCAACTACTCGCAGCAGCAGTGGTACACCCGGGACAGCGCCATCGGTGGCTGGTCCAACTCCGTGTGGAACCAGGTCTTCTCGGGCGTCGAGGGTGCGCCGGCGAACAGCTTCCCCGAGCCCCGCTACACGACCCTGAACACCACTCCCATCTCCCGCGAGAAGCCGTTCCTCTACCTGGACGGCAACGAGTACAAGGTCTTCGCGCCCGCCAAGCGGACCAACGCGCGCGGCACCACCTGGGCGAGCGGCACCCCGCAGGGCGAGTCGATCCCGCTGAGCAAGTTCTACGTCGTCAAGCCCGGCGCCACCGCCGCCACCATCAACCAGGCGCTCGCGCAGGGCCTGCACCTGCTGTTCACCCCGGGCATCTACCACGTGGACCAGACCATCAACGTCAACCGGGCGAACACCGTCGTCCTGGGTCTCGGCCTGGCCACGATCATCCCGGACAACGGCGTGACGGCGATGAAGGTCGCCGACGTCGACGGTGTCCGCCTGGCCGGCTTCCTCATCGACGCCGGCGTGGTCAACTCCCCGACGCTGCTGGAGGTCGGCCCGCAGGGTGCCTCCGCCGACCACGCCGCCAACCCCACCACCGTCCAGGACGTCTACATCCGGATCGGCGGCGCGCACGCCGGCAAGGCCACCACCAGCATGGTCGTCAACAGTGACGACACGATCATCGACCACACCTGGGTGTGGCGCGCCGACCACGGCGAGGGCGTCGGCTGGGAGACCAACCGCGCCGACTACGGCGTCCGCGTCAACGGCGACGACGTCCTGGCCACTGGCCTGTTCGTCGAGCACTTCAACAAGTACGACGTCGAGTGGTACGGCGAGCGCGGCCGGACGATCTTCTACCAGAACGAGAAGGCCTACGACGCGCCCAACCAGGCCGCCATCCAGAACGGCTCCACCCAGGGATACGCCGCCTACCGGGTCGACGATTCCGTGAACACCCACGAGGCGTGGGGTCTCGGCAGCTACTGCAACTACAACGTGGACCCGAGCATCCGTCAGCACCACGGCTTCAAGACGCCGGTCAAGCCCGGGATCAAGTTCCACAGCCTGTTGGTGGTGTCCCTCGGCGGGATGGGCCATTACAACCACGTCATCAATGACACCGGAGCGTCCACGGTCCCCGCGGGAACCTCGACCGTGCCGTCCACCCTCGTGTCCTTCCCCTGACACACCGTCCGCTGACACACCGTTTGCCGACCGCCGGATGACCCGGTAAGGCCGGCACCAACTCCCCTCCGGCCCGGGTGACATCCCCGCGCCCCGGTCCGGAGGGGCCCCGCGGCCCGGTGCCCGAACCGGGCCCGCACCCGCCGGACTACCCCCCCCGGCACCACCCCATGCGACGTGCCGTTCCGAACCGGGCGGCACGCCGCGGTCACGCGCCGAACGGGGACCGGGGACCCCCTGGAGAGCGCTCCCCACCCGGCACCCCCAACCTGCCAGGAGCAGACGTGTCCAGATCCAGCTCACCCCCCGCCCCCACCCGTCGCCGTGCCGGTCTCTCCGTGCTGGCTCTGGGCGCGCTGGTGGCGTCCTCGCTCGGCCTCGCGGCCCCGCAGGCCCAGGCGGCCGACATCCTGCTGTCGCAGGGCAAGACCGCCACCGCCTCGTCGCATGAGGGCGCCGGATACGCCGCGTCGGCGGCCGTCGACGGCAACCTCACCGGCACCCGCTGGTCCAGTCAGTGGACCGACCCGCAGTGGCTCCAGGTCGATCTCGGCCGACGCGCGAACCTCAGCCGTGCCGTCCTGACCTGGGAAGCCGCGTACGGCAAGAGCTACCAGATCCAGGCGTCCGACAACGGCACGGACTGGCGGACCCTGAGGACCGTGACCGGTAGCGACGGCGGCACGGACGACCTCGCCCTGACGGGGTCCGGCCGCTACGTCCGCATGCTGGGCACCGAGCGTTCCGGCGGCTACGGCTACTCCCTCTGGGAGTTCCAGGTCTACGGGACCACCGACGACCCGCCGCCCCCCACCGGCGCGGTCCGGGTGTCGGGCTCGCAGGGGAACTGGCAACTGACCGTGGGCGGGCAGCCGTACACGGTGAAGGGGCTGACCTGGGGTCCGGCCATCGCTGATGCTCCCAAGTACATGCCCGACGTGAAGTCGATGGGCGTCAACACGATCCGCACCTGGGGTACCGACGCCGGTACCAAGCCGCTGCTGGACTCGGCGGCGGCCAACGGCATCCGCGTGATCAACGGCTTCTGGCTCCAGCCGGGCGGCGGCCCGGGCAGCGGCGGCTGCGTCAACTACGTGACGGATACGACGTACAAGAACAACATGCTGACCGAGTTCGCGAAGTGGGTGGAGACCTACAAGTCGCATCCGGCCACGCTGATGTGGAACGTCGGCAACGAATCGGTGCTCGGTCTGCAGAACTGCTACAGCGGTACCGAGCTGGAGACGCAGCGCAACGCCTACACCTCCTTCGTCAACGACGTCGCCAAGAAGATCCACTCCATCGACCCCGACCACCCGGTCACCTCGACCGACGCCTGGACCGGCGCCTGGCCGTACTACAAGCGCAACGCGCCCGACCTCGACCTCTACTCGATGAACTCCTACGGCGACATCTGCGGCGTCCAGGAGGACTGGAACGAGGGCGGCTACACCAAGCCGTACATCATCACCGAGGGCGGACCGGCGGGGGAGTGGGAGGTCCCGGACGACGCCAACGGCGTCCCCGACGAGCCGACCGACGTGCAGAAGGCGGAGGGTTACACCAAGGCCTGGGACTGCGTCACCGGGCACCGGGGCGTCGCGCTGGGCGCCACCCTCTTCCACTACGGCATCGAGCACGACTTCGGCGGCATCTGGTTCAACCTCGTGCCCGACGGACTGAAGCGGCTGTCCTACTACGCGGTCAAGCGGGCCTACACCGGGTCGACCAGCGGTGACAACACGCCCCCGGTCATCACGAACATGGCCGTGAACCCCGCCTCGTCCGCCCCGGCGGGCGGCGAGTTCACCGTTCGCGCCGACGTCCGCGACCCCGACGGGGACCCGATCACGTACAAGGTCTTCCTCAGCGGCAACTACGCCAACGGCGACAAGCGCCTGGTCGAGGCCAAGTGGCGCTCCACCGGCGCCGGGACCTTCGCGGTGACGGCCCCCGAGAAGCTCGGCGTGTGGAAGGTGTACATCCAGGCCCAGGACGGCCGCGGCAACGCCGGCATCGAGACGAAGTCCGTCAAGGTCGTCGCCCCGCCGGTCACCGGCACGAACGTGGCGCTGAACAAGCCCACCACCGCCTCCTCCTTCCAGGCCTCCTACGGCGACTGCCCCTGCGAGCCCACCAAGGCGACGGACGGCAGGACGGACACCCGCTGGGCCAGCGACTGGAGCGACCCGCAGTGGATCCGCGTCGACCTCGGCGCCCCCACCGCCATTCGCAAGCTCCAGCTGGTCTGGGACCCGGCCTACGCCAAGTCCTACGACGTCCAGGTGTCCGACGACGGAAACACCTGGCGCACGGTGCACACCACGACGACCGGCAACGGTGACATCGACACCATCGACGTCGCGGCGACCGCACGGCACGTACGACTGCACCTGACGGCGCGTGGCACCGGCTGGGGCTACTCGCTGCACGAGTTCGGCGTCTACAGCTGACGCAGCACGCCAGGCCCCCGGCAGGGGGCGGCGCTCAGCCCCCTGCCGGGTCCCCACCCTCCCCACTCAAGGGCTGGAGGCCCTCCATGAGATGGCGTTCAAAACGACTCCCCACACTCCTTGTCGGCGGCTCTCTCCTCGCCGTGGTCCTCGGCCTGGGCACGGTCGCCACCGCGGCCGATCCGGGCAGTAGCACCTCGGCCGGCACTCACACCGGCCACACGATGGCGGTGTCGAACCAGGCGTCCGCCGACGACCCCGACGGCGACGGCTACATACCGGCCGTGCCCCAGGTCACCGGAGTGACCCCGTCCACGGCCACCCCGCCGCCGCGCTACCACAAGGAGTTCCAGGCCAACTGCTCCGTCACGCACACCGCGCCGGACGACCCGATCGTGTACCCGAGGCAGCCCGGCAAGTCCCACGACCACACCTTCATGGGCAACCGGACGACGAACGCCGGCAGCACGACGGCCAGCCTCTACGGCGGCAACACCACCTGCCTGGCTCCGGCCGACGCCTCCGCGTACTGGATGCCGTCGCTGTACAAGGGGGACACCAAGATCCTCCCCGTCGGCCCGCAGGTCATCTACTACAAGTCCGGAATCACCGACTACACCAGCGTGCGACCCTTCCCCAAGGGACTGCGGTACGTCGTGGGCGACCCCATGCAGAGCGCCCAGCAGTTCCGCAGCCACAAGGGCTTCGTCGAGGGCTGGGAGTGCGGTGACAGCTTCTTCAACGTCGACTTCCCGACCAGCTGCCCGAGCAGGCCCGACGTGCAGCTCAACATCCGCTTCCAGGCGCCCAGTTGCTGGGACGGCAAGTACCTCGACACCCCCGACCACAAGAGCCACATGGCCTACCCGGTCGTCAAGCCCGGCACCAACGACAACATGTGCCCGGCCTCCCACCCGGTCGCCGTGCCGATGATCGAGTTCAAGATGGCCTTCCCGGTCAACGGCGACATGAGCCAGGTCCGCCTGGCCAGCGGGCGCGGTTACTCCTTCCACTACGACTTCTTCAACGCGTGGGAGGAGCGCACCCTCAAGGCGCTGGTCGACAGCTGCATCGTGGGCGGCTTCCAGTGCGACGCGCGCGGCTACGACCTGTACCACCCGGAGCGGCGCGCGGTTCTGAACGCGGACTACCGACTGCCCTGACCGGGCCGGTCGTCCGGGGCCCGACCACCCGCTCGGTGCGGGTGCCGTCGGGCCCCTTTCGCTGCCCGGGCGCCTCCTTCGGGGTGCGGGCTGAGGGCCTTGACGGGACGACAAGCTCAGCTGATGGTTGGGAGAGCGCTCTCCCAGTCGAGTGGGGGGCAGGGACGTGGGGGCGGGAATGGACGACGAGACACGCGACCGGCTCATCCACCGGCTGAGCCTCGAACAGAAGGTGCGCCTGCTCACCGGCGCGACGACGTGGCGCACCGCCGGTGAAGCCGGGATCGGGCTGCGGGAGATGGTGACTTCGGACGGGCCCGCCGGGGTGCGCGGCGAGGCCTGGGACGAGCGGCGCACCTCGGTCCTGCTGCCCTCCGCCTCCGCCCTGGGAGCGATGTGGGACGAGGACCTGGTGGAGCGGCTCGGCGGCCTGCTCGCCACCGAGGCCGCCCGTAAGGGCGTCGACGTGATCCTGGCCCCGACCCTCAACCTCCACCGCAGCCCGCTGGGCGGCCGCCACTTCGAGTGCTTCTCCGAGGACCCGGAACTGACGGGCCGCACCGGGGCCGCGCTGATCCGAGGCATCCAGGCCCTCGGAGTGGCGGCCACCGCCAAGCACTACGTCGGCAACGACTCCGAGACCGACCGGCTGACCGTCGACGTCCGCGCGTCCGAACGCACCCTGCGCGAGGTGTATCTCGCGCCCTTCGAGGCGGCCGTCGAGGCCGGGGTGTGGCTGGTCATGGCGGGCTACAACGCCGTCGGCGGCACGACCATGACGGCCAGCCCGCTCCTGGCCGAACCCCTCAAGGGGGAATGGGGGTTCGACGGGGTCGCCGTCTCCGACTGGGCGGCCGTGCGTACGACGGAGGAGACCGGCCGTGCCGCCCTCGACCTGGCCATGCCGGGCCCGGACAGCCCCTGGGGCGCCGCGCTGGTACGGGCGGTGAAGGACGGCCTGGTCCCCGAGGAGGCGGTCGACGACAAGGTCCGCCGACTGCTCCGGCTCGCCGATCGCGTGGGCGCGCTGGAACCGCAGCACCGACGCCGGCCCGCGGCGATGGCGTCGCGCGACACCCGGGCGCTGCTGCGCCGCGCCGTCAGTGCCGGTTCGGTCCTGCTGCACAACGACGCCGTCCTGCCGCTCGCCCCCACCAGCCTCTCCACCGTCGCGGTCCTCGGCGTGCACGCCGCGTCCCCGCGCGTCCAAGGAGGCGGCAGCGCAGGCGTCTTCTGCTCCGACGTCGTCACCCCGCTGGCCGGCATCCGGGCCCGGCTGCGAGGCAGGGCTCGGGTCGTGTACGAGCCCGGCCCGGCCCTGGGCTGTCCACCCGCGCCCCTCGACACCGACCGGTGCACCGATCCCGAGTCCGGTGCCCCCGGCGTACGCCTGCGCGTACTGGACGCGACGGGGCAGGAGCTGTACGCGCAACGCAGGCTCTCGGGACGCCAGTTGGAACCGGACCTGCCCCCCGGCGCGCACACCGTGGAGATCGCCGCGATCCTGCATCCCCGGGACGCCGGGGAGTGGACCTTCGGCGTCGGGGGCTTCGGCCGCATGACGCTCACCGTCGACGACCACACGCTGCTGGACGGGGAGTTCCCCGGCGACACGGACGACCCGGCCGTCGTCCACGTCAACCCGCCCCTGCAGACGGCGCGCACGGTACTGACCGCCAAGCGGCCCGTGCGGGTGGTGGCTCGGCGCGAACTGGTGCCCGGACGCGGGCGCGCCACCGTCGTCGCCGCGGCGCCACCGGAACCGGACGCGGCGACCGCGCTCGCGGACGCGGTGCGGGCGGCGCGGGACGCCGATGCCGCGATCGTGGTCGTCGGCACCACCGAGCACAGCGAGACCGAGGGCTACGACCGCGCCGGACTGTCGCTCGGAGGGCATCAGGACGACCTGGTCCGCGCCGTGACCGCCGCGAACCCGCGCACGGTCGTGATCGTCAACAGCGGCGGTCCGGTCGAGCTGCCCTGGCGCCGGGAAGCGGGCGCCGTACTGCTCGCGTGGTTCCCGGGACAGGAGGCCGGAGCGGGCCTGGCCGACGTCCTGTTCGGCCTCGCCGAACCCGGCGGCCGGCTCCCCACCACCTGGGCGGCGTCCCTGGCGGACGTCCCCGTCACCCGCACTCGGCCGGTCGACGGCCGGCTCGACTACGACGAGGGCCTGCACATCGGCCACCGGGCGTGGCTGCGAGCCGGACGCGAGCCCGCCTACTGGTTCGGCCACGGACTCGGCTACACGACATGGCAGTACACGGCCGTGGAGGCACCCGCCGACGTCGCCGCGGGCGAGCCGTTCACCGTCCGGGTGACGGTGCGCAACACCGGCACCCGCGCCGGGCGCGAGGTCGTACAGGTCTATCTGTCCCGGCCCGATTCGGTGGTGGAGCGTCCGGTGCGCTGGTTTGCCGGGTACGCGGCCGTTGAGGCGGACGCGGGCCGGACGGTGACTGCCGAGGTGTCGGTGGGCCCGCGTGCCGTGCGGCACTGGTCGGAGGCGGACCACGACTGGGGCGTGGAGCCCGGCTCCTACCGGCTCCTGGTGGGCAGGTCGGCGGGGGACCTGAGGTGGGAGGGGAAGGTCACCGTCGGCTGCGCTTGAGGCAGAGCGTCGACCGAGTAACTCCCGTTACTTGGTGCGAGACCAGGGCAACCGACCCTTCATGAGCCTCGATGCGGTAGTGCAGGCCGCCCCGAACGACGATGGCGGCAGTTGGGTATTCGTCCTGGTCCTGTGCTTCTTCCTGGTCATGGGGCTGATCCAAGTCGTACGCCCTCAGTTGCTGTGGAAGGCCAACAGCCGTCTCCAGCGAGGCTGGGTGAAAAATCCCGAGGCGACCGAGCCCACGAGCAAGGGCTACGCAATGAACCGGGTGGTCGGCGTGATCTTCCTGGGGTTTGTCATATGGATGCTGATACAGCAGTTCTGATCCCTCACCGGAAGCGCCTGATCGGCCCGGCTCGATAGCATGCGGCGCATGGCCATCAAACTGGAGAACGTCGGCATCGCCGTCCGCGACCTCGAAGCGACGATCGCCTTTTTCACCGACCTCGGCCTCACGCTCGTCGGCCGTGACATGGTCAGTGGCGAGTGGACCGACACCGCCGTCGGCCTGGACGGCAACCACGCCAAGATCGCGATGCTCCAGACACCGGATGGCCAAGGGCGCCTTGAGCTCTTCGAGTACGTCCACCCCGAAGCGATCGAGTCGGAGCCCACTCGTCCCAACGAGATCGGCATGCATCGCGTCGCCTTCTCGGTCGACGACATCGACAAGGCCCTTGAGACAGCCGCCAAGCACGGATGCCGTCCGCTGCGCGGGGTGGCGACCTACGAGGGCATCTACAAGCTCACCTACCTCCGCGGTCCCAGCGGCATCCTGGTGATGCTCGCCCAGGAGCTGAAGAAGAACTGAGCCCTCTCGCATCCAAGAGGGGCGCAGATCAGGGGGTGAGGTGGTCCTGGTCGCGGTCGCCCCATTCGGCGATCACGACCGTGGCGTCGTCGTCCAGGTGGCCGTCGTGGTGGGCGAGGACGGCGTGGGTGAGGCGGCGCAGGGTCTCGTGGACGGTGAACTGGTCGGCGTGGTGGCGTACGACGTAGTCGAGGAAACGGTCCAGGCCGAATTGCCGACCTTTGGCGTCACGGGCTTCGACGATGCCGTCGGTGTAGAGGATGAGGCGGTCGCCGGTCTGTAGCTGTTCGTGGCAGACGGTCACCGGTAGTCCCAGGTCGGTGCCCATGGGGCCGGCCGGGCGGCAGCGCAGCTCGTGGGGCCAGCGTCCGGAGCGCAGCAGGATCGGCAGGTGGTGGCCGCGGTTGACCCAGGTGAGCCGTCCGGTGTTCAGATCGAGGTCGGCGATGATGCCGGTGACGTAGCGGCTGGTGCCGAACTGTGCGAGCAGGGTGTCCTCCACCGCCTGGGAGGTCTCGACGAGGTCGGCGCCCTGGCGGCGTGCGTTGCGGCAGGTGGCGACGGCCATGTTGGCGGTCAGGCCCGCGGTGGCGTCGTGCCCCATGGCATCGAACACCGACAGGTGCAGCACCCGGTCGGCGACGGCGTAGTCGAAGGCGTCGCCTCCGACGTCGTAGGCCGGTTCCGAGGCGGCGGCGACGGTGGTGGCGTGGCCGGCGAAGGCTGAGGGCGGGGTGAGATGCCACTGCATCTCGGCGGCCACGCTCATGGGCTCGGTCCGGATCAGTCGGGCGTAGGAGTCGCTGAAGGCCCGCTTGCTCAGCAGCAGCAGGGCGACCATCGACGCCAGCTCGCGCAGCGCGTCACGGGTGGCGTCGTCGTCCCGGTCGGTGTCGGCGCGCACCATGCCCAGGCGTTCCACGCCGTCGGTGACCGGCACCCACCACCGGTGGCTCTCCCGCCCGCCCGACGCATCCGGCTCGACGACGAGATCCACCCGTTGGAACGCCAGCCCCGCCACGGTGGTGTCGACGGCCAGCTCAAGGCCACCCGCACCGGCGTCCAGGCCCTGCCCGGTGACCTGGCGCAGCACTTTGCCTTGCAAGTCGACCACGAAGAACGCCACGTCGTGCAAGCCGATGGTTTCGGCGTGGTCGGCCACCAGAGCCGGCAGGTCCTCCAGTGCCGCCTCATGGCTGACCATCATCAGATCGGTCAGCGCCCTGCCCACCCGCGCCCGTTCGGTCACAGGACGTGTCTCCTTCCGGCTGGCGTTCCCCAGCGACCCACTGCGAAGACTTCGAGACTTACCGACTACCCGCAACCGGCCGCTCGGAGCTTTCGGCGGCCGGTCGGATCCCTACCGGTCCGGCGGGCCGGGGGAGGGCTGGGAATCAGGTCGGCTCGCCCTTGTGGTCACTGGCGTCGACGGCGTCACGCCTGCCGGCGTTCACCTGCTCCTCGACTTCGGCGAGTTCCGGGTGGTGGTTGTCGAAGGCGGGGGATTCGGAGCGGATACGCGGCAGGGCGTTGAAGTTGTGGCGGGGCGGCGGGCACGAGGTGGCCCACTCCAGGGAGCGGCCGTAGCCCCAGGGGTCGTCGACCTCGATCTTCTTGCCGTATTTGGCGGTCTTCCAGACGTTGTAGAGGAAGGGCAGGGTCGACAGACCCAGGAGGAAGGAGCCGATGGAGGAGACGGTGTTCAGGGCGGTGAAGCCGTCGGCGGCGAGGTAATCGGCGTAGCGGCGGGGCATGCCCTCCGCGCCGAGCCAGTGCTGGACCAGGAAGGTGGTGTGGAAGCCGATGAAGAGCGTCCAGAAGTGGATCTTCTCCAGCCTGAAGTCCAGCATCGTGCCGGTCATCTTCGGCCACCAGAAGCTGAATCCGCCGAACATCGCGAACACGATCGTCCCGAACAGGACGTAGTGGAAGTGGGCCACCACGAAGTAGCTGTCGGTGACGTGGAAGTCCAGCGGCGGTGAGGCGAGCAGAACACCGGTCAGCCCGCCGAACAGGAACGTCACCAGGAAGCCGCACGCCCACAGCATCGGTGGCTCGAACGAGATCGAGCCCCGCCACATCGTGCCGATCCAGTTGAAGAACTTCACCCCGGTCGGCACGGCGATCAGGAAGCTCATGAAGGAGAAGAACGGCAGTAGCACGGCACCGGTGGCGAACATGTGGTGGGCCCACACGGTCACGGACAGACCGGTGATGGCGATCGTGGCGCCGACCAGCCCCGTGTACCCGAAGATCGGTTTCCGGGAGAAGACCGGAAGGATCTCGGTGATCACGCCGAAGAACGGCAGGGCGAGGATGTAGACCTCGGGGTGGCCGAAGAACCAGAACAGGTGCTGCCACAAGAGCGCCCCGCCGTTCTGCGGGTCGAAGATGTGGGACCCGAACTTGCGGTCCGCCTCCAGCGCGAGAAGCGCCGCCGCCAGGACCGGGAAGGCGAGCAGGACCAGCACCGACGTGAGCAGGACGTTCCACGTGAAGATCGGCATCCGGAACATCGTCATGCCGGGGGCGCGCATGCAGATGATCGTGGTGATGAAGTTGACCGCGCCGAGAATCGTGCCGAACCCGGCCAGCGCCAGCCCCATGATCCACAGGTCGCCCCCGATCTGAGCGGTGCGCTCACCGCCGCTGAGCGGGGTGTAGGCGGTCCAGCCGAAGTCGGCGGCGCCCTCGGGGGTCAGGAAGCTGCCGAGCACGATCAGGCCGCCGAAGGCGAACAGCCAGTACGAGAACATGTTCAGCCGGGGGAAGGCGACGTCCGGGGAGCCGATCTGCAGCGGCATGATCGCGTTGGCGAAGCCGGCGAACGTCGGGGTGGCGAACAGCAGCAGCATGATCGTGCCGTGCATCGTGAACGCCTGGTTGTACTGCTCGTTGGACAGGAACTGCAGCCCGGGCCGGGCCAGCTCCGCCCTGATCGCCATCGCCAGCGCCCCGCCGATCAGGAAGAACGCGAACGAGGTGATCAGATAGAGGTGACCGATCTTCTTGTGATCGGTGGTGGTCAGCCAGGAGACGATCATCCGGCCCCGGCTGCGCCGTCCCTTGACCGGCACCAACGTGACCGGTGCAGCTTCAGCAGCCATCGAGTCCCTTATCCGTTGAAGTGCGGTATCCAGTTGTCAGAATTCCGTAAACGCACAGGCATCGCGGGCTGACGCGCTGTGAGACGCGGAGCGCATACTGTGTAACCCCCTGGCGCGCGTCCACACGGGTCTTCCTCGCCGGATCTACGAGCCGACGGTCCTCGGGCCGTTGTACGTCCGTGGCAGCCGCTCCGGCAGCCGCCGCGAAGCGGCCCGCACCGGGGGAGTGGCGTGTGACCAGGCCGGGAAAGGTCGTACGGCGTTCTGCCCGTCGAAACGCTGCGCCCCGGCTGGATCAATATCTGTGCCCGCGGACTGAGATTTCGCGGGAACGTGCGGACAGATTCTCTGCCGCAATAAGGCGACCCGGATTTTTCACCGCACACAGGCCGCCGCGACGTGCTAATGTCGATCTCAGTTGCAGTTGTGGTTCCCGACTTCAAGTGCCTCCGGGCGGCTCCCGTGCCGCTGGAAGCGCTTTTGTATTTCCGGTCTTTCCGGCGGGGTGATCAACGCGGCGACACGGGGTTCGCGCAGTGCGGACCCCGATGCACTGCCCCAAAGGAGAAATAACATGGCTGCTGGTACCGTGAAGTGGTTCAACGCGGAAAAGGGCTTCGGCTTCATCGAGCAGGACGGTGGCGGCGCTGACGTGTTCGCCCACTACTCGAACATCGCCGCCCAGGGCTTCCGCGAGCTGCTCGAGGGCCAGAAGGTTACCTTCGACATCGCGCAGGGCCAGAAGGGCCCGACGGCCGAGAACATCGTTCTCGCCTGACGTCACGCGCACTTTGTAGCTGGGGCCCGCATCCCTCGGGGTGCGGGCCCCAGCTGCTCGCGTTTTCCGCAGTGGCTTCCCCTGTGGGCAACGATCAGTAAACCCGCCTTCATAGCTTCATGGCTTCATCGCGGTGAACGACCGAACATTGCGTTCACTTCGCGTCACTCATTCCAGCGACTGGGCCCGCGCGACTTTTTCGCCGTCCAGAATTCGCTTTCCGGTTCCACCGGCTCATTCTTGCAATTCTCTGTGCTGCTCATCGCTGCGGGAATTCCTTGATATGTGCCGCATCGAGGAAGGTCCCGCATGAACCGCACACGCACGAACGACCGGTACGCCCGCACCCGTAACGGCAGCGCCGACTCCACAAGGGGTGGCAGCCGATTCGGCTCGTCGGCCACGAGCCGCTCCAGCGGGCCGAGCCGGTCCGGTGGTTACAGCCGTCGGCCCGCCGCCCTTCAGGGGGAGTTCGCGCTGCCCAAGACGATCACTCCCCCGCTTCCCGCCGTGGAGGGCTTCGCCGATCTCGACATGCCGCGGGTCCTGCTGTCCGCGCTGAGTTCGCAAGGCGTGACCGTGCCGTTCCCGATCCAGGCCGCGACCCTGCCGAACTCGCTGGCCGGCCGCGACGTCCTCGGCCGCGGCCGCACCGGCTCCGGCAAGACCCTCGCCTTCGGGCTGGCGCTGCTGGCCCGTACGGCCGGGCAGCGCGCCGAGCCGGAGCAGCCGCTCGGGCTGATCCTCGTACCCACGCGTGAGCTGGCCCAGCAGGTCACCGACGCGCTCACCCCGTACGCCCGCTCCGTGAAGCTGCGGCTGGCCACAGTGGTGGGCGGCATGTCGATCGGCAGGCAGGTGAGCGCTCTGCGAGGTGGTGCCGAGGTCGTCGTCGCCACGCCGGGACGCCTCAAGGACCTCATCGACCGCGGCGCCTGCCGGCTGAACCAGGTGGCCATCACCGTCCTCGACGAGGCCGACCAGATGGCCGACATGGGCTTCATGCCGCAGGTCACCGCCCTGCTCGACCAGGTCCGCCCCGAAGGCCAGCGCATGCTGTTCTCCGCCACCCTGGACCGCAACGTCGACCTGCTCGTCCGCCGCTACCTGACGGACCCGGTAGTTCACTCCGTCGACCCGTCGGCCGGGGCGGTCACGACGATGGAGCACCATGTGCTCCACGTTCATGGCGCCGACAAGCACACGGCGACCACCCAGATCGCCGCTCGCGACGGTCGCGTGATCATGTTCCTCGACACCAAGCACGCCGTCGACGGCCTCACCGAGCACCTCCTGAACAGCGGGGTACGGGCCGCCGCCCTGCACGGCGGCAAGTCCCAGCCGCAGCGCACCCGCACGCTGGCGCAGTTCAAGACCGGGCACGTCAACGTGCTGGTGGCGACCAATGTCGCGGCGCGCGGCATCCACGTCGACAACCTCGACCTCGTCGTGAACGTCGACCCGCCGACCGACCACAAGGACTACCTCCACCGCGGCGGCCGTACCGCCCGTGCCGGTGAGTCCGGCAGCGTCGTCACCCTGGTCACACCGAGCCAGCGCCGCGGCATGACCCGCCTCATGGCGTCGGCCGGCATCGTCCCGCAGACCACCCAGGTCCGCACCGGCGAAGAGGCCCTGCACCGCATCACCGGGGCCCAGGCGCCCTCCGGCATCCCCGTCGTCATCACCGCACCGGTGGTCGAGCGCCCCAAGAAGCGCGGCGCCACCTCGCGCGGGCGGCGCCGTCCTGCCTCGGCGACGCGCCGTGCGCCCCTGGGGCAGTCCACCGCTGGTGCGGCGGCATAGCACCTTCGTCTCCGGACACAGCGACCGGGTCGGCTGCGTGACATCGCCGACGTCATCAGGCCCTTCGCTTCACCGTCGACCACCAAGGGACGACCGCGCTCCGAGCGTCCTCGCCTTCTGCCAGTAGAAGGCTTCAGTGCAGGTCGGCCCCGTTTCTCCCTCTCCATGTGAGGCATCATGCGCTGTGTCATCGCCCGCTTCCCGTTCGACCTGACCAAGGGCGGAGTGCTGGAATCGATGAAGGGCATCAAGCCCGAACCGGTCACCGGTGAGTCCGTGATCGTCGGACGACGCCACTACCCGGTCAAGCAGATCGGCCAGGTCATCACCCGCCAGGACCCCCGCGACTTCAGTTCCGCGGAAGTCCTGAGGGCCATGGCCCGCCTCGGCTTCACGTGTCGCACCCTCGCCGAGCCCGCACCCGCGCCCGCACGCGTCGAAAGCCCGTTGCAGCGGGCTTCCGCCCTGCTCGGCAGCCCCCTGTCCGTCTGACGGACGCGAAGGCCGCGCTGCCGACACCACGGCAGCAGGGAGGGCCCCACCGGCGCGCGCCGGTGGGGCCCTCCCTGCGTGTCGTGCCGCTCCGGGTGGGGCGGTGGGTCAGTGGTCGGAGTAGCTGAAGTCGCCCACGGTCCAGGCACCGACGTCCTCGATCGCGACGCGGTACATTCCGCCGGTCTCCGGGATCCCCACCGTGCCCTGCAGGATCCGGGCGACATGGAAGTGCAGATGCGTGGGCGGCCCGTCCTGCTTCGGGGGTGTTTCGAAGACGGCGGAGAACTCGCCCAGGTGGGCGGAATCCGTCAGAACCTCCGACACTCTCTGTCTCCACACGGTTTCGGGAGCGAGGCGACCGGTGATGACAGCGCCACCGGTGACCACGGTCAGAGACATCTGAGTGCTCTGCCCGGACTCCACACGGGCGGCGATGTCAACGATCAGCTCGTCAGGCTTCGGCATGGGGTCAGATTGTACGCACCGGCTGCTCCCTGCGGTTCATGCGGTAGGTCTACCGGGCGATATCGCCTTGATCACTCCCTTGTCCCGGCCGTCGGCTCGTCCGATGCTCCCGAGACATCAGGTGGGGCGACCCGCCGGTCGGGAAGAGAGATCACAGCCAATGGATCAACCCGTCCCACACTCCGGGTACCGTCAAGGTATGAGCCATCCACATCCAGAGCTGAAAGCCGCACCGCCTCTTCCCGAAGGAGGGCTGCGGGTCATCGCCCTAGGCGGCCTGGGTGAGATCGGCCGCAACATGACCGTCTTCGAGTACGCCGGCAAGCTGCTCATCGTCGACTGCGGCGTGCTGTTCCCCGAGGAGACCCAGCCCGGCGTGGATGTGATCCTGCCGGACTTCACCTCGATCAGGGACCGGCTGGACGACATCGTGGCGGTGGTACTCACCCACGGGCACGAGGACCACATCGGCGGTGTGCCCTACCTTCTGCGCGAGCGGAGGGACATTCCCGTCGTCGGCTCCAAGCTGACGCTGGCGTTCCTGGAGGCCAAGCTCAAGGAACACGGCATCCGGCCGCGCCCGGTACGGGTGCGAGAGGGCGACCGGCGCAGCTTCGGGCCCTTCGACTGCGAGTTCGTGGCGGTCAACCACTCCATCCCGGACAGCCTCGCCGTCGCGATCCGCACCGGCGCCGGGATGGTGCTGCACACCGGTGACTTCAAGATGGACCAGTTCCCCCTCGACGAGCGCATCACCGATCTGCGCGCCTTCGCCCGCCTCGGTGAAGAGGGCGTGGACCTGTTCCTCACCGACTCCACCAACGCCGAAGTGCCCGGCTTCACCACCTCCGAGCGTGAGCTGAACCCGGCGATCGAGCAGGTGATGCGCACCGCGCCGCGCCGGGTCATCGTCTCCAGCTTCGCCAGCCATGTGCACCGCATCCAGCAGGTCCTGGACGCCGCCCACCAGCACGGCCGCAAGGTCGCCTTCGTGGGCCGCTCCATGGTCCGCAACATGGGCATCGCCCGTGACCTGGGTTATCTGAAGGTTCCGTCCGGTCTGGTCGTGAGCACCAAGGAGCTGGAGAAGCTCCCGGACCACAAGATCACGCTGGTGTGCACCGGCTCCCAGGGCGAGCCGATGGCCGCGCTGTCACGGATGGCCAACCGCGACCACGTCATCCGCATCGGCAAGGGCGACACCGTCCTGCTCGCCAGCTCCCTCATCCCCGGCAACGAGAACGCCATCTACCGGGTGATCAACGGACTCACCCGGTGGGGCGCCCACGTGGTCCACAAGGGCAACGCCAAGGTGCACGTCTCCGGGCACGCCAGCGCCGGCGAACTGGTCTACTGCTACAACATCGTCAAACCCCGCAACGTCATGCCCGTGCACGGCGAATGGCGCCACCTGCGGGCCAACGGCGACCTCGCGATCCGTACCGGCGTCGATCCCGACCGGGTCGTCATCGCCGAGGACGGCGTCGTCGTGGACCTGGTCGACGGCCGCGCGTCCATCACCGGCAAGGTCCCCGCCGGCAACGTCTACGTGGACGGCATGGAAGTCGGCGGCGCCACCGAAGCCTCCCTCAAGGACCGCCTGACCCTCGCCTCCGAAGGCGTGGTCACGGTGGTGGCGATCGTCGACGCGGACACCGGCGCCCTCGCCGAGGCCCCGGACTTCCTGGCCCGCGGCTTCGTCCACGACGACGCCACCTTCGAGCCGGTCATTCCCGTCATCGAGAAGACCCTGGCCACCGCGGCCGAGGAAGGCGTCGGGGACGCACACCAGCTCGAACAGCTGGTCGCCCGCGCCGTGGCGAACTGGGCGTTCCGCACCCACCGCCGCAAGCCGCTCATCATCCCCGTCATCATCGACGCCTGAGCGTCAGCCCGGCAGGCGTGCGAGGTCAATCGCCTGCCGGGCCGGCCCGTACGCACCAAACCGGTTGCACGGACCTTCCAAGATCGAAACGTCCAAGAGGGGTGCATTTGATGAGGGTTCAAGCAGGGACAGCCCGACTGGCGACGGCTGCCCTTCAGGAACGGCAGGACCTCATCGACCTAAGGAATCCCTCCTGTGGATCTTCCACGCATTTGGACCATTCGCGAAAGCAGCCACCGCGTCCACAACCCGATAACCGCTGACAAGCTCGCTGTACTGGGCCAGTCGCTCCATCTGGCACCTGGCACGCGAGCGCTCGACCTCGCCAGCGGAACGGGCGAAATGCTGTGCACCTGGGCGCGTGACCACGGCGTCACGGGAACGGGGGTGGACATCAGCACAGTGTTCACCGAGAAGGCCCGCGCCCGTGCCGCTGAACTCGGAGTCGCCGACTGTCTCGACTTCGTTCACGGCGATGCCGCAGGCTACGTCGCGGACGAGCCGGTCGATCTCGCCTCGTGCGTCGGCGCCACCTGGATCGGCGGCGGCGTGGCCGGCACCGTCGAACTGCTGGGCCGCAGCCTCCGCCCAGGCGGCCTCATGCTGATCGGAGAGCCGTACTGGCGTCGGACACCGCCGACCCAGGACGTCATCGAGGGCTGCCACGCCGGCAGCAGAGCCGACTTTCGGATGCTGCCGGAGTTGATCGGGCACTTCGGCGACCTCGGGTACGACGTCGTGGAGATGGTGCTGGCCGATCAGGACAGCTGGGACCGGTATCAGGCGGCGCAGTGGTTCAACCTTCGCCGCTGGCTCGACCAGAATCCCGATGACGAGCTGGCCGCCGATGTACGGGCCGAACTCGCCACCGGGCCCGCCCGCTACGTGCAGTACACCCGCGAGTACCTCGGCTGGGGCGTCTTTGCGCTGATGAGGCGCTGACACTCCGGGCAGCGCGGGTCTGGGCAGCCTGATGCCCGGACCCGCGCGTCGCTGACTGGTCGCTCAGCATCCGACGAGGGTGCGCGGGGTGCCGTACCTGCTGTCGAGCAGGTCGGTCAGGTCCTGCGGGTCCAGGCCGCTGGACAGACACATGTAGCTGTCTCGCGAGTCGAAATGGGCCAGCTGGTCGGTGGCGACCGCTTGCGTGAGTGCGATGGCCACCAGAAGCGCTGGTATTGCTGGCGCTGAGCACGGGTCGAGGCGGCTGTGCCCGGGTGTGCGATGCACCGGGGAGCCGGTCACCACAGCAAAGAGCCACCGCTGCGCGTGGATTGCGGACGCGCTCGAGTTTGGAGCGGAGCTGTCGTTGCAGGCCCTGCCAGCGTGTGGGATCGATGAAACGCGGCTGGTGGAACAGTGCCCCACGTCGGGCGTAGCCGATGGATTATCCATGGTCGTACAGGTGGTCGACCGGCAGGGTGGGAACTCGCAGGACGTCGGTGCAGTCGGTGCGCGTGGTGAGGTCTGCCAGGAGGGAGGACCTTGACCGCGACCAGACGGTCGACTTGCCGACTGGCCACCGCCCCTCGGGCCTGCCTCAGGCGGACAGCCAGACCTCCCGCACCGGGCGCAGCGGGTCGCGTGCGACGCGCGGCTCGCCGTCCCAGAGCATCACCTCCCGTCCTTCACTGGTGTACTGCGGCCAGGCCGATCCGGGGTCCAGGTCGCGTACGAAGGCAGTCCAGGCGGCGTGCACGGCGTCGGCGAGATGCTGCGGCGGGTCCTCGCCGAGGGCGTCGGTGACGCCTTCCGCGCCGAGCAGGTCGAAGGCGAACGGCAGGTCGACGCAGTGGTACGCCGCACCCGCGAAGCCCGGAGCGGTGCCGGACCACTCGAACTGGTAGAGCCAGGTCGGCTGGGATCGCCGGGCCCGCGCGTCGGCGATGTCCAGGGTGGGCGCGCGGAAGGTGGTGTCCGTGACCGCCTGGCCCATCAGGGTCGCCGGCTCGTCCGCGTACTGCTCGTACGTCTCGAGGAAGACCCGGGTGCGTTTCTCGTCGAGGCCGAGGGAGGCGAGCAGGCCGCGCACGTCGGCGTCGGTGGCTCCCGGCCGCGGCATGCCGTTGAACTCGTGCGCCGTGAAGCCCGCCATCAGTGGGATGTCCGCGCCCGTGTCGCCCGCGGTGAGCGCGTCCGGCACCGCGTGCGGGATCAACTCGCCGTCGGCGAAGGGCGCGAGGACGAGCATCGGCAGCTGCCCCCGGTCGGGCCCGGGCGAGGCCAGCGCGTCCTGGTGGGCGAGCAGGTCGCCGTCCGCCACGTCTTTCAGCGCGGCGGCAGTCGCCGGGACGCCGGTACGGGCCGTGAACAG
Source organism: Streptomyces sp. NPDC002779 (assembly GCF_042888685.1). Taxonomy (NCBI): domain Bacteria; kingdom Bacillati; phylum Actinomycetota; class Actinomycetes; order Kitasatosporales; family Streptomycetaceae; genus Streptomyces; species Streptomyces sp. NPDC002779. Next base: position 36,111 of record NZ_JBIAQC010000014.1, read on the forward strand.
CCGGGTGACGGCCTCGGCCACACCCCGGCCCTGCGGCTGCATCACGGCACCAGACACCGAGATGGCGGCTCGGAACAGGCCGCGCGCTGCGGGCGTGGCCAGCAGCGTCTGCACCGCCCCGCCGCCCGCGGACTGGCCGGCGACGGTCACCTTGGCCGGGTCGCCGCCGAAGCAGGGGATGGTGTCGCGCACCCACTCAAGGGCCGCGATCCAGTCGCGTACCCCCCGGTTGTCGGGCGCGTCCGGCAGGTGGAGGAAGCCCTCGATGCCGAGCCGGTAGCCGAGGGAGACCAGGACCACGCCGTCCCGGTTGAAGGCCCCGCCGCCGTACCACGGACTCGCGGCGGATCCGGCGACGAAGCCGCCGCCGTGGATCCACACCAGTACCGGCAACCCGGCGCCCGGGGACGGGTCCGGGGTAAAGACGTTGAGGTTGAGCGTGCCCTCGCCCGGGATGGTCGGCTCGGGGATCGTGGTGACCTCGGCGAACGGCCGACGCTGCGCGGTCGGCCCGTACGCGGTCGCGTCGAGCACGTCCGTCCACGGCTCGGGCGGTACGGGTGCGGCGAACCGGAGTTCGCCGACCGGCGGCTGCGCGTACGGGATGCCGAGGAACCGTACGCCGGTGGCGTGGCGCTCCCCGCGCACGGGGCCGCGTGGCGTACGGACGGTGAGATGCGGCATGATGGGTCTCCTGGGATGCGGTCAGGCGCGGGGCGCGTCGTGAGTGACGTAATGCTTCAGCCGGGCGAGCTCGCTCGTGGCGCCGGCCCTGACCCCGTACGTACGGTCGGCCGTGACTGGTGCCACGGCGATGTGGCCCCGGCCGAGCATGGCGGTGGAGTCCGCATCCTTCACGGTCTCGGTGCACGGATCGCCGGGGCGGTTGGGGCACACGCCGAAGGTGATGTCGTAGCTGTCACCGCCGCCGTCCTGCTGTTTGGCCTGGTAGGCGTGCCACACGACCTGGCCGTGGCCGATGCTGGTCCAGACCGGGGGCTTGGCCCGCTGTCCGGCACTCACGTCCGGGTAGTCCACCTTGAGCGCGAACCGGTCGGTGAACAGGTCGCGTTGGCGCAGCCCGCCGAGGAAGGCGGCGGCGAACCGGGCGTGGGCACGGTAGTTGGCGAGCGGGAAGCGCATCTGGGAGGCGTCCCCGGAAGAGGAGAAGGCCACGGCGGGCAGGCCTTGGTCGATGGCGGCGATGGCGGCGCCGACCGTGCCCGAGTCGTTGACTTGGGCGCTGACATTGGGCCCGGAGTTGATGCCGGTCACCACCAGGTCGGGACCGTCCGACCAGCCGGCCTTCGCGGAGAGGCCCCCGCGGAGCGCGAACTTGACGGTGTCGGCCGGGGTGGCGCTGGGGCTGTCGGTGCCGCACCGGTCGTCGGACAGACAGATGCCGTAGACGGGGGAGCCGGAGGGGGTACCGGCGCAGTCGTTCTCGTAACCGGCGGGCAGGTGGATGCGCCGGGCGAGCGTGAGCGTGCCGCCGTTGGTGACCGCGGTGCCCTTGCCGGACTGCACCTGCCACGGCGCCATGACGACGACGTCGGCGCCTGCGTCGCACAGCGCCTTGCGGATCTCGTACAGGCCGAGTCCGTCGGAGTTCGACGCCTTGGCGGCCTGCATGGAGTCGTCGTTGGACAGCAGCACGCGCAGCCCGGCGAGCGGGTGGCGGTCGCCGCCTGGCCCCGGGCCGACGGTGTCGGCGGTGTCGGCGGCGGCGGTCACACCGAGGCAGGCGAGGGCGATCCCGGCCGCCGTGGCGGCGAGAACTCTACGAGGGGTGGTGGGCATGGCTGAGGGGTGTCCCTTCGGTCGTGCGATGGCACTTCGGGGCCGGGGGCGGCGCGGGTCAGGTGTCGCCGCCCCCGACGGCTCGGGCGGGGGTGCGGTGGCTCAGATGGCCAGGCCCGCCCCGTACGGGAAGAGCGGGTCGGCCGTGTCGTGCGGTACGTCGGGGCGGGAGGCCTCGACGACGGCCATTGAGCGGGGCATCTCGAAGGGCAGCCGCCCCTCGGCGGTGGCGCGGCCGAAGGCGACGTCCAGCAGTGCCTCGTCGCTCGCGCCGTAGTCGGCGATGAGCGCGGCGGCGCGTTCGGCGATCTCCGGGACGACGGCGGGCCGTTCGAGGTTGAGGAGGACGACGGTCGGTACGGCGTCGAGCAGCCGCAGGATCGGCTTCAGCTCCTCGTCGGTGAAGTCGAGGCGCCCCGAATGGAACAGCGACTCGAACCGGTTGTCCCGGTGTTCGTACGGGGTGTGGAGGCGCAGCACCGCGAGGTCGGCGTCGGCCGGGTCGGTCACCACGTCGCCGTACTCTTTCGCGACGCGGGCGTCGACGCCCTCGACGTACAGCTTCGGGCGCCGGTCCGGTGCGCCACCGGCCGGCAGGGTGCTGTCGCGGTTGCGCAGGACGGTGAGGGAGCGGCGCTGCGCGGACTCGCCCGCGGCGCGGAACTCGCTGTTGCCGACGACCTCCTCCGCCAGGTCCGGGTCGACGTACGGGCGGTCGAAAAGCCCGAGGACGAACTTCTCGCGCAGCAGGCGGCGTACGGAGGCGTCGACGCGCTCCTCGGCGACGCGGCCGGAGCGGACCAGTTCAACCACGGTCTCGGGGCAGGCCTCGCCGCCGAACTGGTCGGCGCCCGCGTCGAGGGCCTTCGCCGCGCGCTCGGCGACGGTGAGGTGCTCGACGCCCCAGGCGCGGGCCTGGTGCAGCTCCCCGAAGATCGACGCGTCGGTCAACAGGCCCCAGTCGGTGCAGACGATCCCGTCGAAGCCCAGCCGCTCGCGCAGCAGCCCGGTGATGACGCCCTTGTTGAAGCCGAAGCCGACCTCCTCCCAGTCGGTGCCGATGGGCTGCCCGTAGTACGGCATCATCTGCGACGCCCCGGCGGCGATGGCGGCCTTGAAGGGCTCCAGGTGGTAGTCGCGCATGCCGCCCGGGTAGACCTGCTCCTTGCCGTGCGGGAAGTGCGGGTCCTCGCCGTCCTTCTGCGGGCCGCCGCCAGGGAAGTGCTTCACCATGGTGGCCACGCTGTGCGGGCCGAGCGTCTCGCCCTGGAAGCCGCGGATGTACGCCTGGACGAGCTCGCTCGTCAGGGTGGCGTCGGCGCCGAACGTGCCGGACTGGCGTGACCAGCGAGGCTCGGTGGCGAGGTCGATCTGCGGGTGCAGGGCGACGCGCAGGCCGACGGCGAGGTATTCGCGGCGGGCGATGTCGGCGAAGCGGTGGACGAGTTCGGGGTCGCGGGTGGCGGCGAGGCCGGTGGGCTCGGGCCAGGCGGAGAACGCGCCGGCCTGGATCGACGCGCCGATGTTGGCGGTGAAGGAGTGGCGGGGGTCGGTGGAGACGGTCACCGGGATGCCGAGGCGGGTGCCGGCGGCGATCTCCTGGACGGCGTTGTGCCATTCGGCCAGCTGCCGGGGCCCGGCAGTGCCGATCAGGTTGACGTGGCTCATCAGCTTCGACCGCAGCAGGCCGGTGGTGTCGGACGGGATCAGGGCGTCGTCGCCCGCCTCGACCGGGCGGCCGTCGGGGTGCATCGGCAGCATGGTGTGGAAGAGCAGGCCGGCCTTCTCCTCCAGCGTCATCCGGGCGAGGAGGTCGGCGACGCGCGCGTCCACGGGGAGGGAAGGGTCCTGGTAGGGGTGGCCGTCGTTGCGGGGCGGTGCGGGAGGCATGGGTTCTCCGGGGGCAGGACTGGGGCAGGAGCGGGGGATCAGGGAACGGCGCGGTCAGCGGACGCCGCGGATCGGGACGACGGACAGGGCGCCGAGGACGGTGATCACGGCGCCAGTGATGAAGAGGGCTGTGTAGCCACCGAGCGAGGCGACGACGAGCGACGCCATGAAGGGCGCGATGATCTGCGGACCGGCGTTGGCGATGTTCAGGACGCCCATGTCGCGGGCGGCGTCGTCCGCACTCGGCAGCACCAGCGTGACCAAGGCCGTGTCCACGGCCATGAAGCAGCCGAACGACAGCCCGGTGATCACGCAGAAGGCGAGCATGCCGGTCCAGGTGGGGCTGACCACCGGCACGATCATGCCGAGCGCGGTGAAGACGCAGGAGACCGCGATGAACGGCTTGCGCCGGCCGATCCGGTCGGACAGCACACCGCCGACCACCGTCGACAGCAGCGTGCAGACCGCGCTGACCGGCGAGATGATCGCCACCGCGGCGGCGGGCGAAAGCCCCTCGGGCAGGTCGATGTGGTCCTGGAGGATGTACAGCTGGTACAGGAAGACGGCGAAGTAGCCGAGCATCATCAGGAACCGGCCGATGAACGCCCAGCGGAAGTCACCCGCCTTCAGGGCGGAGCCGAACGCGGCGAACTGCCGACCCAGCGGCACCGTCTCCACCTCGGGGAGCTTCTGCTCCTGTACGAGGGCGGTGAAGAGCACCCCCGCGCCGGCGATGACCGCACCGAGGACGAGGTAGCCCATGCGCACGTCGTGCGGGATGAACGCGACGGCGATGGTGACGCCGATGATCGTGCCGATCGGGATGCCCATGCCGACCATGGCGGAGGCGAGCCCCCGGCGCTCCATGGGCACCCGGTCGGGGACGACGGCGGTGATGGCGGCCTGGTAGACGTTCATCATCGCCTGCACCAGGCACCAGCCGATGGTGACCAGCAGGATCGTCCTCATCGAGCCCAGCAGCGCGAGCGCCCCCAGTGCGGCGAGGCCGCCGCCGAGGATCCAGGGATTGCGCCGCCGGGAGCGGTCCGACAGCAATCCGGCCAGCGGGTTGAACAGGGTCGCGAAGACGGCGGCGACCCCGGAGACCAGGCCCAGGTTGGCGATCTTCTCGGCCGGATCCAGCAGCTCGATCTGCACGGGCAGCAGCACCTGTCCGACGCCCATGTAGACCATGAACATCGCGGTGTTGCCGACGCCGAGCAGGAGCAGCAATTTGGCCAGGGGGCGCCCGGCATGCGTCGCTGCGGACGCTGGTACGGACGGCGGTACGGGGACGGGTACGGGGTCGGTCTCGGGTCTGGACATGTCCGGCTCCTCGGGGTGCGGCGGCTCTCGCGGACGGAAGAGGGGAAGGGGGACGGGGACGCCGAAACAGGCAACGGGGAACGAGGAACGGGGCATTCGTGGGGAGGCGCAGACGAGGGGACGGCCGTGATCGCCGGAATGCTCCGTACCGGGCATGGGGGGTGGCCCCGCGGTTCGGGCGAGCACAGGCAATCACGAATACCGAGTAGGTAGTAGGTTTCGTGAATGTGACGTGGGTCACAGCAATCTCGGCCTGGCTCGCCGACTGGTTAAGGTGCTGCCCATGGATCACAAGGACGAGCGGACGGCGCGCACGAAGACCCCGGGGAGCGGCAGAACCGCAGCTCGCGGCGGCTACGCCGTGGGGGACGAGCGGCGCCTGCGCATCCTGGACGCCGCGGTGGAGCACTTCGCCCAGTGGGGCTTCCACGCCTCGTCGCTCGCCCGCATCGCCAAGGACGTCGGCATCACCCAAGGCGGCTTGCTGCATCACTTCCGCAGCAAGGAGGACCTGCTTGTCTCCGTGCTGGAGCGCAGTGAGGAGCACGACATCGAACGGTTCTTCTCAACCGAGTTCGACTCCGCCGCCGACTGCTTCCTGCGCCTGCTCGAACTCGTCGACTACAACAGCCGCCGCCCCGGCCGGACCCGGATGTTCAACGTCCTTGTCGGCGAGTCGTCGGACCCCGGTCACCCCGCTCACGCCTTCTTCACCCGGCGCTACCGCACGGTCCTGCGCGACCTGTCCGACACCCTGCGTCGCGGTGTCGACTCGGGGGAACTCAAGCCTGGCACGGAGCACCTGGCGGAGGCTCAGGAAATCATGGCAGTCATGGACGGGCTCCAGCTCCAGTGGGCGCTGGAGCCGGAGCGGCTGGACATGACCGAGCGGATGCGCCGGTATCTGGACCGCGTGTATTGCTCGATCTCGACCACGGGGGCCGCTCTGCCACCGGGACCCGCGGACGACGCCGACGAACCGGGCCGCTGAGCCGGGAAGCAGTCAGGGGTGACGCTCGCTTGACGCTCGTACCCACCTGATCACGGCCGGCATGGCGTCAGAAGGTCTCTGACCTGCCTGATCTCGGATCATGCTGCCGGTGCGCATGGTTCCGATGACGGCAGGCATCGTAGGCCTCCTGCTCACCGTGGCAGGCGATGTGGCCGCTTCGGCAGGATGATGCGCTACGACGCCCGCCGACAGGACGTGGTCACGAGGGCAGGGCTCAGCCGGGCCAGGTGCCGGTCAGGCGGCGGGTTGCGGCGGCGCCGCCGCGGTCGACGGCTGCTTTGACCCCGGCGAAGATCGCACCCTGCAGGACGGCCGCGGCCAGGATCTCGCCCCACTGGCGTTCCTCGTCGGTGGCATCGGGTGCGTCCTCGTCGTGGCCGAACATCTTCCACGCCTGCTTGAACAGTGCGCCTGCCAGCATGCCGGTGACCGCGCCGAGGGCCAGGCCGACCGGCTTATAGGCGATCTTCGATGCCTTCATCTCGGATCTCTCCTCGTTCTATGGTCTAGCTCTTGTTGCGGCGCAGCAGGACGCAGGCGATGAGGACGGCCGCGCCGGCCGCGATGAGGGCGCCCCGGTTGTCGCGGAGGGGTTCGGGGGCCTTTTCCTGCCACAGGTGCTGGGCCTGCTCCGCCTTCGCCCTGGCCTGGTCGGCGGCCGTGGCGGCCTTCTCCTTGACCGGGTCGGGCAGCTTGTCCTGCACCAGCTGTGCGGCCTCGCCGGCCTTGGCTTTCGCCTGCTCGCTCAGCACGGCCGCCGTCGCCGTCGCCTGCTCCTTGACCGCGGCGGCCTTCTCACTCGCGCGGGCCTTGACGTCCGTCTTGTCGGCGAGCGCCTCGACCGTCTCGCCCAGTTCCTGGCGGGTCTGCTCGACCTGCTCGCGCAGTTCTTCCGGGCTCTGGGCGGTGGGTTCGTCGTGGGGCGGCTGGGTCATCGCTTGGCACTCTCCTTGATCTTGGCCACATCGGCCTTGACGCTGTCGAGGGTCGCTTCGGGGGCCGGTGGTGCGGCACGGGAGACTTCCTTCTTGCCACCCAGTGCCAGCACCGCCGTGACGAGGCCGAGCACGGCGGTGGCGATCAGGGCTGCGGCCCACACCGGCAGTACCGTCGCCAGGGCGGCGATCGCGGTGGCGACCAGCGCCTGCGCGGTGAGGAAGCCGACCAGGCCGGCTCCGCCGAACAGGGCGCCGCCCTTGCCGTAGTGCTTGCCCTTCTCTTTCATCTCCGTCTGCGCCAGCCGCATCTCGGTCCGCACCAGCTCGGTGAGCTGCTGCGACGCGCGCTGCACCAGTTGTCCCACCGGCTCCTCACCCATCGCGGTGTGGCTGCCGGTGGCGGGACGGCTTGTCTCAGCCATCGTCATCCCCTTTCGTCCCTCGTGCCCGCCGAGTCCCACGCATACGGCGGCGGACACGCGTCCTGGGGGACTGACACAGACCGTTCACAAGATCAACATGCGGAGGTGGCGGACAGGTGCCGCAGGTGAACGTTCCGTTAGTCGGTCGCCGGGGCGTCCAGCTCCACGCGGGCCGCGCGCACCGGCCGCGCGGCGTCTCATCGATCCGCAGGTCATGAGTGACTGCGGCGACGATGGCCAGGCCGCGGCCGTGCTCGTGAGGCTCGGCAGGCGGGATGGCCGCCTTGGGCTGCCCGTGATCGGTGACCGACATCTCCAGCGTCGGGCCTGTGCGGCCGATCGCCGGCGTCATCGTGCCGCGGCCGTGGAGCGCCGCGTTGGTCAGGAGCTCGCTGATCACCAGTTCCGCCGTGCTCCGGTCGTCGGCGTCCATGGCGAAGGCGACCCCGGGGTCCGTCCTGGCGGTCCGCCCTGGCGGCCGCCCCGGCTTCGGGGCCGGGGCCGCCGCCTCACGGGCGTCCGCCAGGGCTCAAGGGCAACGCGCCCTACCTGAGCGCGGGCCGGGCACTCGCTTCCGCCTCGCGTCGCATGGTGTACGGGCGCAGGTTCCACGCGGCGACGGTGTAACCGAGGCGGCCCTCTCCCGCGGCGTGGCCCTCTGCCGAGGCATGGGCTTCGATCCGCCAGGGGCTGCCTCCGGTGGGATAGAACCGCAAGGTCAGCGTCCGGCCCGACGGGAGGTACAGCTCGGCGACGGAACGGTCCACCACCAGACGCAGCTCGATGGCCGCACCCGAGGCGGTCTTCGCCTCGGGGCAGGGCATGCGGTACGTGCCCCCGTGGGCGCGCGGATCGAGCGAGGCGTGGTCACGGTCCACGACGAGGTCGCCGGTGGCGGGGTCGATCCTGATGTCGAGGAACTCGCTGCCCTCCGCGGAGGTCACCAGCCGCAGCCCACCGCCCGGCGCGTGGAATTCCAGACGGGCGGTCAGGTCGAAGCTCGCATCCACCGTGCCCAGTACGGCAGTTGCGGAGGTCTCCCCGGAAGCCGTAAGGGCACGTCCGTCGCGCAGCGACAGGAGTTCCGCGGCCGGCTGCTGTCGTACGGAGCCGTCCTCGCCGAGGGTGACCTCGCGCGGCAGGGTCAGCATCCCGGCCCAGCCGGCCGCGCTCACCCACTGAGGGTCGCGGGCCTCCCATGACCAGCCCCACAGCAGCCACCGGTCGTCGGGGGCGGGCAGCAGGGCCGGTGCGTAGAGGTCGGGGCCGTGGTCGAACAGCACGGGGGCGTCGGCGAGGAAGCGGCCCTCCTGCTCGCGTCCGGCGTAGACCACCGTCCTTCGGGGGCCGAGTTCGGGGTCCCAGGCGCTGACGATCAGTGCGCCGCGTCCGTCCGGTGCGTGCAGGTACTGGGGGCACTCCCAGCCCAGCCCCGTATCGGCGCCCGGCGCCACCGGCTGGGGTGCCTGGTCCAGGAACGGGCCGCGGTACTGCCACTGTTCGAGGTCTGCGGACTCGTAGAGGAGGGCTGCCGCGCGGCCGTCCGTCAGGGCGGAGCCGACCAGCATCCGCCAGCGGTCGCCCTCGTGCCAGACATAGGGGTCGCGGTACATGCTGACGCCCGGGGGCAGTTCGGGTATCAGCAGGCTGCCGCGCGGGGTCCAGGTGCGGCCGTCGTCGATGGACGCGGCGGTGGTGACGGGTTGCGCCCAGCGGTCGGTGCGGAAGGCGGAGTAGAAGGCGACCATGCGGTCGCCGTCGGACACGGCGTTGCCGGAGTAGCAGCCGTCGGCGTCCTCGCCGCCCGGCGTGGGGGACAGGGCGACCGGGAGTTCCTCCCAGGTCAGCAGGTCGGTGCTGCGGAAGTGGCCCCAGTGCATGTGCGCGTGCTCGGGTCCGTACGGGTTGTACTGGAAGAACACGTGGTAATAGCCGTCGTGGAAGGCCAGCCCGTTGGGGTCGTTGAGCCAGTTGCGGGGCGGGCGCAGGTGTGCGACGGGCAGGTGGGGGTCTGCGGGCAGGACGGACACGCGGAGGTCCTCTCCAAAGGGGGGTGTCGAAAAGGCGCTGTCAGCCCTTGACACCGGTGGAGGCGATGCTGTTGACGAAGGAGCGCTGGAAGGCCACGAACAGGGCCAGGATCGGCACGGTGATCATGGAGGAGTAGGCCATGATCTGGCCCCAGCCGACGTTGAGTTGGAAGAAGTAGGAGATGCCCACCATCACCGGTCGCAGGTTTTCGCTCTGGACGACCATGAGCGGCCACAGGTAGGAGTTCCAGGCGGGCAGGAAGGTGAGGATGGCGACGGTGGCGACGGCCGGTCCGGACAGCGGCATGATGATCCGCCGGTAGACGGTGAACCAGCCGGCGCCGTCCATGACCGCGGCCTCGTCGATCTCCTTGGGGATGCTCTGGAAGTACTGGTGGAAGAAGAAGATTGAGAAGGCGTTGGCCACGAACGGCACGATCTGTACCTGGTAGGTGTCCATCCAGCCGGTGGTCCACTCGAGGTGGAAGCCGTTGACGCGCAGCAGCGGCAGTTGGTTGACCCACCACACCAGCGGCAGGGCGAAGGTCTCGAACGGCACGATGAGGGTGGCGATGACCGCGGTCATGACGACCTTGCGGCCCGGCCACACCATGCGTGACAGGGCGAAGGCGGCCATGCTGTTGATGAGGACGCCGAGGATCACGGTGACCGACGAGATGATCACCGAGTTCAGCAGGAACTGTGCCGCGGGTACGCGGTCGAAGACGCCTGTGTAGTTGTCCAGGGACAGGGCGCCGGTCGGCAGGAAGGCGCGCAGGGAGCCGAGGTCGTCGAAGATCTGGTCGTCCGTCTTGAACGAGGAGACCAGCATGAAGACGAGGGGCAGCGCGAAGACCAGGGCGAGGACGACGCGGCCGGCGTGACCGCCGAGGTGCTTGAGGAAGGAGGTCATGTCAGTCCTTCTCCCGGGTCAGGAAGCGCTGGACGAGGGACACGCTCAGGACGAGCACGAAGAAGACCAGGGAGATGGCCGCCGCGTAGGCGGTCTGCTGCTGGTCGTAGCCGGAGTGCACCGCCTGGTAGACGACCGTCGTGGTGGAGTCCAGGGGCCCGCCTTGGGTCATCACCCTGATCTGGGTGAACAGGCTGAACGCCGCGATGGTGATGGTGACGAGCACGAAGGTGCGGGTGGCGCGCAGTCCGGGCCAGGTGACGTGGCGGAAGCGGTGCCAGCGGGTGGCCCCGTCGAGGTCGGCGGCTTCGTACAGTTCGGCGGGGATGGTCTGCAGTCCGGCCAGCCAGATGATCATGTGGAAGCCGACGCCCTGCCACACCGACATCAGGATGATGGCGGGCATGGCGGTGTGGGGGGCGCCCAGCCAGTCCGGGCCCTCGATGTGCCCGAAGGTGAGCGTGGAGATCACGTGGTTGACGAGGCCGTCCTCGCGGTAGAGGAAGGTCCACAGCAGGGAGACCACGACCATCGAGGTCACGACGGGCAGGAAGTAGACGGTGCGGAAGAAGTTGACGCCGCGTACCTTCGCGTTGACCAGCAGTGCCAGGGCGAGGGCGAGGCCGGCTTGCAGCGGGACGACGACGGCGGCGAAGTAGGCCGTGTTGCGCAGGGACTTGTAGAAGACCGGGTCCTCGAAGAGCAGCCGGAAGTTGCGCAGGCCCACGAAGCGGGCCGGGGTGGGGGAGATGAGTCGGGCGTCGGTGAATGCCAGGGCGAAGGCGAGGACGACCGGTACGACGAGGAAGACGATCAGCAGCACGATGGCCGGGGTGGCCATGCCGACGGCGGTGAGGCTCTCACGGCGGCGGGTGCGGGTCGGTCGTGCTCTTCTTACCGGACGCAGCCGGCCGAGGGCTGCGGTCTTGGTGGTCACGGTAGCTCCAGGAGGGCCGGTCCGGTTCGGGCACGTGGGCGAGCGCGCTCAGGGCCCGAACCGGACCGGGTGGGTCAGCCGGCGTAGTAGTTGTTCGTCTTGAGGTTGTTGTCGATGTCCTTCGCGGCCTGGCCGAGCGCTTCCTCGGGGTCGGCGCCGGCCAGGATGTCCTTGGCCGCCTTCTCGAACTCGGTGGAGATGTAGGGGTAGGCCGGGGTCACCGGACGTACCACCGGGAACCTGCGGGCGAACTCGACGAGGTCGTTGAACTTGCCGCCGGGCTGGTAGCCGTCGATCTGCCGGGCCGCGGCCTCGGTGGCGGGGAGCGTGCCGGTGGCCTTGGCGTAGTCGACGAAGTACTTCGTCTGGCGGGAGAACTTCAGCCATGCCTGGGCGCCGTCCTTGTTGGAGCAGCTGGAGCTCATCGCCCACTGCCAGGACGCACCACCGATCTTGGGACCGTTGCCGAAGTCGACCGGCGGGATGATCGCCAGGTCGTCGCCGAGCTTGTCGGCGTTCTTGGCCGCGTTCCAGCTGCCGTCCCACTGAATGGCGCTCTTGCCGGCCAGGAAGTCCTTGTTGGGATCGGCGCCGGACTTCTTGGCGATGTAGCCCTTGGAGACCAGCGAGTGGAACCACGTGGCCCACTCGACGGATGCGGGGCCGTCGAGGGTGCCGGAGGCGGTCTTGTATCCGTCGCGGTTGATCAGGTCGCCGCCGAAGCTCTGCAGCTGCGGGGAGTAGCCGTAGGACCACCACTCACCGCTGCCGCCGGTGCCCATCTCCAGTGGGTAGTCGAACTTCCCGCTCTTCTTCAGCTTGGCCAGGGCCGCGTCGAATTCGGTCTTCGTCCAGGGCTTGCCGAGGGTCGGGATGCGGATGCCGTGCTCGGTGAGCACCGACTTGCGGGCGAAGTGGGTCAGGGCGACGTCGTAGAAGCCGAAGGCGTAGAGCTTGTCCTGGTAGCGGCCCACCGTGCTGGCGAGCTGGTCGTCGAGGGGGACCTCGCTGCCCGAGACGTCGATGGGGGAGAGGTAGCCGCCCCAGGCCCAGTTCGCGACGTTGGGGCCGTCGACATCGAGCAGGCAGGGCAGCTTGCGGGCCGAGGCCGCGGCCACGACGGAGCTGTTGTAGTCGTTCTGCGGGAACGCCTGGAGCTTGACCTTGTACGTGGTCTGGGAGGCGTTGAAATCCTTGATGATCTTCTTGACGACGTCGAGTTCGGCCGAGTTGCCGGCGTTGTGCGTCCACAGGGTCAGGGTGTCGCCGCTGGCTCCGGACGTGGCGCCGCCGTCTCCGGAGGCGCATCCGGCGACCAGCGCGGTCGCCGCCGCTGCGGCTACACTCGCACCAGCGAGGCGCCTTGTTTTCCACACCACGGGGTTTCCTCCATCTCACTGAGGCGGGTCTTGCCGGACCCGCCGGTGCGACCGGTTGCGTCGGTCGCTGTCTTTCGGTGACCGTCCTGCCGTCCGGGTCTTCGCCCGGCGGCAGGACGACCGTCTTTTGGGGGCCGCCCGTCAGTCCACAGCGGGGGCGCCGATGGAATCGCGCTCCTGCAACGGCATGGCCACCCGGTGGACGGCTGCCTCCAGCGGCCCCTGACGCAGGATCAGCTCCACGGCCAGGCGGCCGAGCTGGTAGTGCGGCAGCTTCACGGTGGTGAGCGCCGGGCGCAGAGCCGCCGCGATGTCCTGGTCGTCGAAGGAGACCACCGACACGTCACCGGGCACGGACAGTCCCGCCTCGCCCAGCGCCTGATAGGCCCCGAAGGACACCCGATCGGTCAGGCACACCAGCGCCCGCGGGCGGTGGCCCGCCCTCAGCAGCGCGGTGACCTCCCGGTAGCCGTCCTGCGTGTTCCAGTCGCACTCGATGACACCGTCCAGGCGGGCCCCGCCCGCCCGCAGGACCTCTTCCAGTCCGCGCATGCGCTCGTTGCCGGCGATGTTTCCCTCGGGGGTGGCGGGCACGGCCAGGTGGCCGCCGATCGCCCAGATGCCGCGGGTGTGACCGGCCGCGAGCAGGGCGCGCGCCGCGTCCCGGCCGGCCTCCAGCTCGTCGGGCACCACCGAAGGCGCGTCGAAGCCGGGTGCCAGGCAGTTCAGCAGCACCATCCGCTGCCCGTGGAGTTCCTTGGGCGGGGTGATGTAGCGGGTGAACATGGTCGCGTAGATGACCGCGTCGACCTGGCGGTCGAGCAGCGCGTGCACCAGGGACGACTCGGCGGCGCGGTCGCCGCCGGCCTCCGTGATGAACAGCAGGTGGTCGCGTGCGCGGGCGGCCTCGAGCGCGCCGCGGATCACGTCACCCGCGAACGGGGTCGTGGTGATCATGTCGGACACGAACCCGATGGTCTGGGTCGACTTCGTGCGCAGGCTGCGCGCCGTGACGTTGGGGCGGTAGCCCAGTTCCTTGGCGACCTGGAGCACGCGTGCCCGGGATGCCTCCGAGATGCGCATGTCGGTGCGGCCGGAGAGCGCGAACGACGCGGTGGTCGGCGAGACGCCCGCCATACGGGCTACGTCGGCCATCGTTACGCGGCGTTCAGACATCAGCGGCTCCCGCTCCATCGTTAAATCGTATTAGCAAGGCTGTGACGAGAGTGAATCGCTGGTGGCTCGATGTCAACACTCGGGACATCTCGAACCGGCAACGGCGAGGCTTTGCACCTTTCATCCGATTCTTGATGACGCGCAGGTAAATCGCCGTGCATTAGCTCTTGCTTTAGCGGCAACGGCGGGCGAACGATGCCGAGCCACGCAGTTAAACCGATTTGGCACGGCGATGCCCTGCCGCACTGTTCCAGGAGTCAGCCATGAGGAGAAGAACGGCCCTCAGCGTCGTGTCCGCCGCCGTGGGCGGCGCGCTCGTCCCGTTCTCGTTCGCTTCCGCTCCCGCCGCCGCACGCACCCGGGCCCGGCCCGCATCTCCCACCGCCCGCTGGGACTTCGACGAGCGCACCGGAGCCGTCACACTCGAGGCCGTCTCCGGCGCCACCGACCCGGTCGGCTACGTCTTCAACGACGCCCGTCACAAGCCCGACAGTGACCCCGTGCGGCGCCGTGGGGTTCGCGGCCGGGCCCTGTACTTCGACGGCTACTCGACCCTCGTCACCGCCGACGGCCCCGGCGACCTCGACGCCTCGACCGGCATCACCCTCGACGTGTGGATCGCGCCCTACGCCTACGAGCACGGCATCGACGGCAAGCCCCAGGCGCTGGTCAACCAGCACAACCCCGACACCGGACGCGGATTCCTGCTCGGCCTGCGCCGCTTCGGACAGATCGTCTTCCAGCTCGGCTTCGAAGACAGCCTGATCGCGGTCAAGGGCGCCCCGGACCAGCCCGCGGCCAAGAACCGCTGGACGCATGTGGCAGCCACCTACGACCCCGCCGCCCAGCAGCTGCGCCTGTACCGCGACGGCCGGCCGATCGGCACCGCCGACACCTCGGACAAGGCCCCCGTCCTCGCCCCGGACGAGCCGCTGCTGATCGGCCGCCACAACCGCTCCACGCTGCTCAACGGCGAATTCCACGCCAACATGTACATGGGTCTGATGGACAGCCTCGTCATCCGACCGGGCGCCCTGGACGATCCGACCGCGCGGCAGGAGCACACCGAGCAGCTCGCCGCCCTCCCCGGCGGACGCATACCCAGGCCGGACCTCACCCCGCACCGCAGCCGCTTCGACGGGGACCGGCACCGCCCCCAGTTCCACATGCTGCCGCCCTGGCACTGGATGAACGAGCCCCATGCGCCCGTCTACTTCAAGGGCAAATGCCACATCTTCTACCAGCACAACCCGCTCGGCCCGTTCTGGGGCCAGATCCACTGGGGGCATGCGGTCAGCACCGACATGGTGCACTGGCGCGACCTTCCCCCCGCCCTCGCTCCCGCCGCCGGCTCGGTCGGGCCGGACGGCTGCTGGTCGGGCTCGGCCTTCGTCGACGGCGACCGGGGGCCGGTCCTGTTCTTCACCGGCGGCGACGACCGGCTGCCCTACCGCCAGCGGACCGGGCTCGCCGTGTCGACCTACCCGACCGACAAGGACACCGACCTGCCCACCTGGACCATGAAGTCCGAGCCGGTCACCGAGGCGCCGGCCGGTCTGCCCGCCGGTCCCGGCACCGCGTGGGCGGAGAACTTCCGCGACCCGTTCGTCTGGGAGGAGGACGGCGTCTGGTACCAGCTCGTCGGCAGCGGCATCGTCGACTACGACGGCACGCGGGTGGCCCGCAAGCACGGGGGCACCGCCCTCGTCTACACCGCCCGCCGGCCCGAGGGCCCCTGGACCTACCGCGGCCCCCTGCACTCCAACGACCTCGCCACCCGGCCGGAGCCCGGCGAGGTGTGGGAGCTGCCCGTCCTGCTTCCCCTGCCCGGACCCGGCGGCAGGCGCACCGGCAAGCACATCCTGCTGATCTGTCCCTGGTGGGAGGGGTTCAACCCGAACGCCGTCAAGCACACCTACTACTGGATCGGCACCTTCGACAAGCGGGCGTGCCGTTTCCTGCCCGACCACGACGAACCCCGTGAGTTCGACTTCGGCGAACACTTCACCGGCCCGTCCGGCTTCGTCACCCCCGACGGCCGTTCCGTCGTCTTCAGCATCACCCAGGACCGGCGCAGCGAACAGCAGCACGCCCAGTCCGGCTGGGCCCACAACGCCGGAATGCCCGTCAGCCTCTCGCTGCGCCGCGACGGCCGCCTCGGCGTCGAGCCGATCGCCGAGGCCGCCGGACTGCGCGGCAAGCAACTCGCCCGCATCCGCCGGACCTCCCTCAAGGAGGCGAACCGCCGACTCGCCGGAGTCCGCGGCGACCTCCTCGACCTCCACGCCGTCATCGAACCGCGCGGCGCGCGATCGATCAGCCTGGCAGTGCGGGCCTGCCCCGACGGCACCGAGGAGACCCTGCTGACCTACGACACCGCCAAGCGCCGCTTCTCCATCGACCGCGACCGCTCCAGCCTCGATCCGGACGTACGCAAGGGCGTCCACGGCGGCACAGTCGAGCTGGACGACGGCCGCCTGCACCTGCGCGTCCTGCTCGACCGTTCGATGCTGGAGGCGTACGTCAACGGAGCCAACAGCATCACCAGCCGTGTCTACCCCACCAGGGAAGACGCCACCGGCCTGCGCCTGACCGCGGAAGAGGGCTCCCCGAGCGTGCTGGTGCTGGACGTCTGGCGGATGAACGGCGCCTACGACACCCCCGTCGCGCCGGCCGTCTACGATCCGCCCCGCCCCACGGACGTCGACGCCCTGCCCAACCACGACTTCGCCACCGGCGACCTCACCGGATGGACCGTCGTCGAGGGCACCACCTTCAGCGACGCCAACGTCACCACCCGCACCGACTGGGGCTGGGGCGGCCCCTTCTACCAGGCCGACACCCAGGACGACGCAGCCGGCCACCACCTGTGGGGCTTCAACCCGGACGCGGGGGGCGACGACGCCACCGGGGTGCTGCGCTCCGCCACGGTCGTCCTCGGCGGAGACGGCGTGGTCGACCTCCTCGTCTCCGGCGGCAACGACCCTGACCGGCTCTACGCCGCCGTGGTCCGCGCCGACGACGGCAAGATCCTGGCCAAGGCGACCGGCCGCGGCGGCGAGCAGTACCGCCGCGTCGTGTTCGACCTCGCCGCCCACCTCGGTGAGCGGATCTACGTCGAGGTCGTCGACCGGGCGACGGGCGGCTGGGGCCACATCAACGTGGACGACGTGAACGTCCCCGTCCGCCGCAAGTAAGCCTCGGCCGCTACGGCGGCCAACTGCCCTTAGGCGCCCGGTCGACCAGGCTGGCTCCCCACCAGACGGTCCGGCACTCGCTGCCCCTCACCTGACCGCGACCGCCGCCCTTCACGGCGACCGCTCTCCCCAGCCCTGCACCACACCCCACAACCGGAGGTACGCATGCGCCCACGCTCACCGGTGAGAGCCACGACCAGGCCCTCACCCATCCTCCTGAGGCTGCTCCTGGCATTCGCGATGTGTCTCGGACTGGCCTCGCCCCTGATGGCATCACCCGCCGGAGCAAGCGGGACCGCCCTGTCGAACCCCGATTTCGAGTCCGGCGATCTGAGCGGTTGGACGACGACCGGGACGCCGTTCACGGGAGCGGTGACCGACAAGCCGGGTTGGGGTTGGGGTTGTTGCTTCAATCAGCAGGGCACCTACCACCTGTGGGGCTTCGCCGCGGGCGGGGATGTTGCCACGGGAACGGCGACGTCTGAGCCGTTCACCTTGACCGGCACGGGCATGGTCAGCGCCCTGGTCTCCGGCGGCCGTAACGACAGCGACCTCTATGTCGCGCTCACCACCCTCGACGGGACGGTGCTGAAGAAGGCCACCGGAACGGACGACGAGACCTACCGCCGCGTCACCTGGGACGCACGCGCACACCTCGGCGAACAGCTGCGCGTCACGGTCGTCGACAAGGCCACCGGCGGCTGGGGCCACATCAACCTCGACGACGTCCGCGTCGGAACCGACAAGGCGCCCGATCCCTCACCGACGGGGCTCGCCGCCCACTGGGACTTCTCCGAGGGCAAGGGCACCACGACCAGGGAGAAGATCAGCGAGGCCGCCGACCCCATCAGCTACGTTTTCAACGACGCCCAGTACAAGCCGGACAGCGATCCGCTGTGGCGCCCTCGGCGCGAAGGCGACGGCGTACTGTCCGGCGCGCTGCTCTTCGACGGTTACTCCACCTGGGTCACCCGCGCCGCGCAGACGCAACTGCCCACGGACGGCCTGAGCGTCGAGGCGTGGGTCGCGCCGCGCGCGTTCGAGTGGGGTGACGACGGCAAGCCCTCGGCGGTCGTCAACCAGCAGGACAAGGGGGCCAAACGGGGCTTCTCCCTCGGCGTCGGCCGGCACGGCAGGTGGCAGTTCGGCGTCGGAACCGGCGACGCGTGGTACGAGCTGACCGTCCCCAAGCCGGCCGCGCTGGCGGCGGGCAAGTGGGCTCACCTGTCGGCCGTGTTCGCGCCGGGTGACGGAGCGATCCGGCTCTTCCTCAACGGCGAGCAGGTCGCCCAGACCGCCGTCCCCACCAGCGCACGGCTGGCCAAGGCCGACGTGCCCCTGATCGTCGGCCGGCACAACCAACCCGCCATCATCAACGGCACGTTCGCGGTGAACATGTTCAACGGACTGATCGACGAGGTGAAGATCCACACCGGAGCGCTCACCCCCGCATCGGTGGCCGCCGGACACGCCAAGGACGTACAGACCTTCGCCGGAGGCGTCACACCCACGGCCCGCATGACGATGGACCGCTCGCGCTACGACGGCGACCGCTACCGTCCGGGCTACCACTTCACCGCACCCAACCACTGGATGAACGAGCCCCACGCCCCCATCCAGTACAAGGGCAAGTACCACCTCTTCTACCAGCACAACTCCCACGGCCCCTACTGGCACAACATCGCCTGGGGACACGCGGTGAGCGAGGACCTGGTCAACTGGCGCGACCTGCCCGTCGCACTCGCGCCGACCGAGGACAGCGTGGCCCCTGACGGAGTCTGGTCGGGCGACGCGGCCTACGACGAGAACGGCGTGCCCGTCCTGCTGTTCACCGCCGGCAACGACTCCCAGCGCCCCAACCAGGCGACCGGACTGGCCCGCCCCGTCGACCCCGGCGACAGCGACCTGGTCGAGTGGAAGATGCACCCCACCCTCGTCACCAGCCAGAGGGCCGACCTCGATGTCGGCGCCGGGCGCAAGGTCCGCTTCGGAGACTTCCGCGACCCGTTCGTGTGGCAGGAGGGGGACACCTGGTTCCAGCTGATGGGCTCCGGCGTGCAGAGCACCGACGGCAAGGACATCGGCGGCACGGCCCTGCTGTACACCTCCAAGAACCTCACCGACTGGACGTACTCCGGGCCGCTGATGGTCGGTGACGTGGCGGCCCACCCCAAGACCGGCCAGGTCTGGGAACTCCCCACGTTCCTGCCCATCGGCAAGGACGCCCAGGGCCGCGAACGCCGGGCCCTGCTCATCAACCCGGCCTTCCCGGCCGGCCCGGGTGAGTACAGCAGCAAGTACGTCTACTACTGGGTCGGCACCTGGGACGCGCAGGCCCGCCGCTGGACGCCGGACACCACGGAGCCGAAACTGATGGACTACGGCGACCACTTCACCGGCCCCAGCGGAATGGTCGACGACAAGGAACGCTCACTGGTCTTCAGCATCGCACAGGACCGCCGCACCGAGCGCGCCCACTACGACGCAGGCTGGGCCCACAACGCCGGTCTGCCCATCGAGCTGTCCATGCGGCCCGACGGCGACCTCGGATTCCGTCCCGTCGAAGAGGTCTCACGCCTCCACGACGGCGAACCCCTCCTCAACATCACCACACCCACATCCATCGCCGCCGCGAACGACCGCCTGGCGACCATCAAGGGCGACATGCTCCACATCAAGCTGACCCTCGAACGCGGCACCGCCGGCACCTTCGGCCTCGATGTCCTGCGCAGCCCGGGAGACGAAGAACGCACCCGCCTCTTCTACGACGCAGCCGCCGCCCAACTGGGAGTCGACCGCACCAAATCCGGCAACAACTCCAGCGCCGAACCCAACCTCGGCATCCACAAGGGCCCGTTGACACTCTCCAACGGCACCCTCAGCCTGGACGTCTTCGTCGACCGCTCGGTGATCGAGGCCTACGCCAACTCCCACAAGTCGATAACCACCCGCGCCTACCCGTTCCGCCAGGACTCTCTCGGCCTGCGCCTCTTCGGAGACGGCAGCACCGTCAAGTCCATGACCGTCTGGAAGATGAACAGCATGACCAGCTGACCCAGCAACACCCACAGCGGAGATCGCGTTCATGGACGCCCCTGCGGCAGAGCAGGGGCGTCCGTTTGTTATACGTCGTCGTACACGATGGGCGGACCCAGGCGGATGATCGTCGAGCAGTCCAACTGCTGGCGGTAGTGCTCGCCGTCCTGGTCGTACCAGTAGCGGCAGTCCTTCAGCGCCTCGTCGACCGGGCCGGTGACTTTGATGCGGGCGATGTAGTAGTGGTCGGCTCCGGACTTCGCCTTCACTTTGACGTGCCCGAACTCGGCGCGCGTGATACGCAGATCCTCATCGGAGACGTTCCAGGTCAGAGGAAGCGCCGCCCAGTACTCGTCGCCGATCTGCGCATGCTCGTAGCCGATGTCCCCCGCGGATTGCATACCGCCGTTGAGCGCGGTCCCCCTGCCCGGACTGCCGGGCGGGCCGTCCACAAGCCACACCAACAGAGTGGCTGCGCAAACGGCGGCCATGACGGCGAAGTGTTGTCTATGAGGAGTAGAAGACCCCAGGATTGTTACAGACGGGTCCATTTTCCCCAGCTCAGGTGCTTGAACAGTGTCTTACGTCCAGCTGCCCTTGGCCGCTGGTGAGTCTCGTTGTACACGGTGGTGACACCGGGGCCGACACCGGCCTGGTTGACCGCGTTGCCGAACTTGCGGCTCTGCTCCTTCGCTAGCGGTGGCACCGCCCGCCCGGGCGGCGGTGATCAGCTTCCGGGAGCGCGGCAGGCCACCGCCGGACGGGGACGCGCGGGACGCCGGAAATCGGCCAGGTACGACTCAGGTGTGGGATGTGGTTTTGGGGGTAGGCGAGGTTTCTTAGCCGTATTGCTCAGGACGAGGGTGGCGGTGTGGCCCAGTGATGCCCGAAAACGAAGATCTGCCACTGGCCGACCGCCCAATCCTTGCGACGGTGACCTTCGCCGGCCATGAGCCGGTGGCCGAGGCGCGCGACGCTGCCCGCGCCTTCCTGAGCGATGTGCAAGCCGTGCACGGCATCCCGGTGTCGGATCGTGCGATGGGCATGGTGCAGCTGGTCGTCAGCGAACTGGTGACCAACGCGCAGAAGTACGCGCCGGGCCCCTGCCTGCTGGATCTGGAGGTCATCGACGGGGCTATGGAGGTCAGCGTGTGGGACACCGATCCGACGCTTCCGGTGGCCCAGAGTCCTGATCCGGGCCGGGTCGGGCAGCATGGCCTGGAGATCGTGATCGGCGTGTGCCACAGCTTCGAGATGCGCCGCGAGCCGGTCGGCAAGCGCATCACGGCCGGCATCGTGCTGGCCGACGATCCCGGCGGGGATCCGGCGGGCCGTCTGATGTGACGGATGAGCCGTGCGGAGTTGATCGGCACCGGACTGGGGAGCGGAACGGGAGGGAGTTTGGTGGCCGTGACGGTTTTGCATCGCAGCTCAGAAGTGGGTGGCGATCCCGAAAGCTCGGCGGAGTTCCGCCATGTCCTGCCGATCGCGGTCCGTGGGCTCGTAGCCCTGATGAAAGTAGACCTGCTGCTCGGCGGACAGGCAGGGGACAGCCGTCCCCTCCACAGTGCCCGTCACGAAACACGCAGAGGAATAGATGAAGGGACGCTCCGGTTCGGTTGACGCCTGTACCGCCGAGCCGTCTTCTCCGAAGACGAGGGGATG
Source organism: Streptomyces sp. NPDC002779 (assembly GCF_042888685.1). Classification (NCBI taxonomy): domain Bacteria; kingdom Bacillati; phylum Actinomycetota; class Actinomycetes; order Kitasatosporales; family Streptomycetaceae; genus Streptomyces; species Streptomyces sp. NPDC002779. Next base: position 57,832 of record NZ_JBIAQC010000014.1, read on the forward strand.
GAGGTCGATCTCGCGGCCATCCGGAGCCGTGACGACGAAGCGGATGGGCCTCCAGTTCAGGCTCTCCACGAAACCCGCCTCAGAGAGAGCTGCCACTACAGCGGCTTCCTGGTCTTGCCGATGCATCAGGTCCAAGTCGCGGTGTTCTCGGGTCTGTTCGCCGAGCAGAGCGTCGATGCCCCATCCACCACCGATCCAGACATCTACCTCTGCCCGTCGCAGCAGAGTCAGGACAGACAACACGTCCTCAGCCGTCATCACGCGAAGCAGGCTAGAAGCGATGACCTCGGACAGCGAATGAATATCTTCAACAACCCATCACAGCAGTCTTACGTGGGGCCGAGTACACGGTGCAGTCCCGTCTCGATGTCCGCGGCGCTGATCGAGCCGTAGCCGAAGACGAGCCCCGGGCGCGCGGAGCGGTTTGCCGCGACCTCCGCCAGGGTGTGGACCGCCACGCCGGATGCCCGGGCCTGACGGGCCAGGTCCGTCAGGGCGCCGGGGTCGGCGAGGTGCCCTCGGGTGTAGGTGGTGACGTGCAGACCCGCCGTGGACGGCACCAGCTCGGTCAGGTCCGCGAAGTGGCCGGTCAGCGTGTGGGTGACGGCTTGGTGCCGGGTCGCGTACGTGTGCTGCATCCGGCGGATGTGCCGGGCGAGCAGCCCGTCATCGACGAAGCGGGCGAGCGCCGCCTGGATGGGGACCGAAGTGTGCCAGTCGGCAGCGTACTTGGCGGTGCGCAGCGCTGTACGCAGCGGCGCGGGCGCCACCAGGAAGCCGACGCGCAGCGAGGGCATCATCACCTTGGAGAACGACCCTACATAGATCACGTGTCCGTCCCGGTCCAGGCTCTGCAAGGTCTCGACCGGCCGCCCGCCGAACCGGAATTCGCTGTCGTAGTCGTCCTCGATCACTGCCGCGCCGTGCCGCCGCGCCCACTGCAGCAGCGCGGTTCTGCGCCGCAGCGACATAGGCATGCCGAGCGGGAACTGGTGGGCGGGAGTGACGTACACGGCGCGAGTGTCCGGCGGGATGGCTTCGACCCGCAGGCCCTCGGAGTCCACCGGTATGCCCGTGACCTCGGCGCCCTGTGCCAGGAAGGGCAGCCGGGCCGGTGGGTAGCCGGGCTCTTCTACGGCCACCCGGTCGCCCGGTTCGAGCAGCACCCGCCCGATGAGATCCAGGGCTTGCTGCGTGCCGGTGGTCACCAGCACGTCGTCCGGGCCGGTCCGAACGCCACGGGAGAGCCCGACGTGCCGGGCGAGCGCGGCCCGCAGCCCCGCGTGGCCGGCCGGATCGCCGTATCCGACCGCCCCGGCCCCCGAAAGGCGCAGTTCCCGCGCGATCAGGGGACGCCACACCTCGTACGGGAAGAGGCGGGCATCCGGCAGGCCGACCCGGAAGTCGTGGGTCGCCGTGGTCGGTCCGGTCGTCTCCGGCGTTGTCCATGGGGTCAAGTCCGCCCACAGGGCGCGGGGGCGCAGTCCCGAGGCGGCAGTTTCGTTGGCGGTCGCGGCGCCTTGCGTCGGCAGGCCCGTCGTACGCACAAAGGTCCCGGAGCCGACCTGGCTGCCCGCGTAACCCTCGGCGACGAGTCGCTCGTATGCGACGCCGACCGTGTTGCGGGCCACCGCGAGGCGGCGGGCCAACTCCCGGGTCGGGGGCAGGGGATCGCCGGGCCTGAGCAGTCCGTCGTGGATCGCGGCACGCAGTTGGCGGTAGATCTGGCCGGACAGATCGCGTTGCCCGTCCAGCCTGACGTGCACATCCATCGCGACCTGTTCTTGGTTGGCAACCCGGGAATTGGCTCAATCACTTGGCAGCATATTGGCTCTGGAGCTGAGCCATTGCGAAATCTAGGCTCCGGCCATGGACATACGACGACTGGACCGCCAGGCGCTTTTGCTCAGCAGGGAGTTGGTCTCCCAGGTGAAGGCCGATCATTCGAGGTTGGCGACTCCGTGCGCGGACTGGACCCTTTGCGGCCTTGTTCGTCATCTGGTCAGTCAGAACGAGGGGTTCGCCGCCTCGGCCCGGGGCGCGGGTGAGACGTGGGCCGTATGGTGCGACGGCGACCTCGGCGATGACCCGGCCGGAGCGTATGAGGCGTCGATGGACGAGGTCAGCGCAGCGTTCGCCGAAGACGACGCACTGGAGCGGCCGTTCGCGCTGCCGGAGATCGGCGAGGGTTTCACTGTTCCCGGACGGACAGCGATCGGCTTCCACCTGCTCGACTGCGTAGTCCATGCCTGGGACGTCGCGGTGACGATCGGCGCCCCGTGGGAGCCCTCCGCCGAACTCACCACCGCCGCACTGCGCGTCGCCGCCTTGGTCCCGGACGAAGGCCGCGGGGCCGGTGCAGCGTTCCGCCGACGGATCGCCGTCGCCGACGACGCCTCGCAGGGTGATCGGTTGCTCGCCCTGGTCGGCCGCGACCCGTCGTGGACGCCGGTGCCGTGCTGAGCAGCCGCTGGATCCAGGGTCCCGCCGGGGACTGTCTTGCCAACCACTCCGCAGCGCATACGGCAGGCAGCGACAGTCCCGGTCGCCGGAGCGGCCCGCTGATCGTCAGCGTCACCGACTTCACCAGCGACGCGTACCGGGACCTGCCCGGCATCATGCGTCGCGGCTTCGCGCTGCGGCGGCGCTGGCCGCATCTCGACGGAGCCGTCGGCATGTGGTTATGGGCCACGCCCTTGACCCGGCGCTGCGGAGCGGTCTCGGTGTGGACCGGACGGCGGGCCATGGCGGAGTTCGTTCGGCTGCCGGAGCATGTCGCGATCATGGACGCATACCGGGAACGCGGGACGATCCGGTCGGTGATCTGGGAGTACGAGAGCTCCGACGTGCCGCGGATACGGCGGGACGCGGAGGCATGGCTGATGTCCGCCGACCGGTGCCGTGCCGCACGGGAGGTGCCACGGCAGGCCGGCTGACATCGGCCGCACCGATTCCATCAGCTCCGTGAGCCCGCTCTCCGCGATCAACCCACCCCTCTACGGAGGAAGACTCCCACGAGCCTTACGCCACTGCGGCCAGACGGTCGAGGCGCTCGCGGTGCACCTGGGTCATCTCGAGACGCTCCGCAGCAAGATTCTCCTCCAGGTGCTCGATCCGAGCGGTGCCAGGGATCGGAAGGATCACGGGGGAGTGGCCGAGGAGCCAGGCGAGCGCGACCTGCGTAGGGGTGCCGTCGAGTTCGGCGGCCACGGAGGCGACCTCGGCCCGCGCTCCTGAATTGCCCCAGGCGACGGGCCGCCACGGCAGGAACGCGATGCCTTCCGCTTCGCAGGCCGCGAGCACGGGCTCGTGCTCGCGGTCGAGCAGGTTGTACCGGTTCTGCACGCTCGCGATGTCGACGATGGCCCGTGCCTGGTCGAGTTCGTCGACAGTGACCTCGGAGAGCCCGATCCGTCCGATCTTGCCCTCAGCCTGCAAGTCCCGCAGCGTGCCGACCTGGTCGGCGAGCGGCGTGTCGGGGTCGATGCGGTGCAGCTGAAGAAGCTCGATCCGCTCGACCCGCAGTCGGCGGAGTGCCTGCTCGACCTGTTCCCGCAGCACGGCGGGCCGCCCGTCGAGCTTCCACTCACCTGAGGAGCCTGGAAAAGCAACGCCGACCTTGGTGGTGATCAGCAACCCGTCCGGGTAGGGGTGGAGGGCCTCGGCCAGGAGCTCCTCATTGGCTCCTCTTCCGTACATGTACGCGGTGTCGATCAGCGTGACACCCAGTTCGACGGCCCGCCGCGCGACCGCGAGAGAGGCCTCGCGGTCCGGGCCCGGGGAGGTCGGCAAGTGCATGGCCCCGAACCCCAGCCGCCGTACTTTCAGATCCCCGCCGATACAAAACGCTGTCGATGTCACGTGTTGACTTCCCCCTCGCTCAAGGGCCAACGCTAACAGTGCAGTTGAGTCCCAGCAGCAGATATCCGCGTGGTCTTTCACACCTGGGAGGCGTCCGGTTCGAAACAGGTCGTGGCCAGGACACACGGCCCCGGCAGGCAGATCCACTTCCAGGGGCAACTCCGTCCCCGGATCGACGCGAAAACAGGTCAGTCGGCCCACAGGTTGGTGCTGTGGGCCGCGGTGAGAGCCCTGATGTGGGTGAGTACGTCACCGATCGGCTGCGGGTCGAGTCGGCGTCCGTCACGCAAGCGCAGTGCGACGTGATCGTCAGCGGCCTCTTTGGCGCCGATGACGGCTTGGTAGGGAACCAGGCGGGCCTCTCGGATACGGGCGCCCAGGCTGCCGCGGTCCGGTCCTGCGATCTGGGCACGCAGTCCGAGACGAGTGCAGCGCTCAGCGAGGGACGCGGCGTTCGGTAGTTCGGTGTCGGAGAGCGGAAGGATGACCAGCTGAGTAGGAGCGAGCCAGGCGGGGAAGGCACCCCCGTGCTGTTCGATGAGATGGGCGACGGCGCGTTCCACGCTGCCGATGATGCTGCGATGCACCATGACCGGACGGTGTTTCGCGCCGTCCGCGCCGATGTAGTGCAGGCCGAACTGTTCGGGCTGGTGAAAGTCGACCTGGACGGTGGACAGGGTGGACTCCCGGCCGGCGCCGTCGGTGACCTGGACGTCGATCTTGGGGCCGTAGAACGCGGCTTCTCCCTCTGCTGCCTCGTAGGGCAGGCCGGAGCGGTCGAGGACGTCGGTCAGCAGGACAGTGGACCGCTGCCACTTCTCGGGTGCGGCAACATATTTGCCACCGGGGCCCGGGAGGGAGAGCCGGTATCGGGTCGGGGTGATGCCGAGCGCCGCGTACGCCTCGCCGATCATCTCCAGCGCGGCCTGTGCCTCCTCGGTGACCTGGTCCAGGGTGCAGAAGATGTGTGCGTCATTGAGCTGGATGGCCCGTACCCGAGTCAGCCCGCCGAGCACGCCCGAGAGTTCGGAGCGGTACATGCCGCCCACTTCGGCCATGCGCAGCGGCAGTTCGCGGTAGCTGTGGGCGCGGGAGCGGTAGATCACGGCGTGATGAGGGCACAGGCTCGGCCGTAGGACGACCTGCTCCCCGCCGAGGTTCATCGGCGGGAACATGTCGTCGCTGTAGTGCGCCCAGTGCCCCGAGATCTCGTACAACTCCCGCTTGCCGAGCACCGGCGAGTACACATGCTAGTAGCCCGCCCGCCGCTCGGCGCCACGGATGTACTCCTCCAGGGTGTGCCGCACGGCCGCGCCGTCGGGCAGCCAGTACGGCAGGCCCGCGCCGATCAGCGGATCGGTGTCGAACAGGCCCAGTGCACGGCCCAGTGCGCGGTGGTCGTGTACGACGGTCACTGCGGTCTCCTTGCTGGTTGCGGAGCAAGTGACCGGGCCTACGGCGAAGCCCCGGAGCACTCGCCCCGGGGCTTCGCATCAGGTCATCTGTCAGCGCGCAGGGACACTCTCCGACGTCGTCGTCATGGCAGCGCGCTTCAGGGCGCAGCTGCCGGGCAGACCAAGGACCTGGAAGGCATCGTGGACACCTACGTAACCGAACCGTCTACACATACGGCCGAATGCCCACCGTGACATCCATGTCGAAGGCATTCGCCCCCGCCGCGGACGGCAGGCCCAGCGCCCGGTCGATCGCGCGGCTCAAGGGGCCGCAGCCACTGGTGCCCGGGGCGGCGAACTCCACGTCCTGGGCGCCGAAGGCGACGACCAAGGGGTCCTTGGATATCACCCGGGTGGGATCAGTGTCCTTGAGTACCAGGTGGACCGCGTCCTCATCGCTGCCCACCGAGCAGCCCGACGTCGGTAGGGCATGCGGCCCGCGCGCCGGGCCTATGGCGAACTTGATGTCGAACTCGCCGCGCCGGGTGTCGTCGGACAGGAAGTCCGAATAGCCGCCGTACTGCGGAGTCAGGGCCAACGAGGTGCGCCCCACCCGGACTGGCGCGGCGGTCATGGTTCCGAAGACCTGACGGAATTCACCGTCCAACCGGCCTTCCGCAAAGGTGATCTTCATAGGTTCGGTGAGCGGCTCGTCGACGGCGCCCATGCGCAGATGTCCCGTGGCGTGCATGACCTCGCAGCGCCAGGTCCCGGGGTCCGCACCCGCGGGCAGCTCATCGACGGTCGGGCAGGCGGAGAAGTCGAACTCGGGAAGTGCCGCCGCCCCTTCAGCTCCGTGCGTGGGTGCGGCGCCCAGGGTCAGGCCGGCAAGAAGTGCCGCAGCAGCACCTGTGAAGTGACGGACTGTGCGTTTCCAGCTCACTCGGTTCGGCGTCATACGCCACAGCATTGCAGAGATTTCTCTGCAGAGGAAGGTCTGCAGAGAAAACGCTGCGATCGGGTAGACTGTCCGTCATGACGGAGGAGCCAGCAGCGCAGGCCGCAGAACGGCGTACGGTCGACAGTCCCGAGGTCCTCAAGGCGCTCGCGCACCCGCTGCGCCTGCGCATCCTGCGTCACCTCGGCGCGACGGGCCCTGCCACCTCGACCACGCTGGCCGCCGCCCTCGGCGAGAACACCGGGACGCTCAGCTACCACCTGCGCATGCTGGAGCGTAGCGGCCTCATCGAAGACATCCCCGAGCGCTCCACCGGGCGGGAGCGCTGGTGGCGTGGGGTACGCGGCCTCGACATCCGCAGACCGCCGCAGAATGAGCTGACGGAGGCCGAGCGTGCAATGTCGGTCGAGCTGGACCGTATGAGGATGGAGGAGGACGTCGAGCTCGCCCGGCAGTTCACTGCCGGACAGGCGGAGTCCGACGGCTGGATGCGCGGTTCACGCAGCCTCATCCACCTCACCAAGGGTGAGCTGGACGCGTTCCACGACGACTACCTCGCCCTGCTCGCGCGCTACGCCCGCGGCCCCGAGGACGCCCCCGACGACGCACGGCCCGTACTCCTGCGCTGGTTCGGCCTGCCCGCTGACTGACCGGCAGCCGACCGACGAACCGCCTGAACGACCGCATTGGCTTCCCCGTCGACCGGTCCGGTGCGGCGTGGACAAACGTTCGCCGAACAGCACGGCATCCGCCCGCTCGGTTGACCCACGAGGGGGAACCCGGCGGTTCGCGGGTGTGAGCGGTGGCTGGAAAGCGCCCCTCGTGAACAGACTGAGAACCATGTCTGTGCTCGACGCCTGAAACGGGGTACCCCAGCGGCGCGAGTCCCCCTCGTCATCAGGAGGCACCCCCCATGACGTTCAATCCCCTGGAACAGCGGGGCATCCCGCTGGACCGCCAGCTCCGGAGCTGGCGCGAGCTGAACGTGGACCCGATCGACCCGGACCACTGTGACCCCTACACCCGCTGCCGGATCATCGCGATGAACGGGATCGAGGTGGAGGCGATCCTCTTCAGCCACCAGCTCGCCCGCAACACCGTCGATCCCGAGGTAAAGCGTCAGCTGGCGCGCGTGCGCTACATCGAGGCGCAGCAGCAGAAGGTCGTGAACTGGCTGCTCCCGGGCGTCTCCTCAGTGCTGGAGACGACCATCGCCTACGAGCAGGTCGCGGTGGACCTGACGGCGTGGGTGGCCCGGATGGAGCCGGACCCGTATCTGAAGCAGGCGTACCAGTTCGGCGTCCTGGAGGACTTCGACCACCTGTACCGGTACGCGAACCTGTACGAGATGATCGAGCACCGCAAGGCCGAGTCGATCGTCGACAACCTGACCGAGATCATGCCCGGCCGGCCCACCCGCTTCCACCACCGCGACCCGGTCGACAACGTCCGCGACCCGTACGCCAAGGACGAGACGAACCCGCTGTCGAAGCTGCACGCGCTGACGATCATGTCGGCCGAGCAGCAGACCATGAACTTCTACATGAACACCGGCCCCACCTACATGGAGCCGATCGCCCGTCAGCTCTACCAGGAGATCGGCCTGATCGAGGAGGAGCACGTCACCCACTACGAGTCCCTGGTGGACCCGGGTGAGACGTGGTGGGAGCAGCTCGTCAACCACGAGTACAACGAGTGCTACCTGTACTACTCCTTCATGGAGCAGGAGACCGACCCCAAGGTCAAGGCGATCTGGGAGCTGCACCTGAACATGGAGCTGGAGCACCTGCACGCCGCCTGCGACCTGATGCGCCGCCACGACGGCCGCGACCCCGCCTCCGTGCTCGCCCCCGAGCTGCCCAACGTACTGACGTTCGAGCCGAACAAGGCCTACGTGCGTGAGCTGCTCGACACGCAGATGGACCTGACCACGCTCGGCGCCGGTTACGTCCGTGAGGCGCACGAGCGGTTCGAGAAGATGCAGGAGCAGATCCACGGCGGCGAGGCACCGCCGAGCGACCGGGTCATGACCGAGCACGACGAGATGTTCGGCCGCGAGTACCGCGTCCAGACCGAGGGCGAGCACCCCGACCCCGCGCAGCGCGAGAAGTAGGGAAGGGCTGACATGACCGAGCTGCACACCCCGCACGCCGGGGACGACCAGGCCAAGGACGACGACGTGGTGGCGCTGCTGATGCGCCAGCACGGTGACATCCGCAATCTCTTCGACGAGGTCGAGGCGGCCACGGGTGAGGAGCGCCGCGACGCCTTCCGCCGCCTGGTGCGCCTGCTGGCCGTGCACGAGACCGCCGAGGAAGAGGTCGTCCACCCCTTCGCCCGGAAGAACCTCCCCGGCGGCGAGCAGGTGGTGAAGGACCGTCTCGCCGAGGAGAGGGCGGCCAAGGAGACGCTGGCCGCCCTCGACGAGCTGGACACGAACGATCCGAAGTTCATGCCCCAGCTGCTGAAGCTGCGCAAGGACGTCCAGGAACACGCCCGGGCGGAGGAACGCTACGAGTTCACCCACATCCGCCGCAGCACCGACGCCGGCAGCCTCGCCGTGATGGCCAAGGCCCTCAAGGCCGCCGAGGCGATGGCGCCCACCCGGCCCCACCCGGGTGTCGAGTCGGGGGCGAAGAACATGGCCCTGGGCCCCGTCGCGGCCCTCATGGACCGCACCAAGGACGCCGTGCGCCAGGCCATGGGCAAGTAGGTCCCAAGCAGCCGTGACCGGGGCCGGGCCCATGACCCGGCCCCGGTCCGGCAGTCCGCGGACGGCACCGAGGAGAGCACGCATGAGGATCGACGAGTCACTGGTCAGGGAGCTTCTGAACGCTCCGTCGGACGACGCCGTTCTGGTGCTCCTGGAGGGCCGTGCTCAGGTGGTCGAACAGGCTGCCCTCGGCAGCGAGCAGTACCACGGGGCGGCCGTGCTGATCTCCCGCGGGGAGCTGGTGGAGCGGATGGGCACACCGTCACCCGCCCAGGAGGACGTCACACGTCTGTCGGCCTCTTTGCAGGATGCCGTGGACAAACTGGGCGCCTGACGCCACCCCGTGCCAGCACGGTACGCGGGCCCCTTTGCAGCTGTCACGAGATCTCATCCGGCTCAGGACGGTCAGGACGCGCAGCGGGCAGAGGCAGCCCCGCGTCTGCCTTTGTCCCGCACCAGTAGGTGACCGCACGCCGCGCGCCGCCGAAGCGGTGAGGCAAGCCACGGCAAACGTTATAGCGAGTTGCAATGGGGAACCCAAGCCCTCAACCACCGAAGGCGACCGTCCGCTGACGCGGAAGTCGGGGACGGCTGACACCCCTAGGGAGTGAAAATCTGATGACCAAGGCGCGGGACATCATGACGGGTGGGGCCGAGTGCATCGGGGCCGAGGAGACGGTGCTGGACGCGGCCCGCAAGATGAAGGATCTCGGCGTCGGTGCCCTGCCGATCTGCGGCACGGACAACAAGCTCAAGGGCGTCCTGACCGACCGGGACATCGTCGTGAAGGTCCTCGGCGCGGGCAAGGACCCGGCGACCTGCCAGGCCGGTGAGCTGGCCCAGGGCGAGGCCGTGACCATCGGCGCCGACGACGACGTGGAGGAGATCCTGCGCACCATGACGGAACACAAGGTGCGCCGGCTGCCGGTGATCGACGGGCACGACCTGGTCGGCATGGTCGCCCAGGCCGACGTGGCCCGCTCCCTGCCCGACCCCAAGGTCGGTGACCTGCTTCAGGCCCTGTCCACCGACTGAGCCGAACGCGGTTGCCCGGGCCCCCTGGCCGCTGCTGTGGATGGCACCGGATTGGCGGCCGGGGCCCGGGGGCACCCGGGTCGATGTATGACGCATGTGAGAGACGGTGACGAGGGAGGCTCCCGATGCTCTTGGCGCACTCCGTCGTGCTGACGAACCTCGACGAGCAGGACGAGACACTGCACGCCCGACCCACGGAGCGCCTCGGCGTACCGCAGGCGTCGCCGACGCGTGGTGCATGCCGACCGGCCCCCGGGGCCCTTACCCACGACGACTCTCACCTGACTGCCCCGGCAACGGTCCACCAGCACCATGACCAAAACCACTGACCTGCCGACGTTCCGCAGCCTCGATGAGCTCACCCGGCTCATCACCCGCCGCCGCGGCCTCTATGTGCGCTGGTCCCACGGCCCGGCGACCGACCTGCCGAATCCGAGCAGCACGGACGAACTGACCGGGATCAAACTCCCAGGGCTGTCCGCCAACCCGCTCGACCTTGAGGACTGGTGGGGCAAGCGGCCCGTACGGATCTGGGTCGCCCGCCGACTCTACGACTACTGCCACCTGCCGCACCTCAAGGACGCCCGCACCCGGCCCTGGGTCCTGCACGGCTGTGAGACGGGACGCGGACCTGACAACGAACCGCTGGTGACGGACATCGAGCCCCTCGGCTGGATCGCCGACGAGGCGATCACGGACGCGTGCCGCATCATCACCGAGCAACCTGGGCGCTGGGGCACACTCGGCCGAGTCGAACCTGCCGAGGAACCCCCGTCATCCCTGCAGCCGTCGGCACCGGCGAGGCGGCACGACCGCCAGTAGCCGCCCGGGCGGCGCTATGGCCTGGGGGCCTGGTGGCGAGGCAGGGGGCCCACATCCGTCTGCCGACCGGTGCGCATCGCCGCGTGGCGCTGCCCCGGGCCGGGACCTGAGCGAGCAGGCCAAGGCATCGGCGACGACACCGGTCGCGAAGGCATACACCGTCTTGTGCAGCAGGTCGACGACGAGTTCGCCGCGCGGCCAGGTCTGAGGCGGGGCGCCGACCCCGGTGGCGTTCTCCAGGATCTGGTCGCTGGTGAGCCGGACGACGGCGAACTTCCCCGAGGACCAGGGACCGCGCAGCCCCACCTGGGACATCGCCGACCGCAGCACGCCGAAGAGGACACCCTGCCCCACGTGCATCGCCAGGTTCACCGGCACGGGCTGGCGGCCGGGATGCTCCGGCATGCCCGTCAGGCGTTGCAGGGTCCGGGCGGGGACGTGGGAGTCACGGCGACCCGTCAGCCGCTGCTCCGCCTTCTCGCCAAGCGTCATCACCAGCACACCGGCCGTGCCGGCCACCAATCCCTGCCATAGCGCGCGCTTCATCATGCTGCGCCGAGTACCCGAGGCTGCGCGATCCCACGTGCCCGCCGGCACCTCGCCACCGTCCCCCGTTTCGTTCGTGGGGCCACGGAAACCCGGCGCGGGACGGGGGCCGCCGGAGACCGAAGCGGAGGGTATTCGATGAAGAAGCTGTGGTGGGCGGTTCCGGTCGCGGCCGCCGGGGCGGCGGCCGTACGGCGGTCCCGGCCCTCGCACCGGACCGACGAGCGGGCGCACGATCGCTGGCTCACCGTGACCATCAACCGAACGCCCGCCGACGTGGGATCCGAAGGAAAGCCGCCGGCACCCCTGGACGAGCTGGCGGAGCGGATCGACGTACAGATACGGCCGGCACCGGGGGACCGCGGCACGGAACTGGCCGCACGGTTCAAGGAGCCCGTCCCCGCCATGTCGACCTCCGCGCCCGCGCGGCTGGCCGGACAGGACCCGCGGCAGGAACTGCGGCGCGCATTGCGTGACGCCAAGGCCCTGCTGGAGGCGGGTGAGGTCCTGCGGCCGGACACGCCGCCGACGACCCGCCCCACGCCGGGCGGCAAGCTGGTCGAGGTGCTCACCCGTCGCTCCGGTGGGGAGGGAGTGCTGTGAAGGCGCTGTGCTGGGAAGGCGTGAACAAGCTGTCCGTCGAGCAGGTCCCCGATCCGGAGCTGCTCAACGACCAGGACGTCATCGTGCGGCTGATCGCGGGCACCACCTGCGGCTCCGACCTGCACCTCATCGGCGGCTACATCCCCGCGATGCGCGCCGGTGACGTGATCGGACACGAATTCATCGGCGAGGTAGTGGAGACCGGACCCGCCGTACGCAAGCACAAGGTCGGCGACCGGGTCGTGGTCTGCTCCTTCGTCGGCTGCGGGCGCTGCTGGTACTGCGCCAACGACCTGTGGTCCCTGTGCGACAACACCAACACCAACCCCGGTATCGGCCAGGCCCTCTTCGGCTACGAGACCGCCGGCATCTTCGGCTACTCGCACGCCATGGGCGGACTGCGCGGCAGCCACGCGGAGTACGTCCGCGTCCCGTTCGCCGACTACGGCGCCTTCAAGGTCCCCGAGGGCATCGACGACACCAGCGCCCTGTTCGTCTCCGACTCCGTACCCACCGGATGGATGGGCGCGGACCTGGCCGGGGTGAAACCCGGCGACGTCGTCGCGGTCTGGGGCTGCGGAGCGGTGGGGCAGATGGCCGCCCGGGCGGCCATCCTCAAGGGCGCCGAACGGGTCATCTCCATCGACCGCATCCCTGAGCGGCTGGCCATGACCGAACGGTACGTCGGTGCGGAGACCATCGACTACACCACCACCGACGTCGCCGTGGAACTGCGCGAACGCACCGGCGGGCGCGGCCCCGACGTGTGCATCGAGGCCGTCGGCATGGAGGCCCACAGCGACGGCCCGATGCACCTGTACGACCAGGCCAAGCAGCAACTCCGCCTGCAGACCGACCGGCCGACCGCCGTACGCCAGGCCATCCACGCCTGCCGCAAGGGCGGCACCGTCTTCATCCTGGGCGTCTTCGCGGGCGCCGTCGACAAGTTCCCGCTCGGCGCCGTGATCAACAAAGGGCTCACCGTGCGCGGGGCGCAGATGCACGGCCAGCGCTACATTCCCATGCTGCTCGACCGGCTCGCCGCGGGTGAGATCGATACGGCGCACCTGGCGACCCACACCCTCTCGCTCGAGCAGGCGCCTATGGCGTACGACATGTTCAAGCACAAGTCGGACGGCTGCGTACGCGTCGTCATCCGCCCCGACCACCAAGACGCCGCCTGATCTTTGGGAGGGCCGCTCACCGGGCCACCGGAGCCTGGCCCGAAATCTCCGAGGCCAGGCTCAGGTGCCGTCGGCGGTGACGAGGGCGGGGTCGCACGTCCGCAGCGCCGTGACGTAATTGCCGCTCGGCCCGTAGCCGGAGAAGGTCGCCCAGCCGCCGGGCTCGATGACGCGGCAGGGGGCCCACTGGCCGTTCGTGTACTCGACCGTGACGGAGACGGTGTCGCTGCAGCCGTTATGGACGTCGGTGTAGCGCCAGCTCTGGAAGTGCTCCACGCACTCCGGAGCCGGCGATCCAGTGGCCGCCGCAGCGGACGGAGCGGCGGTGAGGTGCATCAAGAGGCCCGCCGCGGTCATGGTGGCGAGAGTGACGGGACGCGATATGCGTGTCATGTGATGTGCCATGTCCCGAAGTCTCAGGACGCACGGATACTCATGCAAGTTTCTGCAAGGCTTTTCAGCCATGATCTCATCGCGCACATCAAAAGGCAGGCCAGCTACCTTTTTGAGGATTGAAATATGTTGCACTCCTCGCACATGCCGCACTGAAGGCAGGTCTGTTCGGGCGGGCTGTCCACGGCGAGGGATGCGTGGGGGAGTGTGCTGTCCTCCCGGCCGCCGCCTGGCGACGTCGTCCTTGTCAGCGGCCGGTCGTGGTGCGGGGGCGGCAAAGGCGTCGGCGGAGATCCATCTCGACTGCGCCCACTGCGAGTTCGGTGTTGGGCGACTCGGGGCGCCAGAAGGCCAGCGGGTCGGACACCATCTGAGCGCGCAGGTGCGTCAGTGTGCGGGTGATGCGCTCCAGGTCGTCGCCGGCCGGGTGTTCGCCCGGGCGCACGCCGACGGAGCAGCGCCGACCATGTCCAGCGGGGTCGCGTACAGCTCGTTCATCGGGTCGCGAGCGTGAACCGCTTACGAGCTTGCCCGAACCGCCGTGCAGGGTCGGCGCTTTGGTGGTCGCGTATACGCCCGCCAACTCGGGATGACCGTCCAGCGGCTCCTCTGTCCGCCTAAATACTGAGAGCGCTCTCAATTTGCATGGGAAGCGTGCCCGTCCCGTAGGTGATCCGTCAAGACTCGAACGCAGAGCGGCTGCGACCCGCCGCCAACAGTCTTCCAACTGCCTTCTGTGTCGCATCTATTGACGTCGAGGTTTCAACAGTCTTACGTTTCCGGCCAACTGAGAGCGCTCTCGAAATGTTCTGGACACCCCCGTGAGACCCCCTATCCGTCGTGACGACACGAGGTGCCCCTCCATGCCATCCCCCCGCAACAGACCAGCCGCAGTGCTGGTCCTGGCCGCTGCCCTGGCCGCCACCGGACTCGGTCCGGCGGCTACCCCGGCCGCCGCCGCCACGATCCCCGTCGGCGCCGGCAGCTACTCCGACACCCGCCCCGCCGGTACGGTCGGCCCCACGACCAACACCGGCACGCCGGTCACCCCCAAGGTGACGTCCGCCGCCCAGGGCAAGCCCGTGCCCACCAACGACTGGTGGTCCTCACTGGCCTTCCAGCGCTACGGCGACAACCCCCACTCGACCCCGATGTACGGCCACCCCCTCACCTACCAGGCCGTCTCCGGAGGCCTGCAGATCGGCTACCCGACCACTCCCACGATCGTCGGCGAGGGCCGCCAGTACGAGTACGCCCACAAGGCCGATCTGACCCTCGGCCTCACCGGGCTCAACTCGCCCGACACCAAGGCCGATGCGTGGAGCGACTGGACCGTCACGCCCTACTGGTCCGACGGCACCCGCACCCTGCGCACCACCATCGGCCACGGCATGCCCTTCGTCTACGCCAAGGGCACCGGCGGCAACGCCCAGATCACCACGGCCTCCGCGCCCACCGTCTTCGCCGACCAGGGCAACGTCCTCGGCATCACGGTCGCCGGCCACCACTACGCCCTGTTCGCGCCCACCGGCAGCGACTGGAACGTCTCCGGCTCCGCCGTCACCGCGGGCCTGGGCGGCAAGGACTACTTCTCCGTCGCCGTCCTGCCCTCCACCGACGCGCTCGCCACCTTCCGCAAGTACGCCTTCAGTTTCGTCACCGGTTCCACCGTCGCCTGGAACTACAGCGGCGGCACCGTACGCGCGACGTACACCCTCACCACCGAGGCCAAGGAAGGCACCGAACGCGGCACGCTGCAGGCCCTCTACCGGCACCAGTGGCTCAACACCACGGACGCGCTCACCCCGTACACCTACGTCTCCCCGCGCGGCACCATGAAGGTGCGCGAGTCCGCCTCGTTCACCACCTCGCAGAAGGCCTCCCCGGTCCTGCCCGGCCTGCCCAAGACGAGCGGCGTGGATGCCACCCGGCTGCGCGGCTACCTCAACGACGTCGCGAACGCCTCCGACCCGTTCTCGGGCGCCGTCGACACGTACTGGACCGGCAAGGCACTCGGCAAGCTCGCCCAACTGGTGCCGCTGGCCGACCAGATCGGCGAGACCGCGATCCGCGACAAGCTCCTCGGTCTCATCAAGGGCCGTATGCAGGCGTGGTTCACCGCGGGCGGTGCCAACGAGTTCTCCTACGACCAGGCCTGGAAGACGCTCACCGGCTACCCCGCCTCCTACGGCAGCGACAGCGAGCTCAACGACCACCACTTCCACTACAGCTACTACGTCTACGCGGCCGCGATCGTCGCCCAGTACGATCCGGCCTGGGCCGCCGACTCCGCCTGGGGCGGCATGGTGAAGACCCTGATCCGCGACACCGCCAACCCCAGCCGCACCGACAGCGCCTACCCGTTCCTGCGCGGCTTCGACGTCTACGCCGGCCACAGCTGGGCCTCCGGCCACCAGGGCTTCGCCGCTGGGAACAACCAGGAGTCCTCGTCCGAGTCGATCAACCTCAGCGCGGCCCTCGTGCTGTGGGGCTCCGCCACCGGTGACCCGGCGCTGCGCGACCTCGGCAGCTACCTGCTCACCACCGAGGCGGAGGCCATCGCCCAGTACTGGTTCGACGCCGACGAACAGGTCTTCCCCTCCTCCTTCGGCCACGACACCGCCGGCATGGTGTGGGGCAGCGGCGCGGCCTACGCCACCTGGTGGACGGCCAACCCCGAGGAGATCCACGGCATCAACGTCCTGCCGGTGACCGGCGGTTCCCTGCACCTCGGTGGCGAAAAGGCGGCCATCCGGCGCAACCTGGCGGAGATGGAACGCGAGAACGGCGGCCCGGCCGTCGAATGGCGGGACATCCTCTGGGAGTTCCAGTCGTTCGCCGACCCGGCGGCGGCGAAAGCCAAGTGGGACGCGGGCCATGCCTCCTACACCCCGGAGGAGGGCGAGTCCAAGGCGCACACCTACCACTGGATCCAGACCCTGCACACGCTCGGCGCCCCCGACCCCGCCGTGACCGGTGACCTGCCCACCTCGGCCGTGTTCGCCAACGGCACGAACCGCACCTACGTCGCCCACAACTACGGCTCCAGCGCGCGCACGGTGACCTTCTCGGACGGCAAGACCCTGTCCGTGCCCGCCCGTTCGACCGCGACCGGCACCGGAACCGGCGGCAACCCCGACCCCGACCCCGATCCGCCGACCGGCAACACCTTCCAGCTGCGCTCCGGCGGCACGCTCACCACGGCCACCGGCGGCACGGCAGGCAGCGACACCATCGCGTCCGCCGGGGGCACCAACCACGACGGCACTCCGTACCAGCCGCTCGTCTACGAGGCCCGCGGCGTCAACGGCACCCTCACCGCGGGCGCGAGCACCGCATTCCGATTCCAGGTCGACGCGGGCACCACGGTGGGCCTCGGCCAGCAGGTGAGGATCAGCTACGACCTCACCGGCAACGGCTCCTTCGACCGCATGGAGACGTACAACTACTTCGCCACCGACCCGGTGGCCGGATGGGAGCAGTACGCCCAGACGCGCGGCCTGAAGTCGGCCACCGGAAGCCTCGGCAACCTGGCGAACGGCACGGTCCGCGTGGAGGTGTGGAGCGCCATCGGCAACGGCCCGGCCAAGCTCCAGACCGGCACGGACAACTCCGTGCTGGTGATCCCCTTCAGCTGACCCGCTGCACCCCTCACAGAGAGCGCGGTGGGCACCGGCAACCGAGCCGGTGCCCACCGCGCCCGTACGCGTAGGGGGACGCGCCCGGCGTCAGGCCGACGCCCGCCGCACCAGCGACGTCGGCGTGATGACGCAGGAAGGCGCGGGACTCCCGGCCTCGTCGAGCATCCGCATCAACAGCTTCACCATCAGCCGGCCCATGCCCTCGATGTCCTGGTGGACGGTAGTGAGCGCCGGCTCGGACAGCTCCACCACCGACGCCATGTCGTCGAACCCCACCACGGCCACGTCATCGGGGACCCGCACCCCCCGCTTCCGCAGCGTGCGCAGCGCCCCCAACGCCATCAGGTCGCTGGAGACGAACACCCCATCGACATCAGGGCGCCGCTCCAGCAACTCGGCCATGGCGAGGGCGCCGCCCTTCTCCGTGAAGTCGCCCTGGCACATCAGCGCCGGGTCGGCGTCGACGAGGACGTCGTGATAGCCGGCGACCCGGTCCAGGGCCGCCGTCAGGTCGGGCGGGCCGGCGATGTGCGCGATGTTGCGCCGCCCCAGGGAGACGAGGTGCTGGACCGCCTGACGGGCCCCGCCGCGGTTGTCGCAGTCGACGTAGGGCACCGCAAGACTTCGGTCCACGACCGACCGGCCGCCGAACACGGTGGGAATGCGGGACTTGTCGATCAGCGCAGGCAACTCGTCGTCGTTGTGCACGGAGAAGGCGAGCGCCCCGTCGACATGGCCGCCGCCGAGATAGCGGGCGATCCGGTCATGATCACCACGACCCTCCACCCACAGCAGGACAAGCTGCGTGTCGTGCGCCGTGAGCTCGCGGCTGATGCCGCGCACCTGCTGCTCGAAGAACGGGTCGGAGAAGATCCGGAATTCCGGCTCTGCGATGATCACGGCCACCGCGCCGTTGCGCCGCGTGACGAGGGTGCGGGCCGCGTGATTCGGTACGTAGCCGAGCTCCTCGACCGCCTGGCGCACCTTGTCGACCAATGAGGCCCGCACGCCCGCACCCCCATTGACCACACGGGACGCGGTAGCCCGGGAGACGCCCGCGCGGGCTGCGACGGCTTCCAGAGTGGGGCGGGACCCCATGATCGGCTCGGGCAAGGCGGGCACTCCCTCGTCTGGGGCACGTTCGGTCTGCGGCGAAGCGGGGCGGTCAGGATATCGACACCCGACGGACGCGTGAGAGCGCTCACAAGCGGGGTGGGTGAGGGTGGGTGGAGGACGAGCACGTCGCGGGGCAGCGGTTCGGCACTCCCACACCCGTTTTCGCATATCGGGTGAAACGCCACGGCCGATGCGTGAACGCGGGTGTGCCCACGATGGAGCCGGTCCGGGTGAGGCGGTTCGCAGTCGCGTAGGACGTGACGGCACCATGCGGTCGCGGCCACCGGCCGGGCGTCCTGCGCCGGTGACCGCCGGGGCGCAGGCTTGAAGCGCCACGACGGTCACGCCGATCCCGGGTCAGCTTTCAGCAGCAGCAGTCGCAGCAGCTCCCGCCACCGCAGCAGCCGTCTCCCGAATCGCCACCGGAACCACCGGATCCCCGGCCGCCCCCACCCGACCCGCCGGAGGACCCGCCCGAGTTGCCGCCGCCCCGTCCACCGGACCAGCCGTCACCGCCGGAGTCGTCCTGACGAGAGGTCCCCTTGCCTTCGAACTGCCAGGCATCCGCGGCCTCCTCTGCGGCATCCTCCAGATCGCAGGTGCAGCAGCTGTGGCACAAGCCGCAATCGCGGCACAACTCGCGCCACTGATCGCACCGCCGACACTGCCCGTCCGCAGGCCGGCCCGACGCCATCCCGGCGCCTTCCGGCCCCGCGCCGGTGAGCGCCCCGACGCCGCAGGCGGCGCCCGTGTCAGCCTCCGCGGGCGGCTGGGTCGCGGTACGGCGGCCCAGCCAGGGAAGCACACGCGGGCCCCGTGCCTCGTGGTGGTGCCGGTGGTGACAATGCCGCGAGTCGAAGACGCGCTCGACGGCACGTTCCAGCTCGCCACCCAGCAGCGCCCGCGCCAGCCGCCCGTCGATGAACTCGGCGTCGGACAAGGCGAGTCGGATCCCGTGGACGGCGTCGTCGCAGAGCCGACGCACCTCCGTGCGGTCCGCGCCGGTCACGGCGATCGGGTTCCATGCCCCGGCCGACTCGTCCGCGGCCAGGTCCTCCACCGCGTCGAGCAGATGCGCCAACCGACCGAACAGGCGGCCGGCCTCCGCGAGCGGCTCAATGTTGCCGGGGCGGCCGGCGAGTACCGCGGTGTGCGCGAAGGCGGCGGCAGTTGCCGTCTCCGTCGGTTCCGTGACCGTCAGGAGCGAGTCGCCCGAGCCGGTCAGCCGCTCTATCTCCGACTGCCGTTCGACCGCGGCGATGAGGACCGCCGTGTCGAAGCCGAGCCGTTCGCCGCCCACGGCACCCGCACGGTCCCAGCCCTGGGCGATCCGGCGCGCCGCCAGCGTCACGGGGCGGCGGCCCAACAGACCGTCGCCGTCGGCCACATGGTCACGTACTTTCGCCGCGGCCAGCACCAGCGACACCGTCGCCGCCAGCCGGGCGCCCTCACCCTGCGCCACGTCCGCCGACCGCATCCCGCGCAGCGGACACGGGCCGACGCCTCGCCGCCAGTCGCCGGTGCGCTCCGACTGCGCCTCGGTCAGCACCGAGACGATCAGTCCGTCGTAGTTGGTGGCCACCCGTGCGAACTGCCCGTACTCGCCGCGCAGCGCCAGGCACAGCCCGCACAGATGCGCCATCCACTCAGTACGCATGCCCTCGCCCAGGCGATGACGGCATGGCCTGATGATTCCGAACATTGAAGCTCCCCCGTAGTCACTGCTGTCAGTCGCAGCCGGACGGGCAGAGCCGCCCATGAGCACGACCACGCGCACCGCAGGACCGCCCACCACCCGATGGGCGCCATGCTAGAGCCTGTCCGTACAGGCATTTGTCCTGTCATGTCGCCGCGGTCGGTTGGACGGAGGAGGCTCAAGGCGGTCTTCTGCCTGTAGCCGGGTCGGTCGGCGCTGTGCCGCCTGCCAGCCCTTGAGGGCCCTTGCCAGGGAGCGTCGCAATCTGTTCGGTGGGCCCTCGGATCCGGCGACGCGGCATATCCTGCGCCCGTGAAACTGCGCTTCGAGATACGCCAATCCGACTCGCCGTGGGTCGACACCGTGTGGACCTGCACGAGCGAGCAGGTCACGGCGATGACGTCGGTGGCGGGGGTGCGCTGGGGCTTGGTGTTCTGGGAGCAGGAAGGCCAGGCGTACGCGGCCATCACCGGTCCCGAGACTCGGACCGGCACGGCATCGGTGCCCCAGGGCGCGAAGTTCACGGGCATCGAGTTCGCCGTGGGCACCTCGCTGCGGGCCGTGCCCATGGCAACGCTGGTCGACGGCGGCCTAGAGCTCCCCGACACCACGCGCCGGGCGTTCCGCCTGGACGGCGTGCGCTGGGAGACGCCCGGCCCCGACGACGCCGAGGCCCTGGTCGAGCGTCTCGTCCGGGCCGGGATCGTGGTCCGCGACCCGCTCATCGCCGAGGTGCTGCGAGGCCACCACCCTGCTGTCTCGGAGCGCACGGTCGAACGCCGGTTCCGTGCCGCGACCGGGCTGACGCGCGGCGCCGTCCGGCAGATCGAACGCGCCCGCACCGCGGCCGAGTTGCTGGCGGCCGGCAGCGGGGCCGCCGATGTCGTCACCAAGTTGGACTACTTCGACGAGCCGCACCTGGCCCGGGCGCTGCGCTCCTACGTAGGGCGCACCGCCAAGCAGCTGCGTGAGGGCGCCGGTGGCGCGATCGCCCTCGATACGGATCAGCGCTTGACGTCGTAGACCAGCTTCAAGATCCCGTTCGAGTAGCTCTGCGACTCCCGCAGCGTCAGCATCTGCTTGGCGCGGTCGGCCCGGCCGAACACGCTCTTCCCGGCGCCGAGCAGCACGGGGAAGACGAGCAGGTTGTACTGGTCGATCAGGCCCGCGTCCGACAGCCGCCGGGCCAGCTCGGCGCTGCCGTGGATGAAGATCGCGCCGCCCTCGCTCTTCTTGAGTGCGGCGATGTCCTCGGTCGAGCGCAGGATCGTCGTCGGTCCCCACCCGTCGACGAGGTCGTCGTCGGGCAGCGTGGACGACACCACGAACTTGGGCAGCTCCTTGTAGGCGGCGTGGTCCTCCGAGTCGGGCCAGACCTGCGCGAACGCCTCGTAGCTGCGGCGCCCGAACATCAGCGCCGTCGTGTCGGCGAGTTCCTCGCCCTTCAGCGACCAGGCTTCGGGGACGAACTCCAGGTCGTTGACGACCCAGCCGCCGCTGCGGTGGCCCTCCTCCGTCCCGCCGGGCGAGTCCACGACGCCGTCGAGCGACATGAAGCCGGTGTAGACCAGGTCACGCATGGTGCTGTCTCCTCAAGATCGGGCGAGCTGATGGGTTCAAGCTAGTGCGCGGCCGTGTCGGCTGTCTTGGACGGAAACGACAGCGAGGTCGGATCGCGGACCGGAGAGCTGCCGCGGACCCACCTGGGCAATGCGGCCGGCTACTGCATCAGCTCGGTGTGGGGATGGTGCAGCGCCGCCGGACAGATGGAGAGCTGCTGCTTGTAACCGCTGCCGATCCGGACCGCGTGTGAGCAGCGGGTCCATCTCGGTGCCGCAGGCCTGACAGAGCCGGGGGACCGGGTCGGTGTAGCCCCACTGGGGCCAGCCGCCGACCTTCCAGCCGGGGGAGACGGACAGGTGGCTGTCGTAGAACGACTCCGGGTGGGAGGCGTAAGCGTCGTCGACCCCGGAACCGGCCGCCTGCCACCTGCTCCAGTCGCCCAGTTGCTCGCGCAGCTCCGTGCTCAACTCCATGGGGCTGGGGTGTTCGGTCACCTGCTCCGGCGCGAGCACGCATGGCTCGGGCACGTAGACGTCGAGTTCAACTACGGGCGGTTCCGGCGGTGAGGTGAGGATGTCGGTGACATCGGCCGTGGACCGCCAGGAGAGTGCGGTCCTGGGCATGTAGCTCTCCGGAGGGTGGTCGAAGGGACACCACAGCACCTGGAGCACATCGGCGCCGGATTGGCCGGGCGGGCGCAGCAGGGGGATGTCCCGCACGTACAACTGGGCCACGGGCAGCATGGGGACCGGGCCGTCGGGTCACTGGATGTCCTCGTCGATCTGCTCCAGGAGCGCCTGCTCCTCCGGCGTGTGCTGGGCGGCGCGCGGATCGCCGTCCGTGGTCATCGCCACCCTCGCCTGGTGTCGCCGTCGCAGCCGTACCTCCGCCAGCAGGTCGGACGCTTCGGTGTGCGGGACGTCGCAATGCGGCCACGGCTCGTCGGTGGGCCACAGCAGCGGCCCGCCGATCGAACTGTCCTGCGGTGAGGGTGCGCCCGGCCGGGGGTGCAACCGGATCGCCGTGCGTGCCAGAGGGGCCAGTTGAGGAAAGACCGCGCGCACGTCGACCGGCCGCGGCGGGGTGGTACGGGTGGCGTTCATGGCGGTGCTGTTGCCAGCAGGCCTCTGACAACGAGGATTTGGTCCCCCATCTGACAACAGGCGCCGCCCTCGTCACTGTTCGAGGCGGATTACCTCCCTGTCGAACGCGCAGAAATCTATCGTGGCGGGAGTAGACATTGGCCTGCCGTCTGGTTATGGTTTCTCTCGTAACCCAGAGAGACAGCAAGGCCTGGCAGAGATGAACTGCCGGCAGCAGTACCCGCAGTTGCAGTACGCAGGACGGTGCGGTGGTGGAGTTCCGAAGCCAGGGCTGTGCAGGACGGTGACGGGACTGACGACCGGACCGGGTGGCCCGCAGTGATCAGGGGCCTCCGTGAGCAGGACCCCGCAGTGAAGTCAGTGAGCAGTACCTCGGTGAAGGCGTTGGCTGCGGACGCGCGCACCGGGAGCAGTTCGCATCACCAGCAGTACGCAGTACCCCGTATGTGCAAGTGATTGACCCGAGGAAGAACGGAGGAGCAAGACACCATCAGGATCGCCCGGGCGGAACTGCTGAGCCCGGGTACCGCAGGACATCGATAGTGAGGTGGTCTCCGGTCAAGCAACCGCGATCCCCGCGTCCCCGACAGCAGTTCAGTCGGGTCGGCGGAAGAAGAAGGCCGGCGCAGTACCAAGGCCGGCGGATGGTGTAGCAGTTCCTTCGGGGTCCGGGTGCCGGTATCGGCACCCGGACCCCTCGACGCGTTCCATAAAAAGAGCAAAGAGGTGCAATGACAGCAGACGCCACCCTCGACCGTCTTGATGACGACGACTATCCCGCCTACACCATGGGCCGGGCAGCCGACCTGCTCGGCACCACCCAGAGCTTCCTCCGTGCCATCGGCGAGCACCGCCTCATCACCCCGCTGCGCTCCGCCGGCGGCCACCGCCGCTACTCCCGCTACCAACTGCGCCTCGCCGCCCGCGCCCGCGAACTCGTCGACCAGGGCACGCCCATCGAGGCCGCCTGCCGCATCGTGATTCTCGAAGACCAGCTCGAGGAAGCCCAGCGCATCAACGCCGAATACCGCCGCGCCGCTCACTCTACGAATCCGAGGGCCGCTGTCTGAGAGCTGGGACCTCCCGCGCCTCCGCGTCTGCCGGGGTGTTGAACATGGCCGATCGGACAGCGGATCTGCCAGTACCGACGAGACCGCCCCGCCCCGGCGACGCTCCCTCAGTGGCGTGACGTGACGATCGCGGCGGGGTGCCCGTAGCAGCCTCCGTGGCCGCGCGCCGTTCAGCTGCCTGCCGTACCACCGCCAGTGCCACGCGCACTGCCCCCGGGATGCCCGTCCCGGGAAGTGCCCCTGGGGCACCACGCGTTCGCGGTCCACCCCCAGAGCTGCCCGCTTCAGCCGCAGTGCCTGCCCGACACGGGCGCCGTAGCGGGGCCAGCGGTCAGGGGCCAAGGGGCCTGAGGGAACTGGATCGGGGCGAGGGGCGAAAGAGAGGTGAAAGCCCAAGCCTTCGAAGCATTCCCAAGATGAGAGGAGCCCCGATGACCGTCGAACCAGGCGTCCGCACGGGGGCGGAGAGCGATGCCTTGGTCATTGCGCGGTCCCGGGATGAGCCCGAGGCATTCGCCGTGCTCTTCGACCGGCACGCGGATGCGGTACACCGTTACCTGGCCCGTCGGCTCGGCAGCGAGCCGGCCGACGACCTCATGGCGGACACCTTCACCACTGCGTTCCAGCAGCGGCACCGGTACGACCCCGCGCGCGCCACGGGCGACGACGCCCGGCCCTGGCTGTTCGGCATAGCGACCAACCTGGTCGGCCGGCACCGGCGCGCCGAGGCCCGCCGGTTCAAGACCCTGGCCCGCGTCTCGGCTCCCGCCGACCACGAGGAGCCGCTGGCCGACCGGGCCGCGGCCCGGGTAGGGGCACAGGCCGTACGCCGTGAACTGGCGGCGGCCCTGGCCGCGCTGCCCGCGCGGCACCGGGACGTACTGCTGCTGGTGGCGTGGGGCGGTCTCGGCTACGAGGAGGTGGCCCAGGCCCTCGGTGTGCCCATCGGCACGGTCAGATCACGGCTGCACCGGGCTCGCAGCAAACTGCGCGAAGCGTTGGGCGGATCCGATCCCACCATCTTGCGAGAGGCATCCGGCCATGAGTGACGAACTTGAACTCCTGCGGGACTGGAACGCGGACGCGGCCCCGCTCACCGAAGAGGCCCGGGCGCAGGCCCGCCACCGACTGCTCAACTCGATGACGCGCACCCAGCGGCACCCTGACACCGCACCCGGCCGCCGCCATGTGCTGCGCCTCGCGGCAGCCGCGGTGGTCACCATGGCGGTTACGGGCACGGCGGTACTGATCGCCCCGGACGGCGCCGACGAGGGCGGCCGCACCGACCACCCGGGCTCGAACGCCCCGCGGATGCGCAACGCCGGCGCCGTGACGGTGCTCAACGGGGCAGCAGCGCTGGCGAGCAGGCATGAGAAGCCTGTGGCGCCGCGCGATGACCAGTTCATCTACTCGAAGCGCGTCATCCAGGAGACGGAGCAGCAGACCGGTGCGGTCAAGTCGTATGTGGACGTGAACTGGGACTCGGTGGACGGTTCCCAGCGATCCTTGACCATGGAGCTCGGCCGGGTGATCTGGGAGGAGCCCATGGGGAAGAACGAGGGCGTGTGGCCGCCTCGGGAATGGAGCGCGCTGAAGAAGCTGCCCACTGACCCCGAGCAGCTCATCCAGGGCATCATCGCCGTCGGCACGTCCGACAAGCCGATCGACGAATTCACCGCCTGGGACTGGTACGACGCCTACTTCATGCTCGGCGAGCTGTTGAAGTGGCCGGTGCTGCCCGAGGGCCTGCGTCCGGCCGCGTACGCGGCGCTGGCCCTGGTGCCAGGGGTCAAGGCCACCCCGCGGATGAAGGACTCCGCCGGGCGCCGCGGGGTGGGGATCTCCTACCCTGACGGCCCGTCCGAGAAGGGCAAGTACCTCATCTTCGACCCGGAGTCCTATGAGTTCCTGGGCTTCCGCGCCGAGCGGACCTCGCGTTCGGGGAAGAAGACGTACGTCCAGCTGTCGCACGTGGTGGACTGGGCGATCGTCGACCGCTTGAGGCAGCGCCCTTAGCTCTGCTTCTGACCAGCAGAGACACCGAACTGCAAGGTGGAGTGCTAACTAGCCATCCGCCGCTCCGTGATCGCCAGGTACTCGCGCAATGTCTGACGGGACTGGACGAGCGTGTCGATCTGCTCGTCCAGTCCGGTGATGCGTGCCCGCAGCAGGTCCAGGGTCTCCGGGCAGGGCTTCAGATCGGGGGCCGCGCCGGTGACGCACGGCTGGAGGTACCCGATCTCCTGGGTCGACAGCCCGGCGTCGAGCAGTTTCCTGATCTGGGTCACGGTCAGCACGGCGTCCTCGCCGTACTCGCGGTAGCCGTTGTCGGCGCGGTCGGGCACCAGCAGGCCCTGCGCCTCGTAGTACCGCAGTTGGTGCGAGTTCACTCCGGTCCGCCAGCTCAGCTCCCCGATCAGCATGCGCGTTCCCCCTTGACCTTCATACCGGTGTGAAGGTTGACGATTGTGCCACCGATCAGCGAAGGAGCACATGATGCGCACTGGCACACCCGTCACGGTTCTGGGTCTCGGGCTGATGGGCGGCGCCCTCGCCGGGGCGTTCTTGCGCGCGGGGCACCCGACGACCGTGTGGAACCGCACGGCGGCCAAGGCCGACGACCTCGTGGCTCGGGGCGCCGTGCTCGCCGAGTCCCCGGCGGCCGCGATTGCGTCCGCCCCGCTCGTGGTGGTCTGCGTGTCGGACTACGACGCCGTGGCGGACGTCCTCGATGGACCGCTCGACGGTCGGGTCGTGGTGAACCTGACCTCGGGCACGCCCTCGCGCGCCAGAGCACTCGCCCAGGAGGTGGCGCGCCGCGGCGGCGGTTATCTCGACGGCGGGATCATGGCCGTCACGGAGGCCGTCGGCACGGCCGACGCCGTGCTCGCCTACAGCGGGCCGCGACCGCTGTACGACGCCCACGAGTCAACCCTGGGCAGTCTGGGTACGGGCCTCCACCTCGGCGACGACCCCGGACTGTCGGCCACGCACGAGATGGCCACGCTCGTCCTCATGTGGGGCATGCTCGACGGATTCCTCAACGCCGCCGCGATACTCGGCACGACCGGTGTGTCCGCCACGGCGTATCTCCCCATCGCGCAGACGGCGATCGACACGGTGGCCGGCTGGCTGCCGGGTTACGCGCGGCAGGCCGACAGCGGCGTCTACCCGGCCGACGACGGCACCATCGACACCCACCTGACGGCGATGGCGCAGGTGGTCCAGGAGAGCGAGTCGCTCGGCGTCAACGCCGAACTGCCGAGGCTCGTCAAGGCGCTGGCCGAGCGAGCGGCGGCCGCCGGTCACGGCGCCAGCGGATACGTGGCGCTGGTGGAGCAGTTCCGCAAGCCGTGAGTCGTGCGGTGGTGGCCGGGTCACTCACCTTCACGAGTAACCCACCACGCCTCCCGGAGTGACGTGAGTCACACCGTGAAAGCCTAGTGCACACTAAGTGTTGGGATTCATCATCGAGCGCACGGCTGAAACGTTTCTGTCGTGTTGCGGCCACATGGCCTTTCCCTCGACGGCGCTGCCCTCACCACCCCCACCTGCGCCCGGCTGATCCCTGAAAGGAGCGGACTCGTGACACCGACGTCAGCGAGCCCCTCGCTCGATACAGCACCCGCCCCGCATGGCCAGAAGTGGACCCCGCGACTGGTGGGCGTCCTGATCGCCCTCATCTGGCCCACGCAGTTGCTGGTGACGGTGGGCATCCTCGGCTCCAACGCCACCGCCGACGTGGCACAGAGCTTCCACACGACGCAGGTGGCCTGGTTCTCCCTCATCGTGACGCTGGTCTCCGCCCTGCTGAGCCCGTTCGTCATCAAGCTGGGCGACCTGTACGGCAAGAAGCGGATCATGCTCGGCATGATCGCCCTCGGCGTCGTGGGAGACGTCATCGCCGCAACCGCGGGCAGCTTCGAGATGGTGCTGGTCGGCCGCGGCCTGGCCGCCTGCTACGGCCCCTTCCCGGCACTCGCCTTTCCCGCGGTGCGCGACATCTTCCCCGGCCGGCTGGTCAAGTCCGCCAGCGGCATCCTGGGCAGCAGCCTCGGCCTGGTCGCCCTCGGCTCGCCCTTCCTGGCCGGCTGGCTGATCGACGACTGGGGCTACAAGGGCGCCATGTGGTTCCTGGCCGGGGCCACCGCCGTCTCCTTCGTCCTCGTGGCGACGCTCGTGCCCGAGACCCCCAAGCACGCCTTCGAATCCGGCTTCGACTGGCTCGGTGGCATCGTCCTCGGCAGCGGCCTGGCCATCCTTGTCTACGCCGTCGGACAGGGGCAGTCCTGGGGCTGGGACAGCGCCAAGACCCTGGCCTGGCTCGCGGCCGGAGTTGCCGCCCTGGCCGGCTTCCTCCTCGTGGAACGGGCGAGCAGCCACCCCATCCTCGACCTGGGGGTCCTGCGCCGCCGCTCGGTCGCGACGACCGTCGTCTCCGGCGCCCTCGCCCAGGCGGCCGCCTACACCGCCCCCGTCGTTGCCATCCTGCTGGCGCTCTATCCGCACATCCCCGGCGTCTCGGCCGGCTTCGGCTGGACCGCCCAGCACAGCGCCACGGTCGGCGTCACCTGGAATCTGCTGCTGTTCGTCACCGGCCTGGTCGCGAGCCGCTTCCTGCGCGGGGTGGACACCCGCCTGATCTGGTGGGCGGGAGTCGCGATCATGGGCCTCGGCTACCTGCTGGCGGGCCTCTACCACGACGGTGCGGTCCAGCTGACGTGGACGATGTGCGTGGCCAGCCTGGGCAGCGGCCTGGTCGTCGCCGCCGCGCCGGTACTGGTCGTCGGTGCGGTCTCCCCGGACGAGCAGGGCCTGGGCAGCGGCATGCTCACCATGCTCACCCACGTCTTCGGCGCGATGTTCGGCGCCGCGATGTTCGCCGCCCTCGCCTCCGACAGCACGGTCCTCGAGGGCACCGCGTTCTACGGCGACAGCGGCTACACCTCGGCCTTCTGGGTCGGCGCCCTGTTCAGTGCGCTGGCCCTCGCCATCGGCCTGCTGATCCCCCCGCTGCGCGAACCCGAGGAGGAGGCCGAAGAGGCACCCTCCGCGGTCTGACGCACCCCTCCTGGTCCGGCCCGGCCACACCCCCGTGTGCGCCGGGCCCTGAGAAAGGCACCGATGTCGCACCACCACTGGACCGCCCAGGTCATCAGCCCCCGCCCGCCCGAGGAGAGCCCGTCCGCCGAGGCGGCGGCCCGCCCGGCCGCCCTGCTGCGTGGCGAGTTCGCCGTACGGCCAGGCGTGCGAGCGGCCCGGCTGACGGTCACCGCGCTGGGCGTCTACGAACTGGAGCTCAACGGCAGCGTGGTCGGCGACCACGTCCTGGCCCCGGGCTGGACCAGCTACCGCCACCGCCACCGCTTCCACTCCTTCGACGTGACCGGGCTGCTGCGCACCGGCGCGAACGCCTGGGGCGCCCACCTCGCGGACGGCTGGTACCGGGGTCGGCTCGGCTTCAACGGCGGCACCCGCGACATCTACGGCCCGGACACCGGCCTCCTCGCCGAACTGCGCGTGGAGTACGCCGACGGCACGACCCAGACCGTCACCACCGGCCCCGACTGGCGCGCCTGTTACGGCCCGGTGCTCTCCGCCGGCCTGTACGAGGGCGAGCACCACGACGCGCGCCGCGAACAGCCCGGCTGGAGCGAGCCGGGTTTCGACGACCGCGCCTGGCACCCGGTGCGCGTCCTCGACTTCGACACCACCGTCCTCTTCCCCGCCGACAGCCCGCCCGTGCGCCGCGTCGAGACCGTCCGGCCCGTCGCGGTCACCGCGCTGCCCGGCGGTCGCGCGCTGCTGGACTTCGGACAGAACCTCGTCGGGCGCCTGCGCATCCGGGTGCGCGGCGAGGCCGGCCGCACGGTCACCCTGCGCCATGCCGAAGTCCTCGATCAGGATGGCGAGTTGTGCGTCCGGCCGCTGCGCACCGCCGCCGCCACCGACCGGTACACCCTGCGCGGCGGCACGGACGCGGAGGAGTGGGAGCCGCGCTTCACCTTCCACGGCTTCCGCTACGCCGAAATCGACGGCTGGCCCGGCCCGGTGACACCCGACGACGTCACCGCCGTAGTCCTCCACAGCGACCTGCGCCGCACCGGCTGGTTCTCCTGCTCCGACCCTGCCCTGCAGCGGCTGCACGAGAACGTCGTATGGGGCATGCGCGGCAACTTCCTCGACGTACCCACCGACTGCCCGCAGCGCGACGAGCGCCTCGGCTGGACCGGAGACGTGCAGGTCTTCGCCCCCACGGCCGCGTTCCTGTACGACGTGCGCGCCTTCCTGCGGTCCTGGCTGCGCGACCTGGCCGCCGACCAGAGCGAGGACGAGCACGGCATACCACCGGTGTTCACCCCCGCCATCCCGGTCATCGCCGACGTCCCGCTGCCGCCCGGCAACCTGCCGATGGCCGGGTGGTGCGACGCCGCCGTCATCGTGCCCTGGGTGCTGTACGAGCGGTACGCCGACACCGACGCACTGCGCGAGCAGTACCCCTCGATGCGGGCGTGGGTCGACGCCGTCGAGGAGATCGCCGGGCCGGACCGGATCTGGGGCGAGGGCTTCCAGTTCGGTGACTGGCTGGACCCCACGGCCCCTCCCGAGGCCCCGGGGAAGGCCGTGACCTCCTCCGCCCTGGTCGCCACCGCCTACTTCGCCCGCTCCGCCCGCCTGCTCGCCCGCAGCGCCGAAGTCCTCGGCGACCTCGACGACGCGCTGCGCTACGACACCCTCGCCGACGCGGTGCGCGACGCCTTCCGCGGCCGCTTCCACGCGGGAGGCGGTCGGCTGACCGAGGAGACGCAGACCGCGTACGCGCTGGCCCTCAGCTTCGGTCTGCTGGAGGATCCGGCCGAGCGGGCCGCCGCCGGTGACCGGCTCGCCGCCCTGGTCGCCGCACGCGGCCACCGCATCGGCACCGGCTTCCTCGGCACCCCGCTCGTGTGCGACGCGCTCACCGCCACCGGGCACCTGGACACGGCGTACCGGCTGCTGCTGGAGCGGTCCTGCCCGTCCTGGCTCTACCAGGTGGACATGGGCGCCACGACCGTCTGGGAACGCTGGGACAGCATGCTGCCCGACGGGCACGTCAACCCCGGTGAGATGACCTCGTTCAACCACTACGCGCTGGGCGCGGTCGCCGACTTCGTCCACCGCACGGTCGCCGGACTCGCCCCGGCCGCGCCCGGCTACCGGCGCCTGCTGGTCCGGCCCCGTCCCGGCGGCGGCCTGACCTGGGCGAAGGCCGCACACGACACGCCGTACGGCCGCGCCGAGGTGTTCTGGCGCATCGCCGGGCCCTCCCTGCACGCCGATGTCCTGGTACCGCCCGGCACCACCGCCGAGGTCCACCTGCCGGGCGCCGAGCCCGTCGAGGCCGGACCGGGCCGCCACAGCTTCTGCATCCCCCACCCCATCCCCGCAGCCGCCGAGGAGCAGCAGTGACCCACCCGTACCAGGACCCCGCCCGCGGCGTGCAGGAGCGCGTCGCGGACCTGCTGCCCCGCATGACGGTGGAGGAGAAGGCCGGGCTGGTCTTCCACCACGTGATCGGCCCCGGCCCGCAGGCCGCGCCGGCCGGGCGCACCGCCGAGCAGATGCTCTCCGAGAGCCGGATGACGCACTTCAACGTCCTGGGCGCCGCTTCCCCCCGCGAGATGGCCGCCTTCCACAACCGGCTCCAGGAACGGGCCGCCCACACCCGGCTGGGCATCCCGGTCACCCTGTCCACCGACCCGCGGCACGCCTTCACCGACAACCCGGGCACCGCGATGATGGCCGGGCCCTTCTCCCAGTGGCCCGAGACGCTCGGCCTGGCGGCCGTCGGCGACGCCGACCTGGTGCGCCGGTACGCGGACACCGTACGCCGCGAGTACTTGGCCGTGGGCCTGCGCGTCGCGCTGCACCCGCAGATCGACCTGGCCACCGAGCCGCGCTGGGCCCGCATCTCCGGCACGTTCGGCGAGGACGCCGACCTGACGTCCCGCCTGGTCGCCGCGTACATCGAGGGCCTGCGCGGACCGGGCGGCGGTCTCGGTCACGACAGCGTCGCCGCGATGGTCAAGCACTTCCCGGGCGGCGGCCCGCAGAAGGACGGCGAGGACCCGCACTTCCCCTACGGCAAGGAGCAGGTGTACCCGGGCGGCTTCTTCGACTACCACCTCAAGCCGTTCGAGGCGGCCATCGCCGCCGGGGCGACGCAGGTGATGCCGTACTACGGCAAGCCCGTCGGCACCGGCCACGAGGAGGTCGGCTTCGGCTTCAACAAGGACATCATCACCGGACTGCTGCGCGACAAGCTCGGCTTCGACGGCATCGTCTGCACCGACTGGGGCCTGGTCACCGACCAACTCGTCATGGGCGAACCGCACTTGGCCCGCGCCTGGGGCGTGGAGGACCTGACCCCGGCCGAACGCGTCCTGCGGATCTTCCACGCGGGCGCCGACCAGATCGGCGGCGAATCCTGCTCCGAGCTGGTCGCCGACCTCGTCCGGCACGGACAGCTCGCGGAGTCCCGCCTGGACGCCTCAGCCGCCCGGCTGCTCGCCGAGAAGTTCCGCCTCGGCCTGTTCGACGAGCGGCGCTACGTCGACGTGGACGCGGCCGAGGCCGTCGTCGGCCGCACCGACTTCCGCGCCGCCGGCGAGGCAGCCCAGCGCTCCGGCCTCACGCTAATCAAGAACGGCGACGCCCTGCTGCCACTGACCGGGACCCCGCGCCTGTACGTCGAAGGCGTCGACCCGGCCGTGGCCGCCGAGTACGCCTCACTCGTCGCCGACCCCGCCGACGCCGACCTCGCGGTGCTGCGGCTGGCCACCCCGCACGAGCCGCGCCCCGGTCTGTTCGAGTCCTTCTTCCACGCGGGGCGGCTCGACTTCGACGAGGACCGGCTGAAGGAGATCCTCACGCTGCTGGACACGGTGCCCACCGTCGTCGCCGTCCACCTGGAGCGGCCGGCCGTCATCCCGGAGATCGCCGACCGCTGCGCGGCGTTGCTCGCCGCGTTCGGCGCGGGCGACCGGGCGCTGCTGGACGTACTGTTCGGCCGGGCCGAGCCCGTGGGGCGGCTGCCGTTCCAGCTGCCGCGGTCGATGGCAGAGGTCAGGGCCGGCCGGCCGGATGTGCCGCAGGAGAGCCGCGACCCGCTGTTCGCCTTCGGGCACGGCTTGCGTTACGCACCGCGGGAGTGAACCGGGGGTGTAGCTTGGCCCCGGCCTGTTCACAGCCCCTTGCCGTCGGCCGAGATGGTCCGCAGCAGGTGGTCCAGATGTGAACGCGCGACCCCGGCGAGGTCGAAGGCACGGCCGCTGGCCAGCCACTGCAACCGCAGCCCCGCGTCGACGGCCGCGCACTCCCGCGCGATCGCCTCGTGGTCGAGATCGGGCTTGAGCTCACCGGACTCGCTCGCCGCGCGCAGCCGGTCGGTGAGCTCCCGGACTCCCTTCTCCTGCCACTCGGAGAAGAAGTCGTGCGCGGGGTGGCCCTCCGCGGTGGCCTCGGCGGCGAGCACCACGGACAGTTCGATGATGCCGGGCATGCGCAGCGCCTCCTCCATGTCCTCGACATGGCACCGGAAGGCGTCCCGTACGGAGCCGGTCACCCGCAGCCACCGTTCGTCCATCTGGTGGTGCCAGTACTCGACGACTGCCTGGAGCAACTGCTGCTTGCCCCCGAAGTGATGCAGCAACCCCGCGTCGGTGAGACCGGCGTCCCGCGCAACGCGGGCGAGCGAGGTGTTGTGGTAGCCGTCCTGGCCGAACCGCCGCATGGCCGCTTCCAGGATCTGCGGCCGCCTCGCCTGCCCCGCCGCGTACGAGCCACGCGGCCCTCTAGGTGTCCCCATGAGACAACCGTAATGGGCCACGTGTCCGGCTCACGATCAGCCCCGCGTCGGAAGGCGGACACCGCCCGGATCACGACGCACCGTTACGCAGTGGTGCTGGAGTGTGACACGGGCGGTGTGGGTGTGCCTGTACAGCGGCCCCATCGTGGCTACCGGAGCAGGACTTCCTCGCTCATCGGATTCCACACCGTCCTGCTCCGTACCCTCCCTCGCCGGGATCGGGACTTGCGCTTACACGCCTATCGCTCCGTCGATCCGCTCCCGAAGCAGGTCGGCGTGGCCGTTGTGTCGGGCGTACTCCTCCACCATGTGTATGAGCACCCAGCGCAGCGAGACAGTGCCGCGCCACTCGTCGCTGCCCTCGACGTCGAGGTCAGGTGCTTCGGCGACGAAGTGGTCGGCGAAGGTCACTTCCGAGCGCCACGCCTCCCACGCCGCCGCGATGACCGCGGGGTCGGACACTGCACCGTCGAAGTCCCCGTCAGGGTCCGCCTTCGACGAGAACAGAGGTGCTGCGTCCTCTCCGGCCAGCACCTTCCGGAACCATCGGCGTTCCACATCCGCGAGGTGCCGGACCAGACCGAGCAAAGAGAGCGTGGACGGCTCGACGGCCCGCAGTGACAACTCCTCTTCCAGGCCGGCGCACTTCAGCTCCAGAGTCGCACGCTGTGCCTGGAGAATGCCGACGAGCATCTGCCGCTCGTCGCCGGTCGCAGGGCCGCTGAAGCGGGGGTCATCGTCGTTGCCCGTGAAGAATTCGGCTCGTCTGGTCACGTTGGTCATTCCCTCCATCATCCTCTGCACTCCTCGGTTCGGAGGAGATCGATACCCTGGTCGTCCTGGCCAGGTCGTCGGTCGTCAACACAAGGAAAGAACATGGGCATTCGTCTTGGCGGCATCGTCGTCGACG
Source organism: Streptomyces sp. NPDC002779 (assembly GCF_042888685.1). Lineage (NCBI taxonomy): Bacteria > Bacillati > Actinomycetota > Actinomycetes > Kitasatosporales > Streptomycetaceae > Streptomyces > Streptomyces sp. NPDC002779. Next base: position 92,287 of record NZ_JBIAQC010000014.1, read on the forward strand.
CTGTGGACCTCGATCGTCTGGCCCGGTTCTGGAGTGGGTTGCTCGATCTGGAGGTGACCCGTCGTGAGGAGGACTGGATCAGTCTCGGCCCTGGCTTTGCCCTCCAGCGCGTCCCCGAGTCGAAGACGGCGAAGAACCGCGTCCACGTGGACCTGGTCGCCGATGATTTCCCTGAGGCCGTCGCCCGTGCCGCGGCGCTGGGAGCCACGGCGGTCGGAGAGATGCACGAGGACCTGTGGCAAGTCTGGCAGGACCCTGAAGGCAACGAATTCTGTCTCTGCGTCTCCTGACCCGCGGTGCCCTGCGAGCAGGGCCGGGGCCACGGTGGCAGGCTGGCTAGGCGGCACGGACGCGCAACCGCCGGTGCGGGCTCAGTCCCAGCACCAAGGTGCAGCCGTAGACGAGCACGACCATTCCCGGCCCCAGGTGCAACTCATCAGTCAGCACTCCCGTATCGCCGCACACGGCTGGCACTCACCACGCAGCCGCCTCACGGGCAGCATGTCAGGGCCACCGCACTCTGTCGCGGCAATTTGCCCTCAGGCCAAGCACGGACGGGGCGTGAAGGCTCGTAGTAAGTCCGCGACTTACCGCTCGAACAGGCTGGGGGCAGTACCGCGCCAGTCAGGGGCAGCAGGTCATGCGCGCCTTCCGGTTGGGTCTCCGTGGGTACGGGATGTACCGGGCGGGCGGTGCCGTGGCTGCGACCACCGTCCGCCCGGAGTCTCAGGGGCGCGCCACGAGTGCGGCGTGTTCGGGATGGTCGTGGTCGCAGGTGTCGTCGATGCCGTAGGTGTCCCAGGCGGGGAACGGATCGTCGGCCGGGAGGCTCTCGCCGTCCGCCATCAGGCAGTCGGTGAGCGCCGATCGGAGCACCTCGGCGTGCAGGTGTGTGCCGATGAAGACGAGCTCCTGGCCTGCCGGACTGTCGGTGTCACGGGCGGCGGAGGGCTCGAAGCGGGCGACGGAGCCGGCCTGCGACCACAGCCCCGTCACATGCGGTCGGCTGGCCAGGGTGAAGAACCCCTTGGAGCGCAGGATCTGCCCGTACGCGCCGCTGTCCATCTCCGCGGTCACGAACTGCCACAAACGCCCGGGGTGGAAGGGCAGTTCGGAGCGGAAGACGGTGGAGGAGATACCGTACTCCTCGGTCTCCGGGACGTGGTCGCCATTGAGTTCCATGACCCAGCCGGGGGCCTGCTGGGCGCGTTCGAGATCAAACAGCCGGGTTCCGAGTACTTCCTTGAGCTCCACCTGACCGTGCACGGCGGGCACGATCCGGGCCGCCGGGTTGAGGCGGGTGAGCGTGGCCGTCAGGCGCTCGGCGGCGGTGTCGTCGACCAGGTCGAGTTTGTTGAGCACGATGACGTCGGCGAACTCGATCTGGTCCATCAACAGATCGCTGACGGTGCGTTCGTCGTCCTCGTACTGGTCGAGGCCGCGCTCGATGAGCTCATCGCCGCTGGCCAGTTCGGGCAGGAAGTTGGCGGCGTCGACGACCGTGACCATGGTGTCCAGGCACGCGAGGTCACCGAGGGTGGCACCGTCGTCGCGGGCGAAGGCGAAGGTGGCCGCGACCGGCATGGGCTCGGAGATGCCGCTGGACTCGATGAGGAGGTAGTCGAACCGTCCTTCCCGGGCCAGCCGCTCCACTTCCTCCAGCAGGTCGTCGCGGAGCGTGCAGCAGATGCACCCGTTGGTCATCTCGACCAGGCGCTCCTCGGTCCGCGACAGCGCCGCCTCACCGCCGCGCACGAGCGCCGCGTCGATGTTGACCTCACTCATGTCATTGACGATGACCGCGACGCGCAGCCCTTCACGGTTACCGAGCACGTGGTTGAGCAGCGTGGTCTTCCCCGCGCCGAGGAACCCGGACAGAACGGTCACCGGCAGCCGGTCGTGCGTCATCCTGGGCTCCTCTCAGTCTTGGGGACGGCCATGGTGCTCCCTCTTCGGGGGTGCGAGCAGAACGCTACATGAAAATGGATCCCATTACGAACTTCCGGGTGACCGGCAGGCCGTCGCACCGGCTGACGGCTACCCCGCCACGAGCCGCCCGTCCCGCATCTCGATCGCACGGTCCGCGAAGTGGCGTACGACTGCCTGGTCGTGGCAGATGAACAGGTAGGCGAGCCCCAGGTCTTCCTGAAGTCCGGCGAGCAGGTTGAGGATGCCGGCCCGGACGGACGGGTCGAGGGCGGAGACCGGCTCGTCGAGGACGAGGAGCCGGGGCTGGGACGCCAGCGCCCGTGCGATGCCCACGCGCTGGCACTGCCCGCCGGACAGCTCGTGCGGGAAGCGGTCGCCGTGGGCGCTGTCCAGGCCGACCCGTTCGAGGAGCTCGGCGACCCGGGCGGGGCCATCCGTGTCGTCCCAGCGTCCCTGGACGCGCAATGGTTCCGCCACCGCGTCCCGGACGCGGTGGCGAGGGCTGAGTGATCCGTAGGGGTCCTGGAACACCGGCTGCATCCGGGGGCGGAGGGGACGGAGCTCGCGTTCGGTGAGCGCGGTCAGCTCCCGGCCCTCGAAGCGGACCTCACCCCCGTCCGGGCGACGCAATTGCAGCACGGCGGTGATCGTCGAGGACTTGCCGCATCCAGAGGGGCCGTTCAGGGCGAGGGTCTCGCCCGCCTCCAGGGCGAAGGAGACGTGGTCCACGGCGGTGACCGGACCGTAGCGCACGACCAGGTCGCGAACGTCCAGCAGCGGATCGTCCCCGGTACGGCGCTGCGGGGGGATCACAGGCGTGCTCATACGGACCGCTCCAGGAACAACTCGGTCGCCGGACGGGGTACGTCCTCCCAGCGGTGACAGGAGACCTCGTGGCCGTCGCCCACCGTGCGGGCCCGCGGCTCCTCGCGTCGACAACGGTCGTCGGCCAGCGGACAGCGGGCCGCGAAGGCGCAGCCGGGCGGGAGACGGTCGAAGGCGGGCGGGGCTCCGGGGATGGTGGGGAGACGCCGACGCGCGCTGCGCCCACCGGATCGTCCCGGCGGCAGTGACGCCAGCAGCCCCGCTGTGTACGGAGCCGCGGGGTGGTCCAATACGCGTCGGGCCGGGCCCTGTTCGGCCTGGCGTCCGGCGTACATCACGAGCACGCGGTCGGCATGGTCGCGGACCGTCCCCAGTTCGTGCGTGACCAGGACGAGGGCGGCGCCCACCGCCTCGCGCTGCTCCCCGAGGACGCGCAGCACCTGCTCCTGGAGGCCCGGGTCCAGCGCGGTCGTCGGCTCGTCCGCGATCAGCAGGTCCGGCTCGTTGATCGTGGCCATGGCGATGACGGCGCGCTGGCGCATCCCGCCGGAGTACTCGTGCGGATACGCCCGCGCCTTGCGTGCGGCGTCCGCGATGCCCACCCGGTCGAGCGCGGCGACCGCTCGCGCGCGCGCCTCCATCCGCGAGACGCGTGCCACGGACCGTACGGCCGCGACGAGTTGATCACCCACGGAGTGCACCGGTGAGAGCGCGGACAGGGCGTCCTGCGGAACGAGCGCCGTGCGGCGGCCCCGTAGGGCGGCGAGGACCGAGGCCGGGGCCCCCACAAGTTCGTCGTACGAGCCCGGCGTGCGGCGCAGCCGCACACTCCCCGTCACCAGGGCGCCTCGTGGGGCCGAGCCCAGCAGCGCACGTGCCGTGAGGGACTTGCCCGCGCCGGACTCGCCGACCACGGCGAGAACTTCCCTGGCGCGCACGTCGAAGGCCAGCCCACTGACGGCCGGGACGCCGTGCAGGGTGACACCGAGTTCGCGTACCGAGAGAAGGACGTCGGCGTCAGGTGGCGTCGCTGTCAAGGCAGGCCTCCTTCCGTGAGGGGTGGGCGGGGGAGCCGGGTCGAGCGGCTGCGCGGTCGGATGCCGTGCGGCGGGCGCGGACGGTGCTTCCCTGCGTGTACGCCGAGGTCGCCACGGCGAGACCGGCCAGCAGTGCGAGGGCGACCGCTGGGGTGAGCGCCGCCCACGGGGCCCGCTCCACGTACGCGCGGGACTCCTCCAGCAGCAGACCCCACTCAGGGGCGGGCGGCTGGGCGCCGAGTCCCAGGAAGCCCAGGGAGGCCAGGGCGAGGGCGATGCCGGGGAGGCGGAGGACCGCGTGCCGGGCGACGGGGCCGGCCACCGACGGCAGGACGTGGCGGGTCAGGATCCACCACGGGGTGGCGCCGATGGCACGCTGGGCGGTCAGGAACGACGACGCGCGCACCTCCTGCACCAGGGCCGCCGCGTGCGCGGAGAGCGGGGGCCAGGAGACCAACGCGACCGCGAGGGCGGCGCCGCCCGTACCGGGGCCCACGGCGGCGGCTACCAATATGCCGACGATCACCGGCGGCAGTGAGTTGGCGATGTCGGAGGCCCCGGCGGTCACGCGCGGCAGGAATCCCAGGGCCAGCGCGAGGAGCAGGCTCGCGAGGCACACGGCGACGGCCGTGCCGACCGTCATGGTCGCGCCGTGCCCGAGCCGGGCCAGCACGTCCCGGCCGAGCCCGTCGGTGCCGAGCGGATGTGTCCACGACGGGGGCAGCAACCGGGCCGTCATGTCCACGGTGTACGGGTCGCGCAGCAGGCCCCAGCCGACGGCGGCCAGCAGTACGGCGCCCAGCGCCACGGGGACCGCAGGGTGAGCGCGTACGGGTCGCGGCACGGGCAACGTGAGGCCCGCGTCGCGCAGTGCCGGGCCGAGCAGACGACGCCGTACGAGCGCGGCCAGCGCGCCCGCGGCCAGTCCCAGCACCAGCAGGGCAAGCACGGAACCCTGGAGCAGCGGCAGGTCCTGGGACTTCGCCGCCCCGAGCGCCGTACGGCCGATGCCGGGCACCGAGAACACCGTCTCCACGGCGACCGCACCACCGGTCAGGCCGACGGCCACCATGCCGAACTGCGGGACCAGCGGCGGCAGGACGCGCCGAAGCGCTGCCGCCGCGGTGCGCGCCCTGCTGACCCCGGCCTCCCGCCACAGTTCCGTCCAGCGCTCGTCCAGCACGGGCGGCAGCGCGTCCGCGACCAGGCGGCCGAGGAGTCCGCCCGCCGGGACGCCCAGGGAAACGGCTGGCAGGATCAGGTACTGCGGGCCCTGCCAGCCGGAGGTCGGCAGTATCCCCAGCCACACTCCGCACACCAGCAGCGCGACTGTGGCGAGCAGGAACTCGGGAACGGCGGCGAGCATGGCGCCGAACGCGCCCGCCGACCCCCGGCCGCGCACGAGCACCGGCGCGACCAGCGCGCACGCGAGCAGCACCGCGACGGCGAGGGCGGCGGCCATCAGACTCAACGACACCTGCAGACCGGAAAGCACGGAAGGCAGTACGTCGGCGCCCGACACCCACGACGTGCCGAGGTCGCCGCGGACCAGTCCGGCGAGCCAGTCGCCCAGCAGCGCCAGGGGACCCGCGCCCAGGCCGAGATCGCGGCGCACCGCGTCCAGGGCCTCCTTGGTGGGCTCCTGCTCAGCCGACCGGGCCCGCAGCACGGTCAGCGCGGGATCGCGACCGGAGAGCCAGGGCAGCAGGCCGACGGCGGCCAGTACGGCGGTGAGGCAGACGAGTCGCGTCAGCGTGGCCGCACCGGCCTGCCACCGTATGCGGGACCTCACTTGACGTGGGTGTCGACCGTGACCAGTTCCCGCTCGCGCGGGTCATGGGCCGCGCCCGTGACGCCGGCCGCGTCACCCTGGATGACGCGCTCGTGCAGCATGGGCACCGCGGCGTCCGTGGCGAGTACGGCGGCCTCCGCCTCGATGATCGCCTTGCGCCGCGCGTCACCGGTGGCCGCCGAGGACGCCTTCTGCAGCGCCTTGTCGACGGCCGGGTCGGCCAACTGGGAGATGTTGAAGGACCCCTCGGAGCCGAAGTCGCTGTAGAGGTAGGCGGCCGGGTCGCCGGAGTCGAGGACGGTCGCCCGGGACAGGATGAACGCGTCGAACTCGCCGGCCAGAGCGTCGGACTCGATGTTCGCGTACTCGCGGATCTCCAGCTTCACCTCGAAGCCCGCCTCGCGCAGCTGCTGTTGCAGGGTGGCGGCGACCTCGGGAAGTTCGGCGCGGTCGGTGAAGGTACCGATGGTGAGGGTCTTACCGGCCGGGTCGCCGGCCTTCGCCCGCTCCTCGACCGGCTCGCGCAATGCGGCCGCCCACGGGAGCGCCGGACCCAGGAGTCCCTCGGCGACGTCGGCGCGTCCCTCGTACACACCGTCCACGATGGATCTCGCGTCGATCGCCTCCCGCGCCGCCGCACGCAGCGAGGCGTCCTTGAAGATGCCCTTCTGCGTGTTCAGGTAGAGGGTGTTGGTGCGGGGCATGGGGACCTCGGTGATCAAGTCCTGGTCCAGCACGGCGGCCTGCGAGACGGGGACCGCCTCGACGATGTCGGCCTCGCCGCTGCGCAGGGCGGCGGCGCGTGCGGTGCCGTCGGGTACGAACCTGACGTCGATACCGGGGGCCTTCGCCTTGCCGCCCCAGTAGTCGTCGTAGCGGTCGAGCGTGGCGGAGGAAGTGCCGTTGACCTTCGTCAGTTCGAAGGGACCCGTACCGGCACCGACCGGGTTGACGGTCTTCCCCTTGTACGCCTTGGTGGCGAGGATGGCGAGCTGCGGAGAACTGAGTCGCTGCGGGACGAGCGGGTCGTCCTCGGTGGTGGTGACGGTGACCCGGTCACCGTCGGCCTTCACGGACATGTCGACGCCGTCGAGGATGCGTGGCTTGGGGGAGGCGGTGGCGGCCCGGGTGAGGGAGTTGGCCACGGCCTCGGCGGTGAGGTCGGTGCCGTCGTGGAAGGTGACGCTGTCCCGGACGGTGAAGGTCCAACTGCGCCCGGAGCGCTGCCACTCGGTGGCGAGCGCGGGCTCGGCGTCGCCGTCCGCGTCCAGCTTCACCAAGGTCTCTGCGGCCGACCAGCGGGACAGCTTGAACGCGTCGTCGGAGAGCGGGGAGAGCCCGGAGCGCGGCGGCTGCATCATCGCGACGCGTATCCGGCGGCTCTCGCCCCCCGAAGCGCCGTCGGTGTCCGACGCCGCGGAGAAGCAGCCGGTGAGGACGAAGCCGGCGGTCGCGGCCGCGGTGAGCGAGAGGGGACGGGCAGGGGGGCGCACGGGGACACTCCGGGGTGGTGCTCGGTCAAGATCGGATGTGCGATGACCGTAACACAATGACAATCGTTTTCATAAGTTCGGTGGCTTGGCTGGACTCTCTGCGCGACGCGGCGGAGGAGTGGGCCTCAACGTTGCGGGTCCGCGCCCCCGGCGCCTTCCGCGCAGCGGGGCACCAGCGCCACCGCCACGGCGGGAACCGCGGCGAGAAGCAGCCACGGCACCGCGGGAGGGAGGCCGAGGTCCAGGAGGGATCCGGTGGCGGAGCTGCCGATGAGGACGATCAGGCCGGAGACGGAGGACAGCGCGCCGGTGTAGAGGCCGAGGCGTCCGTCCTCGGCGAGGTCGGGGACCCAGGCCCGGGCGGCCGGGACGATCAGCATCTGGCCGAGGGTGAGCAGGACGACGTACCCGGCGGCGGGCAGCAACCCGGCGATGCCCGTCCAGCCGGCGGGGCGTGCAGCGGCCACGACCGCGAATCCCGCGGCGACGAGAAGGAGGCCGGCCGTCATGGAGCGGCGCAGGTCGAGCCGGTCACCGGCCCAGCGGGTGAGGGGGAGTTGGGTGAAGACGACCAGGAGAGAGGAGAGGGCGAACAGCCAGGACAGGGCCGACTGCGAGCCCGTCGCACGCTGCACCTCGTCGGGCAGGGCGAGATAGAGCTGGTTGTAGGCGAGCAGGTAGGTGCCGTAGGCGCAACACAGGGCGAGGAAGCGGCGGTTGCGCAGCAGCGTGCGCAGCCCGCCCCGCCCCAGGGTGCGGATCCGGCCCGGTATGTGCTGCGGCATCAGCCGCACGTGCCCGGTGAGGACGAGTACGAAGACGCCGGCCCCGGCGAGGCAGGCGGTACGGAAGTCCACGGCGAGGAGCAGGGCGCCGAGCAGCGGTCCGACGAAGGCTCCCGCCTGTCCGGCGGCGGAGAACAGGGCCAGCACGCGGGTACGCGGGCCGTGGCCCTCCGCCTCCCACGCCACGGCCTGCCGGGCGACCTCCGACTCCACGGCCGGGGAGAACAGCGCGGCGGCGAATCCGATCAGCAGCACCGCTGCGATCACCGCCCAGGTCTGTTGCGCGTATCCGAGCCAGGCGAACCCGGCGATGCGCAGCAGGCACCCGGCGAGGACGACCGGGCGTACGCCGTAGCGGTCGACGAGCCAGCCGCCGACCACGAACAGGCCCTGCTGGCTGAAGGTGCGCAGTCCGAGGACGAAGCCGACCATCCAGCCCGCCATGCCGATGGCGGTGCCGAGGTGTGCGGCGAGGAACGGCAGGACGGCGTAGAAGCCGACGTTGAAGGCGAGTTGGGTCAGGATCAGCAGCCGCAGCAGTGGGGAGAGGTGCTTCCAGGTCCGCTCGCGCGGAGGCTTCGCGGCCGGACGGCGGGGGTGTGTGCGGGGGAGCAGGTTGGTCATGGGGTTTCTGTGGGGGAGGCGGATACGGCGATGAGGGGGGTGTCGGCACGCGGAGGCCGGGTGCTCGACGTGACCGAGGGGGCGGGAGGGTCAGGCCGGGAGCGCGGCGGGCGAGGCGGGTTGTGCCGGGACAGACGCACCCCGCCCGCCGCGGTCACGGCAAGTGCGCCGAGGAGGGCGAGGGCGGCGGCGGGGGCGAGGACGGCCCAGGGGGCGCGTTCGGCGTACGGCTGGTTCTCGGCGAGCAGCAGGCCCCACTCGGGGGAGGGTGGCTGGGAGCCGAGGCCGAGGAAGCCGAGGGCGGCGAGGCTCAGGGCGATGCCGGGCAGCCGGAGCAGGGCGTGGCGGACGACGGGTGGCAGGACGGCGGGGAGCAGTTCGTGCCGGAGCAGGTACCAGCGGCCGGCGCCGAGAGCGCGGGTGGCGGTCAGGTGGAGGGTGGCGCGCTCCTGTCGCAGGAGGGCGGAGAAGTGGGTGGCCAGCGGGGACCAGGCGACGACGGCGATGGCGAGGGCGGGTGTCCAGGGGCCGCTGCCCGCGATGCCGGTGACGAGAAGGGCGGCCAGTACCGGCGGTACGGCGTTGACGGTGTCGACCAGGGGTCCGGACAGGCGGGGCAGCAGGCCCAGCAGCATGCCGGTCAGCAGAGCGGCGGCGGCGACCGCGAGGGCGGTGCCGAGGGTGTCGAGTGCGCCGTGCGCGACGCGGGCGAGGACGTCACGGCCGAGCGCGTCGGTGCCGAAGGGGTGGGTGACGGAAGGGGATTGGAGTTTGGCGGTCGTGTCCAGGGCGAGCGGGTCGCGGGGCAGGCCGAGGCCGATGACGCCGGCGAGCAGCAGTGCGTAGACGACGGGTACGACGCGTGCGGCGGGCGGGGTGGGCCGGTGCAGGGAGTGCAGGGCGCCGTCGCGCAGTGCCGGCCCGATCAGCCGTCGCACGCCGAGCCGGGCCAGCACAGCCGCCGCTGCCGCGAGCGCGACGAGCGCGAGTGTGCCGGTCTGCAGGACGGGCAGGTCCTGGGCGAGCGCCGCGCGCAGGGTGAGCCGGCCGAGTCCCGGGATGTCGAAGATCTGCTCGACGGCGACCGAGCCGCCGGTCAGGCCGACCACGAACAGTCCCGCGTTGGGCAGCAGTCCCGGCGCACACCGGCGCAGTGCCTGCCGCGCGACGGAACCCGGCGGTATGCCGCGCGCGGCGGCGGCCAGCGCCCACGGTTCGGTGAACGCCGCGGGCAGCAGGTCGTCCAGCATCCGCCCGAGGACGGCTCCGGCGGGCAGGCCGAGGGCGAGCGAGGGCAGGATCATCCACTGGGGGCCGTACCAGCCGAGGGCGGGCAGCCAGCCCAGCTGTACGCCGACGACCGAGGCCAGCACAGAGGCGATGAGGAACTCCGGGAGCGCGGCCAGCACCGCCGATCCGGTACCGCCGGGGCCGCGGGTGCCGAGGCGGCGCCGCGAGCCGAGCCACAGGGTGCGGGCGCACACCGCCGCGACCGTGACCAGGGCGATGACGACGGCCCCCGCCATCAGCAGCAGGGAGGCGCCGAGGGCCTGCGTGGCGGCGGGCAGCACCTCGGTGTCCGACACCCAGGACCGGCCCGCGTCCCCGCGCAGCAGACCGCCCAGCCAGCGGCCGAGCAGTGCCACCGGGCCGTCGTCCAGGCCGAGTTCGTCCCGGATGGCCCGCAGCGTCTCGGGGGTGGGGTCGCGTTCCGCCGAGCGGGCCTTGAGCACGGTCAGCGCCGGGTCGGTGCGCGACAGCCACGGCAGCAGACCGATCGCGCACACCAGGGCACCCGTCAGAAGGGCCCGCCACAGCAGGGTGAGGCCGCCGCCCCGCGCGAGTGTGCGCAGGGCGGCGGCAAGGGGCCTACTGGCCAAGGGGTTCAGCGCCGGGTCCCGGTGCCGACGAACTGCCGCTCGTAGGGGTCGAGCAGCGCGCCCTGGACGGACGCACCGAGGCCGGTGACGACCTTCAGGTGCACCAGCGGGATCACCGCGTCGGTGCCGATGATCGCGGCCTCCGCCTTCATCGCGGCGTCCTGCCGTCTGCCCGGATCGGCCTCGGCCCGGGCCTTCTCGACCAGCCGGTCGACGTCCTTGTCGCACAGGAACGACAGGTTGTAGCTGCCGTCGCAGGTGAAGTCGCCGGCCAGGACGGTGACCGGGTCGCCGGTGTCGAGCATCATGTTGCGGGAGGCGACGGCGGCGTCGAACTTCTTCGCCAGCAGGTCGCTTTCGAGGCGTGCGTAGCTGCGCACCTCCAGCTTCACCGTGAACCCGGCCTTCTGGAGCTGCTGTTGGAGCACCTGGGCGGTCTCGGGCAGCTCGGCCCGGTCGTTGTAGGTGGCGATGGTGAGGGGCTTGCCGTCCGGGTCGGTGGCCTCGGCCCGGCCGGTCGGCTCGGTCCTCTTGCCCGCGGTCCAGGTCAGGGCGGGGCCGTAGATGCCCTGGGCGGGCTCGGCGTGCCCCTCGTACACGCCCTTGGCGACGGCGGAGGTGTCGATCGCCTCGCGCGCGGCGGCCCGCAGCCCCGCGTCCTCGAAGGCACCTCGCTGGGTGTTGAGGTACAGGCTGGTGTTCCGCGCGGTGTTGATCTCGTGGACGGTGTCCGCGTCCAGGGAGGCGACCTGCGCGACGGGCAGAGCCTCGGCGATGTCCACGTCCCCGGTGCGCAGCGCGTTGGCGCGGGCGGTGCCGTCCGAGACGAACTTCGCGTCGATGCCGGACGCCTGGGCGCGCCCGCCCCAGTAGTCGTCGTAGCGGTCCAGGGCGGCTGCCGTGTCCCCGGTGGTCCGGGTGAGTTCGAAGGGGCCGGTGGCGGTGCCGGCCGGGTTCACCTCGCCGTCCTTGCCGTACGCCTTGGGGGAGAACACCGCCAGGCTGGGGTTGGTCAGCCGCAGCGGCAGCACCGGGTCGGCCTCGCCCGTGCCGACCTTGACCTGGTCCTCCCCGACGGCCTCGGCGGTCAGCTTCACGCCGGAGATCGCGGTCGGCGCCGGGTCGGCAGCGGCGGCGTGGGTGAGGGCGGAGGCGACGGCCTTCGCGGTGACCTCACTGCCGTCCTGGAAGGTGGCGTCCCTCAGCGTGAACACCCAGCTTTTTCCGCCCTGTTGGCTGCTCCACGACTCGGCGAGCGCGGGGGCCGCGGTGCCGTTGGCGTCCAGCCGGGTCAGCCCTTCGCTCACACCGAGCCGGGACAGGATGAAGGAGTCCTGGCCGCCGTACGGCGAGTAATTCTCCGTCGGCTGGAAGGCGAACGCCACCCGCAGGCGCCCGGCCTCACCCGAGCCGGAGGAGTCCGAGGACGAGTCGTCGTCAGTGGAGGCGAAGCAGCCGGAGAGCACGGGGGCGAGCAGCAGGCCGGCTATGAGTCGACGGCGGGGAGATCTCATGGTCCTCGTTCTGTCTTTCCATAGGGCGGACGTTCCCCTACGGGTCGGTCGGCCGGCAACGACCAGCATCATATGAATATGATTTTCATTTAAGCAAGCGGGATCTCGAAGTGCACCACGCCGTTGCCGCCGCCGGGCAGGTCCTCCCTCTCGTCGCAGACGGCCTTGCCCAGCGTCCGCCACAGACCCATCGCGCCGGGGGAGTGCGGGTCGGTGTGCAGGTACACGGACCGGTAACCGCCGTCCGTCCGCGCGAAGTCCAGCAGCTCTGTCACCAGTTGCCGGGCCAGCCCGCGCCGCCGGTGCTCCGGGCGCGTGTACACGCGCCGCAGCTGCGCGGTCTCACCCGACGGGTACCGCTCGGCCAGCCACCGCGGGTTCGGCGGATGGACCGGCCCCCGCGCGTCGAGCGCGGCCGTCGCGGCCACCGTCCCGTCCTCCTCGTCGACGGCGACCAGCAGGGTGTGCCGGGGCGGGGCGACGTAGAACGACCCCGGATCGATGATGTCGGCGTGCCAGCGCGGCACGTAGCCGGTGCCGAAGTCGCGGTAGACGGTGTCGAGCATCACCGCCCGCGCCTCGTCGAGGTCGGCGGCCATGGCGGCCCTGATGCGATAGTTCTGCATCTGCGCATCATATGCAGGTAGCCCTGTGCGATGATGTCCGGCGACAAGGCGACGGCGGACGAGGAAGCCGGTGTGAATCCGGCGCGGTCCCGCCACTGTGATCGGCGAGCCAGTCCCGAACAGGCCACTGCCCCAAGCCGGGTGGGAAGGCCGGGACGCGCTTCGACCCGAGAGCCAGGAGACTCACGCGGTCGCCTCCTCGACGAACCCGGGGCGGATTTCCCCGGAGGAGGGTGGTTCGGCATGCCCGTGAGGCCGGCCGAGGAGGCGTACGGCAGCCCAGTGGGCGCAGTCGGTACAAGACCGGTAACTCCGGTGCCGTGCCGGGTCGTTGTGTGCCGGGACTGCTGCTGCGGCAGTCCCGAGGTGACCGGCGTCGATCACACCGCGCAGACCGCGCGCCTGGGCGAGGTCGCTCCCGTACGCGTCTCCGCCTGCCTGGATGTGTGCGATCAGGCCAACGTGATCGTCGTGCAGCCCTCCTCCGCCGGACGGACCGCCGGGGCGCGGCCGGTCCGGCTGGGCCTGGTCAACGACCCCGCCGCGACCGAGGACATCGCCGCCTGGGCGAGCGCGGGCGGCCTCGGCATCGCTGCCCGGCCCGAGATCCTCGACCTCTACGCCTTCACCCCGCCCCGGCGCCGCGCGGCCCGCTGAGACCGGCAGCCTGCGCGCCGACCGTCCGTAGCACCCGTACGAGAGGACCTTCCCCATGACGGGCAGACGTCTGCTGTCCCCCTTGCTGGCCACGGCCACCGCTGTGCTCATCACCAGTTGCGGTGCAAACGCCCAGGACAACGCCCGGGGCTCCGACGGACCGGCCGTGAAGGGATTCCCGGTCACCGTGTCCAACTGCGGGGTGACAACGACGTTTCAGCGCCCGCCGCAGCGCGCGGTGTCCTTGAACCAGCACGCGACCGAGGTGATGCTGGCGCTCGGGCTGGAGAAGTCGATGGTCGGCACGGGCTACCTCGACGACGCGATCCTCCCCGAGTACCGGGCCGCCTACGACAAGGTCAAGGTGCTGTCGGAGCAGTACCCGTCGTACGAGACGCTGTTGGCCGCCGAGCCCGACTTCGTCTACGGCGGCTGGGCCTCCACCTTCGACGAGAAGGAGGGCCGCTCCCGTGACGCCTTCACCCAGGCCGGCATCAACACCCGCCTCAACATCGAGGAATGCCCGGCCGGGCCGGTGACGATGACCGCGATGGACAAGGAGATCCGCGAGGTCGCCAAGGTCTTCGGCGTCCCCGAGCGGGCAGAACGGCAGATCGAACGGCTGCACACCACCCTGGAGGAGGTGGACAGCAAACTCGACGGAGCGGAGCCGGTAAAGCTGTTCGTCTACGACAGCGGCGACAAGAGCGCCTTCACCGCGGGCGGCGCGGGCATCGGCAACGACATGATCGAGCGCGCCGGAGGCGTCAACCTCTTCGCCGACCTCGACAAGCCGTTCGGTGACGTGTCGTTCGAGCAGGTGGCCGAGCGGGCGCCCGAGGTCATCGTCATCTACGACTACGGCGACCAGAGCGTGGCGAAGAAGAAGGAGTTCCTGCTCGCCAATCCGGCGCTGAAGGACGTGCCCGCCATCAAGAACCGGCGGTTCGCGGTGCTGCCGCTGTCCTCCACCGTCGTGGGCGTACGGGTGCCCGCGGCCGTTGCGTCGCTGGCCCGTCAGCTCCACCCGGACCGCTTCCGGTGACCGGCGTGAGCGAACCGGCCGCCGCCGGCACCGACGCCGTCGCAACGGGCAGGACGCCGGTAACCGCCGACACGGTCGGCAAGGGCTCTGCCAGGACCGGGACCGCGCAGGCCGTCACCGGCCGCCGCAGGCTCCCTTACTCCCTGGTGCTGGCCGGGCTCGCCGCCTTGGTGGCGGTGGCGGCGACGTTCGGGATCGCGGCCGGTTCGGTCACGATCCCGGCCGACGAGGTGTGGGGCATCCTGCTCCACCACCTGCACCCCGCCCTCGCCGATGAGACGTGGCCCCCGGTACGGGAGACGATCGTCACCGACGTCCGGCTGCCCCGCGTACTGCTGTGCGCGGTGGTGGGAGCCGGCCTGACGGTGGCGGGCATGGCGTTGCAGGCACTGGTCCGCAACCCGCTCGCCGACCCGATGCTGCTGGGAGTGTCGTCGGGCGCGAGCGTCGGCGCGGTCCTGGTCCTCGTCCTCAACGTCACGCTGTTCGGAGCCTTCTCGCTGCCGCTGGCGGCGTTCTGCGGCGCGCTGGCGGCCCTGGTCGCGGTGTACTTCCTGGCCCGCTCCGGCGGACGGATGACCACCGTACGGCTGGTCCTGGCGGGCGTGGCGATGGCGGAGGTGCTGTCGGCGGTGGCGAGTTTCCTCGTGGTCACCTCCAACGACCCCCACAAGACGCAGTCGGCGATGCGCTGGATGCTCGGCGGACTGGCCGGTACCACCTGGACGATCGTGTGGATCCCGGCCGCCGTGGTCCTGATCGGTACGGCCGTCCTGCTCGGGGTGAGCCGTCCGCTGAACCTGCTGCTCGCCGGTGAAGAGGCCGCAGCCGCCCTCGGCCTGGACGTCCACCGCTTCCGTGCCGCACTGTTCACCCTGGTCGCGTTGATGATCGGCACGATCGTCGCGGTCAGCGGCCAGATCGGCTTCGTGGGCCTGATCCTGCCCCACGTCGTACGGCTCCTGGTCGGGGCCGACCACCGCCGAGCGCTCCCGGCCGCGGCTCTGCTCGGCGCGGCCTTCCTGATCGCCGCCGACCTGGCCGCGCGCACCCTGATGAGCCCCGAGGAGATCCCCGTCGGCATCCTCACCGCTCTGGTCGGCGGCCCCTTCTTCCTCTGGCTGATGCGAAGGAGCGCGCGATGACCGGGATGACCGGACGGCCGCCAACGGCACCCGCGATTCTGCACATTGACGACGTGTCGGTGGTTGTCGACGGCGCGCCCTTGGTCGATCAGGTCTCTCTGACGGTGTCCGCCGGAGAGATGGTCGGGCTCGTCGGCCCCAACGGCGCCGGCAAGTCCACCCTCCTGCGCACCGTCTACCGGGCACTGCGCCCCACGTCGGGTCGTGTGCTGCTGGACGGGACGGACGTCTGGCGGATGCCCGGCAAGCAACTGGCCCGGCAGTTGGCGGCTGTCCTGCAGGAGCACGCCGGGGACTTCGAGCTCACCGTGTATGAGGTGGTGGCCATGGGCCGCACCCCCCACAAGCGCCCCTTTGCGGGCGATGACGCCGACGACCGCGCCATCGTCACGGCCGCCCTGACGGAACTGGACGTCACCGACCTCGCCCAGGCACCCTTCGACCGGCTGTCCGGCGGTGAGAAGCAGCGCGTCCTGATCGCCCGCGCACTCGTCCAGCAGGCCGGGACGATCGTGCTGGACGAACCCACCAACCACCTCGATCTACGCCACCAGCTCGACGCGCTCCGCCTCGTCCGCCGCCTCGGGGTCACCGCCGTGGTCGCCTTGCACGACCTCAACCTCGCCGCTTCGTTCTGCGACCGCCTCTGCGTGATGGACGCCGGACGTGTGGTCGCCCACGGCACACCCCGCGATGTCCTCAGGCCCGCCCTGTTGAGGGACGTCTACCGCGTCGAGGCGGACATCACCGAGCATCCCCGCACCGGCCTGCCACAGGTGATCCCGCTCACCGCCCACCAGCCCGCACCCGAACAGGAAGCCACGCAGACATGACCGCACCGGTACCTGTGCCTGCTCGTGCGCCCGCCCGGGCCGTCGCCGCCGCGCTGCAGGACGTAGCGGCGCTGGGAGGCTTCTTCACCCTGACCCTGGGCGGCCCCGACCAGGGATGGCACCCGGTCACCGATGCCTACGCCCGAGGCTTTGCCGACCTCGCGCAGGTGATCACCGACCGGTACGACACCCGGGAGACGCGCATCGGCCTCTCCATCGCGCAGCTCGGCCACGCCGCCCGCCTGTGGTCCCCGGTCCTGGCCTGCACCCTCCTCCACGGCATCGTCCCCGACCTGACCGGACTGCACCGGGCCGACGAGGGCCCCACGCTGAGGCTGCCCAACCCCAGCGGCTGGCCCGCCGACCGAATCCCGCACCTCACCGAGAAGTTGTACGAGGTGGTGGTCGAGCAGCACCTGGACGCGCTGGCCGCCGGGAGCCGCGTCAAGATCTCGCCCCGACTCCTTGACGGCAACGCCGCTTCAGCACTGGCCGGCACCGCCCAGGTGCTTCTGACGGCACGGCCGGACCTGCGCGGCCCGCTCACCGAGCTCACCACCGGTCTCCTGGCCACCGGACGCCTGTCCGGCACCGGCCACTTCACCGCCGCCGACCTCAGCTTCCGCCGCCGCAGCTGCTGCCTCTTCTACCGCACTCCGGCGGGCACGAAATGCGGAGACTGCTGCCTGACCGGATGAGCCTGTTTCCGACTGACACGGACTTACTCGGTGACGAAAGGTGCATATCCGACCGCCACCTCGCTCACCTGAAGCTCCGAGAAGAGCAAGGTCACGTTGTGCGCGTCGGTTTCCATGCGCACCTCGGACTCAGGGAGGAGTTTGGCTCCCGGGTACAGGGCGTGCCATCGTAATCACGTATGTAGTTGGTATATCCGTGGTGCACGACCATGGATAGCGCCGTGCTTGAGCAGATGTTGGACGAGACCTTCGATCACGCTCGCCCTTCTATCGCACTCGACGAGCCCTTTCATAGCGAGATGCACGATTCTGGGCGCTGTTGCCTCATAGGTGAGGAGATCTTCCTGGTGCGGATGACCCGGCTGCCCCCTGCCTCGCCTGGCCGGCAGGGTCGAGGGGGATCACTTCCATGCGAAAGGTCAGTAGCCCGGGTTCAGGGGAGCAGATCACTTGCCGGCGGAGGCGCGTACGGCTTCGTGGACGGCGCGGGCGAGGCGGGCGCCCCATAGGGAGCGAGGGCCTGCGAAGGCGTGGACCTCGGATTCGGCGCGCGGGGAACGGGCGGCTATGCAGACGGCGTCCGTGGGGGTGCCGGAGCAGTCGTACCCCGCGTCGAGCAGTGCCTGCACCTTGGCTTCCGTGGCTGTGGCCACCGCGTTGACCAGTGCCGCGTCGGTCAGGGCGACGGGGAGTGTCGCGACGATGTTGATCGTGCCGGCGTGCGGTGCCGTGACCGTGCCCTCAGCCGGGGAAGCAGCCCATCCGCGTACCCCGAGCCCCGCGGTGGCCACGGCGTGCACCCCGCCGTCGAGGGCGTACCCGTAGGCGCGGACATCGGCCGCGGTCATCAACCCGACGCCCGGGCCATGAGCACCGGCGGCCCGCGCCAGGCTGGCAAGGTGGCGGTCCGGGTCGATTCGACGGTAGCCATGGCCGACTTGAGCGTTCAGGATCCAGGCGCGTTCGCCGATGCCGCCGCCGAGCACTGCGCTGCTGATCATCCGCCAGCCGTCGCCCAGCCGCCACAGCAGGCTGTGCAGGCGCTCACCGTCCTCGACGCGGGTGAGGTGTTGCATGCCGGGCAGGCCCGCACGGTGGCGGGTCGGCGGATCGAGGGCGGTCACCGGACGGGCTCCTGTAGCTTGCCGGGCGAGGATCCGGGTGATCGTACGCCGCGCTGTGTGGGCGGGCTGTGCCGGGCCAGGGCCGTCAGCGCGGCCGTTGTCATCGCCGATGGAGAGCATGGTCCGCGGGGTCGGCCCGCTCGGGACGCCGAGCGTCCGCTAACCTACCGGCCAGTAAGAAGCTTGTCCGTCAGCTTCCGCCCGACGTTGCGAGGTACTCGTGGACTCCACCGCCTCCCGTACGCCCGACCGCGCCGCCGCTCTCGGCGCCGACCGGTCCGCACTCCAGCTTGCCGGACTTCTGGCCGTGGCGGGGGCCGCGCACTTTGCCGTGCCGAAGCCCTTCGACGCGATCGTGCCGCGCGGGCTGCCCGGCAGCCCGCGGACCTGGACCCATTTGAGCGGCGCGGCCGAACTCGCTGTCGCCGCGGCGCTCGCCGTGCCACGCACCCGGCGCGCGGGCGGCTGGCTGGCGGCGGGGCTGTTCCTCGCGGTGCTCCCCGCCAACGTGCAGATGGCGGTGGACTGGCAGCGCCGCTCACCGGCGCTGCGTGCCGCGGCTTGGGCGCGGGTGCCGTTGCAGGTCCCGCTCGTGATGCGGTCCCTGCGGGCGGCCCGGGGGGCGACGGGCGCGAAGACCTCCTCAGCGCCTCAGTAGTCCGAAGTACCGACCAGGGTGCGGTCCGTACCTGGTGGCCCGGCGGTGCGTGGGGCGGGCCACCCGCTGCGGTCGCAAACCGCAGGACCGTCGGGACCAAGCGGCTCCCGTCCGCAGAGGCGGGGGAGACGCTGGGCCTGGCATGCGCATTGCTGGAATATTCCCGTGCCCAGGCTCACTCCGGTCCCTACACTCTCGGTACGCGTCCGGCCCGAACTGGCCCGTGCGTCCTACGTGTTCCGAGTTCAGATGTGAGGGGAGGCCGACAGTGCGTACCGCCATCGCTGTCGTCTCCCCCTGGGCACGGTTCGACGTGATCCTCGTGTCTTCGTGAGCCCGGTGCCCGCCGCGCGGCCGGCACTGGAGATCCCGGTCGAAGACCGTCGCTGACCCCTGCCCTGCCGCGCCGTGACTTGTCGCGGCCCGGCGCAGGCGTGCGCCCCGCAGGCTTCGTCCGCCCATCGCGCTGCCTCTCACCACTCACGACACACGTAGAAGGGCCTCAAGGCCGTGCGTACCGACCTCACATTCCGCGCGCTCCAAGCCGTCCGCAACCTGGGCATCCTCGCCCACGTCGATGCCGGGAAGACCACCGTGACGGAGCGCATCCTGTTCCTGACCGGTGCCGTCCACAAGCGGGGCGAGGTGCACGAGGGCACCACCGTCACCGACTTCGACTCCCAGGAACGCGACCGGGGCATCACCATCTTCGCGGCGGCGGTCAGTTGCGACTGGGACGGACACCGCATCAACCTCATCGACACCCCGGGACACGTGGACTTCGCCGACGAGGTGACCCGCTCGCTGCGCGTCCTCGACGGCGCGGTGGCCGTCTTCGACGCCGTCGCCGGCGTCGAACCGCAGAGCGAAGCCGTGTGGCGAGAGGCCGACAAGCACCAGGTCGCACGCCTGGCATTCGTCAACAAGATGGACCGCGCGGGCGCCGACCTCGACACGGCGGTTACATCGATCCGGGAACGGCTGGGCACCACACCCCTGGTGGTGCAGTTGCCGATCGGCCGCGAGGAGGGGTTCGAGGGCGTCGTCGACCTGGTCCGGATGCGGGCCGTGGTGTGGCCCCCGGACACGGACGCGTACGAGGAACGCCCGGTGCCCGAGGACTTGCGCGCCGAGGCCCTGCGACGCCGCCGGGCGCTGGAGGAGGCAGTCGCCGAACTGCATCCGCGGGCGCTGGAGGAGTACTGCACGGTCGGAGCGATCGCGGAGACAACACTGCGTACGGCGCTGCGCGAACTGACCGGCACAGGCACTGGTGAGGCCGTGGTGGTGCTGTGCGGTTCGGCGTACCGCAACCGTGGCATCGAGCCGTTGCTGGAGGCAGTGGTGGCGTACCTGCCCTCGCCGGCGGACGTGCCCGCCGTGCTCGGCACGATCGACGGAACCGAAGAGGAGCGTCCCGCCGATCCGGCCGCGCCCCTGGCCGCGCTGGCCTTCAAGGTGCACGCGGCGCCCACCGGCCGGATGACGTACCTGCGGATCTATTCCGGCGTCCTGCGAAAGGGGGACACGGTGCTGGACACGGGAGCCCAGCGCACCGAACGGGTCGGCCGGATCCTGCGGGTGCAGGCCGACCGGCACACCGAGACGGACCTGGCCGTGGCCGGGGACATCGTCGCCGTGATCGGTCCGAAGTCGGCGCGTGCCGGTACGACGTTGTGCGCCCCCTCGGCGCCGATCGTGCTGGAACCGCCGGGCACGGCCGACCCGGTGGTGTCGGTGGCCGTCGAGGCCCGACGCGGCCAGGACACCGACCGGCTGGCCTCGGCGCTGGCCAGGCTGGCGGAGGAGGATCCGTCGTTGGTGGTGCGTACCGATCCGGAGACCGGCCAGACGCTGCTGTCGGGCCTGGGTGAACTGCACCTGGAGGTGGCGGTGGAGAAACTGCGCCGCGACCGGGGCCTGGAGGTCTCGGTCGGCCGCCCGCAGGTGTCGTACCGGGAGACCGTGGTCCGCGGGGTGACGGGTCTGCTGTACCGGCACGTCAAGCAGGACGGCGGCGCCGGGCAGTTCGCCCATGTGGTGCTGGACGTGGAGCCGTTGGACTCTGCGGACGGCGATGCCGGCTTCGTGTTCCGTTCGACGGTGGTCGGTGGCCGGGTCCCGCGGGAGTTCGCCCGCGCGGTCGAGGCCGGTTGCCGGGACGCGCTGACGGAGGGTCCGCTGGGCGGTCATCCGGTGACCGGAGTGCGGGTCACGCTCACCGACGGAGCCACGCACACCAAGGACTCCTCGGAACTCGCGTTCCGTGCCGCCGGCCGGCTCGGACTGCGGGAAGCCCTGCGGGCCTGCGTGCTGCGGCTGCTGGAGCCGGTAGCCGAGGTGACGGTGACCGTGCCGGAGGACTGCGTGGGGGCGGTCCTGGGCGATCTGGCAGCGCGCCGCGGACGGGTGTCGGCGTCGGCGACGCGCGGCGGTACGGCAGTGGTGACGGCAACGGTGCCGCTGGCCGAACTCTTCGGCTACGCCTCCCGCCTGCGCGGACGCACCCAGGGCCGGGGCACGTTCACCACCCGCCCGGCGGGCTACGCGGAGGTTCCACAGGGCCTGACGGCGGGGGTGAGGGGACGGTAGTAGTCCGGCGATGAGCCGGCCTCGCACTCCGAGGGGTGCGGGGTCGGTTCGTCCCCCTGCCGTGAACACAGACCGGGACGGTTCGACCGAACGACGGGCGGACCGGATCCCCCAGGGAACCGGTCCGCTTCCTGGGCAGACCACGGTTCAGCAGGGTCAGGATTTCCCGTTCACGGGGCGTCAGGGCCGTGAGTCGTGCGTCCTATGTGTCGGTTTGAGCGGGCCGGGTGGCGTCGTGTCGATGTTCGTCGCCTGCATTCCAGCCATGGGTGCTTGCGGCATCCCCTGCCTGATGGCCTTCGGTGAAACGCTCCACCAGGGCAGGGCGTCGCCGGTGTCGACCAAACGTATGGCCGCTGCCAGGTGTTGCGGGGTGACGTCCTTGAGGAGGAAGCGGCTGGCTCCGAGCGCCAGAGCCCGGTACACGTAGCGATCCAGGTCGAAGGTGGTCAGCATAGCGACGAGGCCACAGCCCATAAGCACTAGACTGCCCGGCCGGTGACGGCGACAGTTGCCCCAAGGCCGATCATGGCCAGCCCTCCCGTGCCACCGATCAGTGACATGCGGCGGGGAGAACGGCCCAGCCAGGCACGCGCGGTGGAGGCGGTCAGCCCCCAGATGCTGTCGGAGACCAGTTGTAGCAGGGCTCCGGCCAGGCCGAGGAGGAGCATCTGGACGCCGACGTGCCCGGCTCCCGGGTCGACGAACTGGGGCAGGACGGCGGTGAGGAAGACGATGCTCTTCGGGTTGGTCACCCCGACGACGAACCCCGCCCAAACCGAGCCACCCCCACCGCCGGGCGCGGCACCCGAGGCGGTCCTCGTGATTGCCCGGTCCCTCCAGCTCGCCCTCAGCGCTTTCACGCCGAGAAAGACGAGGTAGGCGGCTCCGGCCAGCTTGATTACGTTGAAGAGCAAGACCGAACGCTCGACCACGCTTCCGACGCCCATGGCCACCGCGATGACAAGCACGTAGCCGCCGAGCGCGTTGCCGAGGACAGAAGACAACGCCGTTCTGCGCCCGTGGGTGAGGGCTCGTCCGATGACGAAGAGCACGCTCGGTCCTGGGAGGGCTGACAGAAGTAGCGACATGGCGCAGAAGGCGAGCAACTGATGGGAGTCGACCATGGACGGAATTCTCACCCCCGTGGGCGGGTGTCACCAGACCGACTTTGGACCTAGGGCGTGTCTCTGGGCGGTGTGGGCTCAGAAGAACGCGCACGCCCTGATCGATCCCGGGGCACCACTCTTTCGCAAGAAGTTGGTGACGACCCAGGGCGTCGAGGACTTCACTGATTCGGAGACCGGCCTTTCTGGGTCTTCCGGGGCCCGCTTCGCGGAGACTTTAGTTCCATCTGCGGCCCACCTGACCAGTCGTTTGCGGGCTGTCCGGAACGAGCCGAGCTCGTCCGGCAGGTCCCCTCAGGGCGAGCCGGTGCGGTACTGCCAGGCAACTGGTCACTGGGGCGGATCGGTGTGCGCTTGCAGGCGCTGCCAGCAGCGTTGGATGTGCTGTTCGGCGTCGCGTACGGCGGCCTCGGCAGCACCCTTCGGCGGGGTGACGACTGGCGTAGCAGCCTCGCTGGGGTGTCGGGGCCCACGGCGTCCCGGGCGGGGCGCGTAGGTGGTGCGTCGGCGCCCACCGTGCAGGAACGCGGCCCGGGTGATCAGGATCAGGGCGATGACGGCGGCGGCCGTCACCGCGGTAGCCGCGTGCTGATCGGACATGACGGTGATCTTTCGTATGGTGTCGGACCGGGGTGGGGGACCGGTCGGCTGCTATCGACCGGTCCCCGGTGGTGGTGTATCTCGGCCGGGTCAAGTCCCGGTGACATGGCGGGTGTTAGCGGCACCGGCGCGTTCGACGGCCGATTTGACCCCGGCGAAGAGCGCGCCCTGCCTGCCTGTTTGAACAGCGCACCCGTGAGTAAGCCGCTGACCGCACCGGTTGTCGAAGCCTTTACAACCTCATCCCTTACGGCGGCACAGCAGCCACAGCACGACACCGGCGCCCGCGGCTGCCAGCACCAGGCTGCGGTTGTCCCGCGCGATCTGGGACCCCTGGACTGCCTGGGCCCGCACCGGCTCAGGTGTCTTCTCCTGTATCAGCTGACCGGCCTGGGCTGCCTTCGCACGGGCCTGCCCGGCGGCCTGGACAGCCTTGTCCTTGACCGGCTCGGGCAGCTTGTCCTGCACCCGGGACGCGGCCTCGGCGGCCTTCGCTTTCAGCTCCCCGGCCTTGAGCGCCGCCTGCTCCTTCAGCTCACCGGCCTTGGCGGCAGCCTGCTCCTTGGCCTCGGCGGCCTTCTCCTGGGCGCGGGCCTTGACGTCGGTCTTGGCCGCGAGCGCCTCCACGGTCCGGCCGAGTTCCTGGCGGGTCTTCTCGACCTGCTCGCGCAGCTCGTCCGGACCGGCGGCGGTGGGTTCGTCGTGAGGCGGCTGGGTCATCGCTTGGCACTCTCCTTGATCTCGGCCACGTCGGCCTTCACGTTCTGAAGCGTCTGTTCGGGCATGGGGGGCGCGGCCTGGCTGACCTGCTTCTTCCCGGTCAGCGCCATCACCGCGGCGATCGCACCGAGAACGACGGTGACGATGAGGGCAGCGGCCCACACCGGCAGCGGTACCGCCAGCGCGGCGATCGCGGTGGCCACCAGCGCCTGGAGCATCAGGAATCCGACGAGGCCGGCGCCACCGAAGAGACCACCGCCCTTGCCGTACCGTTTGCCCTTCTCCTTCATCTCCGCCTGTGCCAGGCGCAGTTCGCCGCGCACCAGCTCGGTCAGCTGCTGCGATGCGCGCTGCACCAGTTCTCCCACCGGCTCCGAACCTGTCGTCGCCTGCTGACCGGATCCGCTGGGCGGCTGGATACTCGACATGGCGATCACCTCCCGTCGCACGCTTGCTTCTCGGCCCGTCGGGCGCTGCGGCACGCCCGCTCGGTGAACCCGCGGGTACCCCGAACACGGCAGTTCAGGGCGGCCACGTGCCGGCGGTTTGTCACCTACGTCGCGATACCGGTCGTACGGAGGAGACGTGAGGAGCGGGATCGTGCCTCTGCCCGGTGCCGACCCCCTTGTGGCCGGGCAGAACGCGGCGCGGCGGCTGGGGCAACACCACCCAGTGCCAGGGCCTTGTTCGGCATCGGTCGACGGTTACGGGTTAGACACGCGTGTGTCTGGCTAGTCGTGAGGGGCAGGTGCGGCCTGGGTGCGTCGCGGCGGCGGCCCGTGCGGCTTGACGTGTGTGCCCGTTGGTTGGGGCCGGCGGGCACACACGAGTTGGCCCGCCCGAGAAGGATCCGGGCGGGCCGACGCTCTGCGCGTACGCGGCTGGCAGCGAGACCTACATGCCGCGGCGGGGCGCTCCTCGGCCGCCGCTGGCGACCGTTCATGCATGCAAGTCCGGCTTCTGGGCCTCCGTCTCGTTGCGCGGCTCGGTGCGGTGGTCGAAATACGCCCACGCGAAGATCCCGAGCAGCGCCACCGTGCCCATGGTGAGGTATTGCACCACCGTCGGTGTGTTCCGGGTGAGCAAGCCGGCGAGTCCCGCCGCCAGCCCGCCGCCCAGCATCACCATGCGGCTGAGGAAGTACTGACCCGGATCGATCCCTTCGCGTTCGGAGAACAGACCCTCCGCCGCAGCCTTGGCGGGGCGTGCGGCACCCCTGCGCTTCTTCGACCGGTACTCCAGCCCGTACCCGATCAGCAGGTAGATCGCCAGGATCGCGGCGATCCACGCCCAGTCGGACGGATCATCCGTACTACCGCGCGCCAGTGAACTCTTCAGCTCCGGGCTCATCCAAGCCTCCTTTCCATGTGAGGCCGGATGCCCTGCCCAAGCAGTGGCATGCGCATGAACTCCGCCGCACTGAAAGGGGTTTGACCCGTGGCGTCGTCGATCACGTGTCGGCGTGAGGGCTCTTGTTGATGGGGCGGCGGGGCATCAGGGTGGCGAGTGCCCAGTTCAGCTGTGCTTCGCAGCATGCCGGAATGCTGTGCCGAGAAGGCAAGGGACCGCCCCGAGTCCGCTCGGTGTGAGCGGAGTCGGGGCGGCTTCCCGGCGATCTCGTTCGTACGTCTGGCGGTCAGGCCGCCAGGGATTCCGCGGCGGCGAACTTTTCCACGAACTCCCCTGCACGCCGGTCGAAATCGGCGTACTGCGCCTCACGTTCAGCACCCGCGACCGCTTCGCCGATGAGGATGTTCCCTTCGGCGTCGATGTGCTGCGGGCGCTCCTCGGCGTCGGTGAGCAGACCGACGGTGGAATGGGAGAAGCCGCAGTAGTAGGCGATTCCTTCGCTCAGGTTCGTCTCGAGGACGGTTTGCATTCCTTCCACGATCGGGTCGTCGGCGGAGGCGCCGGCGAGGCCGAGCCACAGCATGCGCTTGCCGGCCAGGCGGGGCTTGCTGCGGCCGTAGGCGAACCCGTAGTTCCATACGCGGTCGATCCAGCCCTTGAGGATGGCCGGCACGCTCTGCCAGTACACCGGGAACACGGCCACGATGACATCGGCGTCAAGGATGCGCTGCATATGGGCGTGCACTTCGTCCGAGTACGCCTTTTCCCTGTCACCCCAGTCCGGCTGGTCGGAGGTGTTCATCCGTGGATCGAATCCCTCGGCGTGCAGGTCGAGCAGGTCGATGCGGTATCCGGCGGCCTCCAGCCGGGCGGCGGCACGACGGGCCGTGTGCGCGGTCAGGGAATCGGAGCGGTGGTGTGCCACGACCACGAGGGCTGTCCTGGCATGGCCGGCGTGCTGCGTCACGGTGTCTCCCGGGTCTCGGTCGATTCGATGTCTCCAGTACAGCCGCCGCGCCGTAGATGATCCATGGGAGAAACGCTCCAGAACATAGGAGAGCGTCTACGATGTGCCGTGTGGATCCTTTGAGTTCGCTGCTCAGTGGCATCCGGGCCGAGGGCTCGGTCGTCACCCACGCCGTACTGACGGCGCCCTGGACCATCCGCTTCGCCGACGAGGCCCCGCTCACCATGATCAGCGTGTTGCGCGGCGGGGGCACCCTGCTGCTGCCCGACGGCACCGAGCGGGCGGTTGGTGCGGGGGATACAGCCATCGTGTGCGGCCCCGCACCGTTCCATCTCGCGGACCGTCCCACCTCGGTTCACGGCTCTCATGCCGCGTACGAGATCGCCTGCTTCACCACGGACGCGGAGTGCACCGACCAGCAGCTCGGCGGTATCCGGTGGGGCAATGACTCGGAGGAGGCGACGGCGATGATCGTGGGTGCCTACCGCGCCTCGGGCCACCGCCACGAGCGGCTCCTGCGTGCTCTGCCGCCCGTCCTGGTGATGAAGGAGGACGTGGAGGTCTGTGCCTGGTTGGAGACGGCCGCCGCCGACGCCGCCCAACTCTCGGCCGGTTCGCAGGCGCTGATGGACCGGCTCCTCGACTGGGCCCTGGTGTGCACCTTGCGCAGCTGGTTCGACCAGGCCGGCGCCGAAGCGCCCAGCTGGTACCGGGGCTTGGCCGACCCCGTCCTTGGCCCCGCGCTGCGGGCCTTCCACGACCAGCCCGCCGAGGCCTGGACCGTTGCGTCACTGGCCGCTCGGGCCGGCGTTTCCCGGGCGCTGTTCGCCAAGCGCTTCACCAAGCTGATGGACCGCTCGCCCCTCGCCTACGTCACGGAATGCCGCATGGACGAGGCCGAGACGCTTCTCACCGACACCGACCTCAGCGTCGCCCAGATCGCAAGATCCGTCGGTTACGCCGACGCCTTCGGCTTCAGCGCCGCGTTCAAACGCCACAAAGGTTTGAGCCCCAGCATGCTCCGCGCCGCGGCGGCCTGAACTCCGGCCCGGCGACGAGCGCACTTCTCACAGCGGTCGCATGAGACCAAGGTCATCGCCCCACGCGTCCAGCACGGCACCGTGTCCGGCTTCTCGGGTCGCCGTCTCGACAAGGGCGAAGACGTGTCGTTGCTGGGTTACGTCACCCGTGGCCGAGATGCGGTCCACGGCTCGTAGCAGTACGTGGGTGTCCCAGCCCGGAAGCGGATGGTGGGCGAGTTCCCACTCCAGGTACTTGTTGTAGGGGCGGGGGCGTCGATCGAGCGCGAAGAGCAGTTCGAGCAGGAACTGGATGCTGTCGGCGGCGTCAAGTTGAGCAGCGAGAGTCTGCCCGTCGCGGTGGTTCTTGACGGAGCGGTAGAGGGCGTTGGCATAGGCATCGAGCCAGCCGCTTGCGTCCTGGAATGCTTTACCGGCACTCAGGCGTGCCTCGCCGGCGAGGATCCGGGCGATGTCTCCGTCGAGCCGGTCGAGCACGATTCGGGCACGGGCGAGAGCGTAGCGTTCCCAACCGGGCGTCCCGGGCCCGCGGAACTCGGTGAGAGTGACGATGACGAGGTCGAGTTCGGCGCTACGGTGACCCGCGAACCGGGTGAGTTGGGTGCGGGCGTGGTCGGCGACCACCACGTACAGGTCGTGGTCGGAGTACGGGGTGACCATGCCGTCGTGGGCTTGGGACCCTTTGAGGACGAGGCCGACGACGGCGGGATCAGCCGTAGCGAGTTCGACGAAGGTGTCGTAGGTGAGGGGTTGCTGAGCAGCCATGGGGTGGATCTCCGGTGAGGTATCGACGGGTATGCCTGCTGGAGCGCCCCGTTACGAGGCACCCTGCACCGTCCGCGGCTGCACGCGGCTGCCGCCCGGAAGATCAACGCATCACTCGACTCTATCCGCCGACCAGGCCGTGATGCAGGGCCGTGATGCAGTGCATTGAGGTGGCGCCGGGAAGTCGGCGACGCGCTGCACATGTGGGATGGCGCGGCCTATGGCTTTGTTCTTGAGAACGGGGTTCTGGCACAGATCTTGGGGAGCGGTCGCGGAGGGTCACTGAAGCAGGATCATCTTGCGGAGTAGTTCGAATCCGGCTCGCCCGTAGAGCTGCCTTTTGATCTTCTTGATGCGGTTCACGGCGCCTTCGGTGCCACCGGAACTCCAGTGCAGGCTGAGCCCGGCTGTCACAGCGTCGAGGTCTCGAAGCAGGTGAAGTGCGAAGCCGGTGAGGCCGGGCAGTTGGCTGGCATCGACGGCGTCGATCCAGGCGGGAAGCGTGGCGCCGAGGCGGCTGGTGAGTATCTCGCCGAAGTCGCGGACATGCCCGGCGGCAGTGTCGAGTTCGGGGCAGCGGGCCAGGACGTCCTTCAATGCGGCGCGGTCCTCCTCGCTCAGCGCCGTGGGATGGCGGGTGAGCCAGCCCGGGGCCCTTGGAGCCGCATTCGGCGTGTGGCGTATCCGACGCACCCCCGAGGATGAGCGTGCGGACGACGGCGGCTACTTCTGATCTTGCGAGAGTGCCCCGGCCATTGGGCCGGGGGTGAATCGCATTTCTGTACTCGCCTGGCCGACCTCCTCGCCCGCACCGCCGCAGGCGAACTCCCGGCCCGCGTCCACGCGGTCGTCTCCCTGGACCAAGCCGCCGACGCCCACCGGGCCACCGCCCAGAGCGGCCTTCGCGGCCGCTACATCATCTGCCCCTGACCAGCCCGGCACGGCACCAAGTGCGCCACGCCAATCACCGGCACCTGCCCGCCACAAGCCGCCGACGCCCGGCGGCTGGTTGCCGCTCGGCAGCGGACCGGGGTCCCGGCCACGCCATCGAACGGCTGCATGGAAACCGGCGGACCACAGCAGACTGCGCCCTCACGAGACCGGTCCGGACCACGCCGGGACGGACGTCACTCGGGCACTTGACGAGGGGAAGTCGCAGCCCGCCGTCCATGGCCGCAATGGCCAGCCCGAGTGCCTGTCGCTGTCCGGCCAGCAGCAGCGTCGCTGTCGGCCGCTCGCGCAGCAGCAGTGCCGCGGTCACGGCGACCGCCGCGGCAGCCAGTCCGCGGACGCCGTAGGCGGTCGTCGCCGGGCCGCCTTCGCTCAGCACGATCAGCATGTCGCCGGCCGGAACAACGGCCACTGGGCCGGTGTCGCTGGCCCGAGCGCTTCCCGCTGACCGTCGCGCCGCGTCCAGGGCCAGGTACCGCGATGCCGCCGCGACCCCCGTCAAGCCTGCTCGGCAGGCTGGCCATCAGCCCAGGTAGTCGGCGCGTCCCTCGTCGTCGAGTTCGAAGGGCCCTTCGGGGATGATGCAGAACTCATTGCCCTCGGGGTCCGCCATCACCAGGAACCCGCCCTCGGCGTACTGCTCGAGCCTGCGCCCGCCGAGCCTCTCGATGCGCTGTTGTTCGGCGGCGGGATCGGGGGAGCTGATGTCGAAGTGCATCCGGTTCTTGCCCAGTTTTGGTTCGGCGGTGTGCTGGAAGCCCAGCGCCAGGCCGCCTTCGCGCTGGAGCCAGACGTAGGGGCCCATGCGGGCCACGACCGGCCTGCCCAGCAGTTCGGACCAGAACGCAGCGAGCCGCTCGGGATCTTGGGCATCGACTATGAGGGCATTGATCTGCATAGGTGACTCCGCCATGACTCGATCTTCTCAAGCGGGCCCGCAACCGCTCACAGGCGAGAGCGGCTGCGTGGTGGGCGGCCCAGGAACTGAAGAAGAGCCGGAGGCAACGGCACGTCGGCAGGGGGCAGGGAGAGGGGTATGGCCTTCGGCGCCGACGAGGTGTGCACTGGGCCGTCCTCGCGGGCCCAGTTGCGGTGGGCTGTCAGCGCCAGTCGTCGATGACGTAGGCGTCGGGGTGGCTGTAACCGGATTCGTTGGGTCGGTGCATGGCCACGCCCTGCAGCCAGGTGCGGAACCCGCGGTTGACCATGCGCTGGTAGGCGTCCTGGCGGGCCAGGTTCACTCCGGCGTCCAGTTGGCTCAGGTTGCGTTCGGCGGCGAGCTGCTCGCAGGCGGTGAGCAGGCGTTCGAACCGGTCGGCTGCCTGCGGGCCGGGGCGCACGGCGCCGAATTTGACGAAGCAGACGTCGTCACCGGCCTCTGTTCCGCCTCCGCAGTGGCAGACGGCCAGGCCGTCGAGGTCGGAGTCGGCTCCCTGGAGGAGGATGGTGTCACCGAGTCCCTGCGCGTGGGTGGCGATGATCTCGCGTTCCACGCTCAGGCCGTCGAACACGCTCCCGGTGAGTGTGCGGCAGAGGCCGAGGGCGTCGGGCTGCTCGGCGGGGGGAAGCTCGCCGTACAGCATGCGGCTGGGGGCCGCGGCAGGGCCTGTGACCTGCTTTTTCATGATGGCTGTGAGGAATCGGGGCCAGAAGCCGTAGCGGCGGTAGAGCTCCAGGTGTTTGGGGCTGTGGGAGAAGGTGAACAGGCCCAGGTGCCGGTTCTCCCAGGTGGCGAAGCAGTCCATGACCGGTTCCATGAGGTGTCTGCCGATGCCCTGGTCCCACCGGTCCGGGTGGACGGTCAGCGGGCCGAAGAAGCCGACGCTGCCCCAATTGGCGGCGAAGTTGGACGCGACGACTTCGCCGTCCACGGTTGCTGCGAAGGCGGCGTGTGGATCGGCCGTCCAGCGGGTGCGGACGTAGTCGGCACTCCCGAAAAAAGTTTCCGGTTCGGGAGCTCCGAGGAACGTCCCGAAGGCGATCCTGAAGATTTCGTCGGCCCGGTCCAGGTCCGCCTCTTCCAGCGGGCGGATGGACACAGGGCCGGTGCTGCTCTTGTGCTGCCCTGCCGGTGGGATCATCGCTCGCTCCTTCCCCGGCCCCCACTTTCATCGCACCACGGCTCGGCGCCGCAGGCGAGGCGAAGGGTCCGCTCCCATTACGGTGGAGCCCACCGAGGCGCTGGAGCGGTTCTTCGTCGCCTCCAGGATCTGCTGGCTCGTCCCGTACGCCCCGGCGCCCGTCATCGCGAAGCCACTGGGGTGCCGAGACAAGGGCGCCACCGGGCCGGCCACCGAAGTACGAGGTTGTTCGCGCAACCGGCCCGATGTCAGACCCAGGTGGCATGCTCTGCCGCCATGAACAGGCAGCAGTTCTGGCAGCTCATCGAGGCGGCCCGCGATCAGACGTCCAATCCGGACGACGGCGAGGAGGTCGCCCGCCGCGCCACTTCGGAGCTGGCGTGGCTGGCTGATCGTGCAGGGACGCGAGACCTTCGAACGCATCGTCGCTGACCCCGATGCGCTGGCGGAACTGCCCATGGTTCGAGCGTCGGCGGCCGACGGACACTATCTCGAGTGCGAGGAGGCACTGAGCATCGTCTGGAACGCTCACATCGTGGGCCACCGGGAAACACGTCCCTGACGACGCCTTCACCATCCGGTACCCGGAGCTGGATCCCACGTGGAACTTCGATTTCGGCCACCACGGCGGAATCGCTCACCGCCTGCCCCGCTTGGCAGTTCTCTACAGGGAGTAGGCCGCGCAGCTCGCATCAGGGCCGTCTGTCCCGTGGCGGGCTGATCACCGATGCGGTGTTCCCGCGGGTGATGCGCGGCAGGCGCTGCCCCTCGTCTTCATTGCCCAGTCGGGCTGGGGGTGTCAGGCGAGGAGGTCGCGCAGCCATGCCCGTTCGGCGTGGTTGGTGGTGCGGGCGAGGGTGAGCATGCCGCGACGGTAGGGGTCGTCGGTGTCCTCGGCGCGCAGGGGGCGGTCGCCGTCGTGGAAGAAGCTCGCGGGCTGCTCCAGGAAGTCGAGCCGCCGACGTAGGACGGCGTGCTGGTCTGCGGGGTCGGGGAGCTGGGAGAGAAAGGCCAGGATGGTGAAGTAGCGGGTGCTGTCGCTGATGTCGAGGCCGTCGGCTTCCCGCAGCCGGCGCAGCAGTTCGGTGCGGCCGGCACTGGTCAGGCTCAGGGTGTGCCGCTGGGCGGCGGAGACGCCCGGCTCGGCTCGGCGGTCGAGCAGCCCGGCGGTGACCAGGCGGTTGATGGCCGGGTAGAGGCTGCCGTCGCTGACCGGGCGGGCATGGCCGGACAGGTGCGCAATCCGGCGGCGCAGTTGGTAGCCGTGCAGGGGGCCTTCGGCAAGAAATCCCAGGATCGCCAGTTCCAGCATCCTGCTACTCTCGCACATCGAAACGAGGTACCTCGAATCGAGATAGGGGGCAGGGGTGGCGTATACCGAGGATTGGGTCGTCCGGCGGGCGCGGGAGGCGTACGAGAACGGACGGGCATCGTTCGACATGACGCCCGAGCGCACGGCGCTGCTGGTCATCGACATGCAGGACGAATTCGTCCGCCCCGGGTGGAGCCCGTACTGGGTGCCTGCGGCCACCCGGATGGCGCCGCGGCTGCGGCAACTGATCGAGGACTGCCGGGCTGCCTCGATCCCGGTGATCTGGACCCTCTTCGACGACACCCATCTCGGGCTGGACCGGCCGCACGCCCTGCGTTTCCTCCCGCATGCCGACACCGCCTGGCGCCGCCCGGGACCCGCGGAGGTGTGGGCTCCCATGGGCCGCCGCCCCGATGAGGTCGTCATCCGCAAGCCCTCCTACGGCGCGTTCTACGACACCCCGCTGGACACCATGCTGCGCAACCTCGGCCGCGACACCGTCATCGTCACGGGCACCCTCACCAACTACTGCTGCGGCACCACGGCCCGCCAGGCGTACGAACGCGGCTACAAGGTCGTCTTCGGATCCGACACCACGGCCACCGACGACGAGTCGCGCCAGGAACCCGAACTCGCCGTCCTGCGCAAAGGCTTCGCACTCGTGCTGAGTGCCGAGGAGATCACGGACCGATTGACCGTAGCCGCCCCGGCGGGCGGGGGCGGGGCGAGCGTCGGCTGAGGCGGCACCGGAAGCCACCGGGGCGCAGGGTGTACAGGTGGCTGGTCACCGGGGTGCTGGCTCGTACCGACTTTCGGACACTTCCATGCCGTGGGGGACTGAGGCGCGCGCCGTCCGGGGACGCATGGGGCGTGGTGCCCTGCCCACCCGACTGGAAGGCGTTGCCCGTGCCCTTCACCGCACGCACCGCCGAGGAGACGGCTGCCGCCCGCCTGCGGTTCTACGCCGACGGCTACGCCCCGCTACCCGGACTGCTCACCTCGGACGGCCTGGACGAGCTGCGGGCGGAGACCCAGCGGCTGGTGGCAATCGCCCGACGCCGGGACTTCACGATGTCGTGCATGGACGACTCCCCCCGGCACATGACCACCCTCGGCGGCCACGTCATCGCCCGGGAATCATCACTTGTACGTGAGCTCTACGGCGACCAGCGTCTGCTCGGTCTCGTGGGCGCGGTTGCCGGCGAGCCGCCCCTTACCGTGCCCGATCCGCTGGAACGGCACGTGCTCAACGTCCTCCACCGACA
Source organism: Streptomyces sp. NPDC002779 (assembly GCF_042888685.1). Taxonomy (NCBI): domain Bacteria; kingdom Bacillati; phylum Actinomycetota; class Actinomycetes; order Kitasatosporales; family Streptomycetaceae; genus Streptomyces; species Streptomyces sp. NPDC002779. Next base: position 125,722 of record NZ_JBIAQC010000014.1, read on the forward strand.
GGGCGACACCCATGGCGCCCACACCGACGACTACCCCTACGCCCTGGTGATTTTCCTCGAAGCCCCGCACTCGCCGGCCCACGGCGGTCTGCTGCAGTACGTCTCCCGGGCCGGCTCACTGGCCGATCTGGACACCGACCGAGCATGCTCGGCCCATCACCGTGCGGGCGACGCCTACCTCCTGCGTAGCGACACCACCGCGCACCGCGTCACCTCCCTCACCCGGCCCGGTGTACGCCGCACGGTCCTCAATTTGGCGTACACCACCCGCTCAGCCGCGCCGCGCAGCACGCAGTCGGCACGTGAGCTGTACATATGACGGCCCTCGCACACCACCTCGGCACGCCACGGGGACACGGGCGGGACGGCCGGCATGTGTTCCGAACTGCAGTCAGGCCGGCATAACGCTCGCTGCCGGACCGGGGCTTTCCGCACGCAACCCGGCATCCAGTACCAGGGCGGCCAGCCGTCTCGGCCATCCGCCGGTGTGCTGAGGGGGCCGGTGTACCCGATGGGTGCGGCCGCCAGGTGGGGGCGGGGGGCTTATTTGGTTGTGACGCGTCCGATGGGGTGGGGGCCGGTGGTCAGTGTCTGGCAGGCGGTGTGCCAGGCAGAGGCGCCGGGGTGGAACTGGGCGTGGAGGTAGGCGGCGGTGAGGTGGGCGAGGGCGGCGACACGGGCGGGGTTTTCGTCGGTGGTCTCGGCGGCGTCGTATCCGGCGATGCCGCCGAGTCCGTGTTCGGCGTCGTACACCGTGAGGAGGGTTTTGGGGCTGGGGGAGAGTGTGTAGGGGTCGGTGTGCCAGGTGGGGCCGATGTCGGTGAAGTGCCGGGGGTCGTCCTTGTCGCCGGCGACGACGAGGGTGGGCGCGGTCATGGTGGAGAAGTCGACGGCACCGATGACGGGCCAGTGCTGAGCCATGGGCCCGTTGTAGGCATCACCGCCCCTGCCGGGCGCGGCGAGCAGGACGCCGGCCTTGATCCGGGGCTCGCGCAGGTGCACCAGGTCGTCGGTCTCGGGGTCGGTGAGGCCGGCGCCCAGCAGGAGGGCGGCGGTGAAGCCGCCGAGGGAGTGCCCGGCGACGGCGACCTTGGCGGGGTCGATCCGGCCGGCGAGCTGCGGCACACTGCGTTCGATCAGGTCGAGCCGGTCGAGGATGTGGCTCATGTCCTGGGCCCGCGAGCGCCACCAGTTGGGTTCGTCGGCGATGAGGTGGCTCAGGGTGCGGGAGGTGAGGTGGGTGGGCTGGATGACGGCGAATCCTTGGGCGGCCCAGAGGTTGGCGAGGGGCGCGTAGCCATTGAGTGAGGAGAGGTGGTGGGAGGGGCCGTGACCATGGGAGAGGAGGATGACGGGCAGGCCGGTCCCGGTGGCAGGGGCGGAGACGCGCACCTGGAGGTCTACGGGACGCCCAGGCACCGAGAAGGTGACGGGGCTGTAGGACAGGACCGGGGCGGGCGCGCCGAGGGTGTCGGCGCGGGCGGCGGTGGATGTGCTCACGAGGGGGTTCCCTTTCATGTGGCGCCGACTGTCGGCCGCCTCTGCTGTGAGCGGCGGCGGGCACGGCGGGCATGACGGACAGGGGCATCCGCTTCCGCTAAGCTGAAGCGGAGCGCTGCTCCACTTAGTATTCGGAGCGCTGCTCCGCTTTGTCAATCGTGGGGAAGGAGCGCACTCGGTGACCACCGGCAGTGCCGCAGACAAGCCGCCGTCCCAAGCCAAGCGGGCCGACGCCCAGCGCAACCGCGACGCGGTGCTCGCTGCCGCGGCCGAGGTGTTCGCCGCCTCCGGCGTCGACGCGCCGATCCGTCAGATCGCCGCCCGGGCGGGCGTCGGCATGGCCACCATCTACCGCCACTTCCCGACCCGCGCGGACCTCATCACCGCGGTCTACCGCCACCAGATCGAGGCCTGCGCGAAGGCCGGCCCGAACCTGCTGGCCGCCGCCGACCGCCCCCTGGACGCCCTACGCGAGTGGATCGACCTCTTCGTCGCCTTCCTCGTCACCAAGCACGGACTCGCCGACGCCCTCCACTCCGAGCAGGACCGCTTCGCCGCGCTGCACAACTACTTCCTTGACCGCCTGCTGCCCGTCTGCGCCGAACTGCTCGACGCGGCGGTCGAGGCCGGGGACATCAAGCCCGGCATCCAGCCGTACGAGTTGCTGCGCGGCATCGGCAACCTGTGCATCGGGCACGACCACGACCCCCGCTACGACCCCCGGCGCCTGATCGCCCTCCTCCTCCAAGGGCTTCGGCAACCGCACGCGTCCTGAATGCCGACGCATTTCATCGCGGACGACCCGCCGACGCCTTTCGCAAAGTCCCCGGACCGCATGGTCAAGAAGGTCCTGACGCTAATCTTCAAGTCAGCTGGCTTGATCACGCAGGAACTGGGCACACGAAACCTGTGACCTCTATGCCCACCGACCTGTACGCGCAGGTCAGGCATGCCTTGCTCCAAGCAGGGTTCCACCTGGTCGCGGGGGACGCGAAAGGCGGCCGCCCCGGGCTTTCGGTGACAGAGGTCCCGGTCGGCGTACTGGTGAAATGGACGGCTTCAGACGGCTTCACCGCACTGGCGAAAGATCAGCCCGGAGCCTCCTGCGGCAGCATGCAGGCGATCGTCCAGGCCGCGGTATCGGGCCTGCTTCTCCAGCTGGGACACACCGTCGCGGAGCCTCCCGATGGCGTTGGCCTGCTCGTCCTGGCCGACCAATCGGCAATGTGCCGCACCTCTTCGGCCTCGTGACCTGAACGCTCAGCGCCCACCCGCACGGGGGCGGACGTCGCCGTCGCCGACGGCGGCTACTCCTGGACGTCGATGTCCGTGCGGATGCAATGCGACCACGCCGGGTCGCCGCCGGCCACCCCCATCGGGGGCGACAGCTACCTCCGTTACGCATAGCGGCGCCGCCCCGCTTACGTCGAAGACCAAGAGGCGTGCCGGCAACCAGCACGCTGCCTCGGCCCCACTGGCCCCGCGCCGGGCGAGCCGCTGCTCAAGCCGCTCCAACGCCGGGCCGATACCGCTCCCACCCCACCAGCTCGCCGTTTACGTGGGCTGCCATGTGTGTCTCATCGAGGGCCCTCCTCCCGTAGACGGTGTGCAAGGTGGAGCAGATCCGCCAGGCGCAGCACTCATCCGTCGAAGCCCGGGAGAGGGATATGGAGCGGCGCGGTCCAGTGGGCGGGGATGGCATCCAGCCCGTAGTACGCCCCGGCGAGGCCTCCGGTCACCGCGGCGACGGTGTCCGTGTCGCCGCCGAGGTCGATCGCCGCGCGTATCGCGTCTTCGAACGTGGTGGTGGCGCGGAGGGCCCAGACTGCGGAGCCCAGGCAGGGCCAGACGGCGCCGTTGAACTCGGTCGCCTGATCGGGATGCCAGTCGGGTGCGAAGACGGTGGCGTAGCGAACGCGGTGGTCGGGATGGACAAGTGCCGCGATGTCGCCGAGTGCGTTGAGAGGGTCGGTGTGTCCCTCGAGCGTGAGGCGGATGAGTTCGTGGAAGATCGCGGTGCCTTCCCAGGCCGCGGGGTCCCCGTGGGTCAGGGCCGCGATGCGACGGGCCGCGTCCATGGTGGCTTCCTGGCCGGCAGCAGCGAAGTAGACCGCGGGGGTCGATGCGCGCATCAAGGAGCCGTTTCCCGCTGCTCGTTGGTTGACCTGGAAATGGATCGCGGCGACAAGGACCCACGGCATGCCGTCGGTCAGGACGTCCTCGGTCTGCAAGCCGATGTCCTTGGGTTCTGATGTGGCCCACCGCTGGAAGCGGGCGAAAATATCCGGCAGATTCAGTCCGCCCCGTTCCAGCACCGACTCCGCGACCAGGACGGCCATCTGCGTGTCGTCAGTGGCCTCGCCGGGGTCCCAGCCACCGCCTCCGCACATCTCGCCACCGGCACCAGGCGCGGGAAACCGTGCGGAGAACGCTCCCTGGGGACCCCTTTTATCTCCGGATCCCAGGGAAGGGCGTGCTTCATCATGTGCGTTCCCCGGCGGGAGCGCAGCAGTACCCGCCCGCCCGTAGGCGGGCGCTGCCGGTTTATGCGAGGTTCTTCTCCAGGGCTGTGACGTAGGCGTTGATGAAGTGGTCCCGTACGCCGTCGCTGGTCGGGGCCAGGACGTCGGAGCTCAGGCCCCTGGCCCGATCGGTGAGCGAGCCGAGCAGAGGCATGCTCTCGTGCAGCTTTCCGCGTGAGTCGATGTAGCGCAGGGCGTTGACGTGGGTGAAGACCGGCTCCGGCGGCATCTGGGGCACGATGTCGTTGTTGTTCACGAAGCGGTACATGCGGTTGCGGAAGCCCTTGTTGTACGCGGCGGCCAGGAGCCGGTCGCAGGTGCGGGGCTGGCCGTAGGTGTACACGCCGTCCGCGGCCAGGCGGGGCTCTTCGAGGTACATGCGGGCGCCCGCCAGCATGGCCAGGGCTCCGCCGAGGCTGTGCCCGGTGAACCACACGCTCTGACCGTTGGTGCGGTATTCGGCGAGGGTGTCCTTGACCGCGGGGTAGATCGACTCCAGGGCCTCGGCGAAGCCGTGGTGGACGTACCCGGTACCGCCGGGGCCCGGGCGGGGCGGAGTGGTGGCGTCCGAGAGCCAGTCCTTGATCTGCACCGGTTCCGTGCCCCGGAACGCGGTGATGATCATGTTGTCGCTCACCGCGGTGTACGCCTGCGTGTCCTGCAGAGGAAAGGGCGGGCTGAACTGAGTCTGGTGGTGCCGGACCCGGTCGAATCCCCATGCACGTGCCTGCTTCTCGATCGTGGCTTCGTCCTTGTAGGCGAGATCGGATGCCTTGGCCAGCCAGTAGGCATGGGCCAGGCTGTAGCTGGTCGCCCGGTGGTCGATGGTCGTCGGCACGCTCATGCGCTGTTCTCCTCGCCTCAGGTCACCTGGAGCGCCCTCACGTCCGGCTGCGGGCGCTTTCGCTGCCTTCATACAGGCGGAGATCCGAGGGGCCGGCGACCCGCGCCCGGACTCTCACCCGAACGCGTACGCAACCGCGTCCAGACCTGGGCGGCAGAGTGCTGGCGGCTGTGCCTGTTTGAGCGTGGGGGTGGGGCTGGTGGTGCTCGTGGTGCCAGATGGGGCACCGGTGCCGTTGCACCCCAGGAGGAACGCAGGGGTGCAACGGCACTGACGGTTCACATGGCGCCGGGGGGCTGCTGCCGGGCCTCGTCGGCTACCTGCTGGCCGGACTGCCGGGCCTGCTCTGTGACCTGCCCGGCCTGGCCGCTTGCCTCTTCCTTGGTGGCGCGAGCCGCTTCCGCAGCGCTGTCCTTGACCTCCTGGGCGGCCTGCCTGGCCGTCTCGGTGGCGTCCTCCTTCACGCGCTGCGCGGACTCCATCGCCGCCTGCTTCACGGGCTCGATCGCCTCACCGGCCTTCTCGGAGAGCTGGGAGGCTGCTTGCTCCTCGGCCTGCGAGGTGGGCAGCAGCGAGGCGGCCAGCAGCCCGGCGCCGAAGGCGATCAGTCCGGCCGCGAGCGGATTGCCCTGCGTCTGCCTCACCGCCTGCTCCGGCGCGCTGCTGACCGCCTCGCCGACCTGGCCGGCCGTCTGCCGCATCGTGTCCGCGGCCTGGCCGACGCCGTCCTGGACGGACGCCGCGGCCTGCTGCGTACGGCCCTTGGCGCTCTCCGTCCCCGTGAAAGCGGTACCCATGACGCGCTCGCGCACGCCCGAGACCGCGCCCCGGACTCGATCGGTGCGGCGGCGCACGATCCGCCCCGGGCTGGTGCGGTCGGCCAGCCGGTCGGCCTTCTTCGACAGGCGCTCGCGGGTCGCCTCGATCTCGGTTCTCACTTGGTCGGGTGACGTGCCCATTGCGCGTCCTCCTTCAGCGTCTCCACGGTCTGTTCCGGCTTCGGGGACACCTCCCGCATCCTGGAGCGGCTCATCACGAACAGAATCGCCGCGATAGCCGCCCACACCGCGGTGACGATCAGAGCCGCCCACCCGGTGTCCATCACATTGGCCAGCGCGAACATCGCCGCGAGCGAGGCGAACAGCGCGACCATGTAGCCGCCGAACCCCGCTCCGCCGTACATTCCGGCGGCTTTGCCCGCCTTGCCGGCCTCCTCGCGAATCTCGGCTTTGGCCAGTTCCACCTCCTGCCGGAGGAGTGTCTGGATGTCCGATGCCATCCCCGACAGCAGCTCTCCGACCGAGGAGTCCTGCTCGCGCGGCTCCGGTGCCATCGATGACATCTCACACCTCCGGGTAAGGCCGCGGCCCCGGCTGTCCGGCACTCTGGGGGTAAGGCCGCGGCTCCGGCTGTACGGCCCCCTGCGGGTAAGGTCCCGGTTCCGGCTGTACGGCACCCTGGGGGTAGAACTGCGGATCCGGCCGTACGGTCCCCTCGGGCACCCCTTCCGAACGATCACGCCAGTCCGGGGTCTGCTCCTGCTGCGACCCTTGTCCGGACTGCGCCTTGCTGCCGACCTTGGCCATCCTGCCGACCGCGAGTCCGGCCAGCGCCGCCGACGCCAAGAACGCCCCTGGTCGCCGTCGCGCGAACCCCTTCAGGTCTTCGGCCATGCCTTGGACACCGTGGTCGTCGAGGTAGTCCGCCGCCCGATGGCCGCCATCGGCGACCTGGGACACGAGGCTGCGGGCGGGGGAGTCGTCGGACGCGTTGCCTGCCAGCTCCGCCAGATCATCTGCCCACTGGCGCACCGTCCCGGCCGCACGCCGCGTCTGCCCCTCCACCTCCTCGGTCACCCGGCCTCGAACGTCGCCCACGGCGCTTCCGGCATGCCGACGCGCCTCCCCGGCTACCGTCTTGGCCTGGTCCAGCGCGGTGCCCGCCACCTCTCCGGCGGCTTTGCCCGCCTGGCCGGCGGTGGCCGATGCCTGTTCCTTCGCGGTCTGTCCGGCCGCCTGTACACGCCCGGCCCTGTTGTCGGCGGACTCAGTAGTCATGGCCTTGCCTTCCCCGGGCGTGGACAGTCTCCAGGCTTCGATGAAAGACCGTGCCGGAGGATCGTTGCCCCACTTGGTCGTCGTTTCTCGGCTCGAGGCGGGGCCCTACCACGCTCGTGTGCTTATGTACGATTGGCGCCTTTTGCGAGTATCCGGGCTGCGGCATGCGAAACGACATCAACGTGCCTGGCTGAGTGAGAGCTCAACTCATGAGCCGTGCGCGGCCATTCAGTACCGGACCCGTCAGGGTGCCGTGATGCCGCCGGGGAGACGGTGGCGACGGGAGTAAACCGCTTCGTGGCGCGATTGCCCGGCCGACCAGAGTTCGGCGATGCCGGTGGCCACAGCCCACGCTCCAACGAGGATCCCGAGCGGGCGCGGCGATGCTCGGCAAGCCGAAGGTGATCAGGAGAGTGAGGTCGTCGACGAGTGCGCAGAGTTCGAAAAACAACGCCGGTGCCGTCAGAGTCACCGCGGCAGCCCCGGGCCGGCTTCGCCGACCTGGCTGGCGGTACGCCTTCGAGGCGGGGCTCGTGATGATGCCGGCCATCGCCCAGAGGTACGGCCCCGGCGACGGCGACCGGCGGGTGTGTCACCGGTGGGCTCGTCCGCACACGCTGACGGCTCCCGTCCTGCGAGCAGGGAAGGGAGCCGTTCAGTGTGGTTGGAGGCGTTATGCCTTCAGCGGGTTACGCGTGGCGGTGCGAACGTCGGTTGCCGGTGACGAGGCGGTAGAGGGCGAGCAGGATGAAGGAGCCGACGATCGCGGCGATCCAGGTGGAGAGGTCGAAGAAGCCGTCGATGGAATCGACGCCGAAGATGACCTTGCCGAGCCAGCCGCCGAGCAGACCACCGGCGATGCCGATGAGCATGGTGATGATGATGCCGCCCGGGTCCTTGCCCGGCATCAGAGCCTTGGCGATGGCGCCGGCGAGCAGGCCGATCAGGATCCACGCGATGATGCCCATGGTGTCCCTCCGCTTCGTCGTATAAAGGATGTGTTAAGTCATCGTGTGCACCGATCGCGCCCGAACAAACGTCTTCTCCGCACCCGGCTCTGCCAGGAACTGATCCGAGACGAGCAGGCACGGGACAAGAGGACCGCGATCAGGGGGCGTGGAGCCGCGGCTCTGTCGGCCTCCTCCGGTTCACGTGTGAGGGTGGAAGCAAAGACCAATCGCGCGGGAGTCGACGGCCACCTTCTCGACGTACAGCCCTTGAGATGCGCGAGCAGGCGGGCGCCGGCTCCCCTCAGTGTTGGGCTGATGCTGGTGGGGCGGTGGTGTGGTGGAGGCTCTCGTCGAGGAGTGTGTGCATGCGCGGGACGGGGAGGGAGGGGTTGGCTGCGGCGCCTTGTGCGGTGCGGGGGTCGGTGAGGAGGGTTTCCAGGATCTGCGGTGTCAGGGTGGGGTTGGTGGCGGCTGCCTGGCGTACGGCAGGGTCGGGGTCTTGCAGCGGGGGGTGGGGCAGGGCGGGGTCGGCTGCGGCGAGGGCGCGTACCTGAGGGTCGGCGTGGTCGATGAGGTGAGCGAGGCCGGAGCGGGGGAGCGCGGGCAGGGTCAGCAGGTGGGGACGGTGGGCGGGGCGGGTGACGAAGACGTCCAGGAGGAGGTGCGACGGGGCCAGCGGGTGGTGGCAGGTCAGCCGGATCCGTACCTCCTCGTCATCGTCCAGCGCCAGTGCCGCGACGAGCTGGGCGGGCAGGCCGGGCCAGCTCGCCGCTACCCGGCGCAGCACCGGTTCCTCGGACGCCGCGCAGGTGGCGTACCAGTCGGACGGCGGCTCGGCGGCCGGCTTGGTGATCGGGCAGGTGCAGTCGGGACCGTGCCCCAGCACCCAGTCGACCGCGTCGAACTCGGCCCAGGTACGGATGAACGGCTGCAGGCGCGCCCGCAGCCGCACGTCCTCGTCCGGATCCTGCCTCAGCTGCGCCGCCGCCTCGGGCACCAGATCGGGGCGGGCGGCGACCAGCCTGCGGATCTCCGTATCGGGGTGGCGGGCGAGGCGGGCCATGGCGCCGGCCGGGGTAAGGCGGTTGCGGGCCAGTGGGTGCACTTCGTCGTTGGCGAAGCACTGCTCGATGACCGCGGGTGACAGGGCGCAGGTGCCCAGCACGAACCACCTGTTGCGTGCTGCCAGGGCTGGCAGCGCGGCCTCCACCGCCTTGGGGTCCAGCCAGCGGCTGCCCTTCCGGGCGGCTTCCTGTACGGCGGGGTCGGGGTCGTCGAGCAGGGCTGTGCGCTGCGCCGAGGTGAGCGACTGCCACTGGTGGGCGGCGTACAGGCGGAGTGCGGGGTGGTTGTGATGGGCCATGTCCCGCGGGAAGGACGCAGGGACCTGCCGGGAGGACCACAGCTCCCCGGCGATCTCCTGTGCGGTGACCCTGCCGTCCTCGCCTCCGTCCTTCGCGGTCAGGAAGGTGACGAGGATGTGGGTCGGCAGGGGCCGGACCCACCGGGGCTGGTGCCGGGTGCCTCCGGCGAGCTGGGCGCGGACGAGGCCTGACGGGTCCGATGCCAGGGGAGCGAGTCGTGCGGGGTCGATGTGCAGGTTGCAGGCGAGGGCGCGGCGGATCCGCCTGGCCGGGTGGCGCAGGGCCGTCTCGACGACAGCGTCGGGCAGGTCGCGGCCCTCGCACATCAGCAAGCCGGCCTCACCGGCCGCTTCGTCCAGGAGGCGTATCAGCACCTCTGCGGGTGCCGCCGGGTTGAAGGCGATGCCGCGCAGCCACAGTTCACGCAGGGAGTCGGACACCACGGCATCCTGCCACCCCGCCTCCTGCCTCCCCAGCGGGCCGCCTCACCGGCGCTGCCCAGCGGCAGGACCACCGGTCGCTGCCTGCCGATGCAGCCCTCCATAGTTCAGACTTTCCTGAATTCAGGATTATCTGTACTGTCATGGCGTGCTGACCATCGCTCCCGACATCGAGGTGCTTGCGCGCTTCGGCCGTGCTCTCGCCGATCCCATCCGGTGCCAGCTGCTGCTGGCCCTGCGCGATGCCCCCGCGTATCCGTCCGATCTCGCCGACAAGATCGGCGTCTCCCGGCCCCGGCTGTCGAACCACCTCGCCTGCCTGCGCGACTGCGGACTCGTCGTCGCCGTACCCGATGGCCGTCGCACCCGCTACGAGCTCGCCGATCCCCGGCTCGGACACGCCTTGAACGATCTGCGCACCGCGGTCGTCGCCGTCGACACCGACAAGACCTGCGTGGACGCCGAGACGAAGGACTGCTGCTGATGACCGCGATATCCCTCGGGCCGTCCCCGGCCCGGCGTGATGCGCTGACGAAGCGAATACGGCTGCTGGTCACGGCGACGATCACCTACAACGTGATCGAGGCGATCGTCGCCATCACGGCCGGCACCCTCGCCTCGTCCACGGCACTGGTCGGCTTCGGGCTCGACTCCGTTGTCGAGGTCTCCTCCGCCGCCGCGGTCGCCTGGCAGTTCTCCGCGACCGACCACGCCGTCCGTGCAGGCCGCGAGAAGCGCACCTTGCGGATCATCGCTGTCTCCTTCTTCGCCCTGGCCGCCTATGTCACCGTCGACGCCATCCGAGCCCTGACCGGCACAGGCGAAGCCGAGCACTCCACCCTGGGCATCGTGATTGCCGCTCTGTCCCTGGTGGTCATGCCGTTCCTGTCCGCCGCCCAGCGCAGGGCCGGACGCGAACTCGGCTCCGCGACCGCCGTCGCCGACTCCAAGCAGACCCTGCTCTGCACCTACCTTTCCGCCGTCCTCCTGGTCGGACTGGTCGTCAACAGCCTCCTGGGCTGGTCCTGGGCCGACCCGATCGCCGCCCTGGTCATTGCCGCCGTCGCCGTCAAGGAAGGCCGTGACGCCTGGCGCGGAGACTCCTGCTGCGGCCCTGTCCTCACCGCCGCCCCGGCGGCTGCCGCCGACATCGACGCCTGCGGCTGCAAGTCCGGCTGCACCTGCTGCACGTGACGCCCGGAAGGCAACACCGGCAGAGTCAAAGGAGATCCCGCCGTACGCATAGTCCAGGGTGCAGAGACACAGGCTGAGGCGCCTGTGCGCCGTGCTGTCCCGGAACCCGCCGCTCAGTCGCCAGGCCCCGGATCGGGGTGGGCCGGTGCCTTGATGCCGGCCCGGGCTGCTTCCAGCTGGGCGGCGAATGCGATGCCGTAGAACAGGGCCACGGCGGTGAGGTTGGCCCAGAGCAGGAGGGCGACGAACGCGGTCAGCGGCCCGTACAGTGCGCCGAAGGCACCGCTTCCTTCCACGTACAGGGCGAGCAGCCAGGTGGCCGCCACCCACAGCATCAGGTGCAGCGCGGAGCCGAAGGCCAGCCAGGTGTAGCCGGGCTGGACCCGGCGCGGTGCCCACCGGAAGATCACTGCCGAGGCGATCCATGCCAGGGCCAGCCCCACCGGCACCTGGAGGGCGCTTCGCCAGCCGGGCGAGCCGAGGGACCATCCGGAGGACGTCTCCACCGCGTCACCCACCGCCTCACCGGCCACCATGACGACGAATCCCACGATCATCGGCAGGCCCGCGGCGAGGGCCAGGGCGAGGGAGCGGGCGTACTTGTAGCGGAGCGGGCGGTCGCGCTCGATGCCGTAGATACGGTTGGCGCCCCGTTCGATCTGTCCCATCGCCGAGGTCAGGTTCAGCAGTGCAAAACCCAGGCCGAGCCAGAGCGCGAGGGTGCTCCACACATCGCCGTCGGCGCTGGTGCGGGTCGTGTCGAAGGCGTCCTCGACCATCTCGCCGCTGGCTCCGGGCACGATGTGAGCCAGGGTCAGTTCCACGGTGCGTCCCACGGACTCGGTGTGCACCGAGGTGGCCAGACCCACCAGCGCCACGGTGAACGGCACCAGGCCGAGGACCACCTGGAAGGCGAGTGCCCGCGCGTTGGTGAAGCCGTCGGCGTACCGGAACCGGGTGAAGGAGTCCACCATCAACCGCAGCCCGCCGTAGCGCCGCAACGCGGTGAACGCCTCGTCCCCGGACAGCTCCTCGCCCAGCATGTCCCTGGTCTGCGGAACGTGTACGGCGGTGCCCACGATGCCGGTCCTCCTCCTCGTCGCGGTCTGCCGTCCAGACTGCCCCCGCTTGGCCCGCGCACGCGTCGTCAGCCAGTGCGAGATCCGGGGCCCGCTGATGCAGGGCTCCACGGGACGGCCTTCGCGCATCAGGAGGGGTCGCCCGCACCGCTGACGTCCGGTGAAAGGTCGGTCACCTGTTCCGGGTCGCGGCCTTGATGGCCTCGCGGATACGGACGTAGGTACCGCAGCGGCAGATGTTCCGGATGCCGTCGAGGTCGGCCTCGGTTATCGTGCGGCCCTCTTCCGCCACCCGGCGGACCAGGGCGACCGCGGCCATGATCTGTCCGGGCTGGCAGTAGCCGCACTGGGCCACGTCCTGGTCGAGCCACGCCTGCTGCATGGGATGCAGGTCCGCCCCGACCGTGGCCGGGAGGCCCTCGATGGTGGTGATCTCGTCGTCCGGGCGGAGGTCGCCGACGGGTACGGCGCAGGGGTTGACGGCCCGGCCGTTGAGGTGGCTGGTGCACGCCTTGCAGACGTTGATGCCGCAGCCGTACTTCGGTCCCGTGACGCCCAGGATGTCGCGCAGGACCCACAGGAGACGTTCGTCGTCGGCCACGTCCACGGTGACCTGCTCGCCGTTGAGGCGGAAGGTGTGCTCGGGCAAGGGGGGCTCCTGGCGGTTCAGCGGACGTGGTCCAGGCCGTCGGTGGGCGACGCGGGCACGGGCGGGACGGTCGGTTTCGGCGTGAAGGACAGCGTGCCGTGATTGATGGGGAAGCGGGTCGGCATGGTGCCGGTGGCCCGTCCGTAGGCGCACGCGACGGCGGCCATCGACGCGGCCACGCCCAGCTCTCCCGCCCCGCCGGGCTCCCCGGTGGTGGGCGGCATGACGATGATCTCCAGCTCGGGCGGGGTGTTCCACTGCCGGGTGTAGAAGTAGTTGTCCCAGCTGGCTTCGAGGAAGTAACCGTCGCGCAGGTGAAGGCTGGACGTCAGGGTCAGGGCGATGCCGTCCATGAGGCAGCCCATCATCTGGGCTTCGAGTCCGCGCGGGTTGACGGCGAGACCGACGTCCACCGCGATGACGGCCTTGGTCACGCGGGGGCCGGTGACCCCGTCGCGGATGACCCGGTTCACCGTCTCGGGACGGCAGTCGATCTCCACCAGGACCGCGCTGACGGAGTGGTACTCGGAGTGGAAGGCGATCCCCTGCGCCGTACCGTCCGGCATCCGCCGCCCCCACTGGCCGGCTTCGGCGGCCTTCTCCAGCACCGCCTTCGCGCGGTCGTCCCGGAGGAAGTCGTGCCGGAACCGGTAGGGGTCCTTGCCCATTTTCCCGGCGAGGCGGTCCACGAGCAGTTCCCGCGCGCAGGTGACGTCGGGGGAGTAGACGTTGCGCATGCTCCCGGTGTTGAAGCTCTTGTCGGTCTCGCTCAGCAGCCTGCTGTGGGCGCCGAAGTTGTAGGGCATGGACTGGGAGAGCTGGAAGAACGTCTCGGAGAAGCCGATGTCGCCCACCGGCAGCCTGGCCGCCAGGGCGGTGAAGATCTCGCCCAGACCGTGGCTGAGATCGGTGGCCACGCTGGTGTGCCGCTGCCGGTAGCCGAGGACGGTGTCGCCGAGGTAGTCGATGCGTACGCGGGACGTGGCCATGGGGTGCGTGCGGCCCTGGCGCGAGTCATCGGCGCGGTGCCACATGAGCCGGACCGGTTTGCCGATCTTCTGGGAGATCTCGACGGCTTCCAGCGCGGCGTCGAAGAAGAGTTTGCGCCCGAAGGATCCGCCGCCCTCGGTGACATGCACGGTGACGGCGCTGAGCGGCAGCCTGAGCTTGGCGGCGATCGCTTCCTTCGCGACGATCGGTGCTTTGAGGCTCGACCAGACCTCGGCGCGGTCGGGACGCACGTCGGCGATGGCGCAGTTGGGCTCCAGCGCGCTGTTGCTGCGGAAGTGGAAGGTGAACGAGGCGTCCACACTCGGGGTGAGCGGCGGCAGACCGAGGGGAAGTTCGGCCCGCTTCAGCTCCTTGAGCACGGACTCGTCGGACTTGCCCTGCGCGCTGCCGGGCTGCCAGGAGACGCGCAGGGCGCGTACGGCGTCGATGCAGCGGCCGAAGGTCCGCGCGCGCACCGCCACCCCGGTGGAGATCACGGCGACATCGGTGACGCCCGGCATGGCGCGGACCTCGGCGGCGTTGGCCACCGACCCGACCTTGCCGTTGATGGTGGGCGGGCGGCACACCATGGTCGGCAGGGCGTCCGGGACGGCCAGGTCCAGGGTGAACGTCTTGCGACCGGTGACGGCGGCGAGGGCGTCGACGCGGTTGTGGGGACGGCCGATGACGGTGAAGCGGTCGTCCGGCGTGAGTTCTACGGCCACCTGCCGTGTGCGGAGGCTCGCCGCCTTCTCGGACAGTGCCCCGATGTCGATGCTGCGGCCCGACGGAGCGGTGACGGTTCCGTCCCGCATCGTCAGGGAGGTGACGTCCGCGTCCAGTTCACCGGCCGCCGCGAGCAGCAGCCGCTCCCGGGCGACGGCCGCCGCGACCCGGACCGGGGTGTAGGTGGAGACGGTCGTGTTGGATGCCCCTGTGAGCTGGTTGAACACCAGTTCCGGGCGTGCGTCGGCGAGCGTGACCCGTACCCGCTCGACGGGGACGTTCAGTTCCTCGGCGATGAGCATGGCCGTCGAGGTGGTGATGCCCTGGCCCACCTCGGTCCGCGGCAGTGCGAAGGACACGGTGCCGTCCGTGCCCACCTCGACCGTGATCAGGCCGGAGGTGGGCAGGGCCGCCGCGGTCATCACGTCGTTGAGGTCGATCAGTTCCGTGATCTCGGGGGAGGGGATGTCCGCTCGGGCCGCGGGCGCGGGGGCGAGTTCGGCCGCCGTCACCAGGGTGGGGCCGGCCACGAGGTAGCCGAGGAACCGGCGCCTGCCGACGGAGGGCGGTCCGGACCGGGGCACGGGGTCACTGGCGGCCATCGGGACCCCCTCTCCGGGCTGCCGGACCGGGCGGAAGGGGCGGCGGCACGTGGCTGGCGGTGGCCGCGAAGGACGCCGTCGGGGTCCCGTCACTGCGCGATCTCGTCATGGTTCCATCTCGCTGGTCGGCTGCGTGTGTTCACGTGCGCGGGGTTCCGGGGCGGCGGATCGGCCACCGCCCCGCAGCGGTACGGGGGTGCGGGCCCCGCCGGAGCGGGCGGGACCCGGTCGTGTCCCGGGGAGGTTCAGGACGGACGGTTGGTGTCGGGGATCTCTATGTCGATGGGCTCGCCCTCGGCAAGGAAGAGCAGGACGAACTTACGGATCGCCTCCTCCACTGTCCAGGCCGCCTCCGGAACCAGCGGCAAGGGGATCAGGCCCTCGCGGAAGGCCACCAGCAGGGGCCAGGCTGCGCTGATCAGCGGCTGCCAGAAGGGCTCCCTGTCCAGTCCGATGGCGTCGCCGACCTTGTCACCCACCGTGTACCGGGAGAACGCGTTGATCAGCGGGCGGGTGAGACCGGCGTCGAGTTCGGCGACGATGTCCAGCAGCACTTCGGTCAGTGCGTGGCCCTCGGGGGTGGAGGCCAGGATCGGGTCGACGACCTGCTGGTACTGGGAGTTGGCCTCGTTCCAGGACTTGGGGATGTACTCGTCGAGGACGCCGAGCATATGGGCGGTCACCTGCCACACGTGCAGGAAGCCGTCCGACTCGGCGGTGCTGACCGGGACCCGCCAGTCCTTCAGCTTGCGCATGCCGAACGTGGCCAGGCTGTGCCAGGTGACCATCACGTCGGCCTGGCTGATCGGGATGGTCTGGCCTCCGCTGGTCCGGGTCCAGCCGGGGGACTGGGGCAGCAGATGCCGCACGGCCGCGTGCACCAGGCGGGTCTTCACGCAGGTCACGATCATCGAGCCCTGCGGCTGGTAGGCGTCCAGGTCGCCGATGTCGTACCCGAGTTTCGCGGTCTTGGCGATGCGGTCCTTCATGTCCGCGCCGCCCTTGGAGTAGTAGACGGCGCGTGCCTCCCGCGGGATGGCGGTGCTCATCAGGCCGCTGCCCAGCCCGTACAGGGCGCCCGTGTAGATGCCCTTCTTCTTGGTGAACTCGACCGCGGCCGCGAGCTTCCCCGTATCCGCCCAGGACGGCAGCCGGCGTGCCTTCTCCATGAAGTCGCGTAGATCCGCCGGGAGTCCGGCCGGCAGTGGCTGATCGTTGCGGGTCCACTGCCGCAGCAGTTCGTTGACCCTGGGCACGTCACCGCGGTCGATGACGGCGGCGAGCACCGGGTCGGCCTCCTCGTCCCAAACCCACTCGGGGTCCAGTCCCGCCCCCTCGCCCGCCACCGATCCGCTCGGCGCCCAGGTCCACGGGGGACGCGCCTGGGCCGGCGTGGCCGCGCTCAGCGCGCCCAGCGCCCCGAGCGCCCCTCCCGTGATCAGCATTCTGCGCCTGCTGACTCCGTCCATGGGTGAACTCCTTGTCGACGATCGCTGCTGATGACCACCGGGACACGGCGAAGCGGCAGGTGTGTCGTCGGTGTGTGGTACTCCGTGAGGTGCGCCGGTCCGAGGGCTCCGGACGCGGGTGGAGCGGCGCGCGGCTCTCCACCCTCAGATGCTGCGCGCGTGACGAACCGGCGCTTCAGGCGGGCCGGTTGGCGTCGGGGATGACGATGCTCGTGCCCCGGCCCTTGGTGAGGTAGAACATGATGTACTTCCGGGCCGCCTCGTCGATCGTCCAGGCGAGGGGCGGCACCAGCGGAAACGGGATCAGCTTCTCGCGGAAGGCGACGAGCTTCGGCCAGGCGGTCGCGATCGCCTTCTCCCAGAACGGCTCGGGGGGAATGCCGTCCCAGTCCGCGACCT
Organism: Streptomyces sp. NPDC002779; assembly: GCF_042888685.1. NCBI lineage: Bacteria > Bacillati > Actinomycetota > Actinomycetes > Kitasatosporales > Streptomycetaceae > Streptomyces > Streptomyces sp. NPDC002779. The sequence continues at coordinate 142,507 of NZ_JBIAQC010000014.1, forward strand.
GGTCGCCGACCAGGTACCTGGCGAGCGCGTTGACGAGCGGACGGTCGACGCCGCCCGGACTGGTCTGCTCGGCGAGCTGGCCCAGCAGGATGTCGGTCAGCTCGATGCCCTCGGGCGTGGAGTCCAGGACCGGGTCAAGTACCTGCTGTGACTGGGAGTTGGCCGCGGCCCAGGTGGCCGGGATGTACTCGTCGCGGATGCCGAGCAGGTGCGCCGTCACCTGCCAGAGGTGGAGATAGGCCTCCGAGTCGGCGGGCGGGATCGGAACCTTCCATTCGAGCATCTTGCGCATCGCGTAGGTGGGCAGGCTGTGCCAGGTGACCAGCATGTCCTGCTGGCTGATCGGGACGGTCTGGCCGCCGCTGGTCCGGGACCAGCCCGGTGACTGCGGCAGCAGATGGCGTACGGCCGCGTGCACGAGCCGGGTCTTGACGGCCTCCACCATCACCTTGCCGTCGGGCCGGTACGCGTTGAGGTCGCCGACGGCGAAGCCCAGCAGGCTCGTCTTGGCTACCCGGTCCTCCATGTCGGCGCCGCCCTTGGAGTAGTAGACGGCGCGTGCCTCCCGGGGGATGGCGGTGCTCAGCATGCCACCGCCCACTCCGTTGAGCAGATTGAGGTAGATGCCCCGGGACTTGTTGAACTCGGCCGCCGTCTCCAGTTTCCCGCGGTCGGCCCAGGAGGGCAGCTGGCGCGCCCTCTCCATGAACTCCCGCAAGTCCGCAGGTAGTTGGGCGGGTACCGGCTGGTCGTTGCGGGACCACGTCCGCAGCGCCTCGTTGACCTTGGCCACCTCACCGCGGTCGATGACGGCGGCGACGAGCTGGTCGGCCTCCTCGTCCCACACCCACTCCGGGTCCAGCCCGGCACCCGCGCCGGCCACCGAACCACTCGGTGCCCACGTCCACAGGGACCTCGCACGGGCCGGCGAGGCCATGCTCAGCGCCCCGAACGCTCCCAAAGCTCCGCCCGTGAGCAGCATCTTGCGCCTGCTGAGTCCGTCCATCTCCGCGAACTCCTCCTTGAGTTCTGACTGCCGTGCGGACCTATGGCCTTACCGGCCTTCTTTGATACGGTGAAACACGCGACGCATCTCTGTATCTCCAGGGGAGCACAAGCGGAACGTGAACGCCAGGGGCATCACGGAATCGGGGAGGCGCTCCTGGAAATCCGTTGACGCTCCCGCAGACACAGGTGACGAGCCGTACGAGCACACCCGTGACAGGCAACGGAGGGAGCCGGACGTGACTTCGGACGAGCAACCGTACGATCAGGACCGAGGGTTGACCATCCCCGCACTACTGCGCCGCAACGCCCAGCGGTTCCCCGACGGCCCCGCACTCACCGCCGGCCTCGGTCCCGAAGCGGCGACACTGTCCTGGCCGCAGCTGCGCGCGGAGACCGCCGCCCTCACCCGTGGTCTCACCGCGCTCGGCCTGCGACGGGGCGACCGCATGCTGATCTCGATGTCGAGACGGCCGGAGCACTGGATCGCCGACCTGGCCGCGGTCCACATCGGAGCCCTCTCCTCGAGCACCTACGACACGACGGACACCGAGGAGCTGGGTGCCCTGGCCCGGCACAGCGGAGCCGCCGTACTCGTGCTGGAGGGCGAGGAACAGGTACGGCGCTGGCAGCCGGTCCTGGACGGCCTGCCGGGCCTGCGCGCTGTCGTCGTCCTCGACTGGAACGCGGCCCGGGTCGGCGACCCGCGTTTCGTCAGCTACCCCGCCGTGCGCGGCGCGGCGCCGCCCGACGACGCCGCGTTCGAGGCCCTCACGGACTCCGCCTCACCGGATGACCCGATGGCGCTGGTGTACACACCGGGCACCACCGGTGCCCCCCGGGGAGTGGTGCTCACCCACCGCAACGTCATCCACCAGGCGTTCATGCACCACCGGACCGCCGAGGACCCGGAGCGTCCGAGGTCGGTCGCCCACCTGCCCATGGCACAGGCCGCGGGACGGGTGCTCGGCCTCTACGCACCGGTCTGCCACGCCGGACACGTGACCCTCTGTCCCGGCCCCGAGCAACTCCTGCCCACGCTGATCACCGTGCGACCGCACACCTTCTTCGCCGTGCCGCGGGTCTGGGACCGGATCGCCGCCGCTGCGCGGGAGCGGCTCGGGACACTGCCCGAGGAGCAGGCCGCGGCGGTCACCCAGGCCAGGAGGACCACCCTGGAGGCCTTCCGTCTGCGCTCCGCGGGCAAGGAGCCGCCGACCGTCCTCACCGAGTCACTCGCACAGCTCGACGAGCACCTGCTGCGCCCTGTCCGGTCCGCAGTCGGTGCCGACGAGCTCCAACAGGCCCACACCGGGACGGCACCGCTGTCCACGGCGACCCTGGAGTTCCTGGCGAGCGTGGGACTGCCCGTCCATAAGGTGTGGGGACTGACCGAGACCGCCGGAGCGGCCACCGTCAGTACACGCGGGGAGTCCGGCACCGGCACGGTCGGACGTCCGGGGCCGGGCATCGAGGTCACGGAGGCCGAGGACGGCGAGCTTCTGGTCCGAGGACCGGTGGTCTGCGCCGGATACCTGCGGGCCGACGGCAGCGTCGAACCCGCCACGGACGCACAGGGCCGACTGGCCACCGGCGACATCGGCAGCGTCGATGCACGCGGCCTGGTCACGGTCACCGACCGCAAGAAGAACCTGTTCGTCACCGACAGCGGCAGGACCGTCGCCCCGGCCCGGATCGAAGCGCACTTGCGGGCCCACCCCCTGATCGGGCAGGCCGTGGCGATCGGGGACCGGCGCAGGTACGTCACCGCCCTGCTCGTCCTGGACGAGCAGACGGCCCCGCTCTGGGCCGACGAGAAGGGCCTCGACACCCATGACCTCGCCCGCCTGTCCCGCCACCCGGTGGTGCTCGCCGCCGTGGATGCCGCGGTCGCCGAGGCGAACACGGTCCTCCCGCCCGCGGAACAGGTACGTCGCTACCGCGTCCTCCCCGGGCCGTGGACGACGGAGACGGGTGAACTGACACCGGAGCTGACGCTGCGCAGGCGTGCCGTCGGTGAACTGCACGCCGCCACCATCGAGTCGATGTACCCGTGAATACCGGCCCACCAGGATCGCCGTACGGCGGGAGCGACCGACCGCAACGCACGCGGTAGCCCGCCGGCCTCTTCCCCTGCCTGTCTGCCTGTAATGACTGCTCCGAGGAGAAACCATGCGCAGGACCAGTTGGGTGCTGACCGGAACCGCGGTGGTCCTGGTGGCGGCCTCGGCCGTCACGCGGTTCACCGTCCATCCCGCGCTGCACCAGGTACCGGCCGACGCCAAGACGACGTTCCGGTACGAGGGCACCGCCACCCTGCTCGACGCCGCCGCCCTGGCGGCCGGCGACATGGACAAGGCCTTCCTGAGAGACGTGCCGGTCATTTTGGACCGGCGCATCGAAGTACGGGACGTCGACGGCCGGACGGCCGTCGTCTCCGACCACGTGGCGCTGCGCGGACGCGACGGCACGGAGATGAGCACCTCCCAGCACACCTGGGCGGTGGACCGGCGCGACCTCACCGAGCGTGCCGCTCCCGCGGGTTCGGGGGCCGAGAAGCACAAGGGCCTGGTCATCGCCTGGCCTCTGGAGCCCGACAAGCGCGACTACCGTTTCTGGGACACCGGCACCCGGACCGTGTCCCCCGCACGGTACGAGGGAACGGAGTCCGTCCACGGCCGCGAAGCCTATGTCTACGGCATCGAGTCCACCGGCCTCCTCGCCGACCCCGCAACCGCCGGCTCCCTGCCCCGCACCCTGCCCAGGGAAGCCGTGCTGGGCCTGAGCGCTGCACTGCCCGCAAAACAGCGGCCGGAGCAGCAGGAGTTGGCCGGTCTGCCGAAGGCGGTACCGCTGTCCTACACGTCCACCACCAAGCGGCGCGGCTGGGTCGACGCCGACACCGGTCTGTCCCTGGACGGCACGCTGCACCAGAGGGTCGTCGCCCAGACGCAAGGCGCCGACGGGCCGGTGGCACTCTTCCCCGTGACCGATGTCGACGTCCGGGGCGCCGACGCGTCGGTGCGACAGCAGGCCGACGACGCGACCACGACCGGGCGGCTGCTGTGGGTGCTGGGCATCGGCGGCCCGGTCGGCCTGCTCGCCGTAGCCCTGATGCTGGTGGTCCTGGCCCTGGTGATGGCCCGCCGCCGGGTCCGGCCGGGCACCCGGACCGAGGCGGCATGCATGGACAGAGCCCAAGCTGCTCAGAATCCGTGACCGGCGCTGACCTTGCTGCGTTCCACCAGGGGGCATATGTCAGCGTTACCTGCCGTTTCAGCGTCCGACGAACAAGACGGCATGGCACGTGATCAACAACCCGTGCTGCATGGCAATCTGCTTACCAGCAGGATGACTTGGAGCTGGAGGTACACCGCTCGTGGCGGCGAACAGCAACCCCACCGTGAGGCGACGCCGTCTGGGAGCGGAGCTGCGCCGGCTCCGGCTGGCCAGTGGGCTGAAGAGCACGGAAGTGGCCGAGCGGCTCATGGTCTCCCAGCCCAAGATCAGCCACATGGAGAACGGCAACCGCGCCATCAGCCCCCGCGACGTGCGCGACCTGTGCGCGATCTACGACGTCACCGACCAGCAGGTCATCGACTCACTGATGGAGATGGCCAAGGAATCCGGGCAGCAGGGCTGGTGGCATGCCTACGGCGACATTCCCCA
>NZ_JBIAQC010000015.1:0-146045 GCF_042888685.1 Streptomyces sp. NPDC002779
CCCCCGGATCATCAACCGCAACAAGGGGGGGAAGTCATGCCGGACCCGAAGGCCGGAGGCCCCATTGCGGAGCCACGAAGAAGGTAACGGGGGGGAGCGGGCGGCTGCGGTGGAACCTGAACACAGTTCAGGTTCGGCGTCAACTGACCTGACGTGCAAGGCCCGTTGGGAAAACTGTGCAAGGCGTGGTGATCCGCCGTGTGCGGGGCATGCGGCGGCAACGCGGTGCTTGTTCAACGTTCATGTTTCGGCTCGATCCTCCACAGGCGGCGTGGTCGCGCCGCGGAAGGCAGCCGCGGACAGTCGGCGGCAACCGGGAGGGCGTCATGGGACACGGGCATCATCACCACCACCATCACCACCACCATCACCACGGACACGACCACGACCACGCGGAGGTCACGGCGCTGCCCGCCGCCTTCGACATCGACGTCCCCGACGAGGCCCTCACCCCCGAGCAGCAGTCGCGCCGCTCGCTGCTGCGCCGCGCCGGCCTGCTCGGCGCGGGCCTGGCCGCCGGCAGCGTCCTCGCCTCCCAGGCGACGCCCGCCGCGGCCGCCGCCCCAGCGGGGCGCCGCACGAACGGCTTCCTGTGGCTGGCCGGCGACCACCACATCCACACCCAGTACAGCAGCGACGGCAAGTACCGCGTCGTCGACCAGGTCCGCCAGGGCGCCAAGCACGGCATGGACTGGCTCGTCATCACCGACCACGGCAGCGCCACGCACGCCAGGATCGGCGTCGAGAAGGTCAACCCGGACATCCAGCAGGCCCGGTCCGCCTACGAGGACACCCTCGTCTTCCAGGGCCTGGAGTGGAACATCCCGGCCGCCGAGCACGGCACGGTCTTCGTCCACCCGGGCAAGAACGAGGTCTCCGTCCTCAAGCAGTTCGAGACCGACTACGACGGCAGCGTCAAGGGCGCCTCCGACTCCACGCCCGCCAACGAGGCCCTCGCCATCGCGGGCCTGAACTTCCTCGCGGAGCAGGTGCAGCGGCGCAAGGTCAAGGACGCGCTGATGCTCGCCAACCACCCGGCGCGGCGCGGTGTCGACTCCCCGCACGAGATCCGCGGCTGGCGGGACGCGACCGGCGCGGACCGGCAGATCGCCGTCGGTTTCGAGGGTGCCCCCGGTCACCAGGCCGCCGGTCTGCCCGCGCCGCTCGGCATGGCCCGCGCCCGCGGCATCTACGACAACAACCCCGGCGCCAACTCCTTCGCCGGGTACCCGCCGGAGAGCTACCGCACCTGGGGCGGCTTCGACTGGATGACCGCGACCGTCGGCGGCCTGTGGGACAGCCTCCTCGCCGAGGGCAAGCCGTGGTGGATCACCGCCAACTCCGACTCCCACCAGGTCTACGCCGACACCGCCGCGCGCGGTGGCGGTGACTTCACCGCCAACGGCCGCTACGACGACCCCGTCTACGCCGGCCAGATCGACGTCACCCAGGGCGACTACTGGCCCGGCCAGTACAGCCGTACCCACGTCGGCGCCGACGGCTTCTCCTACGCCGCCGTCATGGACGGTATCCGCGCCGGACGGATCTGGGTGGACCACGGCCAGCTCATCAGCGGGCTCGACGTGCGGGTCTCCGGCGGCAGCCGCTGGGCCACCCTGGGCGGCGCGCTGCACGTGAAGAAGGGCACCCAGGTCACCCTGAGCGTGGACATCGCCCTGGCCGGCGGCCCCAACTGGGCGGGCTTCACGCCGAAGCTGGCGCGCGTCGACGTCATCCAGGGCGACATGACGGGCGCGGCGGCGGACAAGGACACCCTCACGGCGCCCACGGCCAAGGTCGTCAAGTCGTACGAAGTGGACAAGGTGTCCGGCACCGTGCGGCTGACCTACCAGCTCGGCCGGGTGGACCGGCCGCTGTACGTCCGGCTGCGCGGCAGCGACGGCAACCGGTCCGCCGTCGGCGCGATGGGCGCCGCGGTCGACCCGGCGGGCCCGGCCATCGACGTCGTCGGTGACGCCGACCCGTGGGTGGACCTGTGGTTCTACTCCAACCCGGTGTGGGTCCTGCCGTCGTGACCCCGGGGTACGCCGTCACCGTCGACCCGGAGCTGCGGGACCTGCGCGCGGCCGATCATCTGCTCCTGAAGCTGGCGGCCGAACTCGCCCTCCCCGAGGACATGTTCGGCTGCACGCACCTGGTGCGCGACGACCGGCCCCGCGTCGCCCTGTCCTTCGCCCTGCCGACCGAACCCCTCCTGCGCACCGCCCTGGAGGCGCTCACCGGCCAGGGGTACGCGGTGACGCCCGGACTGCCGGACCCGGTCGGCCGGGCCGTGGCGTACCCCGGCTGCACCGCGCTCACCGGCACGCTGACGGTCGCGGAACTGCTCGGCCGCTCCGCGATCGACACGGTGACGGTCCTCGGCACCGCGGAGCCCCCGCCCCCCGAGACCCGCCTCGTCACCCGGGACCACGTCCGCCCGCAGTGGCAGGCGGGCACCCTGGTCCTCGCCACGATGCCCGCGGCGGGCGGAGTCCTGGTCCCCTTCGAGGTACCGGATCCGACGCCGTGCTGCGCGGACCACTGAAGGGGCCCCAGGGGCTCAGCCGGCCTCCGAGAACACGAAGCCGAACTGTGCCGGCCGGGCCCGCAGGACGTACCGCGGCAGCGGGCCCGGCCCGCAGGACTGGGAGCCGATGCCGTGCAGGGCGTGGTCCAGGTTGACCCACACCCCCTTCCCCGGCGTCAGGTCGGTGAGGTGGCGGGCCGCGTCCAGCTGCTCGCTCGTCCAGCGGCGGGCGGTGAACCAGAACTCGGGGTCGCCCTCGATGCGCAGACCTCCCAGTTCCACCCAGCGGACGTCGGAGCGGGCGCCGTTCTCCTGCGGGCGGACGTACGGCGTCTGCAGGGCGTCCACCGTGGACCGCCAGCGGCCGAGCCGCGACGCCGACCTGGAGTCGGGGTACGCCTCGCCCGGCCCGCCCCCGAACCAGCTCACCGGGTCCGCCTCGGCGAGCCCGAAGCGGATGCCGAGCCGGGGCAGCGGCACCGTCCAGTCGCCCTCCGGGGTCACCGACACGGCCAGCCGCAGCCGGTCCCCGTCCGCGCTCCAGCGGTAGACCGTGCGCAGGCCGATCTCCCGGGCGGCGGGGGCCACCCGGGTGCGGACCGTCAGCGCCCCGGAATCCCACTCCACCGCGTCCCGCCGGTGCTGCATCCGGTGCAGGCCGAGCGTGCGCCACAGCGGTCCGTGGCGCAGGCCCGTCTGCCACTCCGCGCCGTCGTCGTTGTCCGTGGTCGCCCGCCACACGTCGAGGCGGGGCGCGCTCATCTCCACGGCGCCGACCCTCAGCAGCGATCCGGTGCGGGCGTCGAAGACCGCCGGACCGAGGCGGATCAGCCCCTCGGCGAGGACGGGACGGCTGCTCGCGGTCACCGTCGGCCTCACCCGCCCGGTGACCGGGAGTTGGGTCCACGCCACCTCGTGCCCCTGCGGGGCCCACGCGGTGTCCTCGGCCAGCACCGCCCGCAGCGTCCACCGCGCCTCGCCGTCCCGGGTGCCGGCGGGCGGCTCGGGCAGCTTCACGTCCGCCGACGCGCCCGGCGCCGGCTGCGGCATCGCCAGCACACCGGCCTGAACCGTCTCGCCGTCCACCTGGTACGACCACTCCAGCGTGAGCGACGACAGGTCCGCGAAGTCGTACCGGTTGACGACGCGTACGGTGCCGTCGGCGCCGTCGCCCTCGAACCGGACCGGCTCGATGACCTTCTTGTACTCCACGAGCCCCGGCGACGGCGTCCGGTCCGGGAAGAGCAGCCCGTCGCAGACGAAGTTGCCGTCGTGCAGCTCCTCCCCGAAGTCGCCGCCGTAGGCGTAACCGAACCCGGGATGCCTGATGCCGTGGTCGATCCACTCCCAGACGAAACCGCCCTGGAGCCGGTCGTACCGCTCGAACAGCGCCTGGTACTCGGCGAGTCCGCCCGGTCCGTTGCCCATGGCGTGTCCGTACTCGCAGAGGATGAAGGGCAGTTCACGCCGCTTGCGGGTGCCGCCGTCGAGCCCCTGCCCGATCCGCTCGACCTCGTCGTGGAAGGCGTACATCCGCGAGTACACATCGGTGTCCCGGCAGTCCCGGTCGCCCTCGTAGTGCACCAGGCGCCCGGGGTCGCGGGCGCGGATCCACTCGGCCATCGCGGTCAGGCCCCGTCCGGTGCCGGCCTCGTTGCCCAGCGACCAGATCACGACCGACGGGTGGTTCTTGTCCCGCTCGACCGTCCGGGCCACGCGGTCCAGCAGGGCCGGGGTCCACCGGTCGTCGTCGACGGGGTTGTCCCGCCAGTCCTGCTCGGTGAAGCCGTGGGTCTCCAGATCGCACTCGTCGACGACCCACAGGCCCAGCTCGTCGCAGAGGTCGAGGAAGGCGGGGTGCGGCGGATAGTGGGAGGTGCGGACCGCGTTGATGTTGTGCCGCTTCATCAGCAGCACGTCCTCGCGCATGGTCCCCGGGTCCAGGGCGCGGCCCTTCTCCGGGTGCCACTCGTGCCGGTTGACGCCCTTGAACAGCACCGCCCGGCCGTTGACCTTGATCAGGCCGTCCTGGAGGACGACGGTGCGGAAGCCGATCCGCAACGGGACGCGCTCGCCCCCGGTCGCCAGGACGCCGTCGTACAGCCGTGGTGTCTCCGCGGTCCACGGCTCCACCACGGCCGTCACCGCCTCGCCGGTCGCCGCGTCGACGCCCAGCTCGGGCACCGTCACCCGCCCGGCGACCTCGGAGTCCACCCGGAGCGTGCCCTCGCCGGTGAGATGGTCGTAGGAGGCGTGTACGGCGAAGTCGCCCACGGCGCCCGGCGGGCGGTACAGCAGGGTGACATCACGGAAGATGCCGGGCAGCCACCACTGGTCCTGGTCCTCCAGGTACGAGCCCGCCGACCACTGGTGGACCCGGACGGCCAGCACATTGCCGCCCGGCCGCAGCAGCCGCCCGACCGCGAACTCGTGCGGCAGCCGGGAGCCCTTGAACTCGCCCAGCTCGGTGCCGTTCAGCCAGACCCGGGCGCAGGACTCGACGCCGTCGAAGCGGAGGGTGGTGTCACCGTCCGCGGGCCAGTCGCCGGGCAGGTCGAAGACGCGCAGGTGATCGCCGGTCGGGTTCTCGGTCGGGACGTGCGGCGGGTCCACCGGGAAGGGGTAGAGGTGGTTGGTGTAGTGGGGCGCGCCGTGTCCCTGGAGGACCCAGTGGCCGGGGACCGACACCTCGGCCCAGTCCCCGGCGTCGTAGCCCCGCGCGGCGAACGAGTCGTCCTCGGCGTCCGCGGTGGCCGACAGCCTGAAGCGCCAACTGCCGTTCAGGGACAGTGATCTCGCGTCCGAAGCGGCGTACCAGGCCCGCGGCGGCAGGGCACCGCGGCCGGGGGAGACGTCCTCGACATAGCTGACGTCGGTGGTGCGGAAAGTCATCGGTCTCCTCGGTCAGCCCTTGATGCCGGTCTGCGCGATCCCCTGCACCAGCCAGCGCTGCAGGAACAGGAACACGAACACCAGGGGCAGGATGGAAAGGGCGGTGGCCATGAAGATCAGATGGAAGTTGACGGTCTGGTTGGTCATGTACGAGGAGAGCGCCACCTGCACCGTCCAGGCGCTGGGGTCCTGGCCGATGACCAGCGGCCACAGGAAGGAGTTCCAGCCGCTGATGAAGGTGATGGTGGCCATGGCCGCGAAGAAGTTCAGCGAGTTCGGCACCACGACACGCCAGTACGCGCCCCAGTAGCCGAGCCCGTCCACGCGCGCCGCCTCCTCCAGTTCCTTCGGGAATCCCAGGAAGTACTGCCGGAACAGGAAGCAGGTGAAACCACTGAACAGACCGGGGACGATCAGGCCCCGGTAGGTGTCCACCCAGCCCAGCGAGGAGACCAGCACGAAGCTGGGCACGAAGGTCACCGCGGTCGGCACCATCAAGGTCACCAGCACGGCGTAGAAGACCTTGTCGGCGTGCCGGTAGGGGATGCGGGCCAGGGCGTAGCCGGCGAGCGAGCACACCAGCAGGGTGCCGACCGTGTGCAGGACGCCGACGATCGCCGAGTTCCCGAGGGCGCGGGCGAAGTCGACGGTCGGGTCGTCGAAGGGCTCGGTGATGTTGCCCCACTGGATGTCGGTGGGGAAGAACTTCCAGTCCTCGCCGGTGATCTCCGGGTCGGTCATCAGGGCGTTGCGGACGATCAGATAGAAGGGGACGAGGAAGAGGAAGGCGGCGACGCCGGTGGCGGCGTAGAGGCCCGCCGAGCCGAGGACCCCGCCACGCCTGGCCTTGCTCACGTGGATCCCTCCCTTCTGCCGAAGCCCAGGAACCTGCCCTGGAGCAGGGTGACGACGCAGATCAGCAGGGTCAGGATCATCGCGCCCGCGCTGCCGGCGCCGTAGTCCTGGTTCTCGCCCAGGGCGATGTAGTACAGCTCGACCAGGGGCGGGCGGCCCCAGGTGGAGTTGGTGAGCAGGTTGAAGAACTCGTCGAACGCCTGGTACGCCTGCACCAACAGCAGCAGGATCACCGCCGTCGAGGTGGCCCTGAGCTGGGGCAGCGTGATGTACCGGAAGGTCTGCGGGCCCCGCTTGGCGCCGTCGATGGCGGCGGCCTCGTACAGCTCCTGCGGGATGTTCTGCAGGGCCGCCAGGAACAGGATCATGAAGAAGCCGGCCTGCAGCCAGAGCCGTACGGTGAGGATGACCAGCCAGTACCAGGGCGGGTCGGGGCTGGCCAGCCAGGCGATGTCGTCGATGCCGAACCAGCCGAGCACGGTGTTCATGAGGCCGAACCGGACCCCGCTGAAGATCGACATCTTCCAGATCAGCGAGGCGGCGACGTAACTGACCGCCGTCGGCAGGAAGAACACCGACCGGAAGAACGCCCGCATGAACCGCAGCCGGTTCACCATCAGCGCGAGGCCGAGCGAGAACGCCCACGTGGTGGGCACGATGAACGCGGCGAACACGGTGAAGGTGACGAGCGAGCCGGTGAAGTCGTCGTTCGACAGCATGTAGCGGTAGTTGTCGAACCCGATGAACTCGCTCGGGGTGACGGTGAAGCGGGCGTCGAAGAAGGAGAGCCACAGGCTCCAGCCGATCGGGACGTAGACGAAGAGCCCGAGGCCGATCAGGAACGGGCCGGTGAAGAGCCAGAAGGCGGCGGTGGGGTTGCCCCGCAGCCGTCGCGTGATGGTCGCCATGTCGCGGATACCTGACCGGCGGCTATCCGAAGAGCTTCTTCAGCTCGCGGTCGACCTTGCCGTCCGCCTTGTCCAGAGCCCCCTCGGGGTCCCCGTCCTGCCGTACGCAGTCGGCGAGGACGTCCTCGACGGCGTCGAGCATGGCCTGGGTGAAGCCGATGTTGTCGAAGTGGCCGTACTCGTTGAAGAGCTTGACGCCCTCGGCGGGCAGGCCCGACTTGAGCTTGTCGGCGGACTCGGCGAGCGAGGTGCGCGGCGGGATGTGGAAGCCGTAGGAGAGCGACCAGTCCTCCTGGTACTCCTTCTGGTCGATCCACAGCCACTTCACGTACTCCTTGGCCGCCTCGACGTTCTTGCCCTTGGCGTTGACGAACATCGACCAGCCGCCGTTGTAGACCGACGGCTTGCCCGCGTCGCCGACCTTCGGGAAGGGGAAGATGCCGAGGTCGTCGCCGAGCGCCTGCTGCATCTGCGGCATGGCCCACATCCCGCACCACTGGATGGCGGTCAGGCCCTGGTTGAGCGGGGAGGGGTCCCAGAAGTCGGTCGGGGCGCCGAGCAGGAGATCGCCGCTCTTGAACAGCCCCCGCAACTGGACGAGGCCGTCCTTGACCCCGTCGGTGTGGTAGGCGATCTCGTTGTTCTCGTCGAGGGTGTCGGCGCCGGCTGCCCAGATCAACGGCCGCATGATCGCGTCGAGTTCATTGCCGAGGAAGAGGCCCTTGACCTTGTCCGTGGTCAGCTTCGCGGCGGCCTCGATCAGCTCCTCCAGCGTCTGCGGCACCCCGACGCCCGCCTTCTCCAGCAGCGACTTGCGGTAGTAGAAGAACTGCGGGTCGTCGATCATCCGGACGCCGTATATCTTCCCGTCGACCGTGTGCGAGGCGATGTCGGCCTGGTTGAAGTCGTCCTTGACCGGGCCGACGATGTCGGTCAGGTCGGCCACCTGGCCGCTCCTGACGAGCTGGATCTGCGGATGGAACTCGAACAGGTCCGGGGCCTTGTCGGTGAGCAGCGCGGAGAACAGCTTGCTCTCGAAGTTGTCGCCGGTGATCCACTGCGTGGTGACGTCGGCTTCCCGGTACGCCTTGGCGTAGCGCTTGATGGCCTGTTCGGTGCCGGCCTCGCCGTACGCGTGGAAGTACTGCACCAGGCGCGCGCCCGAACCGGAGCCGCCACCACGGCCGTTGTTGCCGCCGCACGCCGCGAGGCCGCCGCCGGCGGCCAGGCCCATGGCGGCGCGCAGAACGGTGCGGCGGTCCCAGTTGCTGTTCCTCGTTGCCGACATCTGACGTCCTTGTCTCTAGACGGCTGCGCTTGCGGAGCGGGACGTTAACCTTCGGCCAATCCTTCGGCAAGGGGTTGGACGAAGTCGGTGCGAAGAGTTGTGCGGCGTTCGGGATGCCGTACAACTCCCGTCCGTCGTCAGGACGGTGAGGCGGTACGGGTCCTCTTGGGCTGCCTGCGTCCGGCGGACTGGAGGGCCCCTTCCAGCGCGAACGTGGCCGCGCCCAGGCACACCGGGTCGGTGGGGATGGGCGACAGGACGATCTCGGTGGCGGCCATCGGCCGCGGCAGCGCGTGCCGGGCGACGGCCTCGCGCACCTCGGCGACCAGCGGTTCGCCGAGGGCGGTCGCCACCCAGCTGCTGAGCACGACCACTTCGGGGTTGAACACATTGACCAGGTCGGCGATGCCGGTGCCCAGGTAGCGCACGGTGTCGCGGAGCACCTTGAGCGCCACCGGGTCCTGCGCCCGTACGCCCCGGGCCAGCGCGGCGATGGTGGCCGTCTGGTCCTCCGGGTGCAGCAGGGTGCTCCCGGGGCTCAGCTCCCGCAGGGTCAGCATGATTCCGGAGGCGCCGACGTACGCCTCCACGCAGCCGTGTTTGCCGCAGCGGCACAGCCGTCCGTCCAGGACGATGGTGGTGTGGCCCCACTCGCCGGCGCTGTTGCTGACCCCCCGGTGCAGCGCGCCGCCGAGGACGAGCCCGGCGCCCACGCCGGTCCCGAGGTTGACCACCACGGCGTCCCCGCGCCCGCGCGCGGCCCCGAACCACAGCTCGGCCACCGCGGAGGCGCGCAGCGGATTGTCCAGGTGCAGCGGGTAGGCGATGTGCTCGGTGAGCAGGTCCAGCAGTGGCACCTCGTGCCAGTCCCAGTTCGGCGCGTACTCCGAGACGCCGGTGGCCCGGTCGACCTGGCCCGGCACGCTGACCCCCACGCCGAGCACCCGCGCCCCCTCGACCCCGGCCTGCGCGACCACCGAGCCGACGGCGGCGGCGACATGCCCGACCACCTGCTCGGGCAGGCTCTCGCCGGGGCGGACGTCCTCCTCGGCGCGGGCCAGGACGTTCAGCGCGAGGTCGAACAGCTCGACATGGACGTACGTCTCCGCGATGTCGACGCCGATCAGCGCGCCGCCCGACGGGTTGACCGCGACCAGTCCCCGGGGCCGGCCGCCCGCCGAGTCCTCGAAGCCGACCTCGGTGATCATCCGCAGGTCGAGCAGTTCCCCGACGAGCGTGGCGACCGTGGCGAGGCTCAGCCCGGTGGCGGCCGCCAGCTCCTGCCGGGAGGTGGGCGACGCGGCGATGATCTGCCGCAACACCTCGTAGCGGTTCGCGGTGCGGATGTCTCGTGAGGTGCGCTTCACCGGGCCGGCCCCTGTCCCTCTCGCTCTGGCCGGTCGGCAGCGGCACCGGCGCGGCGCCAGGCTATGGGCCCCGGGGGAGGTTCGACAAGGGGTTAGGAAAGGGGCTGGAGGAAGTCGCTCAGGAAGGCGTTGGTGAAGGTGCCGCCCGGGTCCAGCGACCGGGCCAGCTCCCGGAAGTCACCGAGCCGCGGGTACCGCTCGCGCAGGGTGCCGGCCGGCGTGGTGAACACCTTCCCCCAGTGCGGCCGCGCGTCGAGCCCGTCCAGCGCCTCCTCCAGCCGCCGCACCACCGGCAGCACCGCCGCCGGGTCCGCGATCCAGGTGAAGTGCAGGGCCACCGTCTCCCGGCCGTACGACGGACTCAGCCACTGCTCGTCGGCGGCCACCGTCCGCACCTCGCAGATCTGCAGCACCGGCGCCACGGTCGTACGGATCGCGTCCAGCGCGCGCAGCGCGTCCATGGCGTACGGCCGGGGCAGCAGGTACTCGGACTGCAGCTCGGCGCCGCTGCTCGGGGTGAACTCCGCCCGGAAGTGCGGCAGTCGCTCGTGCCAGGGACCCGGGAGGCCGAACTGCTCGGTGCAGTTGACCGCGGGCATGCCCGGCACCGGGTGCATCTTCTCCGTCGCGGGCGTGGCCCAGGGGAAGGCGGGCAGCGGCTGGTCGGTGCGCCGCTTCAGCCACACCTGCCGAAAGCCCGGCGCCCGCCAGTCGGTGAACAGGCTGACGCTGTACGCCGCCCGGGTCACCGTCTCGAACTCCAGCCGCTCCAGCGGGAGTTCGGTGAAGACATGCTGCTCCACCTCATAAGCGGGGTCCAGGTCCAGGGTGAGCGCGGTGACCACGCCGAGCGCGCCGAGCGAGGTCACCGCCCCGCCGAACCGGGCGTCCTCCCGCCCGATCCGGACCGTCGACCCGTCCGCCGTCACCAGCTCCACCTCGCGCACGGGCGCGGCCAGCGAGCCGTTGGCCACCCCCGAGCCGTGGGTGCCGGTGGCGACGGACCCGGCCACCGAGATGTGCGGCAGGGACGCCATGTTCGGCAGCGCCAGTCCGTGTCCGTGCACCACCCGGGCCAGCTCCGCGTACCGCACCCCGCCGCCGACCCGCACGGTCCGGGCGGCGGTGTCCACGTCGATCGGGGCGGGCAGCCCGGCGAGCGACAGCAGCACCCCCCCGGCCCCCGGCTCGGCGATCTCGTTGAAGGAGTGCCCGCTGCCCAGCACCCGCACCCGGGCGCTCCCGGCCACCAGGGCCCTGAGCGCGTCGAGCGAGTGCGGGCGGTGCAGTTCCTTGGCGGCGTAGGTGATATTGCCGGCCCAGTTGGTGACCGTCTCCGTCATCCGTCGTCCCTCCCGGAGAGTGCGTGTGCGCCGAGCCTCTCATCCGCCCGTCCGGGCCCTGGGGCACAGTGGTGCATACCGGACGGATCCGCGGCACGAGGGGACCCGGCACGGATCACGCGCAGGCAGGGGCATACCGTGAGGAGTCGAACGCCTGAGCCGGGAGGAGACACGGGATGGGCAGCCGTACCGCGCTGGTCGAGGATCTGATGGAGCGCTTTCCGCACGTACCGCGGGAGGCCGTCTTCAAGGAGGACCTGCTCCGCGGCGGTGTCGCCTTCGACCCGTCCGCGCTGAGCGACAACGAGTCCGGCGAGGTCAAGCCGAAGTCGTACTTCATCTTCTCCTTCGACCACGGCACCCTGCCGGAGCTCGGCGAGGCCGCGCTGCGGCGGCCGCCGGAGGAGATCATCCTCACCGGCGGTCCCTACGACCTGCGCCGGACCGTGGTCTCCGTGCGGGTGAACCCGGCCTCGCCCTACCGGGTGGCCGCCGACGAGGACGGCGTGCTCGGCCTCTACCTGGACGGCAGGCGGATCTCGGACGTCGGGGTCCCGCCGATGCCCGAGTACTACCGGCACACCCTCGCCAGCGGGAAGTCGGTCATGGAGGTCGCCCCGACCATCCAGTGGGGCTACCTGATCTACCTCACCGTCTTCCGCGTCTGCCAGTACTTCGGCGCCAAGGAGGAGTGCCAGTACTGCGACATCAACCACAACTGGCGCCAGCACAAGGCGGCGGGGCGGCCGTACACCGGGGTCAAGGACGTCGAGGAGGTCCTCGAAGCCCTGGAGATCATCGACCGGTACGACACCGCCAAGGTGTCCACCGCCTACACCCTCACCGGCGGCGCGATCACCAGGACCGTCGCCGGGCGCGACGAGGCCGACTTCTACGGCCACTACGCCAAGGCCATCGAGGAGCGCTTCCCGGGCCGGTGGATCGGCAAGGTCGTCGCCCAGGCGCTGCCCCGTGACGACGTGCAGCGCTTCAAGGACTACGGCGTGCAGATCTACCACCCCAACTACGAGGTGTGGGACCGCCGCCTGTTCGAGCTGTACTGCCCCGGCAAGGAGCGCTACGTCGGCCGCGACGAGTGGCACAGGCGGATCCTGGACTCGGCGGAAATCTTCGGCGCCCGCAATGTGATCCCCAACTTCGTGGCAGGCGTGGAGATGGCGGAGCCCTTCGGCTTCACCACGGTCGACGAGGCGATCGAGTCCACCACCGAGGGCCTGCGCTTCTTCATGTCGCACGGCATCACGCCCCGCTTCACCACCTGGTGCCCGGAGCCCACCACCCCGCTCGGCAAGGCCAACCCGCAGGGCGCGCCCCTGGAGTACCACATCCGGCTGCTCCAGGCCTATCGTCGGACGATGGAGGACTTCGGGCTCTCCTCGCCCCCCGGCTACGGCCCGCCCGGACCCGGCCGCGCGGTGTTCTCGGTCAGTTCCTTCATGGACAGCCTGCCCGAGGAGCAGTCGGCCACGGCGTGACGGCAGTGGCCCGTGAGAGGTGAAGAGCGCGCTTGTCAGGTGTGTCGACGACGTGAAAGGCTCGTCCTCTGCCGCGAGGTTTCCCCCAACTCCATTGCCCCTATGGTGAGTTGACTTCGCTTGTGGATGCAGGAGACCCATGCCCGACCTGCCGAGCCCTCAGGACGCCGCCGAGGCCGCGCTGTTCTCCGAGTGCTGGGACGCCGTGCTTTCGTACGCCGACCTGTGCACGGCCGGCTCCACCGCGGCCACCGACCTGGCCAGGGAGGCGTTCTCGGCCGGCATGCGCGAGGTCCGTGCCGCCGCGTCGCACGGCACCCGGTACGCCGGCCGCCGCTCCCCGCGGCTGCCCCGGATACCCCTGCTGCTGACCGCCGTACGCACCGCCGCCGCCGACTGGGAGGTCAGCGGCCGGGGCAGCCGTCTCGACCCCGATCTGCGGCTGTGGCTCAACTCCGGCAAGGCCGCCCGGTACGCCGGACCGCCGCAGGGGCGCCCGCTCGCGCTGCGCGGACTGCGGGACATGCAGCAGCCCGACGCCGAACTGCTGTGGCTGGCCGAGGTGGAGGCGCTGCCGCTGTCCGTCGTGGCCCGCCGGCTCGGCCTCGACCCGGCCACCGTCTCCGAGGAACTCGTCCAGGTGCGGGGCCTGTTCCGGGACCGCTGCCACCGCAACCTCCTCGACGCGCCGCAGGCCCCCGAGTGCCGCGGCTATGTCCGGCTGCTCGACGCGGTCACCCGCTCACCCGTCACCGAGGTGCCGGCCGACCTCTCCCAGCACCTCGCCCGCTGCGTGGACTGCGCCGAGGCCGCCGCCTGTCTGCGGCTGCACGGCGTCGGTCTGCCCGCCGCCCTCGCCGGCGGGGTCATCGGCTGGGGCGGCCTCGCCTACCTGGAGCGCCGCCGGCGCGCCGCCGAGGTCCGGCTCGGCGCCGGACGCCCCGGCCCGGCGGTCGCCGACGGCGTGGACGCCGATCCCGCGGCGCGGAAGGCGAAGACGGTACGCGGCGGTCTGCTCGCCGCGGCCGTCCTGGTGTCGCTGCTGGCGCTCGCCGTGTCGCTGATGCCGTTCGGCGGCTCCGGCTCGGGCTCCGGCTCCGGCGGCGACACGGCGGCCGGCGACTTTGGCCGTCAGCCGGTGGCCGGCCAGTCCGGCCCGTCCTTCGAGCCCTCGGCCGAGGACACTGCCGCGAGCCCGTCCGCACGGCCTTCCGCCGGTCCCGGCGAGCGCACCCCCGAGCGCACCCCGGAGCGCGAGGACCCCGACCCCGGACCCCAGGGCACCGCCACCATCACCACCTCCGCAGCCGCCCCCAGCGCCCCGGAGACCTGCCGGGTCCGCTACCACCTGGTCAACCAGTGGCCCGACGGCTTCCAGGCCACCGTCACCGTCACCACCGAGCAGCCCCTGGACACCTGGCGGGTGGCCTGGTCCTTCCGCGAGGGCCAGCGCGTCGGCCACATGTGGGACGCGGACTTCACCCAGAACGCCTCCCGGGTCACCGCCACCGCCACCGCCTACAACAAGGCGGTCCCCGCCGACGGCACGCTCACCTTCGGCTTCACCGCCTCCTGGCAGGGCAAGAACTCCCCGGCGCACGACTTCGCGCTGAACGGCCGGGAGTGCGGCACGACCTGAGCGGAAAAAATACGTTGACGCCCGGCCGCGGGGCCGGGCTACAGTGACGGCGCATCACACCGATCGCGTGTGAACCGACGAGAGTGGACGAGGAGGTGTCGACCGATGGCTGTCTTTGCGATGGGCGCTGCCCGCATCCAGGAATCCATCAAGTCCACCTCCGTGGCCACCGGCTGAAACCCACTCTCCCTCGCGTCCAGCGACGCGCGCCGGGGCCGCCCTTGTGAAGGGTCACCCTTGACTTCCAGCTCCGCTTTCACCTCGCTCCTCCCCTACGGCTGGGACGACGCCTGGGCGGACGAGTTCGCCCCCTACGACGCCGAAGGCCTGCTCGCCGGGCGCGTCGTGCGCGTCGACCGCGGGCAGTGCGACGTCGTCACCGCCGACGGGATGCTCCGCGCCGACACCGCCTTCGTCACCCCCAACGACCCGATGCGCGTGGTGTGCACCGGTGACTGGGTCGCCGTCGAACCCGGCGGCAACCCGCGCTACGTACGGACGTATCTGCCGCGCCGTACCGCCTTCGTGCGCTCCACCTCCTCCCAGCGGTCCGAGGGGCAGATCCTCGCGGCCAACGTCGACCACGCCGTCATCGCCGTGTCGCTGGCCGTCGAACTCGACCTCGGCCGGATCGAGCGGTTCCTGGCGCTCGCCTGGGAATCGGGCGCCCAGCCCGTGGTCGTGCTCACCAAGGCGGACCTCGTGCCGGACCCGGTGACGCTCGCGCATCTCGTGCAGGACGTCGAGACGACGGCGCCGGGTGTACCGGTGCTGACCGTCAGCGCCCATCTCGACGAAGGGCTCGAGGTCCTCGCCGCCGTCGTCGGAGGCGGTACGTCCGTACTGCTCGGGCAGTCCGGCGCGGGCAAGTCCACCCTCGCCAACGCGCTGCTCGGGGCGGAGGTCATGGACGTCCGGGCCACCCGGGACATCGACGGCAAGGGGCGGCACACCACGACCACCCGCAATCTGCTGGCGCTGCCCGGCGGGGGCGTCCTGATCGACACCCCCGGTCTGCGGGGGGTCGGGCTGTTCGACGCGGGGACCGGCGTCGGGCAGGTCTTCGCGGAGATCGAGGAGCTCGCCGCGCGCTGCCGCTTCCACGACTGCGCGCACGAGGCGGAGCCGGGATGCGCCGTCCTCGCCGCCATCGACTCCGGGGAGCTGGCCGTGCGGCGGCTCGACAGCTACCGGAAGCTGATGCGGGAGAACCAGCGGATCGTCGCCAAGACCGACGCCCGGCTGCGGGCCGAGATCCGGCGCGACTGGAAGCGAAGGGGGGCGGAGGGGCGCGCGGCGATGCAGGCCAAGCGCAACGGCTGGCGTTAGGCCGCACCGACCGTCACGTCCGAATCCCGCTGGCCCTGTCCCGGTGACTGCCGGAGACTGGGACGCGTGATGGACGAAGACACCAGGTACGAGGCCGTGTGCAGCCGGGACGCCCGGTTCGACGGCGAGTTCTTCTTCGCCGTCGAGACCACCGGCATCTACTGCCGGCCCAGCTGCCCCGCCGTCACCCCCAAGCGCCGCAACGTCCGCTTCTTCGCGACCGCCGCCGCCGCGCAGGGCGCGGGTTTCCGGGCCTGTCGGCGGTGCCGGCCGGACGCGGCGCCCGGCTCGGCCGAGTGGAACGTCCGCGCGGACGTCGTCGGCCGGGCCATGCGGCTGATCGGCGACGGCGTCGTCGACCGGGAGGGCGTCGCCGGGCTCGCCGGCCGGCTCGGCTACAGCCCCCGGCAGGTGCAGCGCCAGCTGACCGGCGAGCTCGGCGCGGGCCCGGTCGCGCTGGCCCGCGCCCAGCGGGCGCACACCGCGCGCGTCCTGTGCCAGACCACCGATCTGCCGATCACCGAGATCGCCTTCGCCGCCGGATTCGCCAGTGTGCGGCAGTTCAACGACACCATGCGGGCGGTCTACGCCCGGACCCCGAGTGCCCTGCGCGCCGAGGCCGCCCGGTCCGCCCGGCGCGGCGGCACCCCGACCGCCGGAATCCCGCTCCGGCTCGCCCACCGCGGCCCCTACCGGTCCGGCGCCGTCTTCGACCTGCTCCAGGCCGAGGCCGTGCCCGGCGTGGAGGAGGTGAGCGGCACCCCCGGCCGGCGCACCTACCGCCGTACCCTGCGGCTGCCGCACGGCACGGGCATCGTCGCCGTCGACGAGCGGCCCGGCGGCAGCGCACCCGGCACCGGGACCCACCCCGGCGGCTGGCTCGACGCCCGGCTCCACCTCACCGACCCCCGCGACCTCACCACCGCCGTCCAGCGACTGCGCCGCCTGTTCGACCTCGACGCCGACCCCTACGCCGTGGACGAGCGGCTCGGCGCCGACGCCCGGCTCGCCCCCCTGATCGCCGCCCGCCCGGGCCTGCGCTCGCCCGGGGCCGCCGACCCCGAGGAACTCGCTGTACGGGCGCTGGTGGGGACCGCCGCTGCCGAGCGGCTGGTGCACGCGTACGGCAAGGCGCTGGACGCGCCCTGCGGCAGCCTCACCCACCTCTTCCCGGAACCGGCCGTCCTCGCCGGGGCGGAGCCGCACGGCCCCCTGGGCGCGCTCACGGCCGCCCTCGCCGACGGCGCCGTACGCCTGGACGCGGGCGCCGACCGGGACGACGCCGAGCGGGCGCTGCTCGCCCTGCCCGGCCTCGATGCCCGTACCGTCGCCGTGGTGCGCACCCGCGCCCTCGGTGACCCGGACGTCGCGCCGCCCGGCGCCGACGTCCCCGACAGCTGGCGCCCCTGGCGCTCGTACGCCTGGCAACACCTGCGCGCAGCAGGGGAGTTGGAGCAAGCCCGATGACCACCTTGTGGACGAACCTGGACAGCCCCGTGGGCCCCCTGCTGGTCACCGCCGACCCCGTGAGCGGTGCTCTCACCTCACTGTCCGTGCCCGGCCAGAAGGGCGGCCGGAGCGTCCAGGAGGGCTGGCGGCACGAGCCGGACGCCTTCCGGGACGCCCAGGAGCAGCTCACCGCCTACTTCGCGGGGGAGCTGAAGGAGTTCCGGCTGCCGCTGCGCGCCGAGGGCACCGCGTTCCGCGCGAGGGTGTGGGAGGCCCTGGACAGCGTGCCCTACGGCGGGACCACCACGTACGGCGAGATCGCCGCGCGGATCGGCGCTCCCCGGGCGGCCGTCCGGGCCGTCGGCGGCGCGATCGGCGCCAACCCGCTGCTGATCCTCCGCCCCTGCCACCGGGTGATCGGCGCCAACGGCACCCTGACCGGGTACGCGGGCGGCCTGGACCGCAAGACGGCACTGCTGACCCTGGAAGGGGCACTCGCGGTGGCAGGCACCACCGGACCGGAGCCCTCGGCGCGCTGAGTTCACCCCCAGATCACCACGCCCAGCCACGCCCCCGCGATCAGCAGACAGGTGAACAGCTCCGCCAGCACGCTGGAGCCCCCCGACCGCATCGCCGTGCGCAGGGCCGCCCGGGCCTCCGCGTGCCGGCCCAGGCGCCGGCGTTCCTCCAGGTAGATACCGGCCATGAAGCCGGGGATCGCGCCGACCACGGGGATCAGGAAGAACCCGAGCAACGCGCCCGCCCCGGCCCACACGCCCATCCGGCGGGTGGCGCCGCTCGCCCGCAGCCGCCGGGGCGGCAGGGCCCAGCGCACCACCTGGGACAGGAACAGGGCGATGGTCGTCCCGACCAGCAGCCACCACGCCACCGGCCGCGGGTCCTGCAGCGCCCACCACATGATCGCGGCCCATACCAGCCACGACCCCGGTACGCCGGGCGCCAGCACTCCGCACAGGCCGAGCAGGATGACCATGCCGACCAGCAGGGTGTCCGCCACTCCCATCTGACCAGAGTGCAGGAGCCCGGGCGGACCCGCAGGTCAGCGCTTGCGGACCGGTCGCCGCCCGGGCGCGCGGAGGTCGCACCCGCGTTCTGTGCTTCACCCGATTTTCGGGATGCCCCGTTTTCATCCGGCCCCGGCGGTGGACAATTAGGGGCATGAGCCAGCAGGGGGGAAGGCCCACCGGTCGGGACGACGACTGGTGGATGGAGCTGTACGACGACAGGACCGAGGACACGGGTCCCGCGGCCGCCCCGGATTCCCTGGACGACCGGTTCGCCTCGGCTTCGACCACGGTGAACAAGCAACGGGCCCCCTCCGAACCGCCGCAGCCACCGCCGACGGTGATGGTGACGGCACCCCCGGTCACCGCCGACCCGGCCCCTCCGACCGTCGCGTACGTGGGCTCCGGCCCGCCCACCTACGAGCCCGAACCCACCGCCCTCCCGCCCGCGGACCCCGACGACCTGGACGACCTGGTCGCCGACACCGTCCTCGACGGCGCCCAGTACGGCACCTGCACCCTGCGCGCCGCCTCCGTCCGCGGCGACTCCGCCCGCTACCGCGGCGAACCGCGCCGCGACTCCCTCCTCACCGCCCGCTTCGGCACCGGCGACACCGCGCTCGTCCTGGTCGCCATGGCCACCGGCGCCCGGGCCACCCCCGGCGCCCACCGCGCCGCCGCCGAGGCCTGCCACTGGATCGGCAGGGCCGTCGGCCGCAGCCACGCCCGCCTCGCCGAGGACATCCGCGCCGCCCGCCGCGGCGACCTGAAGTCCGGACTGCACCGGCTGACCGCCCGCAGCCTCGGCAAGCTCCGCGCCAGCGCGGCCGAACTGGGCGTGGACCCGGAGGAGTACGCCGCCACCCTGCGCTGCCTGCTGCTCCCCGCCGACCCCGAGTGCCGTACCCGCGTCTTCTTCGGCGTCGGCGCCGGAGGGCTGTTCCGGCTGCGGGACGGCGAGTGGCAGGACATCGAGCCGCGGGTCACGGACGTCGTGGGCGAGCCCGTGGTCGGCTTCGGCTCGCCGCCGTCCGAGACCCCCGAGGGCGACCGGCTCACCATGGACCTGGGCATCCCCAAGCCCCCGAGCCCCTACGAGCCCGCCCCGGAACCACCCCGCGAGCCGTTCCGTTTCCGGGCCTCGGTCGCCCGTCCGGGCGACACGCTCCTGATGTGCACCGGTGGCCTCGCCGAACCCCTGCGCGGCGAGGCGGACCTCGTCCGTCATCTGACCGACCGGTGGTCCGCCCCCACCCCGCCGGGGCTCGCCGCGTTCCTCGCCGACACCCAGGTCCGCGTCAAGGGCTACGCCGACGACCGTACCGCCGCCGCCGTCTGGGAGAACTGACCGAGCGAACCACGCGCCCCTGTGCCTCCAATGGAACCCGGAGCAGGCGATTCGAAGGGGTATGCGCAGCCATGGCCAAGCAGAACGTCGCGGAGCAGTTCGTCGACATCCTCGTCCGCGCCGGGGTCGAGCGCCTGTACGGCGTGGTCGGCGACAGCCTCAACCCCGTCGTGGACGCCGTACGCCGCAACTCCGGCATCGACTGGGTGCATGTACGGCACGAGGAGACCGCCGCCTTCGCCGCCGGGGCGGAGGCCCAGATCACCGGGAAGCTGACCGCCTGCGCGGGCTCCTGCGGCCCCGGCAACCTGCACCTGATCAACGGCCTCTACGACGCCCACCGCTCCATGGCCCCCGTCCTCGCCCTCGCCTCGCACATCCCCTCCAGCGAGATCGGCCTCGGCTACTTCCAGGAGACCCACCCGGACCGGCTGTTCCGCGAATGCAGCCACTACAGCGAGATGATCTCCAGCCCGCAGCAGATGCCCCGGCTGCTCCAGACCGCCATCCAGCACGCGGTCGGCCGCTCCGGCGTCAGCGTGGTCTCCCTGCCCGGCGACATCGCCGACCGGCCCGCCCCCGACAAGGCGGTCGAGACGGCCCTGGTCACCACCCGGCCCACGGTCCGCCCAGGCGACGAGGAGATCGACAAGCTGGTCCGGCTGATCGACGCTGCCGACAAGGTCACCCTGTTCTGCGGCAGCGGCACGGCGGGCGCGCACGCGGAGGTCATGGAGTTCGCCGAGAAGATCAAGTCCCCGGTGGGACACGCCCTGCGGGGCAAGGAATGGATCCAGTACGACAACAAGTTCGACGTCGGCATGAGCGGACTCCTCGGCTACGGCGCCGCCTATGAGGCCACCCACGAGTGCGATCTGCTGATCCTGCTCGGCACCGACTTCCCGTACAACGCCTTCCTGCCCGACGACGTCAAGATCGCCCAGGTCGACGTCCGGCCCGAACACCTCGGCCGCCGGAGCAAGTTGGACCTCGCGGTGTGGGGCGACGTGCGCGAGACCCTGCGCTGCCTGATCCCGCGGGTGCGGACCAAGAAGAACCGGCGCTTCCTCGACAAGATGCTCAAGAAGCACGCCGACGCGCTGGAGGGGGTCGTCAAGGCGTACACCCGGAAGGTGGACAAGCACGTCCCGATCCACCCGGAGTACGTGGCCGCGGTGCTGGACGAGATCGCCGCCGACGACGCGGTGTTCACGGTCGACACCGGCATGTGCAACGTCTGGGCCGCCCGCTACCTCACCCCGAACGGCCGCCGCCGGGTCATCGGCTCCTTCTCCCACGGCTCGATGGCGAACGCGCTGCCCATGGCGATCGGCGCCCAGTTCACCGACCGCCGCCGCCAGGTGGTGTCGATGTCCGGCGACGGCGGATTCTCCATGCTGATGGGCGACTTCCTCACGCTGGTCCAGTACGACCTGCCGGTGAAGGTGGTCCTGTTCAACAACTCCTCGCTCGGCATGGTCGAGTTGGAGATGCTGGTCGCCGGGCTCCCGTCGTACGGCACCACGAACAAGAACCCCGACTTCGCGGCCGTCGCCCAGGCCTGCGGCGCCTACGGCGTACGCGTGGAGAAGCCCAAGCAGCTCGCGGGCGCCCTCAAGGACGCCTTCAGGCACAAGGGCCCGGCCCTCGTCGACATCGTCACCGACCCCAACGCCCTGTCCATCCCGCCGAAGATCAAGGCCGACATGGTCACCGGCTTCGCCCTGTCCGCCTCCAAGATCGTCCTGGACGGCGGAGTGGGCCGCATGCTTCAGATGGCCCGCTCCAACCTCCGCAACGTGCCCCGGCCTTAGGGGGCGTACGGCCCCCACTCGCGCGCCGAGGTGTCGTACGCGTACCGGGGCAGGCCCTTGATGCCCGTCGTGCGCAGCGGGGTGCCGCGGTCGTCGATGCGGATGGTGCCGGTGCGGCCCTGGGAGGACCAGTCGAGTTCCAGGTACCAGCGGCAGTCGCAGCCCTCGGTACGGGTGGTGACGAGCAGGACCTCGGGGTCCTCGGCGGAGACCCGGTAGGGCAGGCGCATCGCCGGGATCGTGGTACCCGCGTCATTGCCGTCCACCGGGCGGGCGATCGGCCGGTCCTGGTCCAGGTCGACGTCGAAGTAACGCGGGGTCAGCGCCCCGCCGCAGCCCTGGTCCATGGCGTAGGCGTTGCCCTCGACGGGCGCCGCGCGGCCGGTCACCCGGACCCGCAGGGCCTCCAGGATCACCGCCGTGGACGTCCGCCCCTGCACCGAGATCCGCACCATGGTCTCCCGCCCGTGCACCGCGCCCTGCGCCCCGGCCCACACCCTGGCGTCCTGCGGGGCGGGCGGCGGCGGCACCCGCGCGGGCGGCTCGCCGATGACGTAGTCGTGCCCGCACCCCTCCGACCAGACGTGCGAGTCCGCGGTCCAGGTGAGCGGCACACCCTCCTTCGGCTCGCCCTGCGCGGAGGGTGCGCCGCTGCTCTTCTCCGCGGCGGGCCGCGAGGGCTTCACCGTCGGAGATCCGGAGGGGGAGGCGCCGGTGGCCGAGGGGCTCGGGGACCTGGGGGACGGGCTCTTCGACGTCGTGGCGGGTGCGGTCGTACGGGGCTTGCCCGCGCCCTGGGGCCGGTCGCTCACGGTGGAGTCCGGGCCGGTCTCCAGCGCGGAGAGGGTGCCCAGGGTGACGAGGAGCACCGAGACCACGGCCGCGGCGACCGCGCTCCGCCGACGGCGGTACCAGGGACGGCCCGACGGGACGGGCGCCGGTTCCTCAGTCGCGTCGTCGGGCGCCGGGGTGGACGTCGCGTCTGACGTCGGGTTCATGGGCGCCGGGCCGGGTGTCGCGTGCTCGGGGGCCGCTTCCGGAGTCGGGTTCTCGGGTGCCGGGGCGGACGTCGGGTTCATGGGCGCCGGGCCGGGTGTCGCGTGCTCGGGGGCCGCTTCCGGAGTCGGGTTCTCGGGTGCCGGGGCGGACGTCGGGTTCATGGGCGCCGGGTCGAGCGTGCCCTTCTCGCGCGCCGGTTCCGGAGTCGGGTCCTCGGGCGCCGGGTCGGGTGTCGCGTTCACGGGTGCCTGCTCCGCAGGAGTCTGCGGTGCCGCCGTGCCCCGGGGCCGCTGCCGGGCCGCCACCGCGAGCAGCCAGCGCCGGTGCAACTCCATCCGCTCCTCCGCCGACGCCCCGCACAGTGCGGCGAAGCGCTCCACCGGGGCGAAGTCCTGGGGGACCGCCTCACCGGCGCAGTAGCGGTGCAGTGTGGAGGTGTTCATGCCCAGCCGACGGGCCAGCGAGCCGTAACTGCGATCGGTCCGCTCCTTGAACCGCCGCAGCAGTGCGGCGAACTCCTCGACGTCGTCCTGTGCCGACACCCTTCCCCCGTGTTCTCCCGCCCGGGACGGCATCCCAGGCACCCCATGTACCTGCACGTCAGACGGCCTGGGATGGTTCCACCCCGGGGAAAGCCGCGTCCCCTGTTGCCTCCGGGGCCTGTGACCGCTGATGCTCGAGGTGTCGCACCGACGACGGCCGGACCGACCAGCCGGCGGCGCGGTGACGACGACCCGCACCCATACTCACCCACGGGGGGACACTCATGCCCAAGCGCACCCGAGCAGGCGCCATCACCGTACTCGCCGTCGCCGGCCTCACCGTCGGCGCGGCCCTCACCGTACCCGCGGGAGCCGCGTCGAAGACGGCGAGCGCGCCCCGCTTCCTGTCCGCTTCCCAGCTCCCGCCGCACCCCTCCGCGACCTGGACCGCCGGCAAGGTCACCGACGGAGTCCCGGACGAGATGCGGTTCTGCCTGGAGGAGGCGCTGCTCGCCTACGACTCCCGGTACCGCCCCTTCCACACCGACCTCGACACCAGCGCCCGGCAGCTGACGATCGTCGTCGGCACCGCCGCCAAGGCCAAGGCGCTGGCGAGCAGCCTGAACAAGGAGTTCAAGGCCTGCGCCGAACGGATCGAGGCCGACCCCGAGATCGAGGCCACGTACAAGTCCTACGGCTCGCTGCCGGTCGAGGAGGGCGCCCGCGTGCACGGTCTGCACACCGAGACCACCTGGGGCGCCACCGACATCCGGCTGCTCTCCGTCGGCCGGGACGGCCGGACCGTCACCGTCGTGGACTGGTCGCAGCTGGGCGACTTCTCGGACGCTCCGGTGTCCGCCTTCAAGAAGACCACCACCAAGGCGGTCAACAAGCTGTACTGACCGCGGTGGCGCCGGGGGGAACCGGGCCGCCCTCTCGCCACGGGGGTCGGGAGGGCGGCCCACGCACCCCGTACCGCCGCTCGCGTGCCGCCCCCTTTGTGGCCGAACGCCTGGTCGTTGACGATTCGACATGACTGCCCCGGGCCCGACGGGGCATGGATCCCGTGAACGTGTTCGAGCAGGAGGGAACCACATCGGCACGCGGGCGGGGGGTCATGAAGAGGCAGGTACGAGGGGGCGGTCCCGTAGCGATCGGGGCCTTCCCGACGGACACGGCTCAGGACAAGGGCGACGGCGGCGGGGAACCGGCACCGATGTGCCGGCTCAGCCGCAGACTGGGGCGCGCCGACCTCAGGGCGGTGCCCGAGACGCGCAGGGAACTGCGCGAGCTGCTGCGGCACTGGGGCAGGCCGGGACGATCGGAGATAGCGGAGCTGCTGACCAGCGAACTCGTCACCAACGCACTCGTCCACACCGACCATGACGCGGTCCTGACCGCCACTCTGGGACCGTGTGGACTGCGGGTGGAGGTACGGGACTTCGTGGCGCACCGGCCCAGGGTGTGCGTACCGGACGCCGACGACGGTACGCACGGCAGGGGCTTGGCGCTGGTGGAGTCCCTCGCGGACGCGTGGGGCGTGCGACCGCACGGCGTGGGCAAGGCGGTGTGGTTCGAGCTCGACGCGGAGGCCGCCTGAACGGCGGCCCGCACGACGACGGGAGGGGGTACGACCTGACGCCGTACCCCCTCCCGTGGCTCGTCCGAGGAGAGCGGTTTTCAGCCGAACTGCTGCTCCATCTCCTTGAGCTTGCGCTCCAGGGAGTCCAGCCGCGGCAGGGCCATGGTGTCGTCCTCCGCGGTGAGGTCGACGGTCACCGGCTCAGAACCGGTGCGGGCGGGCTGAAGTGAGGGACGCGAGCGTACGGGCAGCTGCTCCGGCGACGATATGGCAGGCTCCGCGGTGACCCGGTCGGAGCCGCCGCGCTCCACGGCCTGGACCTCCACCTCCACCTGGCGTCCGCCGCCCCGGCCGACGAACCCGCGGTGGCCGCGGCTGATGGCCTTGAGCTGGGCACGCTCCACGCGCTGCGCCTCGCGGCGCCGCCTGCGCTGCTCGTCCTTCTTCAGCTTGTCCTCGCGCACCTCCTCGACCGCCTCGTCCAGGCTGCGCACACCCTCCAGGAGCATCAGGGACCAGGCCCTGTAGGTCTCCCGGGGCGCCCGCAGCCAGCGGACCATGCGGATCTGCGGCAGCGGCCTCGGCACCAGGCCCTGCTCGCGCAGGGCGGCCCGGCGGGTCTGCTTCAGCGCCCGGTCGAAGAGCACCGCCGCGGACAGGGACATGCCCGCGAAGAAGTGCGGGGCGCCGTCATGGCCGACCCCCCGGGGCGCGTGCACCCAGTTGAACCAGGCCGCGGCGAACGCGAACGTCCATACGAGTATCCGGGAGCCGAGAGCCGCGTCACCGTGGCTCGCCTCGCGCACCGCCAGCACGGAGCAGAACATCGCGGCTCCGTCCAGGCCGAACGGGACCAGGTACTGCCAGCCGCCGGTGAGGCCGAGGTTCTCCTCGCCGAATCCGACCAGGCCGTGGAAGGAGAGCGCCGCGGCCACCGCGGCACAGCAGAACAGGAGCACATAGGAGACGGTGCCGTATATGGCCTCCTTGCGCCTGCGGCGCTCTTCGCTGCGCTCCCACGAGTCGTCCGCACTCGTGTCCTTCCCCGAGGAGCGCTTTCCGCGCGTGAGCACCGCCATCGCCGCCAGCGTGCCCAGGAGCAGTACGGCGCCCGGAAGCAACCAGTTCAGCGATATGTCGGTCAGTCTCATCTGGGGTCCCTTGCATTGGGATAGGGCGTAACGCCCGCCATAGTGGCCCAATCCCACCGGCCCTCAGGGGGTTTCGGGGCAAGAGGCCGCCAAGGAAGTGCAAGGGGATGCCCAGGGCGGCGTTCTGCTCGAACTGCCGCGTGAGGGGCGGGAGTTGAGTTCGAATAAGACTACCCGCACGGGTGGTTCCACGGAAAGTTCCTGCGACGAGTGAGGAAGTTGTGAAACACCTGAAACCCCGCGGGCGGTCCGCGGGGTTGATCTTACGGGAACCGGCGGGGTGCTCGTGCCCCGCGCCGGGTCAACTCGCCGTGGCCAGCAGCCTGCTGACGCGCTCGGTGTCGCAGGTGCGCGGGCAGGTGGCGCAGGTGTCCTCGGGGTGCAGGGTGTAGAACATGCAGCAGCTCACCCGGTCCCGGGTGGACAGCGGCTTCCCGTCCGGCCCGGTCAGCACGCGGAAGGCGGCGGAACCGGCGTACGGCTTGGTCGAGCCCGGCAGCAGCAGCTCCAGCTCCCGCATGGCGCGCTCCTCCTCGCCGAGGAGCTGTCCGACGTACCACAGGCTCTCGACGATCTCGTCGGTCGCCATGCCCCACAGGGCGCGGCCGCGGCGGCGCATGCGCGGGCCGAAGCCGGCGAGGACGGGTTCGAGGTGCTCGGCCACGGCGGTGCGGACCTCGGCGCGCAGGGCCTCCTCGTGGGGGACCACCCGGGCGCCCGGGAGACCGGCCGCCGGGTCGCTGGGCAGACAGGCGAAGCCGGCGGTCGGGCGGACCGCCATCCGGCCGATGGGGAAGTCGGGGGTGGTGCGGTCGTAGGAGACATGCGTCACGGGCAGGCGGGGGACGCGGCGGTGCAGGAACCAGGGGACGGTGATCAGCAGGCAGGCGGGCCAGGCGTAGCGGTGCAGTCCGAAGCCGGCGGTGACGTCAGGGCGGGCCCGCTGTGCGTAGTCGCGCCAGACCTGCTCGTCGTCCCAGGCCAGGAAGGCGTCGAGGGGGGCGCCCCCGGCGGCCAGCTCGGCGGCGGTGACCCAGCCGGAGCCGGTCGGGGTGGGGTCCGCGGTGTCCAGTTCGGTCACCCGGAGTGACGGGAGGACCTCGGTGAGCCGCGTGTACGCGTCCGTGGTGGCCGAACGGGGCACAGGCATCCGGGACTCCCGATTCAGTGCGGTTTTCAGGTAAGCCTTACCTTACCCAAGATCGCTTGGATTTGAACTGGCGGCCGGTGCGCTTATGGTGCTTGACGGATGAGTAACAACCCGCCGTAATGACCCCAAGACCGACACGTCCGCAGGAGGAGCCCGTGAACCAGGGTGCGCAGGGCTCCGCCGAGGCGCGGGCCGCGGGGACGCCGGGGATCGCGCGGGTCCGGGGCGAGGCCCGGGTGCCCGTCCAGCCCGGCGCCGCGGACGTGGCGCGGGGCGAACACACCCACAGCGAGCCTTTGCTGCCGCGCCCTCGGGCGGTCGTGCAGCGGTCCTCGGTGCGCGGGCAGATCCTCGACGCGCTGCGCCGGGCGCTGATGGCGGGGGAGTTGACGCCGGGACAGGTGTACTCGGCCCCCGCGCTGGGCGAGCGGTTCGGTGTCTCCGCCACGCCGGTCCGTGAGGCGATGCAGCAACTGGCCCTGGAAGGGGCCGTGGAGGTCGTGCCCAACCGGGGCTTCCGGGTGGTCGAGCGCGGCGCCCGGGAGCTGGTTGAACTGGCCGAGGTGCGCGCCCTGATCGAGGTCCCGGTGCTGCTCCGGCTGGCCCGCACGGTCCCGCCCGAACGCTGGGCCGGCCTGCGCCCGCTCGCGGAGGCGACGGTACGGGCCGCCTCCAGCGGCTGCCGGGCGACGTACGCCGAATCGGACCGCGCCTTCCACGCGGCGGTGCTGTCCCTGTCCGGGAACGAGCAACTCGTCCACATCGCCGGGGAGTTGCACCGCCGCGCCCAGTGGCCCCTGGTCGGCCCCCAGTCCGGCCGAGGCCGCGTCGACCTGATCACCGACGCGGCCGAACACACGGCCCTGCTGGACGCGCTGATCGCCCGAGACCTGGACACGGTGCGAACCCTGACAGCCGAACACTTCACGGCGACCTCGTAGCCCGGCCACGGCCGGTGCTGGTGGGCGCGTGCATGGCCAGGGCCCTGCTGGGCGAGCACTCCGCGGAGGGCTCGTAGGCGCCCCCGGGCGTCCCGGCATCGCCGCCCGCCCCGCCGTGACCGCAGTCGCGGCCGAACGGGCGGCGCTGCCCGGTGCGTGAAGTGCCCCGGCCCTTCCGGCGAGCCCATCGCCGGGGCCTCGTAGCCGCCCGGCATCGCGCCGCCGCCGGTGTTCCGCGCCCGCGTCGGCCTGCCCGCCGTCGCGGCCGAACGGGCGGCGCTGCTGGGCGCGTTGATCTGCCGGACGTGTCAGGCCGTTGCCGCGTCCGTCGTCGGTGGGGTCGTCAAGTGGCGGGCGAGCCAGGTCGGTACGCCGCCCAGGAGGCGGAACAGGCGGCGGGCCTCCTCGCGGAGGCGGGAGGCTTCCGGTTCGGGCTCGGTGTCCGCCAGTGAGGCCAGCGCGGGGGCCGTGCCCACCAGGTAGCCCAACTCCTCGCGGATCCGCAGGGATTCGGCGAAGCCGTGCCGCGCCTCCGCCAACTCGCCCTCACGCAGGGCGAGTCCGGCCAGATGGCGCCAGGTGAACGACAGCAGGAGTGGATCCGGGTGGGCCGTCGCCGCCGCGTGCGCCCGGCGGTAGGCCGCCCGCGCCGCCTGCGGCGAGTGCGCCAGGTTCTCCGCCAGCAGACCCCGCCGGAAGTCCAGCAGCGCCCGGCCCGGCGCCCCCGGCGGGATCAGTGCCGCCGCCCGCCCCAGCGCCGCCCGCGCCTCGTCCGCCCGGTCCCGGACCGTGTGCAGTGTGGCGGCGTAGGCAAGGTGCCCCCGTTCACAAGCGGCCGCCCCGCGCTCCTCGTCGGTGTGCGCCGCGGCCTCTGCCGTACGCAGCGCGTCCTCCGCGTCCTCCCAGCCCTGCTCGGTGTACAGACACCGCTCCACCAGCAGCGACGCCCGTTGCAGCGCGGCCGCCGGGGTCTCGGGCCGCAGCAGGGCCGCCGCGTCGGCCCAGCAGGCCCGCGAGCGCAAGCGCCATACCGCGGTCTGGAGTGGATCGTCACCGGCGGTCGTTCCGTTACCAGACATGGCGGTATGCGCCACGTTGCCCTCCCCGAGCACGCCCTTGAGCTTTGAGTGGTGGCCGCATTTCAGCATCTGCGGCCCACGCAGGCCAAGAGGGTAGGTGAAGGATTTCACAAAGTCGTGGGACCGCGACCCCACCAGGGGTATGCCCGCGCCACCTCAGCTCATCCGCAGCGCCAGGAAGAAATCGAGCTTGTCCTCCAGCCGGGACAGGTCCCGGCTCGTCAACTGCTCGATTCGCCCCACCCGGTAGCGCAGTGTGTTGACGTGGAGGTGCAGCCGGGTCGCGCACCGCGTCCAGGAGCCGTCGCAGTCCAGGAACGCCTCCAGCGTCGGGATCAGCTCGGCGCGGTGCCGGCGGTCGTAGTCCCGCAGCGGATCCAGCAGGCGCGCGGTGAAGGCGCGCCGCACGTCGTCCGGGACGAACGGCAGCAGCAGCACGTGCGAGGCCAGCTCCTGATGCCCCGCCGCGCACACCCGCCCCGGCCGCGCGGCCGCGACCCGGCGGGCGTGCCGCGCCTCCTCCAGCGCCCCGCGCAGCCCCTCGGCGGAGTGCACCGCCGCGCTGACGCCGAGCGTGACCCGGCCGTCGTCGTCGAGGCCCGCCGAGAGCGGGTCACGGACCGACTCCAGGAGCTGGTCGGCGAGCAGGCCCGTCTCGGAGCCGTCGTGCTCGGAGGAGACGGCGGGCAGCGGGACCAGCGCGATCGCCTCGTCGCCCGTGTGTGCCACCGCGATGCGGTCGGAGGGCTCCGGACCGGTGGTCAGCGGGTCGACCAGGATCTCCTCCAGCAGCGACTGGGCCACCGGGCCGCCCTCCACCGCACCGCCCTCCCACTCCACCCGGGCCACCACGACCTGCCAGTGCGGGGCCGCGCCCAGCCCGGGCAGCAGCACCGGTGCGGCCACCCTCAGCCGGGCCGCGATCTCGGCGGGCGCGGCGCCCGTCTGGACCAGCTCCAGGACCTCCTGCGCCAGCCGGCGGCGCACCGTGCGGGCCGCGTCCCGGCGGTCCCGCTCGACGGCGATCAGCTGGGTGACCCCCTGGAGCAGGTCCAGCCGCTCCTCGGGCCAGTCCCCGGCGTCCGCCTCCACGGCCAGCAGCCAGTCCGACAGCACCGTCTCGCGCACGTCCCGCGAGGCCTGCGGGGAGCGGCCGGTGCTGCGGACCGGGAACAGGGAGTACGGAGTGGAGTCCAGCACGATCCGGTGCGGGCCGCGCCGGCCGGTGCGGGCGGCGGCCAGGTGCTCGGCGGCGAGCTTGGCGCACAGGTCGGCGGCCAGGACCGGGCCGCCCACCTTCGACCCGGCGATCAGCCGTCCGGTGGGGGACAGCACCCAGGCGCGCAGGTCCAGGTCCGACCCCAGCAGGTCCAGGACGACGTCCGGACCGCCCCCCGCGGGCCCCGAGGTCATCATGCGCCGGTGCCGGTCCACGACCGCCGCGAGGTCCCCGGCCCGCTCCCCGGAGACCTGCCGTACGACATGCTCGGTGATCGTCGCGAAGGCCACCGACTCGTGCACGCCGAACAGCGGCAGCCGGTGCCGGGCGCAGGCCGTCACCAGGTCCTCGGGCACATCGCCGAGCTCGGCCTCCCCGGCCGCGAGGGCGGCCACCCCCGCCTGCGCGAGGATCCGCACGAACGGCTCCGAGTCGTCGGCGTCCCGGCGCCAGGCCAGGCCGGTGAGGACCAGCTCACCGCCCGACAGGTAGCGGCTGGGGTCCCGCAGGTCCGTGGTCATCACGCCACGGACGGTGCGGTCGAGTTCCTCTTCGCCGCCGAGCAGCCTGAGGCCCAGCGCGTCGGTGTCCAGCAGTGCGCGCAGCCGCATTCTCGTCGCCGCCGTTCCTTGTCTCGAAATCTACGATGGATCTGGGTGGAGGGGTGAGGTCTCGGGCCCGTCCGGCGGGCCGGTGGGTGACACACGCCGGGTCAGGGGTCACGATTCGGCTGTGTGCCAGGTCACGTGGTGTGTGCCTCACGTTTCCAGAGGAAAACCAGGAGGTTGCTGATGACCTCCGTTCATACGAATCTACAAGATGACCACCCTGGCCAGCCAACTCCTTCATGGTTTCCGTGACTGACCCCGTGGGAGGACGGGGCGGTGTACTGACACCACTCCGCGTTAACAGCACGTGAACGAGCCGCGCCCGCCGCACACGGATTGGCTCAATCTGTACGACTTCCAAGAGCACTGAGACGAAGAAGAGAGCCGGTCATGGACTTCCTTCGCCCCGCCAGCTGGGAGGAGGCGCTCGCCGCGAAGGCAGCGCACCCCACCGCTGTGCCGATTGCGGGTGGCACCGATGTGATGGTCGAGATCAACTTCGACCACCGCCGGCCCGAGTACCTCCTCGACCTCACTCGCATCGGCGACCTCTACGAATGGGAGGTCGGCGAGGAGAGCGTACGGCTCGGCGCCTCCGTCCCGTACACGAGGATCATGGAGAACCTCCGCGCCGAGCTGCCGGGTCTCGCCCTCGCCTCGCACACGGTCGCCTCCCCGCAGATCCGCAACCGCGGCGGCGTCGGCGGCAACCTCGGCACCGCCTCCCCGGCCGGCGACGCCCACCCCGCGCTCCTCGCGGCGGGCGCCGAGGTCGAGGTCGAGTCGGTGCGCGGAAGCCGCCGGATCCCGATCGACGCGTTCTACACCGGAGTGAAGCGCAACGCGCTCGCGCCGGACGAGCTGATCCGCGCGGTGCACATCCAGAAGGCGGACGGGCCCCAGCAGTACTCCAAGGTGGGCACGCGCAACGCCATGGTCATCGCGGTGTGCGCCTTCGGGCTCGCGCTGCACCCGCGGACGCGGACCGTCCGGACCGGCATCGGCTCGGCCGCGCCCACGCCGGTGCGGGCCAAGGCCGCCGAGGAGTTCCTGAACGCCGCGCTGGAAGAGGGCGGCTTCTGGGACAACGGCAAGATCATCACCCCGTCGGTCGCCAAGCAGTTCGCGGACCTGTGCGCCGCCGCCTGCAACCCGATCGACGACGTCCGGGGCACGGCGAGCTACCGCCGCCACGCGGTCGGCATCATGGCCCGCCGCACGCTGACCTGGACCTGGGAGTCCTACCGCGGCACCGCCGCCCGCACGGAGGGAGTCGCCTGATGCGTGTCAACTTCACTGTCAACGGACGTCCGCAGGAAGCCGACGACGTGTGGGAGGGCGAGTCCCTGCTCTACGTCCTGCGCGAGCGGCTGGGCCTGCCCGGTTCCAAGAACGCCTGTGAGCAGGGCGAGTGCGGCTCCTGCACGGTCCGCCTGGACGGCGTCCCGGTGTGTGCGTGTCTGGTCGCCGCCGGTCAGGCCGAGGGCCGGGAGGTCGTGACCGTCGAGGGGCTCGCGGACTTCGCCAAGCAGCGCGCCGAGCACGGCGGCTGCGCCACCGGTGCCTGTGGCACCTCGGTCGACGAGGCCAAGGGCTGGCAGGCCAAGGGCCAGGACTCGCACACCGGCGAGGGCACCGAACTCTCCCCGATCCAGCAGGCGTTCATCGACGCCGGCGCCGTCCAGTGCGGCTTCTGCACCCCGGGTCTGCTGGTCGCGGCCGACGAGATGCTGGAGCGCAACCCCAACCCGAGCGACGCGGACATCCGTGAGGCGCTCTCGGGCAACCTGTGCCGCTGCACGGGCTACGAGAAGATCATGGACGCGGTCCGCCTCGCGGCCGCCCGGCAGGGAGAGGCGGTCTGACGATGCCCAGCAACGGCGCTCCCCTTGGTGCTCCCACCAAGGTCACCCAGGGCTCCCCGACCAAGGGCGGCATCGGCGAGTCCACGCTCCGCCCGGACGGCACCCTCAAGGTCACCGGCGAGTTCGCGTACTCGTCCGACATGTGGCACGAGGACATGCTCTGGGGCCAGATCCTGCGCTCCACGGTCGCCCACGCCGAGATCGTGTCCATCGACACGAGCCAGGCCCTCGCCATGCCGGGCGTGTACGCCGTCATGACCTACGACGACCTGCCGACCGACGTGAAGAACTACGGCCTGGAGATCCAGGACACCCCGGTCCTCGCCCACGGCAAGGTGCGTCACCACGGCGAGCCGGTGGCGATCGTCGCCGCCGACCACCCGGAGACCGCGCGCCGCGCCGCCGCGAAGATCCACGTCGAGTACCGCGACCTGCCGGTCATCACCGACGAGGCCTCCGCGACCGCGCCGGACGCGATCCTGGTCCACGAGGGCCGCGACGACCACCACAGCGGCCATGTCCCGCACCCGAACATCGTGCACCGCCAGCCGATCGTCCGCGGCAACGCCGACGAGGCCGCGAAGCGGGCCGATGTCATCGTCCGGGGCGAGTACACCTTCGGCATGCAGGACCAGGCCTTCCTCGGCCCCGAGTCCGGTCTCGCGGTGCCGGAGGAGGACGGCGGCGTCCACCTCTACATCGCCACCCAGTGGCTCCACTCCGACCTGCGCCAGATCGCCCCCGTCCTCGGCCTGCCCGAGGAGAAGGTGCGGATGACGCTGGCCGGCGTCGGCGGCGCGTTCGGCGGGCGTGAGGACCTGTCGATGCAGATCCACGCCTGTCTGCTGGCGCTGCGCACCGGCAAGCCGGTCAAGATCGTCTACAACCGCTTCGAGTCCTTCTTCGGGCACGTCCACCGCCACCCGGCGAAGCTCAGCTACGAGCACGGCGCCACCAAGGACGGCAAGCTCACGCACATGAAGTGCCGGATCGTCCTGGACGGCGGCGCCTACGCGTCGGCCTCCCCGGCGGTCGTCGGCAACGCCTCCTCCCTGTCCGTCGGCCCGTACGTGATCGACGACGTGGACATCGAGGCCGTCGCCCTCTACACCAACAACCCGCCCTGCGGCGCCATGCGCGGCTTCGGCGCGGTCCAGGCGTGCTTCGCCTACGAGGCGCAGATGGACAAGCTGGCGGCGAAGCTCGGCATGGACCCGGTGGAGTTCCGGCAGCTCAACGCCATGGAGCAGGGCACGCTCATGCCGACGGGCCAGCCCGTCGACTCCCCGGCCCCGGTCGCCGAACTGCTGCGCCGCGTCAAGGCGATGCCCATGCCGCCGGAACGCCAGTGGGAGTCCAGCGAAGGCGCGGACGTACGGCAGCTGCCGGGCGGCCTGTCCAACACCACGCACGGCGAAGGCGTCGTCCGCGGTGTCGGCTACGCGGTCGGCATCAAGAACGTCGGCTTCTCCGAGGGCTTCGACGACTACTCCACCGCCAAGGTGCGCATGGAGGTCGTGGGCGGCGAGCCGGTCGCGACCGTGCACACCGCGATGGCGGAGGTCGGCCAGGGCGGAGTCACCGTCCACGCACAGATCGCCCGCACCGAACTGGGCGTCACCCAGGTCACCATCCACCCCGCCGACACCCAGGTGGGCAGCGCCGGTTCGACCTCCGCGTCGCGTCAGACGTACGTCACCGGCGGCGCCGTGAAGAACTCCTGCGAGCTCGTCCGGGAGAAGGTCCTGCAGATCGGGCGCCGCAAGTTCGGCTCCTACCACCCCGCCTGGGCCACCGCCGAGCTGCTGCTGGAGGGCGGCAAGGTCGTCACCGACGGCGGCGAGGTCCTCGCCGACCTGGCGGACGTCCTCGAAGGGGAGTCCGTCGAGGTGGAGGCCGAGTGGCGGCACCGTCCGACCGAGCCCTTCGACCTGCGCACCGGCCAGGGCAACGGCCACGTCCAGTACTCCTTCGCCGCGCACCGCGCGGTCGTCGAGGTGGACACCGAGCTGGGCCTGGTCAAGGTGATCGAGCTGGCCTGCGCCCAGGACGTCGGCAAGGCCCTCAACCCGCTGTCCGTCCTCGGCCAGATCCAGGGCGGCACGCTGCAGGGCATGGGCATCGCGGTGATGGAGGAGATCGTCGTCGATCCCGTCACCGCGAAGGTCAGGAACCCGTCCTTCACGGACTACCTGCTCCCCACGATCCTCGACACGCCGATCATCCCGGTCGATGTGCTCGAACTCGCCGACGACCACGCCCCGTACGGGCTGCGCGGCATCGGCGAGGCCCCCACCCTGTCGTCCACGCCGGCCGTGCTCGCGGCCATCCGCGCGGCGACCGGGCTGGAGCTCAACCGCACGCCGGTCCGTCCGGAGCACCTCACCGGTACGGCGTAGGCACACACCGCAAGTCTCTCCGGGCGGCGCCGGGAACGTCACACTTCGCCGCGCCGCCCGGAGTACCCAGATCGTTCGTCTCGGGCCGTCCCCCGGGTCGTGCGGCCGAAGCACCTTCCCAAATCCCGCAGCCGCAGAGGCGGTTGTCGATGCGGGTGCCCCTTTGAACCTTGGGAGTAGGCCCACATGACCCAGCAGTCACTGGAGCCGAAGACCGTTGCCGACGACGCGGGTGAAGGCACCCTCGTCCCGGCCGG
Source organism: Streptomyces sp. NPDC002779 (assembly GCF_042888685.1). NCBI lineage: Bacteria > Bacillati > Actinomycetota > Actinomycetes > Kitasatosporales > Streptomycetaceae > Streptomyces > Streptomyces sp. NPDC002779. Next base: position 35,016 of record NZ_JBIAQC010000015.1, read on the forward strand.
ACGGTCTTGGCTCGACCGGTACTTTCACATATCCAGGAGAGGCTCCTCGGTCGCGCGCGAAGTGCGCGGCGGCGTCACGACCTTCATGGCGATGGCGTACATCCTGCTGCTCAACCCCCTGATCCTGTCCGGCAAGGACGCGGCGGGGAACACCCTCGGGCAGCAGGCCCTGATCACCGCCACCGCGTTCGCGGCGGCCCTCACCACGCTGCTGATGGGCTTCTTCGGCAAGGTGCCGCTGGCCCTGGCCGCCGGCCTCTCCGTCTCCGGTGTCCTCGCCTCGCAGGTCGCCCCGGAGATGACCTGGCCGCAGGCCATGGGCATGTGCGTGATGTACGGCGTGGTCATCATGCTGCTGGTCGTCACCGGTCTGCGCGAGATGATCATGAACGCGATCCCGCTGGCGCTCAAGCACGCGATCACCATGGGCATCGGCCTGTTCATCGCCCTGATCGGCTTCTACAAGGCCGGCTTCGTGCACCAGGGCGAGGCCACCCCGGTCGCCCTCGGCCCGACCGGCGAACTGGCCGGCTGGCCCGTGCTGCTGTTCGCCGTCACCCTGCTCGGCATCTTCATGCTCCAGGCCCGGGGCGTCCCCGGCGCGATCCTGATCGGCATCCTCGGCGGCACGGTCCTGGCCGTCGCCCTCAACGCGTTCGGCGTCATCGATCCCAAGCAGTGGGCGAGCGGCGCTCCCGAACTCCGGGGCAGCGCGGTCTCCATGCCGGACTTCTCCCTCTTCGGTGACGTCGAGTTCGGCGGCTGGGGCGAGGTCGGCGCGATGACGGTCGGCATGATCGTGTTCACGCTGGTGCTCGCCGGGTTCTTCGACGCGATGGCCACCATCATCGGCGTCGGCACCGAGGCCAAGCTCGCCGACGACAAGGGCCGGATGCCGGGCCTGTCCAAGGCGCTGTTCATCGACGGCGCGGGCGGCGCGATCGGCGGCGTCTCCGGCGCCTCCGGCCAGACCGTCTTCGTGGAGTCGGCGACCGGCGTCGGCGAGGGCGCCCGCACCGGCCTGTCCTCGGTCGTCACCGGCCTGTTCTTCGCCGCCTGTCTGTTCTTCACCCCGCTCACGGCGATCGTGCCCGGGGAGGTCGCGGCCGCCGCCCTGGTCGTCATCGGCGCCATGATGATGATGAACGCCCGGCACGTGGACTGGAGCGACCGCGCCACCGCGATCCCGGTCTTCCTGACCGTCGTGATCATGCCGTTCACCTACTCCATCACCGCGGGTGTCGCCGCCGGCGTCATCTCGTACGTCGCGATCAAGACCGCTCAGGGCAAGGTCCGGGAGATCGGGGTGTTCATGTGGGCCCTGACGGTGATCTTCCTGGTGTTCTTCGCCCTCAACCCGATCGAAAGCTGGCTCGGCGTCCACTAGCCGGGAGCCCTCCACACCACCCCCTCAAGGAGACCGAGAGATGCTGGACATCGCCGAAGAGCTGCACCGGTGGGTCGAGCAGGGCCGTGACTTCGCCGTGGCGACCGTGGTCGCGGTCGGCGGCAGCGCGCCCCGCCAGCCCGGCGCCGCGCTCGCGGTGGACACCGACGGCACGGCGATCGGCTCGGTCTCGGGTGGCTGTGTGGAGGGCGCCGTCTACGAACTGTGCCGGCAGGCGCTCCAGGACGGGGACACCGTCCTCGAGCGCTTCGGCTACAGCGACGAGGACGCCTTCGCCGTGGGCCTGACCTGCGGCGGCGTCATCGACATCCTGGTCACCCCGGTACGGGCCGCCGATCCGGCCCGCCCGGTGATCGGCGCGGCGCTGGCCGCCGCCGCCCGCGGTGAGGCGGCGGCCGTGGCCCGGATCGTCTCGGGCCCTACGGAACTGATGGGCCGGGCCCTGCTGGTCCGGCCCGGCGGCTCCCCCGAGGGCGGCTTCGGCGCCCATCCCGGACTGGACCGCACCGTGGCCGCCGAGGCGGGCGCCTACCTGGACGCCGGCCGCACCGGCACACTGGAGATCGGAGAGCAGGGCTCTCGGTGCGGAGCACCGCTCACGGTGCTGGTGGAGTCCTCGGTCCCACCGCCCCGGATGATCGTCTTCGGGGCGATCGACTTCGCCTCGGCGCTGGTGCGGATCGGCAAGTTCCTGGGCTACCACGTGACGGTGTGCGACGCCCGGCCCGTCTTCGCGACGCCGGCCCGCTTCCCCGAGGCCGACGAGATCGTCGTCGAGTGGCCGCACCAGTACCTGGAACGCACCCGGGTCGACGCACGCACGGTCCTGTGCGTGCTCACCCACGACGCCAAGTTCGACGTCCCCCTGCTCCGGCTCGCCCTGCGCCTGCCGGTCGCCTACGTCGGCGCGATGGGCTCGCGCCGCACCCACCTCGAACGCAACGAACGGCTGCGCGAGGTCGGCGTCACCGACATGGAGCTGGCCCGCCTGCGGTCCCCGATCGGCCTCGACCTCGGCGCCCGTACGCCCGAGGAGACCGCCCTGTCGATCGCCGCCGAGATCGTCGCGAACCGGCGGGGCGGCAGCGGGGCCTCACTGACCGGCGCCCACACGCCCATCCATCACGACACGGCCTCGGCCCCGGCCCGGCGCATCGGCTCGGTGGCCTGAGCCAGGTCCCGGCGGACGGCCGGCTGGTCCGGCCAGGCGAATGCGTAGTCCGGGGCACCGCCCCGGCTCAGCCGTACCCAGCGCAGCAGTTCCCGCGCGATGCCCGCGGTGCCCATCGCCCAGCCGGTCTCCGGCTCCAGCGCGCTCGGCGTGGCCCGGTGCTCCACGTTCGACCAGTGGGCGCCGTCCGGGCCCCGGGTCGCGCGCGCGGCGAGATCCGCGACCAGGAGGCCGGCGAAGTCCGGGGAGTCGCCCTGCTCGGCGATCCGGTCGCAGGCCAGCGCCAGGACCCCCGCGGTGCCGCAGCAGCGGCCGTTGTTGTCCCAGAAGCCGGGGCCGACCCGCGCGGGCAGCCCCGAGCGGGTGACGGTGTGCCAGCAGCGGTCGGCCAGCACCGACCAGGCGGAGTCGTCGAAGGCGTCCCGCAGCAGCCGGAACGCCTGGGCGTCCCCGGCCGGACCGTGGCACCAGCCGTAGCTGTACCGGGCCGCCCGCTCTCCGCCGTGCCGCGGGTCGGAGTGCGGGACCAGGAAGCCGTCGGGCCCCGCCTCGTCCCGGGAGACGACGTCCGCGGCACCTGCCAGCGCCAGTTCGGTGAGGTCCGTGCGGCCGGCGGCCGCCCCGATCGCGGCCGGTGCGAGGGCGATGCCGAGCGTGCCGTGCGAGATGTGGTGCATCCGCCCCGGCACACCGGGCCGGAACGCCCACCGCACCCCGGCCGCGGTCCGCTCCGTCGTGTCGAGATACGGCTCCACGGCCCGTACGGCGAACTCCGGGTCCCCGAGCGCCAGCGCGCCGAGGCCGATCCCGGCGTTGCCGCCCATCAGCTCGAACAGCTCCCCCCAGCGCGTCCCGTCGAAGCGGGCCCGCACCAGCGCCATGGCCCGGTCCGCGGCGGCAGCGGCGGCTCGCTCGCCCAGGTCGTCGGCGACCGCCCGCAGCGCGAGCGCCATGCCGGTGAGCCCGAAGTACAGGGAGCAGTCCTCCGTCTCCTCGACGGCCGCGGCCAGGCCCCGGGCGGCGCGCACGGCGGCGTCGGCACAGGCGTCGTCGCCGAAGTGCCGCCAGGCCTCCAGCAGGACGGGGACGATGCCGGCGGTGCCGTTGTAGAACATCGGGTCCGGCGCCTCGTCGGACGGCCGCACCGGCCAGCCGAGGCCGCCGTCGCCCACCTCCCGGGCCTGTGCGAGCAGCCCGCGCAGCGCGTCCGCCACGAGCTCCTCGACCTCGTCAACTGCCGGTCCCGCGGCTCCATTTGAGATCATGACGCCCAGTCTGTCAGGCAGGTCTCAAGCGCCGCGCAGCAGGCGGTTCGCCGCCCGCCCGAACATCCACCGCGCCGCCGCCCGCAGCGGGGGGTCGAAGAGCCCGGGAAGCGGCCGGACCCGCAGCTCCTCGCGCCACACCACCCGGGCCCGTCCGCCGGGGCCCGGGCGCACCTCGATCTCCGCCCAGCCCAGCACCACCCGGCCCCGCTTCTCCAGCCGGCACAGTCCGGGCGAGTCCTCGGCCGGCGGCCGCCACACGGTGACCTCCATCCGGTCGTCCACGGCGAGCGGGCCGAGGCCCGAGCGCGCCACGAACACCGTGCCCTCCCGGTTGGGCCCGGGGGTGACCACGGTGACGCGGGTCAGCGGGACCACCTCCCCGTGGCGGGGCCACTCGGTGAGGCGGCGCCAGGCCTCGTCGGGGGAGAGCGGCGCCGTGCGTTCCAGCTGAAAGTTGACCACCGCCCGATTTTAGATTCAGCGGTAGACCTTGCCGGGTTCGGCCTTTCCGGGCGCCAGCAGCTGCGGCACGGTCACGAACACGTACCCCTGCTCCTTGAGGTCCTTGATGATCCCGGGCACCGCGGGCACCGTGCCCGCGTAGATGTCGTGCAGCAGGATGATCCCGTCCCGGGACGACTGGTCGAGGACCCGCTCGTGGATCAGGGCCGAGTCATTGGTCTTGTAGTCCTTCGCGGTCACGCTCCACAGCACTTCCGCGAGCCCCAGCTCCCGGCAGATCTCGTGCACGGTGTCGTTCGTGCGGCCCTGCGGCGGGCGCATCAGGGTCGGGCGCTGCCCGGTCAGGCGCTCTATCTCCTCGTTCGGGCGCTCCAGTTCCTCGCGTATCTCGTCCGGTTCCAGGTCGGTGAGGATCTTGTGGTCCCAGGTGTGGCTGGCCACCTCGTGACCCTCGGCCGCCATCCGTTTCACGAGCCGCGGGTACTTCTCGATGTGCCGCTCGCCGAGCAGGAAGAAGGTCGCCGGGACCCGCTCCTCCTTCAGGATGTCCAGCAGGCGTGGCGAGTTCTCGCTGGGTCCGGCGTCGAAGGTCAGCGCGATGCACTTGACCTCCTCGCAGTCGACGGTCCCGGCCCGGGCCCGGACGGCGGTGGCATCGGCGCGGACGTCGGCCGGTGAGGTGGTCTCCAGACGGGTGCAGCCGGTCAGCGTGACGACGGCGGACAGCATCGTGGCGGCGAGGAACGCGGCCCCCGTTTTCTTCATCTTCTTGGTCGGAGAAGGCATGCCGAGACTATACGTCGCGTGTATACACGTGATGTATAGTGCGTCGATGCTGCCCCCGCGCGGGAAAGGGCGCCTCAGCGAGCCCCGGTGGCCGGCGCCCGCAGGAGCGTCCGGCTCGCCTCCCGGTGCTCGGCCGCCCCCGCCGGGTCGGTAGCGTCGAGCACGGCCGCGATGCCTTCGTGGGCCAGGACTTCCTGGTGGCGGTTGCCCAGCCGCGCGCCCAGGTCCAGGGCCTGCCGGTGCAGGCGCAGGGCCTCTTCGTCCAGCCCCGCCAGACGACAGGTCTCGGCGTAGCCGTTGAGGAAGTGGATCTTCCAGTGCTCCTCGAACAGCTCGTCGAGCAGGGCGAACGCCGCCCGGTGGCCGGCCAGCGCCTCGTCGTACCGGCCCATCTGGCGCAGGGCCACGCCCAGGCAGTTCAGACACCAGGCCTGGTTGTGCAGATGCCCGTCCTCACGCGCCGACTCCAGCGCCCGGCGCAGCTCCCGCGCCGCCTCGTCCGGGGCCTCCCGGGCCAGCGCCACCCCGAGCGTGATCCGGGCCGTCAGCGCGGGCGGCCACGCCGCGTCGGTGTGCGGGACGTCCAGCACCTCGCGGGCCAGCCGCGCCGCCTCCTCGCGATGGCCCAGCTGCAGCAGCGCCCAGGCCTCCGCGGCGGCGGCGTGCGCCGCACCCTCGGGGCAGCCGGCGTCCGCGTACGACGTCGCCGCCCGCCGGAACAGCTCCAGCGGCTCCTCGACCTGCCCGGCGTCCCAGCCGAGATAGCCGCGGCGCAGCGTCAGTTCCGCCGCCACCCGGGCGTCCCCCGCCCCGGGCACCAGCAGCCCGGCCGCCTCGTACGCCTCGGCCGCCTCCGCCGTCCGGCCCGCGTTGTAGCGCGCGAAGCCCAGATCGCTGTACGCCTCCGCCAGCCGCAGCGGTTCCCCCAGCCGCTCGGCGGCGGCCAGCGACCGCTCGAACAGGACGTTGAGGTGGGTCGTGCCGCAGCGCCGCGCGAAGTACGCCCGCAGGAAGCGCGGCAGTTCGCACACATGGACGTCGGACCCGACGGCCGCCGCCGTCTCGAACGCGGCGATCAGGTTGCCGTACTCCGCGACGAGCCAGCCCATGGCCGCGTTCTTGTCCGCGAACCGGGGCAGTTCCGCCGGGGCCGGTCCCGCCGCGACCGGACGGGCGGGGGACACGAACGGCATCGCGGCGTCGGCGGCGGCCGCCGCGTGGACGTAGTAGTCCAGCACCCGCACCAGGGCGCGCTCCCGCTCGGCCGCCGGGTCCGCTCGCGCCGAGGCCCGGCGGGCGTGCTGGTGCACCAGGTCGTGCAGACGGTAGCCGCCCGGCGTCGGCTGCTGGACCAGGTGCGCGTCGACCAGGTCCTCCAGCATCGCCCGCGCCGCGCGCACCGGGACGTCCGCCAGCGCCGCCGCAAGGTACTCGTCGAAGGACGCCCCGGGCAGCAGCCCCAGCATCCGGAACAGCCGGGCGTGCGGCCGCTCCAACTGCCGTACCGACATGGCGAACGCGGCGTCGAACTCGTCCGTGCCCTCGGCCAGCCGCTCGGCCAGGATGCCCACGGTCCAGCCCGGCCGGTGCCGCAGCCGTGCCCCGGCCAGCCGCAGGGCCAGCGGCAGCCGCCCGCACAGCCGCAGCACCTCGGCGGTGGACTCCGGATCACGGGCCAGCCTGCCCCCGGGGCCGCCCGGGTCGCCGCCGGCCCGGGCCAGCAGCTCCAGGCTCTCCTCGGGGCTGAGGACGTCGAGCGAGACCGGGGGCACCTCGTCCAGGCCGAGCAGCCGGTTGCGGCTGGTGATCAGGGCGACGGACTCCCCGGCGCCGGGCAGCAGCGGACGGACCTGCTCGGCGTCGGCGGCGTTGTCGAGGACCACGACCGCGCGCCGTCCGGCCAGCTCCGCCCGCCAGCAGGCGGCCAGTTGCTCCAGACCCTCCTGCGGAACCCGCTCGGAGGGGACGTCCAGCGCCCCGAGCAGCATCCGCAGCGCCGAGTCGGGGTCGAGCGGGGGCCGGCCCTCGGTGAACCCGTGCAGGTCGACGTAGAGCTGGGCGTCCGGGAAGCCCGCGGCCAGCCGGTGCGCCGCGTGCACCGCGAGGGAGGTCTTGCCGACGCCCGCCATGCCGTCGACGCAGACCGCCCGGTGGCTGTCCACCGCCGCGAGCACGGCGGCCAGCGCCTCCTCGCGCCCGGTGAAGTCGGCCACGTCGCGCGGCAGTGTGTTGCGGGGCGCGGGCCTCACCTGGCGGCTGCTCCTCGGCGGCGCCGGCAGCGGGTGCGCGGTCCGCTCCCACAGCGGGCGCAGCGGCCGCGGGTCGCGCTTGACGAGGCGGCACAGGGCGACGACGGCGGGCCAGGGCGGCGGCGTACGGCCGTTGAGGTACCGCGACAGCGACGAGGAGCTCAGTCCGGCGTCGCGGGCGAGCGCCCGTACGCCGAGCCCGGAGAGCTCCTGGAGCATGCGCAGCCGGGCCGCCAGCTCCTCCTGCGGATCCGCTGTGGACGCGTCCATCCCTGTTCCCCCGTCTGTCCGTCCCACCGTGCGAGAAGTCTTCTCACCCCGTTCGCCGCAGGTCAAGGCCCGTTCCGCTGTCCCACGCCGTCCCACCGTCATGGCCCGGCGGCGCGGGCCGGGCTGTCATGGAGTCACGCCCCGACGGAACGGGGCACCGAACCGGAAGCGAAGGAGAGCCCCGTGCGGTCCCGCATGCGGAACCCCGCCGTCGTCCTGTCCGGCGCGGCAGCCCCCCTCCAGGAGCTCCTGACGACCGTGCGCTCGGCCGGCCTGGACCCCCGGACGCTGGAACTGGTGCGCCTGAGGATCAGCCAGATCAACGGGTGCGCCGCCGACGTGGACGACGGGACCCGGACGGCCCGCGAGGCCGGAGTGAGCGACGAACGGCTGCTCGCCCTCACCGCCTGGCGGGACACCCCGCACTTCACCCCGGCGCAGCGGGCGGCCCTGGACCTGGCCGAGTCCGCCACCCGGCTGGCCGACCGCCCCGACGCGGTCAGCGACGAGGTGTGGGACCGGGCCGCCACCCACTACGACGAGACCCAGCTCGCCGCGCTGGTCCTGCTGACCGGCGTCACCAACCTGCTCAACCGGCTCGGCGCCACCACCCGCCAGAGCTCCACCACCTGACGAACTCACGTGTAAGGAACCAGTCATGACGAAGGCACAGCAGTCCACCAAGAGCACCGAGAACACCGCGTCCGAGCAGTGGACGGACGAGGAGCGCGCCGCGATGAAGGAGCGCGCCAAGGAGGTCAAGGCGTCCGCCCGCCGCGGATCGAAGGCCGACAAGGCGGCCCAGGACGAGGCCGCCGTACTCGCGAAGATCGCCGAGATGCAGGAGTCGGACCGGGTCATGGCCGAGCGCATCCACGCCGTCGTCACGACGAGCGCCCCGGAGCTGGCACCGAAGCTCTGGTACGGCATGCCCGCCTACGCCAGGGACGGCAAGGTCGTCTGCTTCTTCCAGAGCGCGCAGAAGTTCAACGCCCGGTACGCCACCCTCGGTTTCAACGACACCGCGAACCTCGACGAGGACACCATGTGGCCGACCGCCTTCGCCCTCACCCGGCTCACGGCGGCGGACGAGACGCGGATCGGGGAGCTGGTGGCGAGGGCCGTCAAGTAGCCGGGGGGCGCGTGTCACGAGCACGGGGCTGGGACAACCAACTGTGGCGGCTCGGCGACGATCTCGCCGTCCGGTTGCCCTGGGCGACACCGTCCGCGGACGCGCTGCTGCGCAAGGAGTACGCGTGGCTTCCCGTCCTCGCCCCGGACCTGCCGCTGCCGGTGCCCGTGCCGCAGCGGCTGGGCGAGCCCTCCGAGCGGTTCCCGCGGCCCTGGACCGTCACCACCTGGGTGCCGGGCGCGCCCGCCGACCGGGCTCCCGCCGTGCGCGCCGGGGAGGCGGCCGACGCCCTGGCCGCCTTCCTGGCGGCCCTGCACCGGCCCGCCCCCGAAGGGGCGCCCGCCGGCCGGGACCGCGGGGGCCCGCTCGCCGACTACGCGGAACCGTTCGCGCGGGGACTCGCCTCGGCCACCGAACTGGGCCTGCTGCCCGACCCGGACGCCGTGCGCGCGGTCTGGGAGGACGCCGTCACCGCGCCCGCGTGGACGGGCCCGGCGCTGTGGCTCCACGGCGACCTGCACCCGGCCAACGTCCTCACCGCGGACGGCACGTTCTGCGGCGTGATCGACTTCGGCGACCTCTTCGCGGGGGATCCGGCCTGCGACCTGGCCGCCGCGTGGATCCTGCTGCCGGACGGCGCCGCCGACCGCTTCCACGCCGCCTACCGGCCCACCGCGGACCCCGCGACACGACGTCGGGCGCGCGGCTGGGCGGTGCTGAAGGCGTTCGCCTGCCTCTTCATCGCGGAGGCGGGGATCCACGGCCGGCCGGGCGGCAAGCCCACCTGGGGCCCGCCGGCCCGGGCCGCGCTGCGCCGCCTCACCTCGACGGTCCAGGGCTCCGGTTCCCCGGGCGGGTCCGGCTGACCCGATGCCTGCATGGTCCCCGGGTCACCCGGTGGCGCCGGCGACCCAGCGCAGTACGGCGGTCGTCACCTCGTCGCCGAGGGTGCTGATGGTGTCGATGGCGTGCTGGTCGTCGGGGACCGGCGCGATGCCGCGGACGGTGAGCGCGGCGTACAGGTCCAGGCGCCGGTGGTCGGCGGCGCTGAGCGGAAGGTTCAGGCGCTGGGCCGGGTCGGGGGGCGGCAGCGGGTAGTCGCCGCCGGTGTCGAGATCGCAGGGGGAGGCGTACTGGTCGCACATGGGCCACACCTCCTGGAACGGGACGAGTGTGTCGCCGTATGAGCTCACCGCTGGTCTCCCTCGCTCGGGGCGTCTGTCACCCGGTGAAGTCGCGGGGCGGGGCACTCCGGTTGCGGCACCCGGCGACGATCCCCCGAATGCCGCAATCAGTAGGGCTGTGGGAGCAGAGGGGCGCGCGGCTGCATATATCTGCCCTCGGGGCGCTCCGGCGCTCGCCCCATACGGCGAATTGAGCCGCTTCCTCCTGGCCACAGGTCGCCGATCCGGCTGCACTGGGTCCTCCACCGATCACGCTGACCGGAATGGCCGCGAGCCGTTCGACGCTCCGGACTTCGCCGCCCGCATTCCCTGCGCGTCGTCCCGGACATCGGCACCCCCAAGGAGGCTGTGATGGCACTCGCACACTGGACGAGGTCGATGGAGTGGCTGGCTGCGGCGGCGGAGGACCCCCGCGCCTGCAAGGAGGAGTGGCAGAACGGCCCCTCCGGGATCGCGCTGCTGGCCGCCGGCCGGTTCTGGGACGTCCTGGTCGTCCCCAAGGAGTTGGGTCTGCGCGTCGCCGGAATCCTCGACGAACTGCCGCTGATCCAGCCCGGACCGTGCCTGCTGGACGCCCGTACCCATCACGTGGGATTCCTCCTGCCCCCGGACCCCCAGGCGGTGTGGGTCGGCACCGGTCTGCGCTACCTGGGCAGAGGCGCGTGGATCGCCGCTCCCGCACCCCACTGCCGCTGGGGCGCCGTGCGCTGGCTGTGCCCGCCCGACGGCACCGGCACGCTGATCATGCCCGACGTCCTGGAGGTGGTCCTGCAGCGCTCCGCGAGCGAGATCTCCCTCCTCCAGGGCCGGTGAACACGGGCCTGGCCAGGGGCAGCGAGAAGCGGATCGACAGCCGAGGGCCTCCTTGCCGGCCGTCAGGTTCTTAGAGCCAGTCGCGCCGCTTGAAAATCACGTACAGACTGACGCAGACCACCCCCATCAAGCCGATGGCGAAGGGATACCCGAACAGCCAGTGCAGCTCCGGCATGTGGTCGAAGTTCATGCCGTAGATCGTCCCGACCAGCGTCGGCGCGAACAGGATCGCCGCCCAGGACGAGATCTTCTTGATCTCCTCGTTCTGTTCGAAACCGGCCTCCGCCAACGCCCGCATCTCCGCGTTCTGTTGCTGGGTGACCAGGGTCGCGTTCACCGTGAGGATGTCGGTCAGGGCCTGACGGAAGCCGTCCACGCGCTCGCTGGTGTGCGTGACGTGGTCGGCGACGTCCCGGAGATACGTCTGCAGGTCCTCGTCCGTGCCGTACTTCGCGAAGCCCGCCATCAGACCGTGCAGCATGCCGACCAGGGGGCGGGTGGCGCGCTGGAACTCCACCATCTCGCGGGAGAGTTCATAGATGCGGCGGGAGACCTCCGGGTCGCCGCGGAAGACCTCCGTCTCGATCTCGTCGATGTCGTTCTGCACGCCCGCGACGACCGGCGCGTACCCGTCGACCACGGCGTCGAGGATCGCGTACAGCACCGCCTCCGGGCCCCGCTTCAGCAGCTCCGGGGTCTCCTCCATCCGGCGCCTGACCGCCGACAGATCGGGCGCCGCGCCATGGCGGACCGTGATCACGAAGTCGGGGCCGACGAACACGTGCAGCTCACCGAAGTCGACCTCCTCCACCGCGTCGAGATAGCGGGCCGCGCGCAGGACGACGAAGAGCGTCTCGCCGTAGCGCTCCAGCTTCGGCCGCTGATGGGCCTCCATCGCGTCCTCGACGGACAGCGGGTGCAGATCGAACTCGGCGGCCAGGGACAGCAGTTCGGACTCGGTCGGGCGGGCCAGGCCGATCCAGGCCATGCCGCCGGACTGTTCGTGCAGCTCGCGGTAGGTGTCGGCGAGCGTGGCGGGAGAGGCCACGCGCACGCCGTCCCGGTACAGGACCGCCTGGACGATGCTCGCCGGTTCCGGTTCGGGGGCGGGCCCGGTTCGTTGCCGCGGGGGCCCCGGCGGGCCGGACTGCGGTGTCAGGGCGCGGCGCCAGACGGACTTCCGGTTGCGCTTCGACATCGTGGCTGCCCCTCGGCCGACGCCAGTGATCTCCGAGCAGGTTATACGCGGCACTTCGCAAGAGATCCACAGTTGCGGACCCGGGCTGTCCGCAAGTCCTACTAGCGTGCGGGTCATGACGAAGACGACGACCGCCCCGGGCCCCGTTCTCGGCACCCGCGCCCTCAACCGCGCGACCCTGGAACGGCAGTTGCTGCTGCGCCGCGCCCCGATGTCGGCGAAGGCGGCGGTGGAGCATCTGGTCGGCCTCCAGGCCCAGGAGGTCAAGCCGCCGTACTACGCGCTCGCCGCCCGCCTCGACGGCTTCCGGACCGAGGAGCCGGCCGGGCTGCTGGAGCGGCGGGAGGCGGTACGGATCGTCAGCATGCGCTCGACCATCCACCTGCACACCGCCGACGACAGCCTCGCGCTGCGCCCGCTGGTGCAGCCCGCCCGGGACCGGGAGATCAACATTTTCCGCAAGGGCCTCGTCGGCGTCGACCTGGACCGGCTCGCCGCCCTCGCCCGCGACCTCGTCGAAGAGACACCGCGCACCATGAAGCAGCTGCGCGAGGCGCTGGGCGCCGAATGGCCGGACGCCGATCCGGCGGCCCTCGCCATCGCCGCCCGCTGCAAACTGCCGCTGGTCCAGATCACCCCGCGCGGTGTGTGGGGAAAGAGCGCCCAGGTCTGCCTGACCACCGTCGAGCACTGGCTGGGCCGCCCCGTCGAGCCGCCCGCCTCCCCGGACGCCACCGTCCTGCGCTATCTGGCCGCCTTCGGGCCCGCCTCCGTGAAGGACCTGCAGACCTGGTGCGGTCTGACCCGGATGCGCCCCGTCTTCGAGCGGCTCCGCCCGGAACTGGTCACCTTCCGCGACGACAACGGCGTCGAGCTCTTCGACCTCCCCGACGCCCCGCGCCCCGACCCCGACACCCCGGCCCCGCCCCGCTTCCTGCCCGAGTTCGACAACCTCCTGCTCTCCCACGCCGACCGCACCCGGGTGATCCCGCCCGCGAACCGGGGCCGCACCTGGCAGGTGAACACCGTCTACTGCCCGTTCCTCGTCGACGGCTTCCTCGCGGGCGTCTGGCGGATCATCGACGACGCCCTCGTCATCGAGCCCTTCGACGACCTCACCAAAACCCAGCGCGCCGAGGTCCTGGCGGAGGGCGCGTACCTGCTGGACGTCATGCACCCGCAGTCGTCGTACGACATCCGCTTCGGGACCGTGCTGCCGTAGCCGGACATGGATCGGGGGGGGGGGGGGGGGGGGGGGGGGGGGGGGGCCGGCCCCCCCCCCCCCCCCCCCCCCCCCCCGCCCCCTGGCAGTGCACCTGAGGGGTACTCAGGAGTCGGTACGGGTCACGAGGCGACCTGCGCGGCCACCAGACCGGAGAAGGACGTCAGCCGGGTGTACACGCCCGGGTAGCCGGCCGCCGCGCAGCCCTCGCCCCAGGAGGTGATCCCCGCCAGGACGCCCCCGACCAGCAGCGGACCGCCGCTGTCGCCCTGGCAGGTGTCCACCCCGCCGGAGGTGTGACCGGCGCAGACCATGTCGGACGCGAGGTAGTCCGTGCCGTAGGAGCTCGCGCAGCCGGCGTCGGACACGATCGGCACGGTGGCCGTGCGCAGCTGGTTCGAGGAGCTGCCGCTCGCGGAAGTGGTGCCCCAGCCGAGGATGCGGGCGGTGGTGCCGGCCGCGTACACGCCCGTCTGCGCGGCGGAGACGTAGGGCGCCGGGGTGTACGGCATCGACGTCGACAGCGTCAGCACCGCCACGTCGTCGCCGTTGGTGGCGTCGGTGTAGCCCGGGTGGATCCAGATGCCGCTGACCCGGGCCACCGTGCCGTCGGTGCCGTTGCGGTAGGTGCGGCCGCCGACCACTCTGACGCTGCCGATGGACTCGCCGACCAGGCAGTGGGCCGCGGTGACGACCTTGGTGGCGGAGACGAGCGTGCCACCGCAGAACTGGTTCTGCGCGGAGTCCGTGATCTGCATCATGAACGGGTACGCGGTCGTGGTGGTCGTCGAACCGCCCACGATGGGCTGGGGAGCCGCGGCGGCGGTGGGGGCGACGCCGATCAGTGCGGTGGCCGCGGCGGCGGCGGTCGCCGCGAGCGCGGTGGCGGTCTTCTTGGCGCGGATGAGCCCGAGCATGAGTCTCCTCATTGGGTGGCCGGTGGGGGTCTCGCGGGTGGGGGCGCTGCACGGGGGTCTCGGGACAGGCCCCCGTGTGCCCGGCGAGCGGCACGCCCTTACGCTAGAACCCGCAGGTCACCTTCCCAATGAGGGAACCCCCTAGGGCAGTTGGGCAGGGAAAACCCTCGGTCGGCCCCGGCCGAACCCGCCGCTGCGGTGAATCGCGCGGGATCTCAGCCGCCGGGACGGCCCGCCGCCAGCCGGACGATGTCGACGCGCGACCGGATCCCGAGTTTGCGGTAGACCCGGGTCAGGGTCGCCTCGACGGTCTTGACGCTGATGAACAGCCGCGCCGCTATCTCCCGGTTGGTCGCACCCTCCATGACCAGCGCCGCGACCTGACGCTCCATCGAGGCGAGGGAGTCCAGCGCGTCCAGGGCGGCGGCCGGCGCGGGTGCCGGTTCGGCCGCCGGCGCCGTCGCGGCCGCCTCCACCTGGCGCAGCCACGGCAGCGCGCGGCACCGCCGGAACAGCCGGGCCGCCTCGTCGTAGGAGACCGGTCCGGGCCTGCCGGTGCGCAGCGCCGCCGCCGCGAAGGCCGCCCGGGCCTCCTCCAGGCCGTAGCCGAGCTTGGCGAGCCGGTCCTGCACCGAGGTCAGCCGTTCGGCGGCGGACTCCCGTTCGCCGCGGGCGGCGCACACCAGGGCCTCCGCGCGGTCCAGCACCGCGAGCACGCTCTCCCGGCCCAGGCGCAGGGCGCGGGCCCGTGCCGTGTCGATGACGTCCTGCGCCTCCTCGGTCGCGCCGACGCGGACCAGCGCCTCGGCGAGATCGCCGTGCCAGCGCCCGCGTGCCGGGTCGGTGATGCCGAGGCCCTGCTCCAGCTCGCGCACCCGGCGCAGCGAGGCCACCGCCGCGGGGGCGTCCCCGGCCACCAGCTGGGCATGGCCGAGGGCGGCCAGGGCGCGGGAGACGTACATCTGGTCGCCGTCCTGCTCGGCGTGGTCGAGCGCCTCCCGGGCCAGCGCCAGCGCCCGGTCCACCTCGCCGCCCGCGGCCTCCGCGAGGGAGGTGAGCACGGCCGAGGCGACCTCGCCGATCCCGGTGTCCCGGGCCAGCCGCAGGCTCTCGCGGGCGAGGTCGAGGGCGCGGGCGCAGTGCCCGGTGCGCAGCTCGGTCTCGGCGAGACCGCGCAGGAAGTGCACCTCGCTCTCCACCGAGCCGCGCCGCCGCACCTCGCGCAGCAGCGCGGTGACGGTGGCGCGGGCCTCGGGCAGCTGGTCGCTCATCACCAGCCAGCGGAAGCGGGCGTACCCGGCGCCGTTGTGGTGGCAGGCCACCCGCGGGTCCTGCGGTTCCCGCAGGGCGCGCTTGATGGTCGCGGGCGCGTCCGGGTGCCCCATCAGGGTCTCGATCTGCGCCTCGAAGGCGAGCGCCATCAGCTCGGTGTACCGGTCACCGCCCCGCGCGGCCAGCTCCGCGGAGTAGGCGGCCTCCTCCCGGGCCGGGTCGAAGTCGCCGTCCACCAGCAGCGCCCGCCAGGCCAGCTGATAGTGGATCAGGGCGAGCAGCCGCGGGTCGTCGCCCGCGTCGGCCAGCGCCTGCGGGAAGACGGCGTCGACCTCCGACATGGCGTGGCCCGCGGTCTCGATCACCACGATCCAGGCCCGCACCCGCTGCGCGGGCACGGTCGAGCCGGACAGCACCTCGCGCGCGATGTCCCGGGCGAGGTCCAGCTCCCCGGCGGTGATGGCGTCCTCGGCAGCCTGAAGCAGCAGATCCTGCGGACCGGGGGGTGTCCGCTCGGCGGGGGGTTCGGGGGTGGGTGCTGCGGTGGCGGGGTCGGGGTGTTGCGGTTCTGTGGGGGCCGGGGATCGCGCGTCGGTGTCGGGGTGGGCGGCGTGGGCTTCGAGGGAGGCGTGGTCCGGGCGTCGCGGCTCTCCTGGGGCCGGGGCATGGGCTTCGGTGCCGTGGTCCCGGTGTCGTCGTTCTCCCGGGGTCGTGGACTCGGGGTCGTCGGCGGCCGGGCCATGGGCTTCGCCGACGGGCGCCGCGGTGTCGTGGTCTTCCTGGACCGTGCCCCCGGTGCCCCCGGTGCCCCCGGTGCCCCCGGTGCCCCCGGTGCCCCCGGTGCCCCCGGTGCCCCCGGTGCCCCCGGTGCCCCCGATGGCGGCGGCGTCGCCGGGGCGCCGTGTCCGTTTCGTCGGGCTCTCCGTGGGCGTGGGTGCGTGGCGGGCGGCCAGGCGGCCCAGGGCGGCGGCCACCGCGGGCGCTCCGCGGTCGCGGGCCAGGGCCGCCGCCTCCGCCAGTGAGGCCGCCACCTCCGGATCGGTGCCGATGGTCGCCAGCGCCAGATGCCGGGCCCGTTCGATCGGGTCCGAGGCGGCCGTGGACAGCGCGGCATGCGCGGCCCGCCGCTCCTGCGCGGGCGCCTCCGCGTACAGCGCCGCAGAGATCAGCGGATGCGCGAAGCGTACGGCCGGCCCCTCCGTCTCCGTCGCCAGCAGTCCCAGTTCGGCCGCCCGCGCGGTCTCCGCCTCGGCGTCGGCGCGCCCCGCCGCGCGCAGGGTGGCCAGGGTGGGGCGGGCGCCGGCGCTGGCCACGAGGAGGGTGTGGCGGGCGTCGGGGGAGAGCATCCCGAGCCGGTTGAGCACCAGGGCGCGCAGCGAGGTCGGCACCGGCAGCGGCTCGCCCGGCCGGGGCGGAGTGGGGTTCTCGGCGAGCGCACGGCCGAGTTCCAGGGCGAAGAGCGGGTTGCCGCCGCTGGTGCGGTGGATGTCGCGGACTGTGGAGCGGGACAGCCCGGTGTAGCCGCGGTGGTCGAGCAGGGCGGCCACCTGGGTGCGGGAGAGAGGGCCGAGCCGGAGCGCCAGGGTGTCCGGCGGGGACGCGCCCAGATGGCGGTCGTACTCCTCGTGCTCGGTCCGCGCCGCGCAGAGCATCCGCACGGGGGTGTCGCCGAGGCGCCGGGCGGCGAAGCCGAGGAGTTCGGCGCTGGCCGGATCCAGCCATTGCAGGTCGTCGGCGACGATCAGGACGGGGCCCTCGGCGGCGAGGGCGCGCAGGGCGGACAGGACGGCCAGCCGCAGGGCGAGGCCGTCGCGCTGCAGGGTGGACTCGCCGCGGCCGGTGAGCGCCGACTCCAGGGCGGTGCGCTGGGCGGCGGGCAGCCGGCCGCAGACGTCGTCCAGGACCAGGCCGAGGAGGTCGGCGAGGGCGAGGAAGGGGAGATGCGATTCGGACTCGGTCGCCGAGCAGCGCAACACCGTCCGGGCCGCCGCGCCGTATTCCGCGGCCAATGCCCGCAGGACGGTCGACTTTCCTGTTCCGGCGGGCCCGTGGAGCAGGACGCTGCCGCCCCGGGCGAGCTGCCGACGCGCCGCCGTGAACGGCTCGTCCCGGCCGATGACCAGGTCGGGGCGGGATCGGGCAGGTTCCGTGAAGTCCCGTGGCACGGTCACCGCTCCCCTCCGTGTGTCGTGTCCTGGCCAATATTAGGCAACAGGTCTTTGAATTTCGGAGTGCCTGCCGGGTGAGGGAAATAACAGCCCGGGAGCATAGGTAAATTCAGGGTGCGGGTGAATGAATGGGGGAGCGCACGCCAGCGCGGCCGGGAAGCCCTGCGGAAGCCCTATGGAAGCAGCCCCGCCCGCCGCGCGGCGGCCACCGCCTCCCCCCGGGTGTGCGCCCCCAGCTTCCGCATGGCCGACCGCAGATACCCCTTCACCGTCTCGGCCCGCAGCCCCAACCGCTCGCCGGCCACGGCATTGGTCGCCCCTGCCGCCACCCAGGCCAGCACATCCACCTCCCGGGGCGCCAGCCGCACCCCCTCGACCGGCCCCTCGGGCGTCAGCAGCCCGCACACCTCCAGCAGCTCCGCGCGCAACCCCGGATCGGAGATCCGCGGTGCCAGCGCCCGCAGGGCCGCATGAGCCTCCCGCACCTGTTCCCGCACGGCTCCCTCGCCGTCCCGCTCCGGGCGCGGCCGCGCCGCCTCCAGCAGCTCCTGCGCCGACTCCCGCACGACGAGCGCCTGTTCCACCTCGCGCGCGGCGGCCACCGCAGCGCTCAGCGTGCGGTCGCCCAGCGGCTGCGGGGTGCGCAGGGCGCCGTAGAGGACACCGCGCACCCGGCGGCGTACGACGACCGGGACCGCGAGGACCGAGCGCAGGCCCTCGGCGGCGACGGCGGTGTCGTACTCATGGCTGATCTGCCGCGAGGAGGAGTAGTCGGTCACCGCGCAGGCGCGGGCCAGGGCGACCGCACGACCGCCGAGGCCGTTGCCGGAGGCGACGGTGAGCCGGCTCAGCGCGTGCGTGGCGGTGCCGTTGAGTTCGCTGATGAGCATCCGCGGGCGGGCGGGCTCCATCAGGCCGCCGAACGCGACCGGGAGACCGGTCGAGCGCCGCAGCCGGACCAGCGCACCCCGGATCTCCGCGGCCGCGGTGACATCTGCTGCCAACTGCCCGCCCTCCCTCTGCGGCGTACACCCCCGTTCGGGGGTGGTGAGACCTGCATCACGGATTACACGATGGCAGGGAGCCGCCGGGCAATGGTCCGGGACAGAGGAGGACACATGACGGCCACCGACGACTTCCGCGGGGCACGGGACTTTCTGCTGGCGCATCGCGAGGACTGGGCCACCGCCTACGAAGGGTTCGAGTGGCCCCGGCCGGAGCGGTTCAACTGGGCGCTGGACTGGTTCGACGTCATCGCGGACGGCAATGACCGCACCGCGCTGCACCTCGTCGAGGAGGACGGCACCGAGGTGCGGCTGTCGTTCGCCGAGCTGTCCGCCCGGTCCGACCGGGTCGCCAACTGGCTGCGTGAGCGGGGCGTCGGCGCCGAGGACCGGATCCTGGTCATGCTCGGCAACCAGACCGAGCTGTGGGAGACCGCGCTGGCCGCCATGAAGCTGCGGGCCGTCGTCATCCCGGCCACCCCGCTGCTCGGCCCCGCCGACCTGCGGGACCGGGTGGAGCGCGGGCGGGTCCGGCAGGTGATCGTGCGGTCCGCGGACACCGGCAAGTTCGCCGAGGTGCCCGGCACCTGCACCCGCGTCGTCGTCGGCGGCGCCCGCGAGGGCTGGCACCGGTACGAGGACGCCTACGCGGCCCCCGCCGGCTTCGTCCCGGACGGCCCCACCCGTGCCGACGATCCGCTGCTGCTCTACTTCACCTCCGGCACCACCGCCCGCCCCAAGCTCGTCGAGCACACCCACGTCTCGTACCCGGTGGGCCACCTCGCCACCATGTACTGGATCGGACTGCGCCCCGGCGACGTGCACCTGAACATCTCCTCGCCGGGCTGGGCCAAGCACGCCTGGTCCAACCTGTTCGCGCCGTGGAACGCCGAGGCGACCGTCTTCCTGCACAACTACACGCGCTTCGACGCGGCCCGCCTGATGGCGGAGATGGACCGGGCGGGCGTCACCACCTTCTGCGCCCCGCCGACGGTGTGGCGGATGCTCATCCAGGCCGACCTGACCGCCCTGCGCACCCCTCCGCGCGAGGCCGTGGCGGCGGGGGAGCCGCTGAACCCCGAGGTCATCGAGCAGGTCCGAAGGGCCTGGGGCGTCACCGTCCGGGACGGTTTCGGGCAGACCGAGACCGCCGTGCAGGTCTCCAACAGTCCGGGCCAGCCGCTGAAGACGGGCGCGATGGGCCGCCCCAGCCCCGGTTACCGGGTGGAGCTGCTGGACCCGGTGACCGGCGCGCCCGGCGCGGCCGAGGGCGAGATCGCGCTCGACCTGTCGGCCCGCCCGGTCGGCCTGATGACCGGCTACCACGGGGACGCCGACCGTACGGCGGAGGCGATGGCGGGCGGCTACTACCGCACCGGGGACATCGCGTCGAGGGACGACGACGGCTACCTGACGTATGTCGGGCGCAGTGACGACGTCTTCAAGGCGAGCGACTACAAGATCAGTCCCTTCGAGCTGGAGAGCGCCCTGCTGGAGCACGAGGCGGTCGCCGAGGCCGCCGTGGTGCCCGCCCCGGACGAGCTGCGCCTCGCCGTCCCCAAGGCCTATGTCGTCCTCGCCGACGGCTGGGAGCCGGGTGCCGGCACCGCGAAGGTCCTCTTCGAGCACTCCCGGGAGGTCCTCGCCCCCTACAAGCGCATCCGCCGGCTGGAGTTCGCGCCGCTGCCCAAGACCGTCTCCGGCAAGATCCGCCGGATCGAACTGCGCGAGGCCACCGCGGCCGGTTCGCACGACGAGTACCGCGAGGAGGACTTCCGGTGACCGCACTGTCGTACACGCACGGAACCGGCGCGACCGCGCTGCTCGGCGAGACGATCGGGGACAACCTGGCGCGCACCGCCGCCACCTGGCCGCAGCGGGAGGCGCTGGCCGACGTCCCGTCGGGGCGGCGCTGGACGTACGCCCGGCTCATGGCGGACGTCGACGAGCTGGCGTACGCGCTGCTGGCGAGCGGGGTCGGCAAGGGCGACCGGGTCGGGATCTGGGCGGTCAACTGCCCGGAGTGGGTGCTCGTGCAGTACGCCACCGCCCGCATCGGCGCGATCATGGTGAACATCAACCCGGCGTACCGGGTGCACGAGGTCGAGTACGTGCTCAAGCAGGCCGGGATCCGCCTGCTCTTCGCCTCCCTGGGCCACAAGAGCAGCGACTACCGGGCCATGGTGGACGAGGTGCGGGGCAACTGCCCCGATCTGCGCGAGGCCGTGTATTTCGGCGACCCGAGCTGGCAGGCGCTGCTCGGCCGCGCCCTCCCACGCGCCCTGCCGGACGACCTGAGCTGCGACGACGCGGTCAACATCCAGTACACCTCGGGCACCACCGGATTCCCCAAGGGAGCCACGCTCTCCCACCACAACATCCTCAACAACGGCTATTTCGTCGGGGAGTCGATCGCCTACACCGAGCAGGACCGGATCTGTCTGCCGGTGCCGTTCTACCACTGCTTCGGCATGGTCATGGGAAACCTGGCGGCCACCACGCACGGCGCCTGCATCGTCATCCCCGCCCCCTCCTTCGACCCGGCGGCCACCCTGGAGGCGGTCCGGCGGGAGCGCTGCACCTCGCTGTACGGCGTCCCGACCATGTTCATCGCGGAACTGAACCTGCCCGACTTCGCGCGGTACGACCTCTCCTCGCTGCGCACCGGCATCATGGCGGGCTCGCCCTGCCCGGTGGAGGTGATGAAACGGGTGGTCGCCGAGATGCACATGGAGCAGGTGTCGATCTGCTACGGCATGACCGAGACCTCCCCGGTCTCGCTGCAGACCCGGATGGACGACGACCTGGAACACCGCACCGGAACCGTCGGCCGCGTCCTGCCGCACGTCGAGGTGAAGATCGTCGACCCCGCCACCGGAGTCACCCGACCGCGCGGCACGGCAGGGGAGTTGTGCACCCGCGGTTACAGCGTGATGCTCGGCTACTGGAACGAACCCGACAAGACCGCGCAGTCCATCGACCCCGCCCGCTGGATGCACACCGGCGACCTGGCGGTGATGCGCGAGGACGGCTATGTCGAGATCGTCGGCCGCATCAAGGACATGATCATCCGGGGTGGCGAGAACATCTACCCGCGCGAGATCGAGGAGTTCCTGCACGGCCACCCGAAGATCGCCGACGTCCAGGTGATCGGCGTGCCGCACGAGCGGTACGGCGAACAGGTGCTGGCCTGCGTCATCCCCCGCGATCCGGCCGACCCGCCGACGCTGGAGGACGTACGGGCGTTCTGCGAAGGTCAGTTGGCCCACTACAAGATCCCGGCCGGGGTGCGGGTGCTCGACTCCTTCCCGATGACGGTGTCCGGAAAGGTGCGCAAGATCGAGCTGCGGGAGCGGTACACCGGCTGATCCTGCGGGGTCTTCGATCACAGCGGGCGCGGCCCGTAAGATCGGGTGCCCTTGGGGGTGGTTATGGGCAGGCAGCGCCCCGGTTCGCCGACGCTGGAGGAAGTCGCGGCTCTCGCCGGTGTCGGACGCGGCACCGTCTCGCGGGTCATCAACAACGCGGCGGGCGTGAAGGAGTCCACGCGCCGGGCCGTCGAGCGGGCCATCGACGAACTGGGCTACGTGCCCAATCTGGCGGCCCGTTCACTGGCCGGGCGGCGCGCCGACGCGGTGGCGCTGGCGCTGACCGAACGGGACTGGCGGCAGTTCGGGGAACCCTTCTTCTCCGAGATCATCCGCTCGGTCGGGGACGCCCTCGCGGACACCTCGATGCAACTGCTGCTCACCCTGGTCCGCACGGACGTCGAGCGGCGGCGCTTCGTGGAGTTCGCGCGCGGCGGGCGGGTGGACGGGGTCCTGCTGATGTCCGTACGGGCCGAGGACCGGCTGCCGGACATGCTCGCCGAGGCCGGACTGCCCACGGTGCTGCTCGGCCGCCGCTCGGGCGACGAGCACGTCACCTACGTGGACGCGGACAACGTCGGCGGCGCCCGGGGCGCGGTCGAGCATCTGCTGCGCGGGGGGCGCCGCAGGATCGCCGCCGTCACCGGGCCGCTCGACATGTACGTCACCCAGTGCCGGCTGCGCGGGTACCGGCAGGCGCTGGCCGCCGCCGGCCTGGAAGCCGCTGCCTCGCTGGTCGTCGAGGGTGACTTCACCGAGGACAGCGGGCGCCGGGCGACGGCCGAACTCCTCGCCCGGCACCCGGACCTGGACGCCGTCTTCGCCGCCTCGGACACCATGGCGGCCGGTGCGCTGGGCGTGCTGCGGGCGGCCGGCCGCAGGGTGCCCGAGGACGTCGCGGTGATCGGCTTCGACGACTTCCCGCTCGCCCGGCACACCGATCCGTCGCTGACGACGGTCCGGCAGCCGCTGAAGGAGATCGGCCGGACCATGGTGCGGCTGCTGAGAGAGGAACTGCAAGAGGGCGAGCAACCCGAGGTGGCCTGGCGCCACGTCATCCTGCGCACCCGGCTGGTGGTCCGCGACTCGGCCTGAGGGCCGTCGAAGGCCGCGAGCGAAAGTTTCGGGAGCGCTCCCAAGTCCCGGAGCCCGTTTGGGCGTTGCGAATGCGTCCCTGTGACCTGCGACTTCGAAATCCATTCGATGCATTCGCGCGCGCAGGGTTGTCAGGAACATGGACGGACTCCTACAGTCCGGACCGAACCGGTGGGGTGGGAGCGCTCCCATCAGTGGGGAGTTGGGAGCGCTCCCGTACCGGCCCCGAATGACCGGCGCCATCTCCGAGAGAGGCCACCCGCATGCGACTGTTACCGCACCGTCCCCGCCCCGCGCGCGGCCTGTTCGCCGCGCTGCTGTCCGCTCTCGCCGCCGTCGCGGCTCTTCTCGTCGCCGCACCGCCGGCCCAGGCCGACACCACGATCTGCGAGCAGTACGGCTCGACCGTCATCCAGGGCCGCTACGTCGTCCAGAACAACCGCTGGGGCACCAGCGCCACCCAGTGCGTCACCGCCACCGACACCGGCTTCCGCCTCACCCAGGCCGACGGCTCGGTGCCCACCAACGGCGCCCCGAAGTCGTACCCGTCGGTGTTCAACGGCTGCCACTACACGAACTGTTCGCCGGGCACCAACCTTCCGGCGCAGATCAGCACCATCTCCAGCGCCCCCAGCAGCATCTCCTACGGCTATGTCTCCAATGCCGTGTACAACGCCTCGTACGACATCTGGCTGGACCCGACGCCCCGCACCGACGGCGTCAACCGGACCGAGATCATGATCTGGTTCAACCGGGTGGGCCCGATCCAGCCGATCGGCTCGCCGGTGGGCAACGCCACCGTCGGCGGCCGCACCTTCGAGGTGTGGACCGGCAGCAACGGCCACAACGACGTGATCTCCTTCGTCGCTCCCTCGGCGATCAGCAGCTGGAGCTTCGACGTCATGGACTTCGTCGACCAGACCGTCGCCCGGGGGATGGCGCAGAACAACTGGTACCTGACGAGCGTCCAGGCCGGGTTCGAGCCGTGGCAGAACGGCGCCGGACTCGCGGTGAACTCCTTCTCCTCCGCCGTCAACCTCGGGGGCGGCGGCGACCCGGGCGGCCCCGGTGGGCCGGCCACGGCCTGCCAGGTGACCTACGCGACCAGCGTCTGGCAGGGCGGCTACACCGCCAACGTCACGGTCAAGAACACCGGTAGCACTGCCCTCAACACCTGGCAGCTCGGCTTCACCCTGCCCTCCGGGCAGCGCGTCACCAACTCCTGGAACGCCACCCTGTCCGGCTCCTCCGGCGCGGTGACGGCGACTCCCGTGGCGCACAACGCGCAGATCGCCGCCGGCGGCAGCCAGACCTTCGGCTTCCAGGGCACCTACAGCGGCACCTTCGCCAAGCCCGGCGCCTTCACCCTGAACGGCACCGCCTGCACCAGCGCCTGACCCCGCCGGTGCGCCGCACCGGCCTCCTCCGGGGCCCGCCCCGCCTTCCCGCACCGACGGGGGCGGGCCCCGGCACCACATCCGCCCCTCCGGCCCGCACCCGGAAAGGCCGCACTCCATGAGCCCGAGCCGCACCGTGTCCGCCAGCCCTCCCGTGCCCCTGCGTTCCCGGACCCGCCGCCCCGCCCTCGTCGCCGCGCTGTGCGCCGCGACCCTCGCCCTGACCGGCCTCGCGGCCGCCCCGCCCGCCCAGGTCCCGGCGGCCGCCGCCGCGCTGCCGTACCAGGACCCCTCCGTGCCGGTGCCCCAGCGGGTCGCCGATCTGCTCTCCCGGATGACGCTCGACGACAAGCTCGGGCAGATGACCCAGATCGAGAAGGACGCGCTCGTCCCGCAGTCCGACCTCGCCACCTACCGCATCGGCTCGGTGCTCTCCGGCGGCGACTCGGCGGTCAGTCCCAACAACGCCCAGACCTGGGCCGACACCTACGACTCCCTGCAGCGCACCGCCCTCGGCACCCCGCTCGGCATCCCGATGATCTACGGCATCGACGCGGTGCACGGCCACAACGCGGTGCGCGGCGCCACCCTCTTCCCGCACAACATCGGCCTCGGCGCCACCCGTGACCCGGCGCTGGTGCAGCGGATCGGACGGGCGGTGGCCGAGGAGGTGGCCGGCACCGGCATCGACTGGTCCTTCGCGCCCTGTCTGTGCGTGGCCCGCAACGACCGGTGGGGCCGCACCTACGAGTCGTTCGGGGAGAAGCCCGAACTGGCCACCTCCATGGCCACGTTCGTCACCGGCATGCAGGGCACGAGCCTGGGCGGCGACCCGGCGTCGGTGCTGGCCACCGCCAAGCACTACCTCGGCGACGGCGGCACCACCGGAGGCGTCGACCAGGGCAACACCGAGCTGTCCGAGGCCGAGCTGCGCGCGATCCACCTGCCGCCCTTCCAGGAGGCGGTACGCCGCGGCGTGGGCTCGGTCATGCTGTCCTACAGCAGCTGGAACGGCGTCCGCTCGCACGGGCACAAGTACCTGGTCACCGACGTGCTCAAGGGCGAGCTGGGCTTCACCGGCTTCGTCGTCTCCGACTGGGCCGCGGTCGACAAGCTCGACGGGCAGACCGGCTTCACCGGCGCCGAGATCGCCACGGCCGTCAACGCCGGCGTCGACATGGTGATGGTCCCGCACGACTACAAGAGGTTCCTCACCCTGCTGCGCGGCGAGGTGAACGCCGGACGGATCCCCCTGGCCCGCGTCGACGACGCCAACCGGCGCATCCTCACCAAGAAGTTCCAGCTCGGCCTGTTCGAAAAGCCGCTCACCGACCGGTCGTTGACCCCGACCGTCGGCTCCGCGGAGCACCGGGCGCTGGCCCGGCAGGCGGTGCGGCAGTCGCAGGTGCTGCTGAAGAACGACGGCGCGATCCTGCCGCTGGCGAAGAACGCCAAGCTGTTCGTGGCCGGCAAGTCCGCCGACGACATTGGCAACCAGAGCGGCGGCTGGACCATGGGCTGGCAGGGCCGCAGCGGGCCCGTCACCGAGGGCACGACCGTCCTTCAGGGCATCCGCGCCGCCGCGACCGACCCGTCCCGGATCACCTACGACCGCTACGGCAACGGCATCGACGGCAGCTACACCGCCGCCGTCGCGGTGATCGGGGAGACCCCGTACGCCGAGATGCACGGCGACCGGCCCGGCGGCATGGGGCTGGACCAGGAGGATCTGCAGACCCTCAGCCGGCTCAAGGCCAGCGGTGTGCCCGTCGTGGTCGTCCTGGTCTCCGGACGCCCGCTCGACATCGCCGCGCAACTCCCGGACTGGCGCGCCCTGCTGGCGGCCTGGCTGCCCGGCACCGAGGGCGCCGGAGTGTCGGACGTGCTCTTCGGCGACCACGCCCCGACCGGCAAGCTCCCCGTGACGTGGATGCGCAGCGCCTCCCAGCAGCCCATCAACGACGGCGACGGCAAGAGCCCGCTCTTCGCGTACGGGCACGGCCTGACCTACGGCAGCGCTCCCGACCCCGATCCGGACCCGGACCCGGACCCGGACCCGGAGCCGCAACCCAAGTCCTGCACCGCCCAGTTCAAGGTCGTCTCGGCCTGGTCCGGCGGCTACCAGGCGGAGATGACCGTCAAGAACACCGGCAGCGGCCCGCTCACCGGCTGGTCCGTCGCCTGGGACCTGGGCGGCTCCACCGTCAACAGCCTGTGGAACGGCTCGCTGACCGTGGCCCAGGGCCGCGCGACCGTCCGCAACGCCGCCCACAACGGCGCCCTGTCACCCGGCGCCACCACCTCGTTCGGCTTCACCGCGAACGGCGGCGCGGGCACGCCCGCTCCGCAGTGCACCGGCTCCTGACGTACGACCGCACATCCGCACGTACCACCGAGGAGGGCACGATGACCGAACCGACCAGAGCCGACGGCGCCATGCGGCCGCGCAGGCGCCGACGACGGTCGGCAGCCCTGGCCACCGCCCTGGCCACCCTGATGCTCGGGGTGGCGGGCCAGATCGCGGGACAGCCCGCGGCAGCGGCGGAAGCACATGTCGACAACCCCTTCGCCGGGGCCACCTTCTACATCAACCCCGACTACGCCGAGCACGTGGACACGTCCATCGCGCAGACCTCCGACGCCACGCTCAAGGCGAAGATGGAGAAGGTCAAGAACTATCCGACCGCCGTCTGGCTGGACCGGATCGCGGCCATCCACGGCGGTGCCGCCAACGCCGGACGCAAGAGCCTCGCCGACCATCTCGACCTGGCACTTGCCCAGAAGAAGCCCGGACAGCCGATCACCGCCACCATCGTGGTGTACGACCTGCCCGGACGGGACTGCGCCGCCCTCGCCTCCAACGGCGAACTCCCGGCCACCCAGGCGGGTCTGGACCGCTACAAGACCGAGTACATCGACGTCATCGCGAACGTCTTCAAGAACCCCAAGTACCAGGACATCCGCATCACCACGGTCATCGAGCCCGACAGCCTGCCCAACCTGGTCACCAACACCGCCGACCCCGAGTGCGCCCAGGTCAAGAGCAGCGGTCTGTACGTCAAGGGCATCCAGTACGCCCTGGACAAGCTGCACGCGATCCCGAACGTATACACGTACCTGGACTACGCGCACTCCGGCTGGCTCGGCTGGGACACCAACCTCACCCAGACCGTGCAGCAGTACACCGAGGTGGCCAGGGGCACCGCGGCCGGTCTGAGCAGCGTCGACGGCCTGATCACCAACGTCGCCAACTACACGCCGCTGGAGGAGCCCTTCCTGACCAACCCCGACAAGACGGTCGGCGGCAACATGGTCAAGTCGAGCAAGTTCTACGAGTGGAACCCGAACTTCGACGAGGCCGACTTCACCAAGAACGTACACCGGGCGCTGGTCGCGGCGGGCTGGCCCGCCTCCACCGGCATGGTGATCGACACCTCCCGCAACGGCTGGGGCGGCGCCGCGCGGCCCACCGCGGAGAGCACCAGCACCACGCTCGACACCTACGTCACCGAGTCCAAGGCCGACCGCCGTACCCACCGCGGACTGTGGTGCAACGTGAGCGGAGCCGGCATCGGGCAGCCGCCGCAGGCCTCGCCCGCGGGATACCCCGACTCGCACCTCGACGCCTTCCTGTGGGTCAAGCCGCCGGGTGAGTCGGACGGCGCCAGCAAGGACATCCCGAACGACGAGGGCAAGCGCCAGGACCCGATGTGCAACCCCGACTACACCGCGCCCAACGCGGGCAACAACAAGACGGGGGCACTGCCCGACGCGCCGCTGGCCGGGCACTGGTTCCACAACCAGTTCGCGATGCTGGTGCGCAACGCGTACCCGGCCGTCCCGACGGGCGGCACCGACCCGGGTGACACCACCGCCCCGACCGCCCCGACCGCACTGCGGGCCACCGCCAAGACCGCGAGCAGTGTCTCCCTGGCCTGGACCGCGGCCACCGACAACGTGGGCGTGACCGGCTACGACGTGTACCGCAACGGCACCCGGGTCGGCTCGGCGCCGGCCGGCGGCACCACGTACACCGACACCGGGCTGAGCGCCGCCACGGCCTACAGCTACACCGTGCGGGCCCTCGACGCGGCCGGGAACGTCTCCGCCGCCTCCACCGCGCTGAGCGTCACCACCGAGACGGGCGGCGGCGGCCCCGACCCGGCGGGCGGCCTCAAGATCGCCTACAAGAACAACGACTCCTCGGCCACCGACAACGCCATCCGCCCCGGCCTGCGGATCACCAACACCGGCAGCGCCGCCCTGGACCTGACCAAGGTCACCGCCCGCTACTACTTCACCCGGGACGGCGGCTCGCCCACCGTCAACGCCTGGTGCGACTACGCCGCGGTCGGCTGCTCCAACGTCAAGCTCAGGGTCGTCCCGCTGAGCACCCCGGTCGCGGGCGCCGACGCCTATCTGGAGGTCGCCTTCTCGGCCGGCTCGCTGGCCGCGGGCCGGGACACCGGTGACCTCCAGCTCCGGATGGCCAAGTCCGACTGGTCCGCGTTCAACGAGGTCGGCGACCACAGCCGCACCACCGCCACCTCGTACACCGACGCCCCGGCGATCCCCGGCTACCTCGGCACCACCCTGGCCTGGGGCACCCCGCCCGCCTGATCCGCGTACCTCCCCACACTCCCCCGCCCGCCCGGAGCGATCTCTTCCCCGGGCGGGCGGGGGCTCCACAGCGGACAGCCAAGGAACGACAGGAGGCACCATGGTTCGACGCAGAAACCGGCTCCTCTCCTGGGCGGCGGTGCTCGCCACCCTGCTGAGCGGACTCGGTCTGGCCTTGCTCGGCCAGGGCAGCGCGCAGGCCCACGGGGTGGCGATGATGCCCGGCTCGCGGACGTATCTCTGCTATCAGGACGCCAAGACGGGCACCGGCGCCCTGGACCCGACGAACCCGGCGTGCAAGGCCGCGCTGGCCGAGAGCGGCTCTACGGCGCTGTACAACTGGTTCGCCGTGCTCGACTCCAACGCGGGCGGGCGCGGCCCCGGGTACGTGCCGGACGGCAAGCTGTGCAGTGCCGGTGACCGCTCCCCGTACAACTTCACCGGCTACAACGCCGCCCGCGCCGACTGGCCCCGCACGCATCTGACCTCCGGGAAGAGCATGCAGGTCCGGTACAGCAACTGGGCGGCCCACCCGGGCGACTTCCGGGTGTACCTGTCCAAGCCCGGCTACTCGCCCAGCAGCCCGCTGGGCTGGAACGACCTGGAGCTCATCCAGACCGTCACCAACCCCGCCCAGTCGGGTTCGGTGGGCAGCGATTCCGGTCACTACTTCTGGAACCTGAACCTGCCCGCGGGCCGCTCGGGCAACGCGGTGCTGTTCATCCAGTGGGTGCGCTCGGACAGCCAGGAGAACTTCTTCTCCTGCTCCGACGTCGTCTTCGACGGCGGCAACGGCGAAGTGACCGGCATCCGCGGCTCGGGCAGCACCCCGACGCCCACGCCCACGCCCACGCCGACTCCCACGCCGACGCCGACCCCGACGCCGACGCCCACCCCGACCAACCCGCACAGCGGCTGCATGGCCGTCTACTCGGTGACGAACGCCTGGAACGGCGGCTTCCAGGGCTCCGTCCAGGTGATGAACCACAACACGGCACCGATGAACGGCTGGGCCGTGCGCTGGCAGCTCGGCACCGGCACCAAGCTCAACCAGGTCTGGAACGGCACGCTCAGTACCGGATCCGACGGCACGGTCACGGTCAGAAACGTCGACCACAACCGGACCGTCGCACCGGACGGCAGCGTGAACTTCGGCTTCACCGCCACCTCCACCGGCAACAACCATCCGGTCGGCTCGATCGGCTGCGTCACCCCGTAACCCGTACCGCCGAGGCGCCGGCTCCCCGCACCGCGGGGAGCCGGCGCTCTCGTGTGCGCGGCGGTCAGCGGGCGGGGGAGACCAGCGCGTCGGCGTGGTCGTTGACCGGCTGCGGGGTGCCCGCGAGGTCCAGGACGAACAGCGGGACGCCGAGGGCGTCGGCGCGGACGCGGCCCTCGGTGGCGTATCCGGCCAGGGAGAAGTAGACGCAGCGCGCCGACTCGGCCATGGCGGTCAGCCACAGGCACTCCACGTCCCGAACCGAGGCCGGGCGGACGGTGGGGTCGACCTGGGCGAGCAGGCCAGGGGCGGCGAGTCCGATGCCGGCGGGGGGCCGCTGGTCGGCGCGGCGGATGTCCCGGTAGCCGAGCCAGCGCAGGTAGAGGGCGGCGGCCGTGACGGCGTCCCGGGCGGTGCGGATCGGCACCGGCACGAAGGGGGCCCGGCACCGGGGCGGCACGGGCGTACGCGCGCCGGGGGTCGGGGGAGCGGCGGCGGGACCGGCCGAGGAGAGCGTCCCCGTCACCGGGATCCGCAGGACCGTGCCGCACGGGCAGCCCAGCTCGGGGCGGGGCCACTGGCCGCTCCGGCCGCAGGCGGCGCACCGGACGGTCACCCACTCCTCGGCCCAGGCCCGGTGGCGGACGGCGACCGGGACCCCGCGCGGATCCAGCGGCGGGGCGACCGGGGCACCGCAGGCGCACGGATAGGCCACGGCCGCGTACTGGTGCTCATGACTGCAGGCCGGGCAGCGCACCGCCACGCTCTGGGGCATGGCACCCATGGTGCTCCAGCGCGCCCCCGCTTGTCCGTCTCTTGACGGGCTTCGTCCTCCCACTTACATTGCTTCCAGATAGTAGAAAAGACTTTCCGCAATACGGAAGAGCTCAACCGCGGGGCGCGACGGGGATGCGAATCCGACAGCCGAAGCAGGAGTACTCAATGGCTCGAATGACCGCTGCCCGAGCGGCAGTTGAGATCCTCAAGCGCGAGGGCGTCAGCAACGCGTTCGGTGTGCCGGGCGCGGCGATCAACCCGTTCTACGCGGCGCTCAAGGCGTCCGGCGGCATCCAGCACACCCTCGCCCGGCATGTCGAGGGTGCCTCGCACATGGCCGAGGGCTACACCCGCACCCACGCGGGCAACATCGGGGTGTGCATCGGCACCTCCGGACCGGCCGGCACCGACATGATCACCGGTCTGTACTCCGCGATCGGTGACTCCATCCCGATCCTGTGCATCACGGGCCAGGCGCCGACCGCCGTGATCCACAAGGAGGACTTCCAGGCCGTCGACATCGCCTCGATCGCCAAGCCGGTCACGAAGATGGCGGTGACCGTCCTGGAGGCCGCGCAGGTCCCCGGCGTCTTCCAGCAGGCCTTCCACCTGATGCGCTCCGGCCGTCCCGGCCCGGTCCTGATCGACCTGCCGATCGACGTCCAGCTCACCGAGATCGAGTTCGACCCGGAGACGTACGAGCCGCTGGCGGTCTACAAGCCGGCCGCGAGCCGCGCCCAGGTCGAGAAGGCGCTCGGGATGCTGAACGCCTCCGAGCGGCCGCTGATCGTCGCGGGCGGCGGTGTCATCAACGCCGACGCCGCCGATCTGCTGGTGGAGTTCGCCGAGCTGACCGGCACCCCGGTCGTCCCCACCCTGATGGGCTGGGGCCTGCTGCCCGACGACCACGAGCTGAACGCCGGCATGGTGGGCCTGCAGACCTCGCACCGCTACGGCAACGCGACCTTCCTGGAGTCCGACTTCGTCCTCGGCATCGGCAACCGCTGGGCCAACCGGCACACCGGCAAGCTGGACGTCTACACCGCCGGCCGGAAGTTCGTCCACGTCGACGTCGAGCCCACCCAGATCGGCAAGATCTTCGCCCCGGACTACGGCATCGCCTCCGACGCGAAGGCGGCGCTCGAGCTGTTCGTCGAGGTGGCACGGGAGTTGAAGGCGGCCGGCAAGCTGCCCGACCGCTCGGCGTGGGCGGCCTCCGCACAGGAGCGGAAGGCGACGCTGCAGCGCCGTACCCACTTCGACGACATCCCGATCAAGCCGCAGCGCGTCTACGAGGAGATGAACAAGGCCTTCGGCCCGGAGACCCGGTACGTCTCCACCATCGGCCTCTCCCAGATCGCCGGCGCCCAGATGCTGCACGTCTTCCGGCCGCGCCACTGGATCAACTGCGGCCAGGCCGGCCCCCTCGGCTGGACGATCCCGGCCGCGCTGGGTGTCGCCAAGGCCGACCCGGAGGCGTCCGTGGTGGCGCTCTCCGGCGACTACGACTTCCAGTTCATGATCGAGGAGCTGGCGGTCGGGGCGCAGCACCGGATCCCGTACGTCCATGTCCTGGTGAACAACTCCTACCTCGGCCTGATCCGCCAGGCGCAGCGGGCCTTCGACATCGACTTCCAGGTCAAGCTGGAGTTCGAGAACATCAACTCGCCCGAGCTGGGCGTCTACGGCGTCGACCACGTCAAGGTCGCCGAGGGGCTCGGCTGCAAGGCGATCCGGGTGACCGACCCGGCGGAGCTCGGCGCGGCCTTCGAGCAGGCCAAGAAGCTCGCCGCCGAGTTCCAGGTGCCGGTCGTCGTCGAGGCGATCCTGGAGCGCGTCACCAACATCTCGATGTCGACCACCAACGACATCAGCAACGTCGTGGAGTTCGAGGAGATCGCGACCGAGCCCGGCCATGCGCCGACCGCGGTCAAGACGCTGAAGGTCTGATACACCGACCGGCTCGACCAGGGGCAGCCCACCCGTGAGGTGGGCTGCCCCTTCGTCGTTCCCCCGTTTCGCCGTTCCCGTCCTGAGGCCCGCCGCACACCCCCGTACCGGCGGGCCTCAGGACGCCCCCGTGTTCCGCGGGCCGCCCGGACACCCCTGACCGGTGTGTGGCCCGCCGGAGCCCGCCGCCCCCGTGCCGGCGGGCCCCGTGTTCCGAGAATGTGCCCGCGCCCGGGGGCGGTTGAAGCCCCCGGGCGCGGGTTCAGAGGTTGATTTGAGGGTTGCGTAGCCGGGCTACGGACGGCGGCGTAGACGGTTCACGTCCCCGGTGTCCCGTGCGTCCCGTGGGGCTCCGAGAGCCCCGGCCACTCCTCGGGGCCGCCGCCCTGCCATTCGACGAGGTCGCTCTCCGAGACATCGGTGACGTACAGGTCGGCCAGCCGCAGGAACTCGGCGACGTCGTCGATGTGCGAGGCGATGCCGAGGGTCTCGTCCCCCGCGGTGACCCGCCGGGAGCCGTCCAGGGCGGGGGAGTGGACCACGATGTGCGGTTGCTGCGTCGGTTGTGCCATGTCTTCAGCCTGCTGCGCCAGGGGCGGTTCCGCACGCCGGGAACGCCGACAAGCGCCGGATACGGGACCGTCCGTATCCGGCGCCTGTCGGCCGGTGAGGCGTGAGGGTTTTCGGGACCGCGGCGGTCGCGACGGAGCCTGAAACGCCCTTCCCTCAGGTCGAGAAGGGGTCCCGGTCCTTCACCACCGCACTGGCTCGCACACCGCCGCGGTCCTCACCCTGACCCGCGTCCGAAGCCGATCGACCACCCCTCATCCGGGTCTGTCGGCCGCTCGGGCGCGGTCAGGGAGCCTTTCAGTCCTCGCGCAGGGCGCGGACCGCCTCCTCCACGCGCTTGCCGTACTCCGGGTCGGCGGCGTGGAAGTGGGCCAGGTTCTTCTCGATCACGTCGTCGCGGGAGACCTGGGAGAGGCCACCGGCGATGTTCGCGACCAGCCGGGACTTCTCCTCGGCGGACATCAGCCGGTACAGCTCACCGGCCTGGAAGAAGTCGTCGTCCTTGGTGTGCTGCGGGGCCTCGTGCGTGCCGGTGTACCCGGACACCGCGAGCGGGGCGGACAGCGGACGGCCGGTCTCGACCGGGCCGTCGTAGGAGTTCGGCTCGTAGTTCTTGGCGTACCGGCCCTGGGAGTTGGCGGCCATGAGGCCGTCCCGGCCGTAGTTCCGCGCGCTCGTCGCCCGCGGGGCGTTCACGGCGAGCAGGGTGTGGTTGACGCCCAGGCGGTAGCGGTGCGCGTCGGCGTAGGCGAACAGGCGGCCCTGGAGCATCTTGTCCGGCGACGGGCCGATGCCCGGGACGAAGTTGTTCGGGGAGAACGCGGCCTGCTCGACCTCGGCGAAGACGTTGTCGGGGTTGCGGTCCAGGACCAGGCGGCCCACGCGCTGCAGCGGGTAGTCGGCGTGCGGCCAGACCTTGGTCAGGTCGAACGGGTTGAAGCGGTACTCCGCCGCCTCGGCGGCCGGCATCACCTGCACGTACAGCGTCCAGGACGGGTTCACGCCCCGCTCGATGGCCTGGAGCAGGTCCGTCTGGTGCGAGTTGGGGTCCTTGCCCGCGGTCTCGGCGGCCTGCTCGGCGGACAGGCAGCGGATGCCCTGGTTGGTCTTGAAGTGGTACTTGACGAAGAAGGCCTCGCCCTCGGCGTTCGTCCACTGGTAGGTGTGCGAGCCGTAGCCGTTCATGTGGCGGTACGACGCCGGGATGCCGCGGTCGCCCATCAGCCACGTCACCTGGTGCGTCGCCTCGGGGGAGTGCGCCCAGAAGTCCCAGACGTTGTCCGGCTCCTGACGGCCGGTGAACGGGTCGCGCTTCTGCGAGTGGATGAAGTCCGGGAACTTGATCGGGTCCTTGATGAAGAACACCGGGGTGTTGTTCCCGACGAGGTCGTAATTGCCCTCTTCGGTATAGAACTTGACCGCGAAACCCCGCGGGTCGCGGACCGCGTCCGCCCCGCCGAGGCTGTCGGCCACGGTCGAGAACCGCAGGAAGACCTCGGTGCGCTTGCCGACGGCGCTCAGGAAGTCGGCGTGGGTGAAGCCGCTGACGTCGTCGGTCACCTCGAAGTAGCCATAGGCACCGCTGCCGCGGGCGTGCACGACGCGCTCCGGGATGCGCTCACGGTTGAACCGGGCGAGCTTCTCCAGGAGGTGCTGGTCCTGGAGGAGCAGCGGACCGCCGACGCCGGCGGAGGCGGAGTTCTGGTTGTCGGCGACCGGGGCGCCGGACTCGGTGGTGAGCACGCGCTTCGACATCGTGGACCTTCCGTGCGGGAGTCAGCGGAAACCTGTTTCCGCTTCGTGGAGCCTAGGAGGGGGCAAACAAGGCGTCAACAGTTTGTTGAAGATACTCAACGGTCTGTTGCAGTGGATTCCGGGCGGCGCCGCCGCTTGGGCGCGACAGGACAGGTGTCAGCGGCGACGCCGCCCGGAGTTCTCGGCAGGTCCTCAGACCTGGGCGCCGGAGAGGCGCTCGACCGCGCGCAGCAGCGCGGAGTGGTCCAGGCCGCCGTCGCCCTGCGCACGCAGGGAGGCGACGAGCTGGGCGACCACGGCGCCGACGGGCAGGGCCGCGCCGACGTTGCGGGCGGCGTCGGTGACGATGCCCATGTCCTTGTGGTGCAGGTCGATCCGGAAGCCCGGCTTGAAGTCGCGCTGCAGGAAGTTGTCCTTCTTGCGCGTCAGCACGGTGGACCCGGCCAGGCCGCCGTTGAGGACGTCCAGCGCTGCCTTGAGGTCCACGCCCGACTTCTCCAGGAAGACCACGGCCTCGGCGCACGCCTGGATGTTCACGGCGACGATCAGCTGGTTGGCGGCCTTCACGGTCTGGCCCGAGCCGTGCGGACCGCACAGCACGATGGTCTTGCCGAGGGCCTCCAGCACCGGCTTGGCCTCGTCGAAGTCGGCCCGCTCGCCACCGACCATGATCGACAGTACGGCCTCGATGGCACCGGCCTCGCCGCCGGACACCGGGGCGTCCAGCACGCGGACGCCCTTGTCCTTGGCGGCCTTAGCCAGGTCCACGGAGGTCTGCGGGGTGATCGAGGACATGTCGATCAGCAGGGCGCCGGACCGGGCGTTCTCGAGGATGCCGTCGGGGCCGTAGGAGATGGCCTCGACCTGGGGGGAGGCGGGGACCATCGTGATGATCACGTCCGCGTCCTTGACGGCCTCGGCGATCGAACCGGCCGCGGTGCCGCCGGCCTTGGCCAGCCGGTCCAGCTTGTCCTGCTCCAGCGTGAACCCGGTGACGTCGTAACCCGCCTTGATCAGGTTCTCGGACATGGGGGAGCCCATGATGCCGAGGCCGATCCAGGCGATCTTGGGGAGTGCGTTGCTCATGAGGGTGTGCCTTTCGGTCAGGGGGGTCAGCGGGGCAGCCAGTCGAAGGCCTCGGCGCTCGGGCGGTCGCCCGGCTTGTACTCGAGGCCGACCCAGCCGTCGTAACCCGCCTTCTGCAGCTGGTCGAGGAGGTCTTCGAGGGGGAGCGAACCCGTGCCCGGGGCGCCGCGGCCGGGGTTGTCGGCGATCTGCACGTGGCCGGTCTGCGCGGCATACTGCTCGATCACCGCCGGCAGGTCCTCGCCGTTCATCGACAGGTGGTAGAGGTCCATGAGGAACTTGGCGTTGCCCAGGCCCGTCGCGGCGTTGACCTTGTCGACGACGCCCACCGCGGCCGGGGCCGACACCAGCGGGTAGCGCGGCGACTCGGGCCGGTTCAGCGCCTCGATCAGCAGGATCGCGCCGATCCGGTCGGCGGCCCGGGCCGCGAGGACCAGGTTCTCCAGCGCCAGCGCGTCCTGCTCGGCCGGGTCCACGCCCTCGACGCGGTTGCCGTAGAGCGCGTTGAGCGCCGTGCAGCCGAGGGAGGCGGCGAAGTCGGCGGCCACGTCGATGTTGGCGCGGAACTTCTCCGACTCCTCGCCGGGCACCGACAGGGCGCCGCGGTCCGGGCCCGGGAGCTGTCCGGCGTAGAAGTTCAGGCCCGTGAGCCGGACGCCCGCGTCCTCGATCGCCTTCTTCAGGGCGTCGAGCTCGGACCGCTCGGGGGTGGGGGAGTCGATCCAGGGCCACCACAGCTCGACCGCGGTGAAGCCGGCCGCGGCGGCGGCCGCGGGGCGCTCCAGGAGCGGGAGTTCCGTGAAGAGGATCGACAGGTTGACGTTGAAGCGCTGCTCTGCGAATCCCATGGGGTCCGGCGCTCCCTTCCGTTGTCGAGATTCCGTATGACGGAAGTTCTTTTCTGCTTACTGGAAGATTGCCGTCGGGTGTTCGAGCTTGTCAAGAGGGGTCGGCGGAAAGCGGCGGCGCGCGTTAGGTTGAGCGCGTGCGACTGAGAGTGGAATTCACGACCGAGCCCTTCGACCTCGACGAAGCCCCCGCGCACGCGGTCGTGGCCCGCGAGGTCATCGAGGCGGCCGAGCTGGACGCGGTGGACGTCGGCCCGTTCGGCAACACCGCCGAGGGCAGCGCCGACGCCGTCCTCAGCGCCGTGGACGCGCTGCTGCGCAAGACCCTGGAGTCCGGCGCCACCCGGGTATCGCTCCAGGTCAACGTGGTCGAGGAGGGGGAGCGGTGAACGTCGAGCCCTTCATCACGGCCGTGAAGCCGCTGGTCGACGCCATGGGCGGCGAGATGCTGCCGCCCGACGAGGCCGGGCCCGAGGACGTGGTGCTCGCCTGGGAGGGCGCCGACGTCGTCGCCGTACGCCTGCCCCAGCTCGCGGACTCGCTGGACCACATTCTGGCCGCCATGGAGCGCAAGCAGGGCAAGCCGCTCGCCGACCTGGACCGCAAGTCCAAGCAGGAGGTCGTCCGGATACTCGAGGCGCGCGGCGCCTTCTCCGTGCGGCACGGCGTGGAAACCGTGGCCGGCGCCCTGGGCGTCAGCCGCTTCACCGTCTACAACTACCTGAACCGCGAGAAAGGGGCCTGACGGGGGGCTCCGGGTTTCGTTACCCGGAATTTTCAACAAAGTGTTGACGTGGTGTCGCGCAGGGCGTTAGCTATCGGCAGCCCGTTCAGCACAAGGCCACGGAGGCTCCCGTGACGTCCACATCCACGCCGGGCCTGGTCCGGTTCAACGCCCTGGAGGAGCACGCGGCCTTCGCCGCGCTCCACGAGGCGTGCGCCTCCCGGGCGTGGGCCGAGCGGCTTCTCGCCGCCCGCCCGTACGCCACCGTGGAGGACCTGTACTCCGCCAGTGACGCCGCGATGGCCGAGCTGACCACCGCGGACCTGGAAGAGGCGATGGCCGGCCACCCGCCGATCGGCCGCCCCAAGCCCGGCGATCCGACGTCCGCCCGCGAACAGCGCGGCATGGCCGGCGCCGCGGAGGAGCTCAAGGCGGAGATGCTCGAACTGAACCTGTCCTACCAGGAGAAGTTCGGCCATGTCTTCCTGATCTGCGCCACCGGCCGCACCGGCGAGCAGATGCGCGACGCGGTCAAGGAGCGGATCGGCAACGCGCCGGAGCAGGAGCGCGAGATCGTCCGCACCGAGCTGGGGAAGATCAACCGCATCCGACTGGCCCGACTCGTCGAAGAGGAAGCCTGACACCATGAGCACCAGCACCACCGCTTCCGTGTCCACGCACATCCTGGACACCAGCGCCGGCCGCCCCGCCGAGGGCGTCGCCGTCGAGCTCTCGGCCCGCGGCGGCCGGTCCGCCCAGTACGGGCAAGGAGGCGACTGGCGGACGCTCGGCGGCTCCGCGACCGACGCGGACGGCCGGTGCAAGGACCTCCCCGCCCTGCCGGAGGGGACCACCCACGTACGGCTCGACTTCGCCGTGGAGCCGTACTTCGAGAAGAAGCAAGCCGATGCGCAGCAGGACGCCCCCGCGAATCGGGACAGCGGTGCCGCCGTGTTCTTCCCGGAGGTGGCGATCACGTTCGCCGTCGTGCCGGGCGAGCACTACCACGTACCGCTGCTGCTCAACCCGTTCGGCTACTCCGTTTACCGAGGGAGCTAGCTAAATGCCCACCATCCTGGGACAGAACCAGTACGGCAAGGCCGAGAACCGAGTCGTCAAGATCACGCGGGACGGCGCCACCCATCACATCAAGGACCTCAACGTATCCGTGGCGCTGAGCGGCGACATGGACGAGGTCCACTACTCCGGCTCCAATGCGAATGTCCTGCCGACCGACACCACCAAGAACACGGTGTACGCGTTCGCCAAGGAGTACGGCATCGAGTCGGCCGAGCAGTTCGGCATCCACCTCGCCCGGCACTTCGTCACCTCGCAGGAGCCGATCGAGATCGCGCGGATCCGCATCGAGGAGTACGCCTGGGAGCGGATCGCGACCTCCGACGCCAACTCCCGGTTCATCGGCGCCGACGAGGTCAAGCACTCCTTCGTGCGCCAGGGCCAGGAGACCCGCGTCACGCAGATCACCTACGACGGCTCGTCGTGGGAGGTCGTCTCGGGTCTGAAGGACCTGACCGTGATGAACTCCACCAACTCCGAGTTCTGGGGCTACGTCAAGGACAAGTACACGACCCTCCAGGAGGCCTACGACCGGATCCTCGCGACCCAGGTCTCCGGCCGCTGGCGGTTCAACTGGACCGACGACGAGCAGAAGATGCCCAACTGGGAGAAGTCCTACGAGCAGGTGAAGAAGCACATGCTCCAGGCCTTCGCCGAGACCTACTCGCTCTCGCTGCAGCAGACGCTGTACCAGATGGGCTCGCGGATCATCAACAACCGCAGCGAGATCGACGAGGTGCGCTTCTCGCTCCCGAACAAGCACCACTTCCTGGTGGACCTGGAGCCGTTCGGGCTGAAGAACGACAACGAGGTCTACTACGCCGCGGACCGCCCCTACGGCCTGATCGAGGCCACCATCCTGCGGGACGGCTGCGAGCCGAGGATTCCGGTGGACCTCACCAACCTCTAGCAACACCATCTCGGCACCCGCGGCCGGGACTTGTGCACCCGGCCGCGGCACTCAAATCTCCCGGGTCCTGCCGTGCCCTCTCCACAACAGCGCAAAGGACGAACCATGGCAGCCAACCAGCGCATCGTCATCGACAACTGTGCGATCGCGACCGTCGACGCGAACGACACCGAGTACGCCTCGGGTCACGTCGTCCTCAACGGCAATCGCATCGAGGCGCTGGGCGCGGGCAGGGCCCCCGACGGCCTGGAGAACGTGGTCCGGCGCATCGACGCCACCGGCCACCTCGTGACCCCCGGCCTGGTCAACACCCATCACCACTTCTACCAGTGGATCACCCGGGGCCTGGCCACCGACCACAACCTCTTCAACTGGCTCGTCGCCCTCTACCCGACCTGGGCGCGCATCGACGAGCAGATGACGTACTCGGCCGCGCAGGGCTCGCTGGCCATGATGGCCCGCGGCGGTGTCACCACCGCGATGGATCACCATTACGTCTTCCCGCAGGGCTCCGGCGACCTGTCCGGCTCGATCATCCGCGCCGCCCGCGAGATGGGCGTCCGCTTCACCCTCGCCCGCGGCTCGATGGACCGCAGCGAGAAGGACGGCGGCCTGCCCCCGGACTTCGCCGTCGAGACCCTGGACGGCGCGCTCGCCGCGACCGAGGCCACCGTCAAGGAGCACCACGACGCCTCCTTCGACGCGATGACCCAGGTCGCCGTCGCACCCTGCTCCCCCTTCTCCGTCTCCACCGACCTGCTGCGCCGGGGCGCCGAGCTGGCCCGCAGCCTCGGCGTACGGCTGCACACCCACGGCTCGGAGACGGTCGAGGAGGAGAAGTTCTGCCACGAGCTGTTCGGCATGGGCCCGACCGACTACTTCGAGTCCACCGGCTGGCTCGGCGAGGACGTGTGGATGGCGCACTGCGTCCACATGAACGACTCCGACATCGCCGCCTTCGCCCGGACCAAGACCGGTGTCGCCCACTGTCCCTCGTCCAACGCCCGTCTCGCGGCCGGCATCGCCCGCGTCCCCGACATGCTGGCGGCCGGCGTCCCGGTCGGCCTCGGCGTCGACGGCACGGCCTCCAACGAGTCGGGCGAGCTGCACACCGAGCTGCGCAACGCGCTGCTCATCAACCGCCTCGGCGCCCACCGCGAGGCCGCCCTGAACGCCCGTCAGGCGCTGCGCCTGGGCACCCACGGCGGCGCCCAGGTGCTCGGCCGCGCGGCCGAGATCGGCTCGCTGGAGCCGGGCAAGCTGGCCGACCTGGTGCTGTGGAAGCTCGACACGCTGGCCCACGCCTCGATCGCCGACCCGGTGACCGCGCTGGTCTTCGGCGCCGCGGCCCCGGTGACCGCCTCCTTCGTGGGCGGCGAGCAGATCGTGGCGGACAACCGGCTGCTCACGGTCGACGAGGACACCATCGCCCGCTCCACCCGGGAGCAGGCGCAGCGCCTGGCGCGGATCGCCGCGCAGGGCTGACCGGTTGAAGATCTCCGGTCGAGGGGGACGGCCCTCGACCGGTGGCCGTGGACCCGAGCGGGGTCCATGGCGGCCGTCTCCGGGGCGCCCACAAGCGTGTGCGCCCCGGAACGGCCTCCCGTCCTCTCTTCAACGTTCCACGGTTTTCAACGGTCCCGCACGACCGCGCACCACCTCCTTGAAACCCACGTCAGAGCCGACGTGCTGTTAACCGACCGGAGGAGCCGCCCGTGTCCGCCCACCCCGTCGACGAGAAACTCCCCGCCCTGAAAATGGCGACCACCGGCCTGCAGCATGTGGCCGCCATGTACGCGGGCGTCGTCGCCCCGCCCCTGATCGTCGGTGCGGCCGTCGGTCTCAGCGCCATCGAACTGACCTTCCTCACCGGTGCCTGCCTCTTCACGGCCGGCCTCGCGACCTTCCTCCAGACGCTCGGCATCTGGAACATCGGCGCCCGGCTGCCCTTCGTCAACGGCGTCACCTTCGCCGGTGTCGCCCCCATGACCGCGATCGTCGCCGCCACCGACGACAAGTCCGACGCGCTGCCGATCATCTTCGGGGCGGTGATCGTCGCGGGACTGCTGGGCTTCATAGCGGCCCCGTTCTTCAGCAAGATGGTCCGCTTCTTCCCCCCGGTGGTCACCGGCACGGTGATCACCCTGATCGGCGTCTCGCTCCTGCCGGTGGCCTTCGGCTGGGCGCAGGGCCCTAACCCCGCGGCGGACGACTTCGGTTCCAGTACGAACCTGACGCTGGCGGCCGTGACACTGCTCCTGGTGCTGCTGCTGCGCCGCTTCACGCGAGGCTTCGTCAAGCAGATCGCGGTGCTGCTGGGCCTGGTCGGCGGCACCCTGATCGCGATCCCGTTCGGTGTCACGGACTTCGGCCCGGTGGCGGAGGCGAGCGTGATCGGGTTCCCGTCACCGTTCCACTTCGGGGCGCCGCAGTTCCAGGTCGCCGCGATCATCTCGATGTGCGTGGTGATGGTGGTCTCGATGACCGAGTCCACCGCGGACATGCTGGCGCTGGGCGAGATCGTGGACCGCCCGGCCGACGAGAAGACGATCGCGGCGGGCCTGCGCGCCGACACCCTCGGCTCGGCGATCAGCCCGTTCTTCAACGGCTTCATGTGCAGCGCCTTCGCCCAGAACATCGGCCTGGTCGCGATGACGAAGATCCGCAGCCGGTACGTCGTGGCCGCGGGCGGCGGTTTCCTGGTCCTGATGGGGCTGTGCCCGATGGCCGCCTCGCTGATTGCGGTGGTACCGCGGCCGGTGCTGGGCGGGGCGGGCGTGGTGCTGTTCGGCTCGGTGGCGGCGAGCGGTATCCAGACCCTGGTCCGCGCCGGCCTGGAGAAGGACAACAACGTCCTGATCGTGGCCGTTTCGCTGGCGGTCGGC
The DNA here is from genome assembly GCF_042888685.1 of Streptomyces sp. NPDC002779. Lineage (NCBI taxonomy): Bacteria > Bacillati > Actinomycetota > Actinomycetes > Kitasatosporales > Streptomycetaceae > Streptomyces > Streptomyces sp. NPDC002779. Next base: position 77,821 of record NZ_JBIAQC010000015.1, read on the forward strand.
ATCATCCCGATCTCCGCGCCGGAGTTCTACCACGCCTTCCCGGAGACCGCCCGGATCGTCCTGGACTCGGGCATCTCGACGGGCTGTGTGGTGGCGGTGCTGCTGAACCTGGTCTTCAACCACCTCGGCAGGAACCAGGACGCGGAGGACGTCACCCACCCGATGGAATCAGGCGAAGAACTCACGGGCCCGCCCCGAACGGCCCCGGCGACGTCCTGAACCGAGGGCCCTTCAACAGGGAGGCGGCGGGGGCCGGTCACCGCCCCCGCCGCATTCGCCAGTCTCAGAGCCCGAACGCTCCCGGGTCGGTGGCCAGCTCCTTGAAGTAGTCCTGCGGGTTCGCCACCAGCCGGCGCTCGGTCAGGTCCAGCAGCCCGCCGACGCCGGTGACCTCGGCCGCCACGGTGCCGTCCGCCTTGGTGATGGTCTGCTCGATGCGGAAGGTCTTGCCCTCGCCCCACACGAAGGCGCAGGACACGTCGACCTCGTCGCCCGCCAGGAGCTCGCGCCGGTAGCGGATGGTCGTCTCCAGGGCGACCGGTCCGATCCCCTGGGAGATCAGTCCCGTCTGGCTGATGCCGGCCGCCTGGAGCAGCGACCAGCGGGCGTGCTCCGCGTAGTTGAGGTACACGCTCTGGTTGAGGTGACCCTGTACGTCGGTCTCGTAGCCACGGACGGTGATCCGGACGGAGAACGGCTCGCTCACGGACTTCCTCTTCTCGTCGTCGATGCCCTGTGCGGTGATCGTGGCATCCTCCTCACGTCCGGCGCGGTGACGCCAGCAGATATCGCGCGCGGGTACGGGGATCGGTGTGCTCGCTCACCTGCCAGCCCCCCTGCTCCAGAGTCGCCGCGCACGCGCGCAGACCCTCGGCATCGGGCCGGTGCACGGCCACCGCCTCCGGCTGCGGGGTGGCCCGCACCCGGTAGCCGCCGGTGCCGTCGGGTCCGGCGGGCGGGTGCCCGGCCGCCTCCAGTGCCAGCGCGGCGGCCTGCACCAGATGCGTACGCTCCCAGCCGCACGGCCGGTCGGTGGCGCCGTCCGGGTTGGTCATCCGGCGCAGCTCCACCAGCCCTTCCCAGGCACCGCGCACCTCGCGCAGCCGGGCGGGACCGCCGGCGGGCGGTTCCTCCTCGCCGCCGATGCGCGCGGCGAACACCCCGGACTCGGCGGCGGGCGCCCGTTCGGCCGGGACCGCCGGGACGTCCGCCGTCTCCCGTATCCGGTGGCCCGCCGGGGTCAGGAAGTGATCGTGCGGCGGCCGGGGATGCCGGAAGGCGAGCCCGCGCTTGACCAGGGCCGCGAGCTGGGTCTCCGTGCCACCGCGCAGCCGCCCGGTGACCGGGTCGGCGGAGTCGAGCACACGCCGCTGCGCGGCGGTCGGCGGTCGTGTCACGGCGTGCTCCCCTCAAGCGGTTTCCCCACCGCTTCGAAGGCTACGACCCGGGTCTGACATTCCACCCCGCGATCACCGGCCGCCCGTGCTCGGTGCCCAGCCGGCACACGGTCCCGGTGGCCAGCTGGAACAGCGCGCCGTTCGCCGGCGGCAGCCCGAGCCGCCGGGCCGTGAGCACCCGCAGGAAGTGACCGTGCGCCACCAGGACGACGACGCCCTCGGTGTTGGCGAGCGCGGCGTCGACCTTGGCCAGCATCCGGTCGGCGCGTTCCCCGACCTGCGCGGGGCTCTCCCCGGGGTGCTCCGGCGGACCCGGCGCGACCCCGTCGGTGAACAGGAACCAGCCGGGCCGCTCCCGCTGGATCTCGACGGTCGTGATGCCCTCGTAGCCGCCGTAGTCCCACTCCCGCAGGTCGGGATCGATCCGGTGCGAGGTCAGGCCGATCAGCTCGGCCGTCTCGCGGGCCCGTTGCAACGGGCTGACGAACGCGGCACCGATCCGGTGCGAGCGGATCAACGGCACCAGCCGCCGCGCCTCCTCGCGCCCTTGTTCGGTCAGCGGCACGTCCGTCAGACCGGTGTGCCGCCCCGAACGGGACCACGAGGTCTCACCGTGCCGCACCAGAAGAAGATCACCCATGGCCCCCAGGCTACTGGCGGTACCCGCTGAGGAACCGGCCGATGCGGCCGATCGCCGCCTCCAGGTCCTCGGCGTGCGGGAGGGTGAGGATGCGGAAGTGGTCGGGGGTGGGCCAGTTGAAGCCGGTGCCCTGGACGACCTGGATCTTCTCGCGCAGGAGGAGGTCCAGGACGAACTTCTCGTCGTCGTGGATCCGGTGGACCTTGGGGTCCAGGCGCGGGAAGGCGTACAGCGAGCCCTTCGGCTTGACGCAGGAGACGCCGGGGATCTCGTTGAGCTTCTCCCAGGCCACGGTGCGCTGTTCGTGCAGCCGGCCGCCCGGCGCGGTCAGCTCGTGGATGGACTGGCGGCCGCCCAGCGCGGCCTGGATGGCGTACTGCGCGGGCGCGTTGGCGCACAGCCGCATGGAGGCCAGCATGGTCAGGCCCTCCAGGTAGTTCCTGGCGTGCTGCTTGGGGCCGGTGACGACCAGCCAGCCCGAGCGGAAACCCGCCACCCGGTAGGTCTTCGACAGTCCGCAGAAGGTCAGCACGACCAGGTCGGGGGCGAGGGCGGCGGCCGAGTGGTGGACCGCGTCGTCGTACAGGATCTGGTCGTAGATCTCGTCTGCGAAGACCATCAGACCGTGCCGACGGGCGAGGTCGAGGATGCCCTCGATGATCTCCTTCGGGTACACGGCGCCGGTCGGGTTGTTCGGGTTGATGATGACGACGGCCTTGGTGCGGTCGGTGATCTTCGCCGCCATGTCGTCCAGGTCCGGGTACCAGTCGGCCTGTTCGTCGCAGCGGTAGTGGACCGCCTTGCCGCCCGCGAGGGTGGTGACGGCCGTCCAGAGGGGGAAGTCGGGCGCCGGGATCAGGATCTCGTCGCCGTCCTCGACCAGCGCGGTCACGGCCATCGAGATCAGCTCGGAGATGCCGTTGCCGAGGAAGACGTCGTCGACGTCGACCTCCAGGCCCAGGGTCTGGTAGCGCCCGGCGACGGCCCGGCGGGCGGACAGGACGCCCCGGGAGTCGGTGTAGCCGTGCGCCTGAGGGAGCATCCGGATCATGTCCTGGAGGATCTCCTCCGGCGCCTCGAAGCCGAAGAGCGCGGGGTTGCCGGTGTTCAGGCGCAGCACGCTGTGGCCCGCCTTCTCCAGTGCGTCGGCGTGCTCGATCACCGGGCCGCGGATCTCGTAACAGACCTCGCTGAGCTTGTTGGACTGCCGGAACTCCATGCGCGCGCCCCTCCGGTATCTGGTGTTACTTGGTTTTACCAAGTCCGCGCTTGGAAAGTCCAATGACATGTCTAGACTGCGTTCCATGTCGCCACGCCGAAGCTACGACCAGTACTGTTCCGCCGCCCGCGCCCTCGATGTCGTCGGTGACCGCTGGACCCTGCTGATCGTCCGCGAACTGCTGGCCGGTCCGCGCCGCTACACAGACCTGCACGCGGATCTCCCGGGCGTGAGCACCGACGTGCTCGCCTCACGGCTGAAGGACATGGAACGGGACGGGCTGACCACCCGGCGCCGGCTGCCCCCGCCCGGCGCGGCCTACGTCTATGAACTCACCCCGCGCGGACGGCAGTTGCTGCCGGTCCTCCAGGCCCTCGGGGCGTGGGGCCGGGCCGAGCTGGGCGAGCGGCGGCCGACCGACGCCGTACGCGCCCACTGGTTCGCGCTGCCGCTGCTGAATCTCCTGCCGGGGGAGGGGCTCGTTGAAGTGCGGCTGGATGAGGGTGAGTTCCATCTGCACGTCGGCACCGAGGAGGGGCCCGTCTACGGTGAGGGCCCCGCACCGGCCGAGCCCGACGCGCGTCTGGAGCTGGACACCGGCACCTGTACGGCGGTGGCGCGAGGGGAGTTGAGCGTCCCGGACGCGGTACGGGACGGCCGGATCACCGTGACCGGCGACGGGACCCTCGCCAAGGCCCTGCGGGAGGCATAGCGAAGGGCCCGCCGCACCGGAGTGCGACGGGCCCCCGCGCCTGAGGATCAGACCCCCGGCGGCCGTCCCGAGCCGCGCGTCAGCGCGTACCCGCCGACACCGGCCAGCGCGGCCAGCACCCCGCCCGCCGCCGTCCACAGCCAGCGGTCGGACCACCGGCCGGACGCCCAGCCGTCCTCCGGATCGATGCTGGACAGCACCGCCGGACTCTCCTCGTCCGCAGCCGACTTCATCGCGATCCCCGGCACCAGCGGCTTCGCCAGCGAGCCGTCCACCGCCGCCGCGCCGCCGATGTCCTTGGAGTCGACCCGCACCGAGGCGTCCACCGGCAGACCCAGATCGGCCGTCGCCAGGTTCACCACGGTCAGCCGGACGTAATAGGTGCCCGGCAGCGGGTCGTTCGCCCACGGCTCCGACCAGGCGCGGACCGTGCGCAGGACGCAGGTCAGCTCCACGGATGCGGCGTCCGCGGCGGCGGTGCGCGTCTGGGCGCCGTACTGGCAGGCCTGACGGCGCCGCAGTCCGTCGTAGACGTCGATCTGCCAGGTCTCGGCGGCGTGCGTCTCGGGGAGCTTCACCGTCGCGCTGACGGTGGGGCGCTGCCCCGCGTCCGCCGGGAACGACCAGTACAGGTAGTCACCCGCGGAACCGCCGGCGGTGGCCTCCTGGCCCTGCTCGATCTCCGCCGCCGTACGGAAGGACGTGCCCGCCTCGGTCGGCGCCTCGGCCGCCGTGGCGGGGGCCGCCGCGAGCCCCAGCATCAGCAGGGCCGCGCTCAAGGGACGTGTGCACCTCATCAGTTGGTCCTCCAGACCGCGACCCGCCAGCGCGACACCCAGCCCCAGATCAGCCCCGCCAGGAAGCCGGTCAGGATCAGCGCGCCGAGCAGCCACCAGCCCCGCCCGAGCCCGAAGGAGGCCACATCGGCCGACTCCGACGGACCGTCCACGACATCGACCGTCAGCTCCAGCGGCATACCGGGCGTGGTCTTGACCCCGGTGGCCGCCGAGAACGAGTGCGTGACCTGAAGACACACGCCCTCGGCGGGCGCCTCGTCGCTCTCCGCCTTCGGATAGCGCACGCCGGTCGAGATCACGTCCGTACGGCCGTTGCCCGCCGCCTCGCCGCGCACGATCTCCCGGCCGTGCACGGTCACCGCCCGCAGCAGCACGCCGTAGGAGGGGTTCACCGCCCGGTCCGCGGCCACGCTCAGCGAGGCGCGCAGTTCCTGCCCCGGCTCGACGTCCACCCGGTACCAGCGCTGCTGCCCGAACTCGGCGCGGTCGGTGTACAGACCCGACTCCAGGGTGGGCGCCTGTGCGCACCGGTCGCCGCCCTCGGTCGCCACCGGTGTCACCACGGGGTCGGCCGCCCGGTCGACCAACTGGTTGACCCGGTCGGTCAGTTCGTCGGTGTGCTCCACCGAGGTGTAGGTGCCGCCGGTCGCCTCCGCGATACAGCTCAGCTGCTGCCGCATCTTGGTGCTGGGGACCAGGCCGAGCGTGTCGATCGTCAGCCCGATGCCCTGGGCGGCGATCTCCCGCGCCACCTCGCACGGGTCCAGCGGGGCACAGGTGTCCTCGCCGTCGCTGATCAGCACGATGCGCTTGGAGCCGGTGCCGCCGTCGAGGTCGTCGGCCGCCTTCAGCAGCGCCGGACCGATCGGGGTCCAGCCGGTGGGCGTGAGCGTCGCCACCGCCGTCTTGGCCTCGGTGCGGTCCAGCGGGCCGACCGGGTACAGCTGCGCGGTGTCCTTGCAGCCCGTCTTCTGGTTGTCGCCCGGGTAGTTGGCGCCGAGCGTCCGGATGCCCAGCTCGACCTCCTCGGGCGTGGCGTCGAGCACCTCGTTGAACGCCTGCTTCGCCGCGGCCATCCGGGACCGGCCGTCGATGTCCCGCGCCCGCATGGAACCGCTGACGTCGAGCACGAGGTTCACCTTCGGCGCGTCCTCGCCCGTGGGTTCGCCGGCCGCCGCCCCGGCCGGGAACGCCGTCCCGGCCGTCAGCGCGGCGAGCAGGGCACAGGCCCCCGCCGCCAGCCGTGTTCTTGTGATCATCGGCGGATCCTATTGATCAGGGGTGTCCGGCTCCAAAACGGCCGCTCACCCCAGGGGGTTGGGCAGCCGCGCCCACTGGTCCCCGGGCGTCCGCGGCGACAGCCGCATCAGCGTCAGCGCCTTCGCGGGCAGCGGCTCCTCGCGCAGCACGGCCAGATCGGGCGTGCGCGGCAGATCCCGTACGGCCGTCTCCAGCGCCGCCCCCAGGGCCGCCGCCGAACCCGCCGTACCGGCGAGCGCGCCCGCCACCAGCGAGCCGAACAGCTTCCGGCGCAGGGTGGTTTCATCGTCCGTCACGATCCGGCCGGTCAGCTCGGGCACCGGGATGCCGTGCCGGGTCAGCCGGGCCGGGCTGACCCGGATGTCGGCGAGGTCGCGGTAGACGAGGCGCAGCGGGGTGCCGTCGGCGCCCAGCACGACGAGCAGGTTCTGGCCGTGCGCCTCCAGCGCCACGCCCAGCTCCAGCAGCCGCAGGCCGACGCCGAGGGCGAGCCGGGCGAAGGAGGCGAGCCAGCCGGCGCGGGCGGGCAGGTCGGTGGTGGCGAGCGCGGCGACCGGCACCACGCGCTCACCCGGACCGGCGTACCGCTGCGGCGATTCCCGCAGTACGGCGGCGAGATCGGGGGAGTCCGCGGTGGCCGCGCCCAGGGTGCGGGTGATGTGCAGCAGCCCGTCGGTGCGGGCGGCCAGCGACTCCGCGAACGCGGACAGGGTGGCCGCCAGGGCGATGGAGTACACCGAGATGTCCCGCACCGACGAGGTCAGCCGGGCGCTCAGCGCCGTCTTCACGTGCGGTCCGCCGGGCAGCGCGAGGGTGCGCAGGGACATCAGCGGACGCGCGCCGGGGATCGAACGCGCACAGGGGCGCTTGAGCACATGTGCCGCCTGCCACGGATGCACCGGCAGCAACAGACGGCTGCCGTCGCGCAGTTCGTCCGGCCAGCTGCCGGTCAGCAGCGCCTCGGCCGCCGGAACCGGCCACAGGCCCAGTTCCACCAGCGGCCGGTGCTCGGGCCCGTACGCGAGCTGCTCGGCCACCGAGAACCCGGGGCGCGAACGGCAGGTGGGGTGGTACGGATGCCCGTCCACCACCCGCTGCTCCCACTCCCAGTCGCTGTCCGGCCATTCCTCCGGGGCAGTCGGCTGCCCGGCCCGGGACAGCGCCAACGAGGCCACGCTGTGCCCGAGTTCGGCCACGAACGCCGTACCTCGTGCCACCCCCAGCTCGGTCACCAGCCGCGCCGGATCGCGGTACTCGGTCCCGTCGAGCCGTACGGCGGTGACCTGGCCGGCGGTGGCGTACGGGTCGGCGTGCGGTCCGTGCAGCCGGCGGCCGTCGCCCAGGCGCAGGGTGAGGCCCTCCCGGCCGTTCTCGCGGGCGGTGACCCAGGGCAGCGGCTCATGGGCGAGCGCCCGCCACAGCCGGGTCAGCACGGCCGCCCGGGCGCCGGGCAGCCCGGCCGCGTACCGGGACGCCAGACCGGGGCGGACATCGGCCAACTCGGCCGCTACCTCGGCCTCGGCGGTGGGGGGACGGTGCACGGTCGGGCTCCTCGGGTACGAGTGGGACGTCAGGTCGGGCGACGACGACAGCGATACTGATCTTCTCCGCCCGAACGGACCGCAGAGAACGAGTGAACCGCGTGGACCTCATGCCCCCGCCCGCCGACGCCGACGCAGCGACCCGCGCGGACGCCGTCGCGGCGGCCCCCCTGCTCAACTGCCTGCTGCGGGAGGTGGCACAACCGGCCGGGCCCCAGGTGTACCGGCTGCCCAGCGGCCGCCTGCTGCGGGTGCGCGGCGAGCGCCGCCCGGCCGACCCGGAGGTCCGCGCCGACGGCCGCTGGCTCCGCGTCGGCCACCCTGAGCTGGTGAAACTCGTCGCGGAGGAACTGCGCCGTCACACCGGCCGGGACAACCACGAGCTGCCCGCCGAGATGGCCGACAGCCGGGACGTGGTCGCCGCGCTGCTCACCGCGCGGGACCGGGCGGCCCCGCCCGCCGACCCGTATCTGCGCTCCGAACAGTCCCTGATCACCGGCCACCCGCACCACCCGGCCCCGAAGGCGCGCGGCGGCGGACCGGTGGCGGGCTGGCTGCCGTACGCGCCCGAGGCGTACGCCCGCTTTCCGCTGGTGCTGCTCGGGGTGCGCGAGGACAGGGTCGTCGAGGAGGGCGACACCGCCGCCCTGGACGCCCTCGGCGCGGCGCCCCCCGGCTACCGGCTGCTGCCCGCCCACCCCTGGCAGCTCGACCTGGTCGACCTCGGCGGAGCCTTCGCCGACGGCCTGCTGATCCGCCTCGGCACGACCGGCTTCCCGGCGTGGCCGACGGCCGCCGTCCGCACGGTGTACGTCCCCGAGCGCGATCTCTTCCTGAAGTTCAGCCTCGACGTCCGCATCACCAACGACATCCGCCGGCTCTGGCGCCACGACCTGCGGAAACTGCGCAGGACCGACTCGGCCGTGGTGCGGGCGTTCACCACCGGCCCCGGCGCCTGGCTCAGCGACCGCGGCTACCGTACGGCCGACTTCGCCTTCGAGGAGCTGGCCGTCCTCGTCCGCGACGGGTTCCGCCCGCACCTGCGTCCCGGCGCGACCCCGCTCCTCGCGGCGGGCCTCGTGGAGGGTTTCCCGGGCAGCCCGCTCGACACCACGCGGGACCCGGCGCTCTGGTGGGACGCCTACCTGGCCGCGGTCGTACCGCCCGCCCTGAGGGCCTTCGCCGACCACGGCGTCGTCCTGGAGGCGCACCTGCAGAACACGCTGGTCGCCGTCGACGCCGGGGGCACCCCGGTGCAGGCGCTGTACCGGGACGCCGAGGGCGTGAAGCTGCCGGCCGACGCGGACCGGGCCGCCGGGTGGGAGCGGCTGGTGTACTGCCTGGTGGTCAACCACCTGTGGGAGGTGGCCGCCGCCCTCGCCGAACGCCACCGGGGCCTCGACCCCTGGCCCGCCGTGCGCCGGGTCCTCGCCGCCCACGACCTGCCCGAGATCCCCGCCCTGCTCAGCGCGCCCACCCTCCCGGGCAAGACCAACCTGCTGCTGCGCTGGACCGGAGCCGACGGCGCCGACGCCCGCTACCGCCCCCTGCCCAACCCGCTGGCCGCGACCGGCCTCGCTTAGGCTGGCCGGTGTGCTGCGTGAAGTGACAGGTGTGCGATACGTGAGACCGCTGCGGTCCGGCGGCTCCGTGCCCGGCGTCGTCGAGGCCGACGACCTGGGCACCTACGTGGTGAAGTTCACCGGCTCCGCGCAGGGCCGCAAGGCGCTGGTCGCCGAGGTGATCGTGGGCGAGCTGGCCCGCGCGCTGGGGCTGCGCTTCCCCGAGCTGGTCCTCGTGCACTTCGACCCCGCGATCGCGGACGGGGAGCCCCACCAGGAGGTGCGGGAGCTGCACGGCGCCAGCGCGGGGATCAATCTCGGGATGGACTTCCTGCCCGGCGCGAAGGACTTCACGCCGGAGCTGGCCCGGCACTTCCCGGTCGATCCGCTGGAGGCGGGCCGGATCGTCTGGCTGGACGCCCTCACCGTCAACGTCGACCGCACCGTGCACAGCTCCAACCTGATGGTGTGGCCCACCCTCGGCACCGTGCCCCCGCGGCTGTGGCTGATCGACCACGGCGCGGCGCTGGTCTTCCACCACCGCTGGGACACCTCCGACCCGGCGAAGGCGTACGACTTCCGCCATCACGCCCTCGGCCACTACGGCCCCGACGTCCGCGCCGCCGACGCCGAACTCGCGCCCCGGGTCACCGAGGAGCTGCTGCGGTCGATCACGGCCGAGGTACCGGACGCCTGGCTCACCGACCACGCCTCGCCGGACGAGGCCCGCGACGCCTACGCCAGCTACCTGCACGCGCGCGTGCGGGCCTCTACGGCATGGCTGCCCACGGACTTCCCCACCCGGGAGGAGCTCGCCGCCGAGGAGGCCAAGCGGGCGGCGAGGACACGGCAAGGACGCCCCGCGTGGCTCAAGCAGGTCCCCGACCTGCACGGCAAGCCCGCGGCCGAACAGGATTGGTCGGTGCACCTCGGATGAGTGGCCGTGTGGAGATCGAGTACTGCACCCAGTGCCGCTGGCTGCCGCGCGCGGCCTGGCTGGCGCAGGAACTGCTCATCACCTTCGAGGCGGAGCTGTCCGAACTGGCACTGAAGCCGGGCAAGGGCGGAGTGTTCGTGGTACGCGTGGACGACGAGGTGGTCTGGGACCGCCGCGAGCAGGGCTTCCCGGAGCCCACGGCCGTGAAGCGGGCCGTACGCGACCGAGTGGCCCCGGGAAAGTCCCTGGGCCACTCGGACAAGGCCGCGCCGCAGTAGCTCAGCCGTCGAGCTGCTCGTACGCCGGCAGGGTCAGGAAGTCGGCGTAGTCGGCGTCGAGGGAGACCTGGAGCAGCAGGTCGTGGGCCTGCTGCCAGTGCCCGGTCGCGAAGGCCTCCTCGCCGATCTCCTGGCGGATGTTCGACAGCTCCTCGGCGGCGACCTTGCGGGCCAGCTCGGGCGTGGCCTTCTCGCCGTTCTCGAACTCGACGCCCGCGTTGATCCACTGCCAGATCTGGGAGCGGGAGATCTCGGCGGTGGCCGCGTCCTCCATGAGGTTGAAGATGGCGACCGCGCCGAGCCCGCGCAGCCAGGCCTCGATGTAACGGATGCCCACCTGAACGGCGTTGACCAGGCCGTCGTACGTCGGCCTGGCGTCCAGGGAGTCGACGGCGATCAGGTCGGCCGCCTCGACGCGGACGTCCTCGCGCAGGCGGTCCTTCTGGTTCGGCCGGTCGCCGAGGACCGCGTCGAAGGAGGCCATGGCGATCGGCACCAGGTCGGGGTGGGCCACCCAGGAGCCGTCGAAGCCGTCGTTCGCCTCGCGGTCCTTGTCCGCCTTCACCTTCTCGAAGGCGACCTTGTTGACCTCCTCGTCCCGGCGGGACGGGATGAAGGCCGCCATGCCGCCGATCGCGTGCGCGCCGCGCTTGTGGCAGGTGCGGACGAGGAGTTCGGTGTAGGCCCGCATGAACGGCGCCGTCATCGTCACCGCGTTGCGGTCCGGCAGGACGAACCTGGCGCCGCCGTCCCGGAAGTTCTTGACGATGGAGAACAGGTAGTCCCAGCGGCCGGCGTTCAGCCCCGAGGCGTGGTCGCGCAGTTCGTAGAGGATCTCCTCCATCTCGTACGCGGCCGTGATCGTCTCGATCAGGACGGTCGCGCGGACGGTGCCCTGCGGGATGCCGACGTAGTCCTGCGCGAAGACGAACACGTCGTTCCAGAGGCGGGCCTCCAGATGCGACTCGGTCTTCGGGAGGTAGAAGTACGGCCCCTTGCCGAGGTCGAGCAGGCGCTGGGCGTTGTGGAAGAAGTACAGGCCGAAGTCGACGAAGGCGCCGGGCACCGGCTGCCCGTCGATCTGCAGGTGACGCTCGTTCAGGTGCCAGCCACGCGGCCGCATGACCACGGTGGCGAGCTCCGCCTCGGGCTTCAGGGCGTACGACTTGCCCGACCTCGGGTCGGTGAAGTCGATGCTGCGGGTGTAGGCGTCGATCAGGTTGAGCTGGCCGAGGACCACGTTCTCCCAGGTCGGAGCCGAGGCGTCCTCGAAGTCGGCGAGCCAGACCCGGGCGCCCGAGTTCAGGGCGTTGATGGTCATCTTGCGGTCGGTGGGGCCGGTGATCTCCACGCGCCGGTCGTTCAGGGCGGCGGGGGCCGGGGCCACCTTCCAGGAGTCGTCCGCGCGCACGGCGGCGGTCTCCGGGAGGAAGTCGAGGGTGGAGGTGCGGGCGATCTCGGCGCGGCGCTCGGCACGGCGGGCGAGGAGTTCATCACGCCGGGGCGTGAACCGGCGGTGCAGCTCGGCCACGAAGGCGAGGGCCGCGTCGGTGAGGACCTCCTCCTGCCGGGGCAGGGGCTCGGCGTCGACGATGGCCAGCGGGGACGGCGCTGGTGCGGACATGAGCTGTCACTTCCTTCAGCGGTGGCACCGGGTGCCAAGCGGCACGCCTGGGTCGACGAGCGCCCGCTGTGCGGTCGGACGCTTCTGAACAGTGGATAGTAGTTTCCTCATTGTGGAACTTCAATGGTTTGTTGATGTCGAGATTCTCTGAGTCGACAGAAGGTGTCGCTCAGTGCCACCTCGCTCACTCAAGGTCTCTCTCAAGGTGGACCAGGTCGGCCTCGGTGTCGATGTCGTACGGCTGCGCCACGTCCCCGCACTCCACCAGCCTCACCGCGTCCGCGTGCTCCCCGAGGTAACCGCGCGCCCCCTGATCCCCGGTCGCGGCCCGGACGATCCCCGCCCAGTGCGCGGCGCCGAACAGCACCGGATGCCCGCGTACGCCCGCGTAGGCGGCCGAGACCAGCGACGACTCCCCGTCGTAGGCGGCGAGCACCCGGGCCGCCGCCCGGCTGCCGATGCCGGGCTGGTCGACGAGCGAGACGAGTGCGGCCCGTGCACCCGTTCCGGTGAGCGAGGCGAGGCCCGCCCGCAGCGAGGACCCCATGCCCCGCTCCCACTCGGGGTTGTCCACCAGCACACAGCCGCCGAGCTCCGCGCGCTCCCGTACGGCGTCGGCACCGGCCCCGAGGACCACATGGACACGGGTGCAGCCGGCCGCGCGCAACACCCCGACCGCGTGCTCGACGAGCGGGCGCCCGCGGCGGAGGAGCAGGGCCTTGGGCCGCCCGCCGAGCCGGCGCCCCCCGCCCGCGGCGAGGACCAGACCGGCGACCTGCTGTTCGTTCTGCTTCATTCCTCCTGCATACCTGACGGCACGAGGGCGGCACGGTTTCCGGGGGCTGAATTTCGGTCCGCGCGGTGGCGCACGGCGCACCGGTGGCGTTTACTGGCCCGCGTCCCACGGGCCCCGGCCGACACACCGGGGCCGGCCCGGCGGGATCAGGACGTGGACGCGCACAACGGCGTGCGCGGGGGGAGAACTGTGTTGCGGAGCGTGGGGCAGAGGCAGAGGCCGGTGACCGGCAGCGACGAGGATCCGAGAGTGGCGGAACTGCGGACCGCGGTGTCCCGGCTGCGCCGCCAACTCGCCGTGCTCCCGGCCGAGTTCCCGGACCGGGGGATCGCGGAGGACGAACTCGCCGCGCTGGCCGCGATGACGGCCGGCGGCGCGCCCGAGATCCCGCGGCTGCAGCGGTCGTTACTGCTGATCGCCGGGGCCATCGGGTCGGTGAGCGCGCTCTCACGGGGGCTGACGGACGTACGGAACGCGGTGGACCTCTTCGGTCGGCAGCGGCACCAGGGCCCACGCCGGGACGATCCCACCGGCAGACCCTAGTCCCAGCCGCGGAACGGGAACGGCCCCCGGTAGCCCCGGTCCGACGTGCGGTGCTCGAACTGCTCGCAGAGCCAGGTCTCCTGGACGAACTCGGTGTGCAGCGGCCAGATCGTGAGGATGCCGTGGGGGCCCTTCTTGCCGTCGCACCGCCGGTAGACGTCCTTGGCGCCGCGGAAACAGGCCAGCCCGCTCATCATGCCGTGGCCCACCGGGTGGTAGTCGGACCAGGCGCAGGAGATGCACGCCTTGAGGCGGGCCTGCCGGGGAAGGGCGGCCCCGATCTCGTGCAGCGCGTCCTCGAAGTCGGGGTGCGTGGCACGGTATTCGCGCCCGTCCAGGCGCAGGGTGACGGTCAGGTCCTCCCTCTCCACGGGATACCCGAGCCGCAACGCGCAGTGCACCGTCGCGATCCGCTCACCCTGCCCCTCGGCCTCCACCGGCACGGTCAGCCCCCACTCCAGCAGACAGGACCACAGGTCGCCGTCCCGGAAGGTGAACATCGGCTCGGGCGGCTCCCCGCTCAGCGCGCCGAGCGAGTCCATGGTCCCGCCCTCGAAGCGGACACCCCTGATCGTCGTGCGGATCAGCTCGCGGCCGTCCGTCTCGAGGACGATGTCCTGCGCGCCGTGCCGGTCGGTGTACCGGCCCGGCAGGCGCAGTAAGCCGGTCACGCGGGAGCCTGGGTGGCCAGCGCCTCGGAGAGCTCCTGGGCGATCTGCTGGAGCACGGGCACGATCCGGTCGGTGGCGGCCTCGGTGACGCGCCCCGCCGGACCGGAGATGGAGATCGCGGCGGCGGTGGGGGAGTCGGGCACGGACACCGCGAGGCACCGCACCCCCATCTCCTGCTCGTTGTCGTCGACCGCGTACCCGAGGCGGCGTACGTCCGCCAGCGCCGCGAGGAAGCCGTCCGCCGTGGTGATCGTCTTCTCCGTGGCGGCCGGCATGCCGGTGCGGGAGAGCAGGGCGCGCACCTCGGCGTCCGGGGTGCTCGCCAGCAGGGCCTTGCCGACGCCCGTGGAGTGCGGCAGCACTCGCCGGCCGACCTCGGTGAACATCCGCATCGAGTGCTTGGACGGCACCTGGGCGACGTAGACGATCTCGTCCCCGTCCAGCAGCGCCATGTTGGCGGTCTCGCCGGTCTCCTCGACCAGCCGGGCGAGATAGGGGCGGGCCCAGGTGCCGAGCAGCCGGGCGGCGGACTCGCCGAGGCGGATCAGGCGCGGGCCGAGGGCGTACCGCCGGTTGGGCTGCTGGCGGACGTAACCGCAGGCCACCAGGGTGCGCATCAGCCGGTGGATGGTGGGCAGGGGCAGTCCGCTGCTCGCGGAGAGCTCGCTCAGGCCCACCTCGCCGCCGGCGTCCGCCATCCGCTCCAGCAGGTCGAAGGCGCGCTCGAGTGACTGGACGCCACCGCTGGCGGACTTGGCGGAGTCGGTGGTGCTGGCGCTGGACGTCGGCACGGCACGTTCCTTTCGAGGCTGGCGGGAAGGGCAGAAGCGTACCCGGCAGGCGGTTGACTCCCCGCTTGTGCGTAGCTACGTTCTGCTTGGTGGAATTCTAATTCCGCTTTGTGGAAACGTCCAGAGTGGCCGTGCGGGATGCCCCAGGAGGCAGTCTGCCCTTGACGGCGCCGGAGCGGGAGTGAAGACTCCTTCAACAGAACGTTGAATTCCGTAGCGTGGAAGTGCATCCCGTTGCCGGAAGCAGACGACGGCAGAGAGAGGGGTCCCGGGTGTCCGACGTAGAACTGGTGCTGCGCTCGACGCGCGTCATCACCCCGGAGGGGACGCGGGCCGCATCGGTCGCCGTGTCCGCCGGGAAGATCACGGCCGTACTGCCGTACGACGCGCCCGTCGGGGACGCCCGGGTGGAGGACCTCGGCGACGACGTCCTGCTGCCCGGCCTGGTCGACACCCACGTGCACGTCAATGACCCCGGCCGCACCGAGTGGGAGGGCTTCTGGACCGCCACCCGCGCGGCGGCGGCCGGCGGCATCACCACCCTCGTCGACATGCCGCTCAACTCCCTCCCGCCGACCACGACGGTGGAGAACCTGCGGGTGAAGCAGCGGGTCGCCGCCGACAAGGCGCACATCGACGTCGGCTTCTGGGGCGGCGCGCTGCCCGACAACGTCAAGGACCTGCGCCCGCTGCACGAGGCGGGGGTGTTCGGCTTCAAGGCGTTCCTCTCCCCGTCCGGCGTGGACGAGTTCCCGCACCTGGACCAGGAGCAACTCGCCCAGTCCCTGGCCGAGATCGCCTCCTTCGGCGGCCTGCTGATCGTGCACGCGGAGGACCCGCACCACCTCGAGGCGGCACCGCAGCACGGCGGACCCAAGTACGCCGACTTCCTGGCCTCGCGCCCGCGCGACGCGGAGGACACGGCGATCGCCCAGCTGATCGCGCAGGCGCGGCGGCTGGACGCCCGGGTGCACGTCCTGCATCTGTCGTCCTCGGACGCGCTCCCGCTGATCGCCGAGGCGAAGGCGGCGGGGGTACGGCTGACGGTGGAGACCTGTCCGCACTACCTGACCCTGACGGCCGAGGAAGTCCCGGACGGCGCGAGCGAGTTCAAGTGCTGCCCGCCGATCCGCGAGTCCGCCAACCAGGACCTGCTCTGGCAGGCGCTGGCGGACGGCACGATCGACTGCGTGGTCACGGACCACTCGCCGTCCACGGCCGACCTGAAGACGGACGACTTCGCCACCGCGTGGGGCGGTATCTCCGGCCTCCAGCTGAGCCTCGCGGCCGTGTGGACGGAGGCCCGCAAGCGCGGGCACGGCCTGGAGGACGTGGTGCGCTGGATGTCCTCCCGCACGGCGGAACTCGTCGGCCTGGACGGGCGCAAGGGCGCCATCGAGGCCGGCCGTGACGCCGACTTCGCGGTCCTCGCACCGGACGAGACCTTCACCGTGGACCCGGCGGCCCTCCAGCACCGCAACCGGGTGACGGCCTACGCGGGCAAGACCCTGTACGGAGTGGTCAAGTCGACCTGGCTGCGCGGCGAACGCGTGGTCCTCGACGGCGAGTTCACGGAGCCGAGGGGACACCTGCTGACCCGCACCCCCTGACCGCCCTGCCCAGCCCCGACACCCGAAAGGCACTTGAAGTGACGGCGATTGTGAGTTTCACCGGCGACGCGAACCCGTACGGAGGCGGTGACCCGTACGCGGACTACCGCACCGCGGACTTCCCCTTCACCCAGTACGCCAACCTCGCCGACCGGCAGCTCGGGGCCGGTGTCATCGCCGCCAACGACGAGTTCTTCGCGCAGCGGGAGAACCTGCTGCTGCCCGAGCGGGCCGAGTTCGACCCCGAGCACTTCGGGCACAAGGGCAAGATCATGGACGGCTGGGAGACGCGGCGCCGGCGGGGCGTGTCGGCGCGGCACCCGTGGCCGGCCGAGCAGGACCACGACTGGGCGCTGGTGCGCCTGGGAGCGCCGGGGGTCATCCGCGGCATCGTGGTCGACACGGCCCACTTCCGGGGGAACTACCCGCAGGCGGTGTCGGTCGAGGGCACGTCGGTCGCGGGCTCCCCCTCGCCGGAGGAACTGCTCGGCGACGACGTGAAGTGGACGACGCTGGTGGCGCGTACCCCGGTGGGGGGCCACGCGGCGAACGGCTTCGCCGTCTCCGCCGAACAGCGCTTCACCCACCTGCGGGTCAACCAGCACCCCGACGGCGGCATCGCACGGCTGCGGGTGTACGGCGAGGTCGTCCCGGATCCGGCGTGGCTGTCGGCGCTGGGCGCCTTCGACGTGGTCGCGCTGGAGAACGGCGGCCAGGTCGAGGACGCGTCGAACCTCTTCTACTCGCCGGCCACGAACACGATCCAGCCGGGCCGGTCCCGGAAGATGGACGACGGCTGGGAGACACGGCGGCGCCGGGACCAGGGCAACGACTGGATCCGGTACCGGCTGGTGGCCCAGTCCCGGATCCGGGCGATCGAGATCGACACGGCGTACCTCAAGGGCAACAGCGCCGGGTGGGCGTCGGTGTCGGTGCGGGACGGCGAGTCCGGTGACTGGCACGAGGTCCTTCCCCGGACCCGCCTCCAGCCCGACACGAACCACCGCTTCCTCCTCGCGGCCCCCGCGGTGGGCACCCACGCGCGCGTGGACATCTACCCGGACGGCGGAATCTCCCGCCTGCGCCTGTTCGGCTCCCTGACGGACGAAGGGGCGGCGGGCCTGACGGCACGCCACCAGGAGCTGGGCGGCTGAACCGTGCGGCCCTGAAACGGGGAATCGCAGGCCGGCAGGCGGCGGGGGCGGCCACCCCCGCCGCCGCGGTCACGCCGCGTGGCCGCCGTCCACGGAGAACTCCGCGCCGGTCACATAGGACGCCCCCGCCAGATGCACCACCGTGGACGCGACCTCCTCCACGGTGCCGAAGCGGCCCAGAGCCGTGAGGGCCGCCTGGTCGGGCCCGTACGGACCGTCCGCCGGGTTCATGTCCGTGTCGATCGGGCCCGGGTGCACGATGTTCGCCGTGATGCCCCGCGCCCCCAGCTCCCGCGCCAGCGCCTTCGTGAGCCCGATCAGCGCCGACTTGCTCATCGTGTAGAGGGTCCCCCCGGGGCCGGGCACCCGCTGCGCCATGCACGAGCCGATCGTGATGATCCGCCCGCCCTCCGGCATCAGCGCGGCAGCCGCCTGCGAGGCCAGGAACACCCCCCGCACGTTGACCGCCAGCACCCGGTCCACGTCCTCCGTCGACAGGGTCGCCAGCGGCCCGATCACCCCCACGCCCGCGTTGTTCACCAGCACATCCAGCCCGCCCAGCGCCGACGCCGTACGCGCCACGGCCTCCGCCGCCTCCCCGGCGTCCGCGGAGTCCGCGCGCAGTGCCACCCCGCGCCGCCCGAGCGCCTCCACGGCCCGGACCACGTCCGATGCCGCCTCCTTGCCGTTCACATAGGTCACGGCCACGTCCGCGCCCGCCCGGGCCAGCCGCACCGCCGTCGTCGCACCGATGCCCCGGCTGCCGCCGGTCACCAGGGCGACCTTGCCGTCAAGAGTTCCGTTGTCGGTTCCGTTGTCAGAAGTCATGGGTCCATCCCAGCGGCCCGCCCGCCCCGGCGCTGGCGGCGTACGGACAGGGAGATCACCGGCACTTCTCGCCCGCCGGACCGATGAGTTGCGGGGGCCGGCGGGGTCTGCCCTGATGACAGCAGATCCCGCACCAGGAAGCAGGTACCCGCCATGGGCAAGCTCGTCTCCACGGTCTTCGTCACCCTCGACGGCGTCTACCAGGCCCCTGGCGGCCCCCAGGAGGACACCCGCGACGGCTTCGGTCAGGGCGGCTGGAGTTTCCCCTACGCCGACGAGGACTTCGGACGGTTCATCAGCGACGTCTTCGACCGCGCCGGCGCCTTCCTCCTCGGCCGCCGTACGTACGACATCTTCAGCGGGTACTGGCCCAAGGTGACCGACCCCGACGACCCGGTCGCCTCGCGGCTGAACACCCTGCCCAAGTACGTCGCTTCCGCCACCCTCACCGACCCGGACTGGGACGGCACCACCGTGATCAGCGGCGACCTCGCCAAGGAGGTCACCGCCCTGAAGGAGCGCACCGACGGCGAACTGCAGATCCACGGCAGCGGCGCCCTCGTCCACTCCCTGCTCGGCCTGGGCGTCCTCGACACCCTGCACCTGCTGACCTTCCCGGTGGTCCTGGGCGCCGGCCGGCGCCTCTTCCCGGAGCGCACCGCCCCGACCGCCTTCCGCGGCACGGGCGGCCGCGTCACCTCCACGGGCGTCTCCATCCAGACGTACGACGTGGCCGGGAAGCCCGAGTACGGCGCGTTCGAACTCCCCGAGAACGCGTGACGCGGCGGATCGACGCCGGCCCCGGCGGGTCAACTCCCCGCAACCTTCGCGGACTTGCCGTGAAGATCCGCCGGGTGGTCATTGACGTGCCATGGTCTACGCGCATCATCATGGGGCCATGAGATTCCCCCCACGGATCACTCGCCTCGGCGCCGCGGCCGCCGTCCTGTCCGCCCTCCTCGTCGGCGGCACCGTCACCGCCACTCCGGCCGCCGCCGCGGTCGGCGACATCTGCTACAGCGCCCTGCCCTCCCAGGCGCACGACACGCTCGACCTGATCGAGCAGGGCGGACCCTTCCCGTACACCCAGGACGGCACCGTCTTCCAGAACCGCGAAGGCATCCTGCCCGGGCAGTCCACCGGGTACTACCACGAGTACACGGTCATCACGCCCGGTGCGTCCACGCGCGGGGCACGCCGGATCGTCACCGGCGAGGAACACCAGGAGGACTACTACACGGCCGACCACTACGCCTCGTTCGACCTGATCGACTACGGCTGCTGATCAGCCGGACCCCCGGTTCTCGGCGACGGCGAAGAGCGCGAACGCCAGCACCAGCAGCGTGATGCTCGCGTAGATCTCGTAGCCGTCGAGCAGGCCGACCCGCTGCACCAGCCCCCAGTCCCAGTCGGTGAACTGGTGCACCAGACCGGCGACGCCCTGGACCAGGGCAAGGAATCCGAGAAGTTCCAGCAACTGCTTCATGGACAGCACCCTCGCCTCGCGGACCCCCCACGGACATCGGCCGCGGGGCGAGAGCGGCCCGACCGAAGTCCCCGCCTCCCGGGCCCCGGCGCGCCGAAAGTCTGACGTGCCGCGACTTTGGTCGACGATCCCGCCGGGGCAGGGGTGCCGGGGCGCGCGGCTGCGTAGATTTGTCGACCGTGAGTGGTGACATGCCAGGGCCCGAGTCGCAGCCCTTCGTCGAGCAGCCCTGGCTGCTGCCCTCGGCCGTGGTGAAGGAACTCGATCCCGATGACGAGCGGGCGGGGCGGCGCCACCGGCGCACCGCGCGGGACTGGGTGGTCGACTTCTCGTGCTTCCTGGTGGCCATCTCCTTCGGCCTGCTCAGCGCCGACGCCATGGAGCAGGAGAAGCTCCCGGAGGCCGTCGCCGCCCTCGACCAGGTGCTGGGCGCGCTCGCTTGCGCGGCCGTCTGGCTGCGCCGCCGCTGGCCCCTCGGGCTCGCCGTGGCGATGATCCCGGTCGCCTTCCTGTCGGCCACCGCGGGCGGCGCGAGCCTGGTGGCGATGTTCACCCTCGCCGTGCACCGCCCCTTCCGGTACGTGGCTTGGGTGAGCGGGGCCGGGCTGGCGGTGACGCCGCTGTTCTACTGGTACCGGCCCGACCCCGAGATCCCGTACGGCTGGACGCTGTTCATCGGTGTCGTGCTGACCGGTGCCGTCGTCGGCTGGGGCATGTTCGTGCGCTCCAAGCGCCAGCTCATGCTCAGTCTGCGGGACCGCGCCCGCCGTGCCGAGACCGAGGCGCGACTGCGGGCCGAGCAGGCGCAGCGGCTGGCGCGCGAGGCCATCGCCCGGGAGATGCACGACGTCCTCGCCCACCGGCTGACCCTGCTGAGCGTGCACGCGGGCGCGCTGGAGTTCCGGCCGGACGCGCCCCGGGAGGAGATCGTGCGGGCCGCCGGGGTCATCCGGGAGAGCGCCCACGAGGCGCTCCAGGACCTGCGGGAGATCATCGGCGTACTGCGGGCGGGGGAGCGCGACGACACCAGCCGGCCCCAGCCCACCCTCGGCGCGCTGGAGGCGCTGGTCACCGAGTCCCGCGAGGCCGGGATGAAGGTCACCCTCGACCTCCGCGTCACCGACCCCGCCGCCGTCCCCGCCTCCGTGGGCCGCACCGCGTACCGCATCGCCCAGGAGGGCCTGACCAACGCCCGCAAGCATGCCCCCGGCACCGAGGTCACCGTCACGGTCACCGGCGGCCCGGGCGAAGGGCTCGACGTGTGCCTGCGCAATCCGGCGCCGGACGGCGACGTACCGCCGGTGCCGGGCTCCGGGCAGGGACTGATCGGGCTGACCGAACGGGCGACCCTGACCGGGGGCCGCCTGGCCCACGGCCCGACGACGGACGGCGGCTTCGAGGTACGGGCCTGGCTGCCCTGGGGATGACGACCGCCTGGCCGCCCTGGGGGTGACGACCGGGCCCGAGCCGCACCGGCCTCGACGGAGCCGGAGGAACCCGCCCCGCAACGGGCTCCACGCCGCCACCGGGCATCCCGAACACCTCGGCCGGCCGCAGCAGTTCCCGCTCGATGTCACAGCGCGCGCGTCCCGCCCCGGCAATCATGATTACGTAAGCGCCATGACTGCGATCAGACTCCTCCTCGTCGACGACGACCCGCTGGTGCGGGCCGGTCTGTCCCTGATGATGGGCGGCGCGGACGACATCGAGATCGTCGGTGAGGCCGCCGACGGCGCGGAGGTCGGGGACCTCGTCGAGCGCACCCGCCCGGACGTCGTCCTGATGGACATCCGGATGCCCTCGGTGGACGGTCTCACCGCCACGGAGCGGCTGCGCGGCCGGCCCGACGCCCCGCAGGTGGTCCTGCTCACCACCTTCCACGCCGACGAGCACGTCCTGCGTGCCCTGCGCGCGGGCGCCGCCGGATTCGTCCTGAAGGACACCCCGCCCGCGGAGATCGTCGAGGCGGTACGGCGGGTCGCCGCGGGTGATCCGGTCCTGTCGCCCACGGTGACACGGCAGTTGATGGAGCACGCGGCGGGCGCCGCCGCCGATACTCGCCGCACCCGCGCGCGGGCCCGGATCGCCGCACTGAACGACCGCGAGTGCGAGGTCGCCGTCGCGGTGGGCCGCGGCCTGTCCAACGCGGAGATCGCCGGCGCCCTGTTCCTGAGCGTCGCCACGGTCAAGACCCATGTCTCCCGCATCCTGACCAAGCTCGACCTCAACAACCGGGTCCAGATCGCCCTGCTCGCCCATGACGCGGGGCTCCTCGAAGAACCCGACGAGGCGGGGCACTAGGCGCGGGCCCCGTCCGTTGTGAGGGTGTCGGGGGAAGGGTCCGAGGGGGAGCGGTCATGAGCGGTGTCATCGATCTGGGGGAGTTCGGCGAGGAGTTCCGCCGCAATCCGCATCCGGCGTACGCGAGCCTGCGGGCCATGGGGCCCGTGCACCGCGTCCGGCCGCCGGAGTGGGAGTCCGCGACCTGGCTCGTCGTCGGCCACGAGGAGGCCCGCGCGGCGCTGGCCGACCCGCGCCTGTCCAAGGACGCCTCCAAGATCGGCATGTCGTCCCTGGACGAGGAGATGATCGGCAAGAACCTCCTGGTCTGCGACCCGCCCCAGCACACCAGGCTGCGCGGCCTGATCTCCCGCGCCTTCACCATGCGCCGGGTGGAGGAACTGCGCCCGCGCGTCCAGCGGATCACCGACGACCTCCTCGACGCGATGCTGCCGCACGGCCGGGCCGACCTGGTGGAGTCCTTCGCGCATCCCCTCCCGCTCACCGTCATCTGCGAACTGCTCGGCGTGCCCGAGATGGACCGCGCGGAGTTCCGCAAGATGTCCACGGAGGCGGTCGCGCCCAGCAGTCCGGGCAGCGAGTACGACGCCTTCGTCGGCCTCGCCGCCTACTTCACCGACCTGATCGAGGACAAGCGGGCCGCGGGCCCGGGCGGCGACCTGCTCAGCGACCTGATCCGCACCACCGCGGAGGACGGCGACCGGCTCTCCCCGGACGAACTGCGCGGCATGGCCTTCATCCTGCTGATCGCCGGCCACGAGACCACGGTCAACCTCATCAGCAGCGGCGTCCACGCCCTGCTCACCCATCCCGACCAACTCGCCGCCCTGCGGGCCGACATGACCCTCCTCGACGGCGCGGTCGAGGAGATGCTGCGCTACGAGGGCCCGGTGGAGAACGCCACCTTCCGGTACGCCGCCGAGCCGCTGGAGATAGGGGGCGCCCGGATCGAGGCGGGCGACCCGGTGATGATCTGCCTCACCGCGGCGGACCGGGACGCGGGCCGCTACCCCGACCCGGACCGCTTCGACATCCGCCGCGACACCCGCGGCCATGTCGCCTTCGGCCACGGCCTCCACTTCTGCCTGGGCGCCCCCCTGGCCCGCCTGGAAGCGCGCACGGCGATCCGCACACTCCTGGACCGCACCCCCCACCTCACCCTCGACGGCCCACCCGGCGAATGGCTCCCAGGCATGCTGATCCGAGGCATGCGCACCCTGCCGGTGCGCTGGTAGACACGGGGCGGGCTCCGGAGGCGTGCGCCGCCGGACGCCGGACCCCGGTTGTCCGCCTTCAGACCGCCGACGTCTCGTGGCCGCCCGGCAGTTCGGCCGGGCGGACCGGACGGTGCTCGTGTCTGGACAGTTCGCAGGCCTCGGCGATCCGCAGGGCCTGCAAGGCCTCGCGGCCGTCGCAGGGGTTGGCCCGCTCGCCCCGGACCACCTCGACGAACGCGGCCAGCTCGGCCTCGTAGGCGGGTCCGAAGCGTTCCAGGAAGCCGGGCCAGGGCTTGTCGGCGGCCGGGGGTCCGCTCGGTTCCGTGGACGCGATCGGCGTGCGGTCGTCCAGGCCGACGACGACCGTGTCCCGCTCCCCGGCCAGCTCCATGCGCACGTCGTAGCCCGCGCCGTTCATCCGGGTCGCCGTGGCCGTCGCGAGCGTGCCGTCGTCCAGCCTGAGCACCACCGCCGCGGTGTCGACGTCACCCGCCTCACGGAACATCGCGGGCCCGGCGTCGGACCCGGCCGCGTACACCTCGGTCACCTCGCGCCCGGTCACCCAGCGCAGCGCGTCGAAGTCATGGATCAGCGTGTCCCGGTACAGTCCACCGGACCCCGGCAGATACGCGGCCGGCGGCGGCGCCTGGTCGCTGGTGAGCGCCCGTACGGTGTGCAGCCGTCCCAGCCGCCCGGCGCGCACCGCTTCCCGGGCACCCAGATACCCCGCGTCGAAGCGGCGCTGGAACCCCATCTGCAGGATCGTTCCGGCGGTCTCCACCTCGGCGATCGCCTGAAGCGTGCCGGGCAGGTCCAGCGCGATGGGCTTCTCGCAGAACACCGGAAGCCCCGACCGCGCCGCCCGCCCGATCAGCTCGGCGTGCGCCGGGGTGGCCGTCGTGATGACCACCGCGTCCACACCCCAACGGAAGATCTCGTCCACCCCCGGCGCCGCCGTCTCGCCCAGCCGCAGGGCCAGCTCCGCCGCCCGCGCCGGATCGGCGTCCGTGAGGATCAGGGATCCGACCTCCCGGTGCCGGCTCAGAGTGTTCGCGTGGATCGTCCCGATCCGGCCGGTACCGATGACTCCGATGCGCATGGGACCAAAGTGCGGTCGCACCGGCCACCCTGTCAATCTGAATGTCCGGACAATCGAACTACACGACTTCCCGTCAACCGGCCATGGAGCTACGCTCGGCCCGTGCCGAAACCAGAAGTGGACCCGACCTCGCCGCTTGCCCTCCGTGTGGACCGCAGCAGCCCGGTGCCGCTGTACTTCCAGCTGTCCCAGCAGCTGGAGGCGGCGATCGAGCACGGGGCGCTCACTCCCGGCAGCCTGCTGGGCAACGAGATCGAGCTGGCCGCACGCCTCGGTCTCTCCCGGCCCACCGTCCGCCAGGCCATCCAGTCGCTCGTCGACAAGGGCCTGCTGGTCCGCCGCCGCGGCGTCGGCACCCAGGTCGTGCACAGCCAGGTCAAGCGCCCCCTGGAACTCAGCAGCCTCTTCGACGACCTGGAGGCCGCCGGCCAGCGCCCGGCCACGAAGGTGCTGGTCAACACCGTCGTCCCGGCCTCCGCCGAAGTGGCCGCCGCGCTCGGCGTCCCCGAGGGCGGCGACGTGCACCGCGTGGAGCGGCTGCGCCTCGCGCACGGCGAGCCGATGGCGTACCTGTGCAACCACCTGCCCGGCGGACTGCTCGACCTGGACACCGCGCAGCTGGAGGCCACCGGCCTGTACCGGCTGATGCGCAGCGCCGGGATCACCCTGCACAGCGCCCGCCAGTCCATCGGCGCCCGCTCCGCGACCGCCGCCGAGGCCGAACGGCTCACCGAGCACGAGGGCGCCCCGCTGCTCACCATGCAGCGCACCACCTTCGACGACACCGGCCGCGCCGTCGAGTTCGGCGACCACATCTACCGCCCGAGCCGCTACGCCTTCGAGTTCCAGCTCCTCGTACGCCCGTAAAGGTCCTTCTCCCCGGCCGTTCGTTCGTCTCAATGTCCGGACAAGGCAACCGACTCGCGGTCCCCCGGTCACCGGGCGCATGACCCCTGTGTTTGATACTGAGACGTTTGGGGCCGGTGATGTCACTGGCCCCTTGCGTACGTCAGCACACAGCAAGAAGGGCACGGCCTCGTGGCACGGTTGAGGACCTGGGCAGGATTCGCGCTGGCGGGGGCACTGTGCGTGTCCCTCGCCGGATGCAGCAGCACCGGCGGCAAGCGCGCCGAGGACGCCCGCAAGGCCGCGGCGGCCCAGGGGAAGGCGGCGGTGAACACCCCCCGCTGGACCTTCGCGATGATCACCCACTCGGGCGATGGCGACACCTTCTGGGACATCGTCCAGAGCGGCGCCGAGCAGGCGGCCGTCAAGGACAACATCAACTTCCTGTACTCGCACGACGACGAGGGCCAGCAGCAGGCGCAGCTCGTCGACGCCGCCGTCGACAAGCAGGTCGACGGGATCATCGTCACCCTCGCCAAGCCCGACGCCATGAAGGCCGCCGTGGCCCGCGCCCGCAAGGCCGGCATCCCGGTGATCACGGTGAACTCCGGCTCGGAGCAGTCCAAGGCGTTCGGCGCGCTCACCCACATCGGACAGGACGAGACCATCGCCGGCGAGGCCGTCGGCGAGGAGCTGAACGAGCGCGGCCGCAAGAAGGCCCTCTGCGTGCTGCACGAGCAGGGCAACGTCGGTCACGAACAGCGCTGCGACGGGGTGAAGAAGACCTTCGACGGCACCGTCCAGGACCTGTACGTCAACGGCACGAGCATGCCGGACGTGCAGTCCGCCATCGAGGCCAAGCTCCAGGCCGACGGCTCCATCGACGCGGTCGTCACGCTCGGCGCCCCGTACGCCGACACCGCCGTCAAGGCCAAGCATGGCGCCGGCAGCGACGCCGAGATCGACACCTTCGACCTCAACGCCAAGGTGGCGGCCTCGCTCAGGGACGGCACCCTCGGCTTCGCCGTCGACCAGCAGCCGTACCTCCAGGGCTACGAGGCCGTCGACCTGCTGTGGCTGTACAAGTACAACGACGACGTCCTCGGCGGCGGCAGGCCCGTGCTCACCGGCCCGCAGATCATTACCCAGGACCAGGCCGCGGCGCTGGAGGAGTACACGAAGCGGGGCACCCGATGAGCGCCGCGACCGTCGACGAACGGCTCGTCGAGACCTCACCGCTGCGCAAGCTCCTCGGTCGCCCCGAACTCGGCTCGGTCGTCGGCGCCCTCGCCGTCTTCGCCTTCTTCGCACTCGCCGCCGACGGCTTCCTGCGCGCCGCCAGCCTCAGCACGGTCCTGTACGCGTCCTCCACCATCGGCATCATGGCGGTCCCCGTCGCCCTGCTGATGATCGGCGGCGAGTTCGACCTGTCGGCGGGCGTGCTGGTGACGTCCTCGGCCCTGGTGTCGTCGATGTTCAGCTACCAGATGACGGCCAACACCTGGGTCGGCGTCGGAGTGTCCCTGCTGGTCACCCTGGCCATCGGCGCCTTCAACGGCATCATGCTCACCCGCACGAAACTGCCGAGCTTCATCATCACGCTCGGCACCTTCCTGATGCTGACCGGCATGAACCTCGGCTTCACCAAGCTGATCGACGGCACCGTCTCCACCAAGTCGATCGCCGACATGGAGGGCTTCCCGAGCGCGCGCGACGTCTTCGCCTCGACGCTGACCATCGGCGGCGTCGACGTCAAGGTGACGATCCTGTGGTGGTTCGGCCTGGTCGCCGTCGCCTCCTGGATCCTGCTGCGCACCCGCGCCGGCAACTGGATCTTCGCGGTCGGCGGCAACCAGGACGCGGCCCGAGCGGTCGGCGTCCCCGTCGCCAGGACCAAGATCGGCCTCTACATGGGCGTCGCGTTCGGCGCCTGGATCCTGGGCCAGCACCTGCTCTTCTCCTACGACGTCGTCCAGTCCGGCGAGGGCGTCGGCAACGAGCTGATCTACATCATCGCGGCCGTCATCGGCGGCTGTCTGATCACCGGCGGCTACGGCAGCGCGGTCGGCTCCGCGGTCGGCGCGTTCATCTTCGGCATGACCAGCAAGGGCATCGTCTACGCCGAGTGGAACCCCGACTGGTTCAAGTTCTTCCTCGGAGCGATGCTGCTCCTCGCGACCCTGCTCAACGCCTGGGTCCGCAAGCGCGCGGAGGCCACCAAGTGACACTCGTCGAGCTGGCCGACGTCAGCAAGCACTACGGCAACATCCGCGCCCTGGAAGGCGTCTCCCTGGAGGTCCACGCGGGCGAGATCACCTGCGTCCTGGGCGACAACGGCGCGGGCAAGTCCACCCTCATCAAGATCATCGCGGGGCTGCACCAGCACGACGGCGGCGTCCTGCGCCTCGACGGCGAGGAGACGAAGCTGTCCTCCCCGCGCGAGGCCCTGGACCGCGGCATCGCCACGGTCTACCAGGACCTGGCCGTCGTACCGCTGATGCCGGTGTGGCGGAACTTCTTCCTCGGCTCCGAGCCCCGCAAGGGCGTCGGCCCCTTCAAGCGCCTGGACGTCGACCACATGCGCCGCGCCACCTACACGGAGCTGCGGAACATGGGCATTGACCTCCGCGATGTCGACCAGCCCATCGGCACCCTCTCCGGCGGCGAACGCCAGTGCGTGGCCATCGCGCGGGCCGTGCACTTCGGAGCGAAGGTCCTGGTGCTGGACGAACCGACGGCGGCGCTCGGCGTGAAGCAGTCCGGCGTGGTCCTGAAGCTCGTGGCGGCGGCGCGGGACGAGGGCCTGGGGGTTGTGTTCATCACACACAATCCGCACCACGCGTATATGGTCGGCGACCGCTTCGTGCTGCTGAAGAGGGGCACGATGGTGGGCAACCGCAAGCGGCATGAGATCACCCTGGACGAGCTGACCAGGCAGATGGCAGGCGGCAACGACCTCGATGATCTACGCCGGGAGCTGAAACGTACCCAGGGGCGCGGGGAACTGCGCGAGCGACCGCACACCGGCCGGTAGACGGCGTACGACAGAAACCACCCCATTGTTTCCCTCGACGGCACCCCTACCCGCGGTGAGGCAGAATCGGGCCCGATGAGCACCTACGGCACCTTCAACGCCCCCATCGGCTCCCGCCGCGCCACGGCTCTGCGCACAGTCGGCACAAGGGAGCGCCGGTCACACCTGACCGCCCCCCGAGTGCCCACCGTGGGCATCGACATCGGCGGCACCAAGGTGATGGCCGGCGTCGTCGACGCCGACGGCAACATCCTGGAGAAGCTCCGCGCGGAGACCCCGGACAAGTCCAAGAGCCCCAAGGTCGTCGAGGACACCATCGTCGAACTGGTGCTGGACCTGTCCGACCGGCACGACGTGCACGCCGTCGGCATCGGCGCGGCCGGCTGGGTGGACGCCGACCGCAACCGCATCCTGTTCGCCCCGCACCTGTCCTGGCGCAACGAACCGCTCAGGGACCGCATCGCCGAACGGCTCGCCGTGCCCGTCCTGGTCGACAACGACGCCAACACCGCCGCCTGGGCCGAGTGGCGCTTCGGCGCGGGCCGCGGCGAGACCCACCTGGTGATGATCACGCTGGGCACCGGCATCGGCGGCGCGATCCTGGAGGACGGGCAGGTCAAGCGCGGCAAGTTCGGCGTGGCCGGCGAGTTCGGCCATATGCAGGTCGTGCCCGGCGGCCACCGCTGCCCGTGCGGCAACCGCGGCTGCTGGGAGCAGTACAGCTCGGGCAACGCCCTGGTGCGCGAGGCCCGTGAGCTGGCCGCGGCCGACTCCCCGGTGGCGTACGGGCTCATCGAGCACGTCAAGGGCAGCGTCCCCGACATCACCGGGCCGGTCATCACCGAGCTGGCCCGGGACGGCGACGCCATGTGCATCGAGCTGCTCCAGGACATCGGCCAGTGGCTCGGCGTCGGCATCGCCAACCTCGCGGCGGCCCTCGACCCGTCCTGCTTCGTCATCGGCGGCGGTGTCTCGGCCGCCGACGACCTGCTCATCGTTCCCGCGCGGGACGCCTTCAAGCGCCATCTGACCGGCCGCGGCTACCGCCCCGAGGCCCGTATCGCGCGCGCCCAGCTCGGCCCCGAGGCCGGCATGGTCGGCGCCGCGGACCTCGCCCGCCTGGTCGCCCGCCGCTTCCGGCGCGCCAACCGGCGCCGGGTGGAGCGCCATGAGCGCTACGAGCGGTACGTGTCCTCCCGCCGCGCGCCGCAGGGGCCCGCGTGACCCCTGAACTGCCGCACCAGGCCGAACCGGCGGACGAGCCGTCGCGGCCCGCCGAGGACCGGCGCCACATGATCCGCCGCCGGGCGCTCACCCTGCTCATCATCGTCCTGCTCATCGGCGTCCCCGCCGGCTACCTGGTGATCTCCGCCGATCAGAGCCGGGACAGCGGCAAGGACAAGGAGGCCAAGTACGCGGCGCGGGGACTCACCGAGGGCTGGCCGTCCAAGGTCCAGCGCCGCCTCTACCAGGTGCCTGTCCCGCACCCCGCGAACCAGGTCGCCCACTACGAGACGAACAACTGGCGCACCAGCCGGCTCTACGTCCAGTTCCAGACCACGCACGCCGGCCTGGACGCCTTCCTGGCCGATCTCGGGCTGCACCGCAACGACCTCCAGCGGGGCGACATCACCATCGGCACCCGGGACCAGAAGGTCACCGGCTGGAAGTTCGCCGGCGAGGGCTCCCGGCCCGGCGCGTACTTCGGGATCGTCCGCGAGCAGAAGAACCCGGCCCCCACCCAGGACATCGTGGTCAACACGGGCAACCCGACCTTCCCCATGGTCTACGTCGTCTCCCGCACGGTTCCCTAGCCGTCCGGCCCCGCCCGGACCGGGCGGCGGGGCCGATTGTCAGACCCCGCCCGTAGAGTCGAAGACGACTGATCCGACTCAGGGACGGGAGGTGACAGGGCGTATGAACGACACGGCGACAGCGGCCGACCGCACCGGCGATCTCCGTACGGCGGACTTCGTGCCCGTGCGCCTCGCCGCCGTCTTCCTGCCCGCGCCCCTGCCGCGCGAGGGCCGGATCGCCTTCTGGGACCCCGAGGACGCCCCCCTGCCCCCGGGCCCCGGGCCCACCGAGCTGACGGTGGTACGGCGGCACGGCGCCGGGGTCCGCCGCAGGCCCGCCCCCGCCCTGACCCTCCCCCTGGACGCCGCGCTGCCCCTCCTCGTCCGCGCCCGCCGCGACCCCGCGGCCCACCCCGCCACCGCCGCCTGGGGCGCCGCCGCCCAGCACGCCCTACGGCTCACCGCGCGCGGCCGGCTCCTCCCCGGACTGACCCCCACAGGCCACGACGCCTGGCGGGCCGGCCCCCTCGGCCCGGTCGACATCGCGCACCTGCGGGCCATCGCCGCCGCCCTGCCCCCCGAAGGACACGCGGTGCCGCTGCCCGGCCCGGGACCGCTCCGGCTGCCCGAGCCGGAAGCCCTGATGCGCTCCTTCCTCGACGCGGTCGCCGACACCCTGCCCCGCACCCCGGCCGCCCCCCACGCCTGCGGGAAGCCCTTCGCGGACCGCCGGCCGCAGCGCCTGCCCGACGCCCACGACTGGGCGGCCGAGGTCGCCGCCGGGATGGACGCAGGCGTCCGCATCTCGCTGCGCCTGGACCTGGCGGCTCACCAGCTGTTCGACAGCGAGGAGGGCGTGCGCCACGCTGGCGCGGCGATCGTCCAGGTGCACAGCCTCGCCGACCCCACCCTGGTCGCCGACGCGGCGGCGCTGTGGGCGGGCGAGGCGGATACGGCCTTCGGTCCCCGCGCGCGGGTCGACGCCGCCCTCGCGGTGCGCCGCGCGGCCCGCGTCTGGCCGCCGCTGGACCGGCTCGCCGAGCAGGACGTACCCGACGTACTGGCGTTGTCGGACGAGGAGTTGGGCGATCTGCTGGGGGTGGCGGCGACCCGGCTCGCGGCGGCGGGCGTCGGGGTGCACTGGCCCCGCGACCTCGCCCAGGACCTCACCGCCGCCGCGGTGGTACGGCCCGCCCCGGGCTCGGCGACCGACGGCACCGGCTTCTTCGAGAGCGAGGACCTGCTCCAGTTCCGCTGGCAGCTGGCGCTCGGCGGGGAGCCGCTCAGCGAGGCCGAGATGGACGCGCTCGCCGAGGCGCACCGCCCGGTCGTCCGGCTGCGCGACCACTGGGTGCTGGTGGACCCCGCCCTGGTCCGCAAGGCCCGCAAGCGCGAACTGGGCCTCCTCGACCCCGTCGACGCGCTGTCCGTCGCCCTCACCGGCACCGCGGAGGTGGACGGCGAGTCGGTGGAGGCGGTGCCGGTCGGCGCCCTCGCCGCCCTGCGCGACCGCCTCACGGCGGGCGTCCGCCCCGCCGCGCCACCGCCCGGCCTGGCCGCCACCCTGCGCGACTACCAGCTCCGCGGCCTGGCCTGGCTGGACCTCATGACCTCCCTGGGCCTCGGCGGCTGCCTCGCCGACGACATGGGCCTCGGCAAGACCGTCACCCTCATCGCGCTGCATCTGAAGCGGGCCCGCAGCGAACCGACCCTGGTGATCTGCTCGGCCTCCCTGCTCGGCAACTGGCAGCGCGAGATCACCCGCTTCGCGCCCGGCGTCCCCGTGCGCCGCTTCCACGGCCCCGACCGCACCCTGGACGACCTGACCGGCGGCTTCGTCCTCACGACGTACGGCACCATGCGGTCCGCGGCGCCGGTCCTCGCCCAGCAGGACTGGGGCATGGTCGTCGCGGACGAGGCCCAGCACGTGAAGAACCCCTACTCGGCGACGGCCAAGGCCCTGCGCACCATTCCGACCCCGGCGCGGGTGGCGCTGACCGGCACCCCGGTGGAGAACAACCTCTCCGAGCTGTGGGCCCTGCTGGACTGGACGACCCCGGGGCTCCTCGGCCCCTTGAAGTCCTTCCGGGCCCGGCACGCGCGTGCGGTGGAGAACGGCGAGGACCAGGAGGCGGTGGAGCGGCTGGCGCGGCTCGTGCGGCCCTTCCTCCTGCGCCGCAAGAAGTCCGACCCCGGGATCGTCCCGGAGCTGCCGCCCAAGACCGAGACCGACCACCCGGTGCCGCTCACCCGTGAACAGGCCGCGCTGTACGAGGCGGTGGTGCGGGAGTCGATGCTCGCTATCGAGACCGCGGAGGGCATGGCGCGCCGGGGTCTGGTCCTGAAGCTGCTGTCGGCGCTGAAGCAGATCTGCGACCACCCCGCGCTGTACCTGAAGGAGCCCGCCGCGGGCGAGTCCCTGGCGGCCCGCTCCGGCAAGCTGGCGCTGCTCGACGAACTGCTGGACACCCTGCTGTCGGAGGACGGCTCGGCACTGGTCTTCACGCAGTACGTGGGGATGGCCCGGCTGATCACCTCCCACCTCGCCTCCCGCGCGGTCCCCGTGGGCCTCCTCCACGGCGGCACACCGATCCCCGAGCGCGAACACATGGTGGACCGCTTCCAGGCGGGCGAGACTCCGGTCCTGGTGCTCTCCCTGAAGGCGGCCGGGACCGGCCTGAACCTCACCCGGGCCGGTCATGTCATCCACTTCGACCGCTGGTGGAACCCGGCCGTGGAGGAACAGGCCACCGACCGCGCCTACCGCATCGGCCAGACCCAGCCCGTCCAGGTCCACCGCCTCATCACCGAGGGCACGATCGAGGACCGCATCGCGGAGATGCTGGAGTCCAAGCGGGCTCTGGCCGACGCGATCCTCGGCTCCGGCGAAGCCGCCCTCACCGAACTGACGGCCCGCGAACTCTCCGACCTGGTCTCCCTGCGGAGGACCACATGACCCCCCGCCCGTCGGACGAGGCCCGCAGGGCGCTCAGGGCTGCGCGGGAGGGGGAGCGGCAGGGGAGGGACGGGGGTGTTCTCGGCGCGGGTGCGGGGGAGGGCGGGGGCCCTGAGGTTGAGGAACGTTCTGTGGCCGGGCTGTCGGGGGAGGGCGGTCGGGTGCGGAGGGCTGCGCGGGAGGGGGAGTGGCAGGGGAGGGACGGGGGTGTTCTCGGCGCGGGTGCGGGGGAGGGCGGGGGCCCTGAGGGCGAGGAACGTCCTGGGACCGAGCTGTCGGAGGAGGGCGGCCGGGTGCTGCGCCCCGAGCCGCGGGGCATGGGCGGGAGTGCCGGGGAACTGTCCGAGGCGGCTCGGCGGGCGTTGCGGATGGCGCGGGAACGGGAGGGCAAGGGCGAGCGGTCCGGCGGTTCGGATCCCGCCACGACGGGGGCGGACACGCGTGAGGCCCGCCCCGGCGACGTGGCTCGTGCCGCGCTACGGCGCGCCGGTGCCGGGGACGGCCCGGACCCGGCGGGTGACACCGGGGCGGGCACGCCCGGGACCGCCTCCGCCGACCCGCCGACGGTGCGCCCCGCGGATGTCGCGCGGGAAGCGCTGCGTGCTGCGCGCCGGGCCGAGCCGAAGCCGGCGACCCCGGTCCCGGGACGCGCGCGTCACCCCCGCCCCGCGCGGAGCGACGCACCGGCGGCCCGCGCCCGCGCCCTGCGGGAACTGCTCTCCGGCGCCTTCCGACTGCCCGCAGATGCGGAGTCCCCGGAGGAGAAGCCGACCGAGACGGGCACTAACGGGCGCGATTCCCGGACCCGGACCACCGACGCACACGACGCCGACCCGATGCCTCCCCACCCGCAGGCCCGCAGCCAGGGAAGCGCCGGTACCCACGGCACCGACCGGCTGCACGCCGACGCCCGTGGTACCGACCGGACGGCTCCCGATCCCCATGCCGATGCCGACAGCACCGACCGGACGGCTCCCGCCTCTGACCCTGATGCCCGTGGCGCCGACCCCACGGCCCTCGCCCCCTATGCCGACGCGCGTGGTGTCGGCCGGGCGCATGCCGATGGCCGTGGCGCCAGCCCGACGGCTCCCGACCGCCATGCCGACGCGCGTGGCGCCGGTCGGGCCCACCCCGATGCCCGTGACGCCGACCCGACGGCTTTCGCCCCGCATGCTGACGCCGACACGCATGGCGCCGACCGGCCGCATGCCCATGCCCGTGACGCCGACCCGACGGCCCCCGACCCCCACGCCGCCAACCCTCCGCGCCCCCACGCCACCCCCCATGCCGCCAACCTCCCGCGCCCCCACCCGGCAACCCATGCCGCCAACCCCCCGCACCCTCACCCCGCCTCTCCTCCCCCCGGTGTCCGCGCGGCTCCCCCCGGCGTCCGCGCCGCCGTGCCCCGCACCATGGCCGCTCCCTCCCGGGACGGGGATCACCGGCGTACCTTCCCCGCCCTTCCCGCCGGAGGCACCGGTGGGACCGGGTTCGCCGAGACGTGGTGGGGCAATGCCTGGGTGGCGGCGTTGGAAGAGGGGGCGCTCGACCCCAAGCGGCTGGCGCGCGGGCGGGGTTACGCCGAGCAGGGGCACGTGGACGCCATCACCGTCACCCCCGGCCTGGTCCTCGCGTACGTGAAGGGGAGCCGCCCCCGGCCGTACCGCGTGCAGGTGCGGTTGCGGACGCTCGACGACGCCGACTGGGAGCGGTTCCTGGACGTCGCCGCCGAGCGGCCCGGGCATATCGCCGCGCTGCTCGACAAGGAGATGCCGCACTCCCTCGCCGAGTGCGGTGTGCCGCTGCTGCCCGGCCCGGGAGACCTGGAGCCCCAGTGCAGCTGCCCGGACTACGGCCACCCCTGCAAACACGCGGCCGCCCTCTGCTACCAGACGGCACGGCTGCTCGACGCCGACCCCTTCGTCCTGCTCCTGCTGCGCGGCCGCGGTGAGCGCGAGCTCCTGGACGCCCTGTCCCGCCTGAGCGCCGCACGGTCGGCCCGTGTCGCGCAGGACCAGGGACCGGCGCCGCTGCCGGGCGTACGGGCGAGCGAAGCTCTCGCGCCCCGCGAACTCCCGCCGCTCCCGCCGCCGCTGCCGGTCCCGCCGCACCCTGAGCAGCCCCCCGTCTATCCGGCGGCGCCGGGCGGCCCGGACCCGTTCGCGCTGGACCAGCTGGCCACCGACGCCGCCGCCCGCGCACACGCCCTGCTCGGCACCGGCCACGACCCGCTCGCGGAACTGACGCTGTGGCAGGACGCCGTACGACTCGCCGCGGCCCGCCCCGGAGCGGGCCTCACCGCCGGCACCCGCGCCCTGTACGCCTCGCTCGCCTCCGCCGCCGACCGCACGCCCGCCGACCTGGCCCGGGCGGTCGCCGCGTGGCGCCAGGGCGGCGAGCAGGGGCTCGCCGTACTGGAGGAGGCATGGGACCCGCCGGCCGGCCGCTTCGACCGGGCCCGCCCCCTGCTCCTTGCCGCCGACCTCCCGGCGTTCCGCCCCTGGCGCAACCGCCTCACCCACCCCCGCGGCCATGTCCAGCTGCGCCTCGGCCGCGACGGCCTGTGGTACGCGTACGAATCGGAACCGGGCCACGACGACTGGTGGCCGCGCGGCACCCCGGACCTGGACCCCGTCGGCGCGCTGACCGGCCTGGGCGGTCCGGCCGGGTCATGACGGCGGACCGGGCGCGCCCGGTGAAGAGCGTGTGAGGGTTCGTCGCCGAAGTCCGGGAGCCGGATGGGGGGAGTGGGGGACCGGGGGCGGGGCACCGAGGCGCGGACGCTAGCGTGGAGCGGTGAGTGAGACGAAGACCCCTGCCCTCCAGTACCGCTTCGACGGCCCGCAAGACGCCCCGGTCCTCATCCTCGGCCCGTCGCTCGGCACCACCTGGCACATGTGGGACCGTCAGGTCCCCGAGCTGACGAAGCAGTGGCGGGTCTTCCGGTTCGACCTGCCGGGACACGGCGGCGCCCCGGCGTACCCGGCCGGTTCGGTCGCCGAGCTCGCCACGCGGCTGCTCGTCACGCTGGACGGTCTCGGCGTGCCGCGCTTCGGCTACGCGGGCTGCGCGTTCGGCGGCGCCATCGGAGTGGAGCTGGCGCTGCGCAACCCCGAGCGGCTGGCCTCGCTCGCCCTGATCGCCGCCTCGCCCCGCTTCGGCACCGCCGACGAGTTCCGGCAGCGCGGGGTGATCGTCCGGACGAACGGCCTCGACCCCATCGCCCGCAGTTCGCCCGAGCGCTGGTTCACCCACGGCTTCGCCGGCGCCCAGCCCGCCATCACCGACTGGGCCGTACAGATGGTGCGCACCACCGACCCCGGCTGCTACATCGCCGCCTGCGAGGCGCTCGCCTCCTTCGACGTGCGCACCGAGCTGACCAGCATCGGCGTGCCCACCCTGGTCCTGGTCGGCTCCGAGGACCAGGTCACCGGCCCCGCCGAGGCCCGCACCCTGGTCGCCGGCATCCCGGACGCGCGGCTCGCCGTGGTCCCCGGCGCCTCCCACCTCGTACCGGTGGAGCAGCCGGCGGCCGTCACCGATCTGCTGGTCAGACACTTCTCCACCGCCTGGCAGCCCGCCTACGAGCCGTCCACCGGCCAGGTCGCCATCCCGGCGGCGCCCGTGCAGCCGGTCCTCGCCGCTGCGGCGCCGGTCGCGCCCCCGCAGCCCGCGCCCATCGCCGAGATCGCCCCCGCCGCCGTCCCCGCCCCGGTGGAGGGCGGCCGGCCGGATCCGTACGACGCCGGCCTGAAGGTGCGCCGCGAGGTGCTCGGCGACGCACATGTGGACCGGGCGCTGGCGCAGGCCGACGAGTTCTCGGGCGACTTCCAGGAGTTCGTCACCCGCTACGCCTGGGGCGAGATCTGGGACCGCCCCGGCCTCGACCGGCGTGCGCGCAGCTGCGTCACCCTCACCGCTCTGGTCGCGGGCGGCCACCTGGACGAGCTCGCCTTCCACGTGCGGGCCGCGCTGCGCAACGGCCTCACGCCCGCCGAGATCAAGGAAGTGCTGCTCCAGGCCGCGGTCTACTGCGGTGTACCGGCGGCGAACAGCGCGTTCAAGGTGGCGCAGCAGGTGATACGCGAGGAGACCACCCCCACCGAGTGAGCCCGCGCTGTGGCGCGGCGGGCAGGATGGTGCCATGAGGTTCACGAAGAAGACGCACGCCTGCGTCCGCCTGGAGAAGGACGGGCGGGTGCTCGTCCTCGACCCCGGAGGCTTCAGCGAGGAGGACGCCGCCGTCGGCGCGGACGCGATCCTCGTCACGCACGAGCACCCCGACCACTTCAGCGAAGAGCGGCTGCGCACCGCGATGGAGGCCAACCCGGCCGCCGAGATCTGGACCCTGCGGTCGGTCGCGGAGAAGATCTCGGCCGCCTTCCCGGGCCGGGTGCACACCGTCGGCCACGGCGACACCTTCACCGCGGCGGGCTTCGACGTCCAGGTCCACGGCGAACTGCACGCGGTCATCCACCCGGACATCCCGCGGATCACCAACGTCGGCTATCTCGTCGACGGCGGCCGCGTCTTCCACCCCGGCGACGCCCTCACCGTCCCCGACCACCCGGTCGAGACGCTGATGCTGCCGGTCATGGCCCCCTGGAGCAAGATCTCGGAGGTCATCGAGTACGTCCGCGAGGTGAAACCGCGGCGCGCCTACGACATCCACGACGCCCTGCTCACCGACCTCGCCCGGCCGATCTACGACAACCAGATCGGCGCCCTCGGTGGCGCCGAGCACCTGCGGCTCGCGCCCGGCCAGAGCGCGGCTCTCTGATTGTCAGTGCCGCCGGGTAGGTTGTGGGACATGCGTATCGCGACCTGGAACGTGAACTCGATCACCGCCCGCCTGCCGAGGCTCCTGGCCTGGCTGGAGAGCAGTGGCACCGATGTGCTCTGCCTCCAGGAGGCCAAGGTCGCCGAGGCCGCCTTCCCGGCCGAGCAGCTGCGCGAGCTGGGTTACGAGGCGGCGGTCCACGCGACCGGCCGGTGGAACGGCGTGGCGGTGCTCTCCCGCATAGGGATCGAGGACGTCGTCAAGGGCCTGCCCGGCGATCCCGGCTACGACGGCTCGGCCGAGCCCCGCGCCATCTCCGCGACCTGCGGCCCGGTCCGCGTCTGGTCGGTGTACGTGCCCAACGGCCGCGAGGTGGACCACCCGCACTACGCCTACAAGCTCCAGTGGTTCGAGGCCCTGAAGGCGGCCGTCGCGGGCGACGCGGCCGGCAGCCGCCCGTTCGCGGTGCTGGGCGACTACAACGTGGCGCCGACGGACGACGACGTCTTCGACGTGGCGGCCTTCGAGGGCCTGACCCATGTCACCCCCGCCGAGCGGGCGGCCCTGGCGTCCCTGCGCGAGGCGGGCCTGTCGGACGTGGTCCCGCGGCCCCTCAAGTACGACCACCCCTTCACGTACTGGGACTACCGCCAGCTCGCCTTCCCCAAGAACCGCGGCATGCGCATCGACCTCGTCTACGGCAACGAACCGTTCGCGTCGGCGGTCAAGGACGCGTACGTGGACCGCGAGGAGCGCAAGGGCAAGGGCGCCTCCGACCACGCGCCGGTAGTGGTCGACCTGGACGTGTAGCCCCTCACGGCACGGGCACCAGCGCCCGCAGATCCACCGACGCGGCCAGCGCCGCGAGCCCCGCGTCACCCGGGTGCAGATGGTCCCCGCTGTCGTACTCCGGCAGGAGGCGCGACGGGCGCGCCGGATCCCGCAGGGCCGCGTCGAAGTCCAGGACGCCGTCGAAGACCCCCGTGGCCCGGATCCACGCGTTCACCTCGGCCCGCTCCGCGTCGACCGCGGCCGTGCACTTGGCCGCGCCCTCGCACGGCACGATCGTGGCCGCCAGCATCCGCAGCCCGCGCTCGCGTCCCCGGTCCGCGAGCAGGCGCAGGCCCTCGATCACCTGCTCCGAGGTCGCGCCCGCGAGCACGTCGTTGACGCCCTCGAAGACCACCGCGGTCCGTACCGACGGCTGGGCGAGGACATCACGGTCGAAGCGGTGGGGCGCGTTCACCCCGGCGGTCTCCGTGGAGACGCCGTCCCCGGGGTAGCGGTCGGTGAGCACACGGTTGCCGGAGATCCCCTGGTTGAGCACGCCGTAGTGCGGCACCTCGTCCTGGCCGAGCAGCCGGGTGGCCAGCACATTGGGCCAGCGCCGGTTCGCGTCGAGGGTGGAATGCGACCCGTCCGTGATCGAGTCGCCGAGCACCACCACCGAACCCGGCCCGCCGCCCACGTCCACCCCGGCGAGCAGCGGCCAGCTGGTCAGGGTCGAGGTGTAGGCCGTGGCGGTACCGTCGGCCGCGTGGTCGCCCGGCTCGCTGAGGTACGACCGCTGGACCGCGAGCCGGTGCACCGGCGCCGCCGCCACCGTGCCGGGCAGATGGAAGCTGACCAGGAGGTTCGTGTCCGCGGGCACCGTGAAGCCCAGCGGGTCGCTGAACACCTGGGCGCCCGCCGGGATCTCGCTGCCCGCCGCGCCGCCGAAGGACAGCGGCACCGGCGCTCCCTGCGGCGTGGCGCCGGACGCCTGGACGGCCACCGTGGCGCTGCCGATCCGTACCGGCGCCGCCGCGAAGGTGTTGTCGAAGCGGACGCGCACCCGCGGCCCGCCCGCCGAGGTGTGCACGACCAGCCGCAGCGTCCGGTCGGTCCAGGGACCCACGGCCGGGTAGCCGCCGGTGGCCGCGGACCAGGTGCCGGTCCACCCGAGGGTGTCGGTGCGCACCGACACCGCGAACACATGGAGTCCGGCCGCGTGCGGCAGCCGTACCGACGTCACCTCGCGGTCGGCCGCGAGCGGCACGGTGACGACGTACAGCCGGGCCTTCTCGGTGAGCCGGCCGGCCGGTGTGTTGATGTGTGGGAGGGCCAGCGCCTTGGTGGCGAGCGGGCCGGTGCGCCAGTCGGGGGCGGTGAGCCGGTACGGGGTGCTGGTGCCGTCCGCGTACGCGACGGTGCCGGTGCCGGTCACGTCCGTGCCGGTGGTGCCGGCGACCAGGAAGGCGAGGGCGTCGCCGCGGCCGGGGAGGCGGATGTCCTGTCCGGCGGCGAGGACGTTGTCGGGCTCGCCCGGGGTGCGGTCCGGCCAGGTGAGACGGGCGCCCTGCACGGTGAACGCGCGGCCCGGGTGCCAGCCCGCGGCGGCCAGGTCCGTGGCCGACAGGGAGGCGCCCGAGCCGTCGAAGTCCGCCTCGCCGGGGCGGGCGTCGTCGCTGACCGCGGTGTTGTCGAAGAGCTGCTCCAAGGGCAGCGGCTCGGCCGCAGCCGTCGCCCCGTGGGCGGTCACCGATGTCACGGGCAGCAGCCCCGCGATCAGCGCGCACACGACCCCCGCGCCCCGAAGACTCAGCCGCACGTCCCGCCCCTCTCCTCCGTGACGCCCTTTGCTGACGTGATGTCAGGCGGGCACGAAGCTATGGACGTGGCGGGCGCAGGTCAACGAGGGTCGTGTGCACGGCGGCCGAACTCACCCGTTCGTCACGGCTTCGCGGTCACGGGCAGCCCCGCGACCACCGGGTGGTCGGACTCGACGGGGCCGAGGTTGGCGGCGCCGCCCGGGGAGCCGAGGTCGGCGAAGAACTCCGTGTCGGCCCGGCGGAAGTCGGTCCACTCGCCGGGGACGTCGTCCTCGAAGAAGATCGCCTCGACCGGGCAGACGGGCTCGCAGGCGCCGCAGTCGACGCATTCGTCCGGGTTGATGTACATCTTCCGCTGGCCTTCGTAGATGCAGTCGACGGGGCACTCGTCGACGCAGGCCTTGTCCTTGAGGTCGACGCAGGGCTGGGCGATGACGTACGTCATGAGCGACTCTCCGTGATCCAGATGGCGTTGCCGGGCTCGTGCGTGCGGTGAGGGTAGGAGGCGCGGCAGGAATGCGCGTGGATGTCGGATGGAGTCCGTCTCGAACCGGTTGCGCGGGTTAATTCAGCACCCGTAGACTTCAACGGAGGGTGAAATATTACGGCTCCGTGCCCGGCGCGGTGAAAGGACGTACCACCGTGTTCTCGGTTCTGGTGCTCGGTGCGACTTCCGCGCTGGCGTACGCGGCCGCGGCGGTCGCGCAGCGGATGGCCGCCCTGCGGGCCGCCGGGTCGCGGGGGGTCGGACTGCGGCGGTCCGGGGCGTGGTGGGTGGCGGTGCTGCTCAACGCGTTGGGGGCCGTGCTGCACACGGCCGCGTTACGGTACGGCTCGCTCGTCGCCGTGCAGATGCTCGGGGTGCTGACGCTGGTCGCGGCGCCCCTGCTGTCGTCGGGAGTGCTGCGGCAGCGGATGACGTCCGCGCAGTGGGCGGGGACGGCGTTGACGGTGGCCGGCGTGGTGGGACTGCTGGCGCTCGTCCCGTCCGCCGGGGAGAGCCGCACGCTGGACACGGGTGAACTGGTCGGGGTCGGGCTGCTGACCGCGGTCGCGATGGGAGTGCCGGTGGTCGCGGCGGCGGCCGCCCGGAGCGTGACGGTCGCGAGTCTGTCGTACGCGGCCGCGGCGGGGGTCGCCTTCGCGGCGGCGAGCGCGCTGGCGCAGACCGCGGTGCTCCGGGTGACCGGGGCCGGCTCGGGGACCATCACGTCGACGGTGCTGGTCGCGGGCGGGGTGCTGTTCCTCGCGCCGGCCGGGCTGCTGTTGTGCCAGCTCGCCTACCGGGGCGGACTGGCGGCTCCGCTGGCCACGGTGACGCTGGTGAACCCGGTGTTCGCCGTGGTGCTCGGGGTGGCGGTGCTGGGGGACCGGTACGCGACGGGGCTGATGACGGTGGCCGCCGGTCTGGTCGCGGCGGCCGCGGCGGGACGGGGCGTGTTTATGCTGGCCCGCGCGGAAACCCACGGCGCACCGGAGGGCTCCCGCCCGCAAGTCGCCGCGCCCGGCGGCCACTTCTGGGGGATACGGCTGCGCAGGTCGACCACGGTGGCGGTGGGGGCGACGCCGGAGCCGCGGCGGTGACGTCGCCGGGCTTCGGCCGGGCGGTGGGTTCCTTCCGTGTTCCCGTCTGCCGCCGCGTGGAGCCCCGCTCAAGGTTCAGTCCAGTCGCTCTCGTGGAGCCGAAGTGCCGGTCTTGTCGGGGTTCATGGCTCGTGCAAGTCTCGTGGGGGGTGAGTTCACCAGTTGTTGAGTTCCTCTTGTGGGTGGGACACGGCAGCGCCCCTATATCGCAGGGAGTTCCTATGAGCAGCACTGGCACCGGTCTCACCGTCCATCCGGAGGAGGCCGAGGCGTTGGCGTGGGTGATGCTGGCCGAGTTGTCGGGGACCGTGCCCGCGCCGCCGCCCGTGGAGCAGGTGGAGGACGGCGGTGAGGGATGACCGCCGATGCGGCCGTCGGCGTCCGGGACGTGGCGCCGCAGGTCAGGACGGAGGACGTGCGCGATGCCGCCCTCGCCTCCCGCGCCGCCGCCCGGCTGCTTGCCGGTACCTCCGGTGACGTACGGAACGCCGCGCTGCTCGCCATCGCGCGGCGGCTGACCGTCGACCCCGCCGACATCCTCGCCGCGAACCAGCGCGACCTGGCCGCCGCCCGGGACGCCGGACTCGGCGCCGCCGTACTGGACCGGCTGACCCTCACCCGCGAGCAGCTCCACACGCTCGCCGGCACCGTGCGCTTCCTCGCCGCCCAGCCCGACCCGGTCGGCGCCGGCGTGGACGGGACCGTCCGGCCCAACGGCCTGGAGGTACGGCGGATCAGAGTCCCCCTCGGTGTCATCGGGATGATCTACGAGGGCCGCCCGAACGTCACCGTCGACGCCGCCGCCCTCTGCCTCAAGAGCGCCAACTCCGTTCTGCTCCGCGGCTCCTCGACCGCCCGGCACACCAACGCCGCCCTCGTCGCCGCCATGCGCAAGGCCCTCGCGGACACCGGCGCACCCGTCGACGCGGTGCAGACGGTGCCCGGTACCACGCATGCCGCCGTACGCGAACTGATGTCCCTGCGCGGCCTGGTGGACGTCCTCGTCCCGCGCGGCGGCGCCGAGCTCATCCGCACCACCGTGCGCGAGTCCGCCGTACCCGTGATCGAGACCGGCGTCGGCAACTGCCACGTCTACGTCGACGAGCACGCCGACCTCGACAAGGCGCTGGCGATCCTGCTCGACGCCAAGACGCAGCGGACGTCCGTCTGCAACGCCGCCGAGTCCCTCCTCGTCCACGAGGCCGTGGCGCCCGCCTTCCTGCCCCGCGCCCTGTCCGCGCTGGCCGAACGCGGCGTGGTGGTGCACGGGGACGCGCGGGTACGGGCCCGGCACGCGGCCGTCGTACCCGCCACCGACGAGGACTGGGGCCGCGAGTATCTCGACCTGGAGATCTCCGCCGCCGTCGTCGGTTCGCTGGACGAGGCCGTCGAGCACATCCGGCGCTACGGCACCGGTCACACGGAGGCCATCGTCACCGACTCGCACACCGCCGCCCGCCGGTTCGTCGGCGCGCTGGACACCGCGGTCGTCGCCGTCAACGCCTCCACCCGCTTCGCCGACGGCGGTGAGCTCGGCCTGGGCACCGAACTCGGCGTCTCCACCCAGAAGTTGCACGCGCGCGGCCCGATGGGTCTGACCGCGCTGACGACCACCAAGTACGTCCTGGTGGGCGATGGGCACATCAAGGGCGGAACCGCCGCCCCGCTGCCCTAGACGGGAGGTCCGTTCATGCAGATACGCATCATCACGAAGACGAAGCCGGCGGGCCGGCTCGTGTACCGGGACGAGGCACGGCGGGTCCGCCGCCGCTCCGAGGTGCCGCCCCCGCTGGGGCTGGCCGGAGTGGAGGACGATCCCGCCGAGTTCCACATCGTCCGCAGCATCGACTGAGCGGAGCGGAGCGGGAAGGCGGAGCGGCCTCGGCAAGTCGGGCCCGTCGTGGGCCTCGTACGACAGGGCGGCGCCCGTCGGGGAAACCGACGGGCGCCGCCCTGCTGCCGGTCGTCAGCCGAGCCCGGGTCCGCCCGCGTCCCGTGCCGCGAACTCGCGGGCCGGCAGCACCCGTACGCTCACCTGCCGGCGCAGTTGTGACGGGAGCCCGCCGCGGGCCGCGGCCGGGAGCAGGACCAGGTCGTCCTGGTGGACCACCTCCCGGCCCGAACGGCCGCGCAGCAGCGACAGCTCCTGGAAGGCGAGCGAGGCCAGGCCGCGGGCGACCACACGGCCCTCCTCGTCGAGGAGTTCCACCGGATCACCCGCGACGAACTGGCCCGCCACCCGGGTCACCCCGGTCGCGGGCAGCGCCCCGCGGCCCTGCACCAGGGCCTGCACCGCGTCCGCCGTCAGCTGGACGCTGCCGCGCGGGCTGCTGGCGTGCTCCAGCCACAGCAGATGGTCGGAGCTGCGGTCGCCGGTGCGGTGGAAGAGGGTGCCCGTCTCCCGGCCCGCCAGCGCGTCGGCCGCGTGCCGGGCGGCGGTGAGGACCACCGGGACACCGGCCCCGGTCGCGATCCGGGCCGCCTCCACCTTGGTCTTCATCCCGCCGGTGCCCACCCCCGAATTGCCGGCGCCGCCCAACTCGACGTCCGCCAGATCCTGTTGGCCGTGGACGTCCTTCAGGCGCTGC
This sequence comes from Streptomyces sp. NPDC002779, assembly GCF_042888685.1. Lineage (NCBI taxonomy): Bacteria > Bacillati > Actinomycetota > Actinomycetes > Kitasatosporales > Streptomycetaceae > Streptomyces > Streptomyces sp. NPDC002779. Next base: position 122,459 of record NZ_JBIAQC010000015.1, read on the forward strand.
GCCCCGGGCCGCCGCGGGTCGCCGTCGTACAGGCCGTCGATGTCGGACAGCAGCACCAGCAGGTCGGCGCGGACGAGGTGGGAGACGAGGGCGGCGAGCCGGTCGTTGTCGCCGAAGCGGATCTCCGAAGTCGCCACCGTGTCGTTCTCGTTGACGATCGGCACCGCGCCCATGGACAGCACCTTGGTCAGGGCGCGGTAGGCGTTGCGGTACTGGGCGCGGCGGCCGATGTCGTCGGCGGTCAGCAGGACTTGGCCGACCCGCAGGCCGTAGCGGGCGAAGGAGGCCGTGTAGCGGGCCACCAGCAGGCCCTGGCCCACGCAGGCGGCCGCCTGCTGCCCGGCCAGGTCCTGCGGGCGCTCGGCCAGGCCCAGCGGCGCGAGCCCGGCGGCGATGGCGCCGGAGGAGACGAGCACGATCTCGGTGCCCGTGGCGCGGGTGCGGGCGAGGACGTCGACGAGGGCGTCCACGCGGTCCGAGTCCAGGCCGCCGACCGCGGTGGTCAGCGAGGACGAACCCACCTTCACCACGATCCGCCTGGCCTTGAGGACATCGGGGCGCAGGGCCTCGGTATCGGGGGTCGGGGGCTTGGTGTCGGGGGTCGGGGGCTTGGTCATCGTTCCGCTCCCGTTTCGAGGGCGAGTTCCCGAGGCTCACTCGGGGCCGGCTCGCGTCGGTCTCGTAGGTCGCGCAAGAGCGCGTGCACGGTCTCCACGACCAGCACCGGACGCTCGTACGGCAGGTCATGGCCCTGCTTCGGCACGGTGTGCAGGTTCGCCCCCGGGATGTCGTCGGCCAGGCGCAGGGCCTGGGCGGGTGGTGTGTAGCTGTCCAGGGCGCCGACGAGGATCCGGGTCGGCACCCGGCCGAGCGCGCCGAGGCGGCCCGCGCAGGCGTGAGTGGTGAGCGCGGCGAAGAACTCGGCCACGATCAGCGGCGGGATGGTACGCAGCGCGTGCGCGTCGGCCCGTGCGGTGTCGGTGCCCGGGCCGCGCCCGAACAGGGCGTGCCAGATCGGGGCGGTCGAGGGGTGGGACAGCGGTCCGGTGAGCAACCGGTGCACGGCCTTGGCCCAGCCCGGCGAACGCAACATGCCGTCGGAGACGAGCCGTTCGGCGTGCGCCCTGCGCTGCGCGCCCCGGTCCTGCGGTACGAAGGGGACCGCCCCGACGTCCTCCACGCAGGTCGAGAACAGCGCGACGCCGCTGACCCACGGCCCGAACAGATCGGGCCTGGCCGCGGCGAGCTGCTGTACCGCCATGCCGCCCATGGAGTGGCCGACGAGCAGGACCGGCCCGTCCTCGGGTGCGGTCGCCCGGCGCAGGACGAGGTCCAGGTCCCGGCCGAGCAGCGCCATGTCCAGCGGCGCCTGCCCCCGCGTGGACCTGCCGTGCCCGCGCTGGTCGTAACTGACCGCCCGCAGCGCGGGAAAGCCGGGCCGGGGCCGCGTCAACGCGTCGATGTGCGGCCGCCAGTCGATGGCCGACATGGTCCACCCGTGCGACAGTACGACGGTGGCCTCGGCCTCCGGCGAGCCGTGCGCGTAGACCACGATCTCCGCGCCGTCTTCCGTGATGACGGTCCCCGCGAGCCGCCGGTCCTGCCCCATCCGTACGGGACTCATGACGCACCCCGCTCACCGGCAGGGGCCCCCGGAACGGGCCGGATGGTGATGGTGATCCGAGGACTGCCGGGGGCGACGAAGGTGCGCGCGGACCTGCTGGTGAGCGTGACCCGAGGGCCGGTGGGCAGACGGCGCGCCTTGGGCATGAGGGGCATGCGGGTCCGGTCGGCGATCATCGACCGCGAATCCCGCCGCTCTGCGGCCGCCGACTCCGCCGAGGACCCGACACCGGCCGACCGACGGGCGGGCTCCACGGAGGACCCGGCACCACCGGCCGACCGAGGAGAGGACTGCGCCCCGTCGTCTGCGGTCGCAACTCCGGGTCCGGCACCGGCGCCCGGCGCTCGGGATCCCGGCGGCACGGGGGTACGCCGGCCACCTGGCCCGTCCGCCGCAGCCGGGGAGACTCCCCACCCGCCACCGACGCCCGGCGCCCGCCGTCCACCCCCCGCCAGCGGCACCCCCCGTCGGTCCGCAGGTACCGGCCCCGCCGGATGGCCTCCGCCGGAGGGGAGTTGGGGTTGCTGGGGGCCGGGCGGCCGGGCCCGTGAGCCGTACCGGGGGAGTGGGAGGCCGCCCAGCGATGCCACGCCGCCGCGTATGGCGGGGCGTTCGACGCCGGTCACCTCCCCTGTGTCGGCGCCGGACCGGCGCACCCGTTTCCTGGGCGCCCGCGGGTTCGGCATGCCGCTCACCGGGCCGCGGGTGCACGACGACGCCAACTCGGCCAGTTGCCAGGCCTGTTGGACCTGCCCGAAGCTGATGCCGAGGGCGCCGGCGATCCGGCGCGGGGTCCAGCCGTGCCGGCGCAGGTACCACACGTACGCCGGCCGCTCCCGGGGCGTCGCGCTCAACCTGCGCCCGCCACCCGCGAGATACGCGGCCAGCTCCGCGGCCGTCGACTCCAACGTGCCGGCGATACGCAGCAGCTCACGCCGTTCACGCGCGTTGAAGCCGCCCCAGATCCCGGCGCCCTCGTCGTGGACCAGGGCCTCGCGCAGACACTCCCGGGCCACCGGGCAGCGCCCGCACAGGCGTTTGGCCATGGCCTCCCGGTCCACGCCGCCGGAGGCGCCGGGGAGGGGGAAGAAGGTCTCGGGGTCGGTATCGCGGCAGGCGGCGCGTTCGGTCCAGGGGTCGGGGTCCGCGTAGTGCGGTGGTGCGTGCATGGCGGTCGGCCCTTTCTCGGTGTGATCCCGGTGGCCGGTGCTTTGGGCTGTCCTCTCGGATTGAATTCCATACGCGTTGAATTTCGCTCTAGCTGTAGTCAACTACCGCCTCGTACCTTCTAGTTGCGAGGTCGACCCAGGGGAGTGTCCGACAGGGGAAGCCCTCGAAAGCAACGTTCCTGCATCGCCGTGTGCCGTCGAGCGCGCGCTGTTTGTCATGCGCGCTCGACGATCTGCGCCCTTGAGGCGCCCGCGAAGGACAGCACCGTCAGACACCGGGGGGAGTGTTCGGCATGCGCGATTTTCCAGACGAGAGTCAACCGGCGGCGACTGCGACGCCGTTCGGGCGCCCGATCACCGGGCCGGACGTGGTGAGTGCCTCCTTCTTCCGCTGGCTTCCCACCGCTTTGGAGACGTCGTGCCCGTCATCACCGCACCCGTTGTCGCTCTGCCCCGCTACCAGGTGACCACCGACGAACTCATAGAACGGGTGTCCGAGTTGTACCCGGACCACCCGAGACTGCGTCTCGTCCGGCAGATCATCCGCCGCTCCTCGGTCCGCACGCGCTGGTACACACGCCCGCTGGAAGAGCAGTTCCGCGCCGACCGTCCGGTCTTGGAGTGCCACCGCGAGCATCTGCGGGAGTCACTGGATCTCGCGGAACGCGCAGGACGCGCGGCACTGCGGGAGGCCGGGCTGAAGCCGGAGGACGTCACCGCTCTGGTCGTCTCCAGCGCCACGGGGCACAGCATGCCGGGACTCGACGTCCTGCTGATGGAGCGGCTCGGCCTGTCCCCATCGGTCCGGCGTATACCCGTGACCCAGATGGGCTGTGTCGGAGGCGTGTTCGCGGTCTCCACGGCCGCTGAGCTGGTGAAGGCCCGCCCGGACGCCATCGTGCTGGTGGTGTGCGCGGACGCCTTGAGTCACCACTTGCACCCCGGCGACACCGGCATGGACGGGATGATCTTCAAGGCCATCATCGGTGACGCGGGCGGAGCCTGTGTGGTCCGGGAGCGGGCGACGGGCCCGCACATGGAGGTCGTGGGTTCCTGGGAGTTCCTGGACGTCGGCGGCAAGGACGTCGTCGGTAGTCGTATGGAGGACGACGGCGTACACGGCTTCAACTCCCCGCGCCTGACGCAGGTGGTCGGCGGTGTTCTGCCGGAGCTCAGGGAATGGCTGAAGGCGACCGCGCCCGCCGGCACAGACGGCACCCCGGAGTTCCTCGTCTCGCACACCGGAAGCCCTCGGATCCTGGACTGTCTCTCCGACGGTCTCGGCTGCCCTCCGGAGATGTTCGGACTGGCCCACGACTCACTGCGCGAACTGGGCAACCTGGGATCTGTGTCCGTGCTGGAGGTCTTGGAGCGGACCTTCGCCAAGCGGCCGGAGCCGGGGGCGCGCGGCCTCATGGTCGGGGTGGGTCCCGGTGTGTGCCTGATGGCGCTGAGGACCGTCTGGCGCAACAGCGTCTGAACGGACGTCGCCACAGCGGTCCCGCAGCCATCGCTGTATCACCACGCAGTTGACACGGGCGGGCGGCCCTGCGTCAGGACCGCCCGCCTCCGCTGTACGGCGTGGCGCCCCGGCGGGGATCAGTCCGACTCGCCCTCGTTGTACCGACGGGGCTGCAGCTCTGGGGAGAGCCGCTGCTCCAGCGCCGGCACTACCCAGGCCAGGAACTCGGCATACTCCATGCTGGCCAGAGGCTGGATCTGCAGGACGTAGCGCATGATGGCGAGCCCGGCGAGATGGCTGGCGGCCAGCGACGCACGAGTCTCGGCGTCGGGCAGGTCCCGGTAACCGGAGGCGTTCGCCCAGGACTTGGAGCTCGCCTCGACACGGGCCCGGAGCACGTCCGAGGTGGCACTGTCGGCCATGCCCGCCCGGTAGATGGCGGTCATGGCGTAGCGCGTCTTCTCGTTCTCCCAGAAGGAGAAGTAAGTCTGCGCGACCCAGGCCGCCTGGGTGGTGGCGGTGTCGCCCATCGGCGTCTCCTCGAAGGCCATCGAGACGCTGAAGGAGGAATTGATCGCGGCGTCGAACACCCCCTCCTTGTTCACGAAGAAGTGATGCACCAGCGCCGGGTCCACCTGGGCGGCCTCGGCGATCGCCCGGATCGTCGTCCGGGCGTAACCCCGGTCGGCGAAGAGATGGAGGGCCGCTTCCAGGATCTGGTCGCGGGTTCCGCTGTCCCCTGGGCGACGCCCGCTGCGGGCACGCCTCGGACGGCTGCGCCGAGCGGACGGAACGTCGGTCGAGTCGGTCTTCCCGGATCCTCCCGACATCGAAGCGGAACCGTCTGTGCGCCTGGGTTTCATGACATCACTGCACTTCGGACGAGGTCTGTCGGAACAATTAATTCACTGTACAGTGAAAATATCTTATCAGGTGGGTCACCCCGAGGCCATGACCATACGGAGTCTTGGGCTCTTCCTTACTCGGCCGCCAGCACCGTCCGCAGCGACGGCGTCACCAGCTCCGCCAGCGCCGCCACCGGCAGGTCCGCGATCGGCCGCAGCCGCAGGACGTACCGGGTGAACGCCACCCCCAGCAGCTGCGCCGCGAGTATCCCGCTGCACGCCGCCGCGCGCTCCGCCCCGAGGGCGCCGCGCAGGCTGCTGGTGAACTGTTCGTGCAGCATCTGCCGCAGATGCTCCGCCGCCCGCTCGTTGGTCGCCGCGCAGCGCAGCAGCAGCCGCATCGAGCCCTCGGCCAGGTCGTCCTCCCACGGCGCGAGGAAGTGGGTGACCAGCGCCTGCGGGAGCAGCTCCGGGGGCGTGCCCGTGAGGTCCGGCAGGTGCAGGTCCACGTCGAGGGCGGCGTCGAAGAGCTGTTCCTTGCTGCCGTAGTAGCGCATGACCATGGAGGGGTCGATGCGCGCCGTGGCCGCGATGGCCCGGATCGTCGACCGCTGGTACCCGTCGGCCGCGAAGTGCATCCGCGCCGCCCGCAGTATGGCCTCGCGGGTCCGCTGGGAACGCCCCGAGATCAGCTGCTGTGCCATGGCGACGAACCTTTCTGCTTCCGATCCGTGCTGGTGCCCGCGCGGCGGCACCGGGCCGCCGCGCGGGAGTGCGGCCGGCGGTATCACTCAGGGCCGGCCGCGGTCGTGCCTCGTCAGGTGCGGTCGGCGGAGGCGGGCGCCGTGTCGGTGGCTCCGGACTGCTCCCGCCGGGACGGCCGGGCGAGGGCCGCCGCCCCGGCGGTGCCGGCGGGCTGCCGCGCCGGGGTGGGCCCCTCGGTGCCGCACCAGCGGTGCAGGGCCTGCCGTACGCGCGCTTCCCGGCCCGTCGGCGACGATGTGCTGTCCACCCAGGCAGCGTAGCCGTCGGGGCGGACCAACACCGCGCTGATACCGGCGAGTTGCGGAACCGGACCGTCCACCCGGACCGGGCAGACCCGCGAGCCCCAGGCGTCCGCGACCGCCGCGGCCCCGCCGTCCCCGCCCAGGTCGAGCAGGAGGAAGCGGCCGTCGCGCATCAGCTCGTACAGCCGTACCGGCGCGCCCTCCGCCTGCGGCACCGCGAGGTCCGGCACCCGCTGGCCGGGGCGCAGCCGGGCACCGCCGAGCGCGGCCGGCCGGCCCCGGCCGGCGTAACCGGCGCGCAGTCCGGACAGCGCCTCGCCGGCGAACTTCTGGATCCGGCGCTGCCCGAGGAGCCGGCTCAGCACCACCCGGCGCAGACCCGTCACCACCGGCGAGGGGTGGGTGGCCATCCGGGTGGCGTGATCGGTGGCCTTGAGGATCTTCTGCGCCTGCGGCCGGCGCTCGCTCTGGTAGGTGTCCAGCAGTCCGGCCGGCGCCCAGCCCTGGAGCGTGGCGGCCAGCTTCCAGCCGAGGTTGACGGCGTCCTGGATGCCGAGGTTCAGGCCCTGCCCGCCGAGCGGGGAGTGCAGATGCGCCGCGTCGCCCGCGAGCAGCACCCGGCCGGTGCGGTACTGGTCCGCGAGCCGCTGGTGGATCTTGAACCGGGCCATCCAGCGCGGCTCGTGCGGCTTGGGGTCAAAGCCGAGGACCTCCGTCAGCCGCTCGGACAGCTCCTCCAGCGTCACCTCGTCCCGCGTCCACGGGTGGTCCCGGTGGCCCACCGCGATCCGGTGGAAACCGTCCCCGAAGGGGATGGACACCATCATCGCGCCGCCGCCGCAGAGGATCGCGACGTCGTTCGGCGGCGGCGTCTCGAGCCGTACGTCCGCGAGAATCGGCGCGATGTCGTACGTACGGCCGCGGAAGGCGATGCCGGACAGCTCGCGCACCGCGCTGTGCGCCCCGTCGCAGCCGACGACGTAGTCCGCGGTCTCCTCCCATTCGCCGGACTCGGTGCGCACCTGCAGCCGGACGCCTGTCGCGTCCTGCTCCAGGCCGAACACCTCGGCCCCGCGCTGCACGATGACCCCGAGATCGATCGCGCGCTGCTGCAGCGCCTCCTCGGTGCGGCTCTGTGGGACGACGTACAGCGCCGGGAAGGGGCTGTCGCTCGCGGTGAAGTCGATCACCGCGCCCTGCGCGGGCAGCATCCGGCCGACCGGCCGGCCCACCGCGGTGAGCGCGTCGGCGTGGCCGCGCAGGTCGAGCACCTCCAGGGTCCTGCTGTACAGGGCCATGGCACGGGATTGCGCGGACGCCTCCGTACGGCGCTCCAGGACGGTGCAGGAGACTCCGGCGGCGGCCAGCTCGCAGGCCAGTGCCAATCCGGTGGGTCCCGCTCCGACGATGATGACGGACTGCTCAGGGGTGGGTGCCATGGGTCTCTCCTTGGACATCGGTCAGCGATACGGCCGGTGCGGGCTGCGCACCGGAAGCGGTGGACGGCCGGCCGGCCCGCGCCGCCCAGGCACCGCAGCCGAGGGCCAGGGCGCCGAGCAGCAGCCAGCCGACGGCCCCGCGCTGCACCACGAGGAACGTGACGACGAGCGGACCGTAGGTGTTGCGGGCGGCGTTGCCCAGGCTGAAGAAAGCCAGATACACCTGACGGCGGTCCTCGGGCGCGAGGTCGTAGGAGATGGCCCAGGCGCCCGCCTGCTGGTGCATCTCCGCGAACGCCTGGAAGGCCACCGCCGCGAGCAGCACCGTCACCGCCCAGGCCGTGGGCAGCTCGCCGGTCGCGGCCAGCGCGCAGCAGCCGACGGCGAGCAGCAGACCGCTCAGCCGCAGTGCCCGGCCGCCGTCCGCGGCGCTCTCGATGCCGCGGGTCGCCCGTACCTGGAAGAGCACGACGACGACCGTGTTGAGCACCAGCGTCCAGGCGATCACGGACCGGGGCAGCTCGTCATGGGCCAGCACCCACAGCGGGATGCCGATGGTCAGCACCGTCACATGCAGGCTCACCACGGAGTTGAGGACGGTCAGGCCGGTGAACCGCCGGTCCCGGAAGACCGCCAGGCGCCGCCGCCACGGCAGCGGCCGGCCGCCGCCGCCCTGCCCGGCCGGCAGCCGGGCCACCAGCGCGGCGGCCAGCACGAACGACAGCGCGTTGCCGTGCACGACGGCCAGGTACACCCCGTCGCTGTCCCACAGCAGCGCCCCGGCGGCCGCCAGCCCGCCGAGCGAGAGCCCCAGGTTCTGCAGCGAGCGGGCCATGCCCATCGCCCGCACCCGCTGCCCGGACTCCACCGCCGCCCCGAACATCCCCTGCACCAGCGGCGAGGCGGCCCGGTCGGCCACCGCCAGCAGGGACACCACGAGCAGGAAGGGCACGAAACCGGAGGCGAACGGGTAGCACGCCAGCAGCGCCGCCCGGGTCAGATGGGCGGCGATCAGCATGGTGCGCGGACCGGCCCGGTCCGCCAGGATCCCGGTGGGCACCAGCAGCGCGAACGACACCGCGCCGGCGACCGCCAGACCGAGCCCCACCTCACTGCTGCCCAGGTCCAGGTAGCGGGTGAGGAAGACGACGGAGACCGCCATGTAGAGGCCGCTGCCGAGGGCGTCCACGAACACCGCGGCCAGCAGCGCCCGGGCGGTGCGCGGCAGCCGCTCCCGCTCAGCGGACTTCTTCATGTCGGCTCCGATCGGCGGACGTTCTAGTAGTAGTCGCGCATCAGATCGTCGACCCACGCGGGCTGTACGACGTCCTCGCGCGGCCCGAACTGGGTCAGATACGGCTTGATGTCGAGCACGGGCGTGCCGTCCACGGCGTCGAGGCCGCGCACATGGACGTCGAGCCCGTCGACCTTCAGCAGCCGGCAGCGCGAGACCCCGATGCGGTTGGGGCGGTTCTTCGCACGCTGGGCGAAGATCCCGGCCCGCGGCCACTCGGGGTTGCCCCGCGGATGCCGCGCCCCGGTGTGCACCTTCTCCGGGGCCACCCGGTGGAAGTGGAAGACCACCTCCAGATGGGAGAAGGCGTCCAGGCCGAGCAGCGCCTCGGGACCGAACCGCTGCCCGTCCAGCCGGATCACCGAGGTGACGTCGCCCCAGTAGTCGTCGGAGAGGTCACTGCGGTCGCTGTGGACGCGCCCGATCGGCACCAGGTCGGTGACGGCGCCCGGCCGCGGCTCCTCCAGATGCGCGAACCACACCTCGTCCCGGACCAGCAACTCGCCCGCGACGGCCCGCTGGACGGTCAGGAAGATCCCTTCCGCCGGGACGTTCAGCAGCTCGGCGAGCCGCTGCTGGATCAGCCGGAGCAGCGCGCCCACCTGGTCCTTGGTGTAGCTCTCCTTGCACACCACGAACCCGACCGGGGCCGGGGGAGTGTCCGGGACGCGCCACTCGGGCCGGTGATAGGTGCCCGGTTCAAGACGCTGCCACCACACCCAGCAGTGACCGGCGGGCAGGCCCAGCAACTCCGTGACGGCCTGCGACAGTTGCTCCAGGGCCGTGGCACCCGGGCTCGCGTCGGGGGAGAACAGCCTGATGATCGGCATGTCAGCGCCCCCCGCCCAGCGGCTTGACGCCGATGACCATGCAGGTGCGCACGGGGATGTAGAACTCCTCGCCGTCCTGCCGGATGCCGAGCGCCTCCCGGTGTTCCGCCGGGGCCTCGGCCAGCCGCCTGCGGATCGCGGCCTCGGCCTCGGCGCCGGAGGAGGCGATCTCGCACCAGCGCTTCACCGGCACCCCGGTGCGGCTCTCCGCCTGACGGCCGCGGGCGACCGGCACGTTGAGCCCGGCGCCCTGGAGGAAGCCGACCCATTCGTCGAGGGTGTAGCTGCGCTGGTGGGTGGGGTCGTGCAGGATCTCCAACTCGTGGTTGAGCGCGTCGATCACGGGGTCCTCGTGGCCCTCCAGATCGATCACCGCCAGCCGCCCGCCCGGCCGCAGCAGCCGGGTCATCTCCCCGACCGCCTTCGGCATGTCCTGGAAGTGGTGCGGGGCGAGCCGGGACACCACCAGGTCGAACGAGGCGTCCGGGAAGGGCAGTTCCTCGGCGGCGGCCTGCGCCGTCTCCACCGTCACCTGCCGCTCGGCGGCCAGCTTGCGGAACGACTCCAGCATCGACGGCGCCGGGTCGACGCCGACCAGCCGGGCCGGGTACTCATCGGCGAAGGACAGGGCGAGGTGGCCCGCACCGCAGGCCACGTCGCAGATCGCGCTGCCGGTCTGCGGCCCGAGTGTCTCGTGCAGCGCCTCCATCGTGGGGCTCGACCGGTGCACCTCGCTGGTGGCGAAGTTGTCGGCGATCTTGTCGAACCGCCGGCTGGAGACCGTCTCACTCGCGGGCATCTCGTTCCCTTTCCTGTCGTGCTGTGAGCTGACGTGACGTCATGAGGTGATGCCCACCAGGGAGGTGAGCGTCGGCAGCGGGTCCCGGGCCGGGCCCGGACCGCACGGGTGCAGGGTGTGACCGAGTCCGTCCAGGACGTGGACCCGGACCGCGGGTGAGTGGGTGCCGATCAGATGACGGGCGGACCAGTCGGCGTACAGGGCCGGCTCGAACACCGCGGGCGGCAGCGTGTCGTCCGACTCGTCGGCGAGATAGCCGACCAGGTCGAAACTGCCGTAGACCAGCTCGATCAGGGGGACGCGGGAGGTCAGGAAGGCGTCCGTCTCCACCACCGTGCCGATCAGGACGACCCGGTCGGCGCGGGACGGTGAGCCGCACTCCAGCAGCCTGAGCAGCGCCTGGCCGCCGAGCGAGAAGCCCACCAGGGACAGCGGGCCGGTCATCAGGTGCCGGTAGCCGTCCAGCAGCCGCCTCAGGCGCCCGGCACGGATGCGCTCGTCGGCCGCCGAGGCGGGGATGTTGCGGTCGCGGGCGGGCATGTCGCACTGCAACACCTGGGCGCCGGAGGCGACCAGACGGATCGTCAGCCGCTCCAGCAGCTCGTCGTCGCGTCCCTCGCCGTCGAGGTGCGAGACGCTGCCGGGGCCGGCGAGCAGCACCGTCGCGTTCGGCGGTCCGGCCGGGAACGACCGCCGGGCACGGTAGGCCGTCCCGTCCGGATCGCGGCGCCACTGCAGGTGGCGGTGGACACGCACGGTCTCACCTCCGGCAGACTGCTTCGGCGAAGGAGCCGATGCGCTGGTGGAAGTAGACACTGATGATCTCCTCGTGCAGGGCCTCGCCGTCCAGCGTGGGCACGACGCTCTCCGCGGCCCCCGGCACCGGCTCCACGAGCCCGCGCTGAAGGAGCTCGGTGAACACCCCGGCGAACGGCTCGTCGTGGAACAGCTCGATGCCGAACCGGCGCCGGAAACGCGCCGCGTCGATGGGCTGGTTCGCCTTGAACGCGAACCCGAGGACCATCCCGATCGACTCCGCGCCGGCCAGCCTGCGCCCGAACGCCAGCGGCAGGCCGGGGCCGTTCTGCAGATGCCGGGCGTAGCCGCTGATGTCCGCGATGTTGTGGGTCTGGACGACCGTGTCGTCGTCGCCGGTGAGCCAGCCGTAGGCGCCGGGGCCGTAGGCGATCATCGAGTCGTGGCGCTGCCACTTGTTGCGCGAGACCCGCGGGATGTTGCCGTCCGGGTAGATGCCGGGCCGGTTCCACCAGCCGCACGGGCTCGGGTGGTAGCCGCCGTCGAGCAGCAGCTCCACGATGGCCTCGCGCATCTCGTACGTCTCGTCGAGGCCGGGGAAGGCATGCTCCTCGCGCAGCCGGTCGCGGACGCTCTCCACGTTCCACAGCGCCCGGTTGCCGATCCCCATCTTCGCCCGGTCCGCGTTGCGCAGCCGGTAGATGGTGATGGTCGGGGCATCGAGGTCGATCAGCGTGCGGATGTCGTGGGCGACCTTCTCGGGCGTCTGATGGGGCAGCCCGAACATCATGTCGACGTTGAACGGCCGCCCGGTCGCCCGGAGTTTCTCGATCGCGCGCAGCGACATCTCCGCGTCGTGGCCCCGCCCGGCGAAGGCGTTGACCTCGCTCTGCAGCGACTGCACGCCCACGCTGAACCGGTTGAAGCCGATCGCGCAGGCCTCGGCCAGCTCGTCGTGCAGGAAGTTGTCGGGGTTGCCCTCGAGCGAGATCTCACAGTCGTCGGTCAGCGCGTAGTCGGCCCGCATGTGCTCGACCAGCCGCGCCAACTGCTCGGTGCCCAGCAGGGAGGCGGTGCCGCCACCCAGGTAGACCGACTCGATCCGGGCCCCGGAGAGCCAGGGCGCGTGCGCCAGCCGCCGCTCGGACTCCTCCAGCAGCAGGTCGGTCCAGAGCCGGGAGGCGTGTTCGCCCTCCGCGCCGCCGGGCATCTTGCGCTTGACGTAGTTGCAGAAGTGGCAGATGTACGCACACAGCGGCACATGGAAGTACAGGTGCGCGGGCCGGCCGGCGCCCGGATGGGCGCGCAGGGCGTCGGCGACTTCGTCGGGGTCGAGCCGGTCGCCGTAGTTGGCCGTCACGTTGATGTTGTAGTCGTCCTGGCCGATCCTGAGGGCCGGGTTCTCCTGGAGCAGCCGCGCGAGTCCTGTGCCGGGGCGCACGGCGGTGGTGCCGGCTGAAGCAGTTGTGCTCATCGCGACCTCGTCTCCTGTCCGGGCTGGGCCCACAGGGCCTGGGCCCCGCTCGTCGGTCACGCCGCGCATGACGTTCGCGCGGCCCTTCCCGGCCCGTCCCTCACGGGCCGGGAAGGCCGTGCAGCGCTCGTCCCCGGTTCCGGTCCCTCGACGGTTCCAGGGGTCCCTCGAGCGCTCTTCCGCGAGCCCGTCCCTCTACGAGCCCGGGGGGTCCTGCTGCGCTCCGGTCCGTCTCGCCACTGCGGTGGGTCAGACCTCGACCTCGATGACCGTGGCCTCGGTGATGTTGGTGGCCTCCACCAGGAGCGTCTCGTTGGGCGCGGTGGCCGAGGCGGCCCCGACGGCGCTGAGCGTCACGCCCTCCTGGCCGGGCTCGAGGTGGATGCGGATGACCTTCTTCTCTTCGGGCATGTCCGTGTTCCCTTCGATGAGGGGCGGCAGCGGTCGCGCCGCCCGCGGACGGGGCCCGCTCACGACATCGGGAGCGGGGTCGGTGGGCCCGGCGAGGCCGCCGGGCGCGGTCGGCACGCGGCCGGTGCGGCCGCGGCTAACGCGGGGTGAGAGTCAGGCGTACGTCGCGTCGCTTGCGCTCCCGCCAGTAGCGGCCGGCGCGCAGCATGAACTCCTGGAGGTATTCGGTGGCACCGCACCCCTTCGGGTCACCGGTGAGGTTGCGGGCCAGCGGCGGGCACCGGAACTGGCACCAGAGGTCCTCCGCGGCCACCGGGCAGCTCCCGCACACGGTGTGGTCGCTGAACCGGATGTCACGGAAGGCGTCGAAGCCGGTCTCCCAGATGTCGGCGAAGGACCGCTCGGCGAGGTTCCCGGCCCGGTGCAGCTGTCCCGACATGCAGTTGCTGCACGGGTAGACGTCGCCGCGGCTGTTGACGTAGACGACCGAGCGGCCGCACTTCTCCTGGCCGACGGCGCGTTCCAGGCGCTGGCAGAACTGGATGGTGTCCACCCCGCGGATCTCGTCCGCGGCGCGCCCGCCGGGTGCCGTGCCGGCGGTGCCCTCCGGCTCGATGTCGGGCCCGCTGGAGTACCGCTCCATGCACCGCCGGTAGACCTCGAAGACCTCGTCGACGTCCTCGGGGCGCAACAGCATGTCGGGGTGGAGCAGGGCGCGGCCCACGGGGTGGGTCTCCAGCCACTGCGGCCGGGGGTAGCCCCGCTCCGCGCACCACTCGAAGATCTCCTCGGCGTCCTGGATGTTGTTGCGGTGGACGGAGATCGCGGTACGGAAGACATGGCCGTGCCGGCGCATCATCTCGAAGGCGTTCTGGAGCTTGGGAAAGTCCATCCGACCGCGCACGGTGCGCTCGGGGTCGGCGGTGTCGAAGCTGATGAAGAACGACTGGCCCGGCGGGATCGCCGCGAGCCGCTCCTCGGTGATGAGCAGGCCGTTGGTGAAGATCTGGGTGCTGAACGGCTTGGTGCGGGCGTACCGGATGATCTCCACGGCGTCCCGGTGGGAGAAGATCTCACCCCCCGTCAGGAAGACCTGGAGCACGCCCAGTTCGGCGAACTCGTCGAGCAGGGCCTTGATGCGCGGGGTGGACATCTCGTCGGGGCGCTTGAGCGCGGAGTCCGCGTAACAGTGCTTGCAGCGCAGGTTGCACAGATTCGTGGTCTCCACGAACGCGATGGCTGGGGCGGACAGATGGAACCGGTCCAGGGTCACCAGCGGATCGCTGAGCGTGTGGGTCATCAACTCCTCGGCCGAAACCGGCCGTCCGGCGTTGTGACGCAGGATCAGCGGACGCGCCGAGTCGGCGAGAAACTCCACATGACCGTTGGGCAGCAGGGCGACCAGTCCACCCTCGTTCACCTGGAATGGAATCTTCCGCACGGGTCCCCGCCTCCCGGAAGGCCAAAGTCAACATCCGTTGAACTCATGACCTGATGAACTCTACGGAGCATGAATAAGCTTTGGCAAGAGGTTTCCGGGTGGCTGGTTTCCGCGCGCCGGTGGTGCCGGTGGCATGGTCGGTGCGAGGCTGAGCGTATGAACATCCCTTTCCTGGGCGGCCGGCGCAGACGGCGCGGCCCCGCCTTCGGCGTCGCGGTGTTCTCCGACGGCGACGACACGCACGAGGGCATCGCCGACCTGCTCGCCGAGTGCGATCTGCTCCGCTCCCAGGCGGCCCGGGAGGGGGTCCGGCTCGACGACTCCGCGGCCTCGCTGGAGGCCCTGGACCAGCTGCTCCCGGGCTGGCGGGACGACGAGGAGGTGCTGGCCTGGCTGGGCAACGACGCGGGGCTCTACCTCGGCACGGTCATCGTGCGGACGGTCCCGGGCGCGCGCTGGGAGATCTGGTCCAACGGCCAGCCGGTCGTACGGCTCTCCTCGGGGCGCGAGTTCGATGTCGTCGCCTCCGGGCACGAATGGGCCGCCAGCGGTGCGCCCGAGCTGTCGCAGCTCTACGCGGAGGTCGCGGAGGCGTGAAGCCCTGGCCCGAGCCGCGGCTTAAATACGGCTAATGCCCGAAAAGTGCGTGTCGTCCTCTAACTCCCCTATTGTCTGGGTAGGTTGCGGCAACCACGACACAGCTGAGAGTGAGTAGGGCTGGGCATGGTTCTCGATCCGTTGATCGATCTGCGTGACGTCGGCCCGGCACCTGCCGCGCGCCGAGCCTCCACTACGATGGGCGGTTCGTCCCCGTAGCGGTCACCGTGGCCGGGGCGCTGCCTAGTGGGATCCCCCTACGGCCCCTCGACCACAGGGGGCGGCAGTCACAGAGCCATACCCGCCCGGCGGCAGCCGGAGATCACTGCTCGCGCAACGGGACCGACACGTACGACGGGTCGTTCGCCGGTGAGGAGAAGGTCAGCTGCGCGCCGGTCGGGTTGTGCTCGGCGTAGAGCGGGTCGACCGTGTCGACGACCAGGGCCAGCCGGTGCCCCGCCGGGACGTCGTAGGCCGTGGAGAACAGCTCCAGATCGACGCCGAACGGCTGGTGGGGCGCACGCCCGTGGAAGGTGTACGGCGCGCTGCTGACCAGCTTCCCCAGGCCGAGCGGGCCCACGTCGTACAGGTGGGCGATGAGGGTGCCGCTCTCCGCGGTCGGGGTGAGGGTGGTGTGCAGCCGGGCCGTGCCGCGCACCTGCTGGGCCGTTGCGTACGTCCCCGACTGCCACACGGCCGCCCAGCGGCGGGGGAGCAGCGGGATGGAGGCCATCGGCGGCACCTGGGCGATCTGGTCGAGCAGGCCGGAGAGCAGGACGAGCCCGCCGTCCGCACCGGAGTTGACGTTCGTACGGATCGTGGTGGAACCCGCGAGGGCGATCTTCCGGTCCGTCGCGCCGACCGACTTCCAATCCGGGTAGCCCTCGTAGCCGCCCTGGGAACGGGACTTGAGCCGGACCGGCTGTTCGCGGTCGATGCCGTTGTCCTCGCCCTTGAGGTGGTGGTCGAACCAGCGTTCGGTGTCGGTCCAGACGTCGTTGGGCAGGCCGAGCAGCCCGGTCAGTTCGGCGGTGGCGTGGTCGCCGGGGCGGAACTGCAGCCGCTTGGGGCCGGTGAGCTTCTCGTAGAAGTCCGCGTACTGGTTGGGCGGGAAGACCGAGTCGCCCCAGGCGTTGGCGAGCAGCACGGCCGGGGCGTGGTCGTTGAGCCGGTCCAGATACGTCGTGGCCGAGCGCTTCTTCCCCCAGGCCAGCATCATGTCCTCCTTGCTCAGGTCGGAGGACTGGAAGGCGGTGAAGATCTCTCTGAGTTCGGCGCTCTGCCGGCCGGTGACCAGGCTCGCGCCGTCCAGCAGCGCGGCGGCCTGGGTGTGCTGGGTGCGCCCCGAGTAGATCGAGCCGATCAGGTCCGCCCAGCCGCTGAGGGCCGCGACCGCTCTGACCCGCTCGTCGTGCGCGGCGGTGAGCAGGCTGATGCCCGCCCCGTACGACACCCCGCCCATGCCGATCCGCTCCGCGTCGGCGGGGGTGTGGGCGAGCGCCCAGTCGATCACCCGGGAGGCGTCGGCCACGTCGGGCGGGCCCGCCACTTCTATCTCGCCACCGGACTGCCAGAAGCCGCGGACGTTGTAACCGACCACGACGTACCCCGAGTCGGCGAGCTTGCGGGCCTGGGCGAGGTACTCGACCTGGGGCATGCCCCAGCTCGTGGGGAACACCAGCAGCGGGTAGCGGCGCGTGCCGTCGGCGCCGGCCGGGGTGATGACGTTCGCCTTGAGCGTCGTCCCGCCGTCGCCGGTGATGTCGACGAAGCGGAGCCCGCCCGTGGCGGCGGACGCGACCGGGCCGATGCCGGCGATCAGGGTCGCCGAGACGATGCCCGCGGCGGTGGTGCGCAGAGCCGTGCGAGATCCCACAGGTCACTCCTCACTCGTGTCAGTGCAAAGTGACCCGACGGTAACCTCGGGCTCTTACCGTGGGTAACCCGTCGGTAAGTTACGTGGGAGTAACGATTGCCGGTGAGTGAACGATCTCAGGAAGCGCGGTGCGAGTTGCGCGCGACCGCCGCTGTCGGCAGCGGCGACTGCGCCTCCCGGGTCACGTCCGCCACCAACTCCACCACATCGGGGCCGTACGCCTGCGAGTTGACGACCTTCAGCAGCAGCACGAAGGAGTGGTTGCCGTGTCTGCGGGACAGCCGTTCGTGGTTGCGGGCCAGATAGCGGGTCGCGGCCTGGTTGGTGATCGCCCGCTGTCCGCAGAAGAGGAACACCGGACGCGAGCCCGCGCCCTGGCCCGCGGTGAGCCGGGCCAGGATGACGTACTCGCCCCGGCCCGGATCCATCCGGTAGCGCTCGCTGCCGATCTGGAAGGCACCCCGGTCCGGTCCCGGCTCGGCGTCCACATTGACCCGTATGCCGGGCAGCAGGGACGCGAGATGGGCGGTCATCCGGCGGTTGGAGGCCGGTCCGCCGACGCAGAACTCGGTGCGCTCACCGAAGCCCTGCTGAGCCGCGTCGTGCGCGACGACCTGGGCGTGCGCGTTGCAGTCCTTGATCAGCGCGGCCAGTTCGAGCAGCGCGAACACATCGTGGCGCATCACGGTGAGTTCGGGCCCGCCCGCCTCACGGTTCACCACGAGCAGCGACTCGGAGTTGTCGGGCAGCCCGAAGAAGGCCTGCTTGCGGCGGAGCTTGCGCTTGTACAAGTAGGTGCGGGCCACCCAGCCGAGGGCGGCGCTGAGGCCGGCCGCGACCACACCCAGGACGATGTTGCGCAGGTCGTCATTCATGGGCGCGCATGCTAGCCGGTGCTCCTGACGGGGGCATGTCCATCCATTAGGCTGCGCGAACGGTCCCTGACTGGAGGTGCGGATGCGTCTTTCCGTCGCACACAAGCTGTCGGTCCTCGCGGTCTCGGCCGCCGTGGTGTCGGTGGGGGCGGCGCCGCCCGCCGCTTCCGGCCCGGCCGTCGAGAAGGTCCCCGTCGCCGTCGGCCACGGTGGTGCCGTCGCGAGCGTCGACGCGGACGCCTCCGCCGCCGGGATCGAGGTCTTGAGAAAGGGCGGCAACGCCGTCGACGCGGCCGTCGCCACCGCCGCCGCGCTCGGGGTCACCGAGCCCTACTCCGCGGGCATCGGCGGAGGCGGCTACTTCGTCTACTACGACGCCAAGTCCCGTACGGTACGCACGATCGACGGCCGTGAGACCGCCCCCTCCAGCGCGGACTCGGGGCTGTTCCTGGAGAACGGAACGGCGATCCCCTTTGCCGAGGCCGTCAGCAGTGGACTGAGCGTCGGCACGCCCGGCACGCCCGCCACCTGGCGCCGGGCGCTGGACACGTGGGGGAGCAAGAGCCTCGGCACGCTGCTGAAGCCCGCCGAGCGGCTAGCCCGGGACGGCTTCACCGTCGACGCGACCTTCCGCGCGCAGACCGCCGCCAACGAGACCCGGTTCCGCTACTTCCCGGACACCGCCGAGCTGTTCCTGCCGGGCGGCGAGCTGCCGGTGGTCGGGTCCACCTTCAAGAACCCCGATCTCGCCCGCACCTACGCCGAACTGGCGCGGAAGGGAACCGGCGCGCTCTACCGCGGCGACCTCGCCGAGGACATCGTCGACACGGTCAACCACCCGCCCGTCGACCCCGCCTCCGGCTGGAACGCCCGCCCCGGCGACCTCACCGCCCGGGACCTCGCCACCTACCGCACCAAGTCCCAGGCGCCCACGAAGAGTTCCTACCGGGGCCTGGACGTCTACTCCATGGCGCCCTCCTCCTCCGGCGGCACGACCGTCGCCGAGGCCCTCAACATCCTGGAGCGCACGGACCTTTCGAAGGCGAGCGAGGCCCAGTACCTGCACCGCTCCATCGAGGCCGGCCGGATCGCGTTCGCGGACCGCGGGCGCTGGGTCGGCGACCCCGCCTTCGAGGACGTACCGACGAGGGAACTGCTCTCCCAGCGGTACGCCGACTCACGGGAGTGCCTGATCAAGGACGACGCGGTGCTGACCAGCCCGCTCGCCCCGGGCGACCCGCGCCGTCCGGCACCCTGCGCCGCGGGCGGCACCGCGGCCCCCACCACCTACGAGGGCGACAGCACCACCCATCTCACGGTCGCCGACAAGTGGGGCAACGTCGTCTCGTACACGCTCACCATCGAGCAGACCGGCGGCAGCGGCATCACGGTGCCCGGCCGGGGCTTCCTGCTCAACAACGAGCTGACGGACTTCTCCTTCACCCCCGCCAACCCGGCCGTCCACGACCCCAACCTGCCGGGACCGGGCAAGCGCCCGCGCTCCTCCATGGCCCCGACCATCGTCCTCGACCAGCACGACAAGCCCGTCGTGGCCCTCGGCTCACCCGGCGGCGCCACCATCATCACCACCGTGCTCCAGACCCTCACCGGCCACCTCGACCGGGGCCTGCCGTTCGTCGACGCCATCGCCGCGCCCCGGGCCAGCCAGCGCAACCAGACGACCACCGAGCTCGAACCCGGGCTGTACAACAGCCCGTTGCGGGCGGAGCTGGAGTCGATCGGGCACGGCTTCCGGCTCAATCCCGAGATCGGCGCGGCCACCGGCGTACAGCGGCTGCCGGGCGGCAAGTGGCTCGCCGCCGCCGAGAAGGTACGCCGGGGCGGCGGCTCCGCGATGGTCGTGCACCCGGTGCCGTAGTCACAGCTCGGGGGCGGGTGCCGCGTCCCGCGCCACCGCGCGGAAGGCGAGGCGTCCGTCCTCGACGTCCACCGTCACCCGGCCGCCCCCGGCGACCCGGTTGTCCAGCAGCAGCCGCGACAGCTGGTTGTCGACCTCGCGCTGGATGGTGCGGCGCAGCGGACGGGCACCGTACTCGGGCTGATAGCCGCGCGCGGCCAGCCAGTCGACGGCGGGCGCGGTGAACTCGACCGCGACGTCCTGCGCCTGCATGAGCCTGCGCGTCCGGTCCAGCAGCAGATTGGTGATCCGCCGCAGCTGGTCCGGGTCGAGCTGCCGGAACACCACGATCTCGTCGATGCGGTTGAGGAACTCGGGCCGGAAGTGGTCGCGCAGCGGCCGCAGGATCCGCTCCCGCCGCGCCTCCTCGTCCGCCTCCTCACCGCCCGCGCCGAAGCCGACCCCCACGCCGCGCCGGGTGATCGCCTCCGAGCCGAGGTTGCTGGTCATGACGATGACGGTGTTGGTGAAGTCCACCGTGCGGCCCTGCGAGTCGGTCAGCCGCCCGTCGTCCAGCACCTGGAGCAGGATGTTGAAGACGTCCGGGTGCGCCTTCTCCACCTCGTCGAGCAGCAGCAGGGAGTACGGGTGCCTGCGCACCACCTCGGTGAGCTGTCCCGCTTCCTCATGGCCGACGTAGCCGGGCGGGGCGCCCACCAGGCGGCTGACGGTGTGCCGCTCCTGGTACTCGCTCATGTCCAGCCGGACCATGCGCTCCTCGCTGCCGAACAGCGCCTCCGCCAGCGCCTGGGCCAGTTCGGTCTTGCCGACGCCGGTCGGCCCGAGGAAGAGGAAGCTGCCGATCGGCCGGTCCGGACTGGCGAGCCCGGCCCGCGAACGCAGCACCGCCTCGGAGACCACCCGCACGGCCTCGTCCTGGCCCACCACCCGCTCGTGCAGATGCTGTTCCAGCCCCAGCAGGCGGTCCTTCTCCTCCTCGGTCAGGCTGGCCACCGGGATGCCGGTCAGCCGTGACACGACCTCCGCGACGGCCTCGGCGGTCACTTCCAGGTTCTGTCCCTCGTCGGCCGCGCCGCTGCCGTCGGCGTCCGCGATCCGCTGCTTCAACTCCACGATCCGGTCCCGTAGTTGCGTGGCCAGCTCGTACTGCTCGTCCGCGACCGCCTGGTCCTTGTCCCGGGCCAGCTGCTCGACCTCGCGCTCCATGGCCCGTACGTCCGTGCCCTTGGTGCGCGCCCGCAGCCGTACCCGGGCACCGGCCTGGTCGATCAGGTCGATCGCCTTGTCCGGCAGCCGGCGGTCGGTGAGGTACCGGTCGGACAGCTCCACGGCGGCCACCAGCGCCTCGTCGCTGTAGCGGACCTGGTGGTGGGCCTCGTAGCGGTCCCTGAGGCCGCGCAGGATCTCGATGGCGTCCGCCGCGGTCGGCTCGGGCACCAGGATCGGCTGGAAGCGCCGGGAGAGCGCCGCGTCCTTCTCGATCCGCCGGTACTCCTCCAGCGTGGTGGCGCCCACGACGTGCAACTCCCCGCGGGCCAGAGCCGGTTTGAGGATGTTCCCCGCGTCCAGCGAACCGCCCTCGCCGCCGCCCCCGGCGCCGACCACGGTGTGCAGCTCGTCGATGAAGACGATCAGCCGGTCGGAGTGGGCGCGGATCTCGCCCACGATGTTGGTCATGCGCTCCTCGAAGTCACCGCGGTAACGGGTGCCCGCGACGACCCCCGTCAGGTCCAGCGCGACCACGCGCCGCCCGCTGAGCACGTCCGGGACGTCCCCGTCCGCGATCCGCTGCGCCAGCCCCTCCACCACGGCGGTCTTGCCGACACCCGCGTCGCCGATCAGCACCGGGTTGTTCTTGCCGCGCCGGGAGAGCACCTCGATGGTCTGCTCGATCTCCTCGTCCCGTCCGATCACCGGGTCGATCCGGCCCTGCCGGGCCAGTTCGGTCAGATCGCGGCCGTACTTGTCCAGGGTGGGCGTGTCCGCGGCCCGGGGCCGCTCGGGCCGCGGCGCGGTGTCCGGCACCTCGGGCGGCAGGCCGCCGGCGGGGCTGAAGCGCGCCGAGCTCAGGATGTGCCCGGCGGCGGAGTCCGGGTTCGCGGCGAGGGCGCTGAGTACGTGCTCCGGGCCGATGTAGCCGGTGCCGCGGGCCCGGGCCAGGTCGTGCGCGTCGAGCAGGGCGCGCTTGGCGGCCGGGGTGAGCGACAGCGACGTCGGCGGGGGGACCTCGCCCGGCGGGTGCTGGACCGGGCCCGAGCGCTCGTCGATCTCCGTGGCCAGCGAGTCCGGGTCGGCCCCGGCCCGGCTGAGCAGGGTGCGCGTGGGCTCCGCGGAGAGCGCGGCGCGGAGCAGATGCTGGGTGTCCAGGTCCCGGCTGCCGTGTTCGGCGGCGTACTGGGCGGCGCCGCGGACGAGTTCCCGGGCCGGCTGGCTGAGCAGCTGGCCGATGTTGATCTGGCGGGGGCCGGGGCGGGGGCCGCCGAAGAATCGGGCCAGGAATTCGCCGAAGGGGTCGCCGTAGCCCTCCGGTCCGTTGAAGCCGTTGGTCATCGGTTCCGTACCTTCGTTGACGACGTACCGGAGTCGGGTAACCCGGACATGGTGCGCTTATGTCAGGTTGGCACGGATATGGGCGGTGGGCATGTGCAGGGCGCCCGCGGACGGGGGTCTGCCTAACCCCGATCGGTCAGGATCCGGGGGCCGCTGTCCGTGATCGCCACCGTGTGTTCCGTGTGGGCCGCCCTCGATCCGTCGTTCGTCTTGAGGGTCCAGCCGTCCGGGGCCTCGTGGTATCCGTCCGTGCCGCCCGCGATCAGCATCGGCTCGATCGCCAGCACCATGCCGTGGCGCAAGGGCAGGCCCCGGTGGGGGCGGCCCTCGTTGGGGACCGAGGGGTCCTCGTGCATCTGGCGGCCGATTCCGTGGCCGCCGAAGCCGTCCGGGATGCCGTAGCCGGCCGCGCGGCAGACCGTGCCGACGGCATGGGCGATGTCGCCGATGCGGTTGCCGACCACGGCCGCCTCGATACCGGCCGCCAGGGCGCGCTCGGCGGTGTCGATCAGGCGCAGGTCCGCCGGGCGCGGCCGGCCCACGGTGAAGCTGATCGCCGAGTCACCGGCCCAGCCGCCGAGCTTCGCGCCGCAGTCGATGGAGACCAGGTCGCCGTCGCGCAGGCGGTAGGCGGTCGGGATGCCGTGCACGATCGCGTCGTTCACCGAGGCGCAGATGACCGCGGGGAAGGGCGTCGGGGCGAAGGAGGGGCGGTAGCCGAGGAAGGGGGACGACGCCCCCGCCTCACGGAGGACGGCATGCGCCACCTCATCCAGCTCCAGCAGGGAAACGCCCACGTCAGCGGCTTCTCGTACGGCTGTCAGGGCGCGGGCGACGACCTGGCCGGCCTCGTGCATGGCATCGATCGATGTGTCCGTCTTCAGTTCCACCATGCCAATTACTATACCGGTATTAGTATGGGGGCATGGTCCGTAACCCCTTGACCCCCGAAGAGCGCGAGCGCGGTGAGCGGCTCGGGCGGCTGCTCCGCGAGGCCCGCGGTGGCCGCAGCATGGCGGAGGTCGCGGCGAGCGCCGGTCTCTCCGCCGAGACTCTCCGCAAGATCGAGACCGGCCGGGCCCCGACTCCGGCCTTCTTCACGGTGGCCGCACTGGCGCGAGTGCTCGGCCTCTCCATGGACGAGCTGGCGGGGCTGTGCGCACCGGTCGCTTCCTAATGCTGTTGTCAAGCTGCCGTAGTCGCTGGGGGTGTCACTTCGTAACACCGTCGGTCACGGATCAGAGCCCACAGGACGTTGA
>NZ_JBIAQC010000016.1:0-132061 GCF_042888685.1 Streptomyces sp. NPDC002779
TATCAACATATCTGGCGTTGACTTTTGGCACGCTGTTGAGTTCTCAAGGAACGGTCGCTTCCTTTGTACTCACCCTCTCGGGCTTTCCTCCGGGCGTCCCTTCGGTCTTGCGTTTCCGACTCTATCAGGGTTTTTCCGACCCCCTGACCACCGTCCTGCAGGCATGCAGAAAGTGATCCAGAGATAGGATCTGACAAGTTGGATGCTGCCGGGCAAAGACGCTTGGTGTGCGTCACTCAGCCTCAAGCAGGAGTACGACTGTACACGGGGCCGCGGAGCGGGTGCAAATCGTTTGGGGTTATGGTCTAGACCACCAGACGGCTTGCTCATGCGGAACCGGTACTTCATATGACATACCCTGCTGAACAGTGCGCCGTCCGGTACAGGCAGTGACGGCCCATCTAGATCTCCACCCCTGGGAGGCTTCCCATGACCACCGTGACGTCCCCGCTCGCCGGACGCGCCATCGGACTGGCCGCAGTGCCGGATCCGGTCTTCTCCGGGGCCATGGTCGGCCCGGGTACAGCGATCGACCCCGTCCGCGAGCCATCCGAGGCCGTATCCCCGGTGGACGGAGTCATCGTTTCCCTTCACCCGCACGCGTTCGTAGTAGTGAACGAGGAGGGCCACGGAGTCCTCACTCACCTCGGCATCGACACCGTGCAGCTCAACGGCGAGGGCTTCGTGCTGCTCGTGAACAAGGGCGACACCGTCACCCGTGGTCAGGGCGTGGTGCGCTGGAACCCGGCCGCCGTCGAGGCCGCCGGAAAGTCCCCGGTGTGCCCGATCGTCGCTCTCGAGGCCACCGCCGAGGCTCTTGCCGATCTCCGTGACGAGGGCGATGTGAAGGCCGGCGACAGCCTCTTCCTCTGGAAGTGACGCCGGTGCCGTCCCGTGACGGCACGTAGGGACAACCACCGCGGCGGCGGGACCCGCCGCACTAACGGAGACGGGTGAGATGGAGACAACGCTGCGAGGCGTCGGCGTGAGCCACGGTGTGGCGATCGGCGAGGTTCGGCACATGGGCACGGCGGTCCTCGAACCGCCGGCCAAGCAGATCCCGGCACAGGACGCGGAGCGTGAACAGGGGCGCGCCCGCAAGGCCGTGGAGGCTGTGGCTGCCGACCTGATGGCGCGCGGCAATCTGGCCGGGGGCGAAGCCCAGGCGGTTCTCGAGGCCCAGGCGATGATGGCCCAGGATCCCGAGCTGATGGTGGACGTCGAGCGCCGTATCGCCGTCGGCAGCACCGCGGAGCGGGCGGTGTACGACGCCTTCGCCGCCTACCGCGAGCTGCTGGCGAGTGCCGGTGAGTACCTGGCGGGTCGGGTGGCCGACCTCGATGACGTGCGGAATCGTATCGTCGCCCGTCTCCTCGGGGTGCCGATGCCAGGCGTCCCGGACAGCGACGAGCCTTACGTCCTGGTGGCCCGGGACCTCGCGCCGGCCGACACGGCGCTGCTGGACCCGACCCTGGTGCTCGGCTTCGTCACCGAGGAGGGCGGCCCGACCAGCCACAGCGCGATCCTGGCGCGTGCTCTCGGTGTACCGGCCGTCGTGGCACTCCCCGGTGTCGGTGAGCTCGCCGAAGGCACGATGATCGCCGTCGACGGCAGCACCGGCGAGATCTTCGTGAACCCGAGCGAGGAGAAGAAGGGGCAGCTCGAAGCGGCAGCCGCCGAGCGCAAGGCCGCACTGGCGGCCTCGACCGGTCCCGGGGCCACGGCCGACGGTCACAAGGTGCCGCTGCTGGCGAACGTCGGTGGCCCGTCGGACGTGCCGGCCGCGGTCGAGGCCGGTGCCGAGGGTGTCGGTCTGTTCCGTACCGAGTTCCTCTTCCTCGACGACAGCAAGAACGCTCCGTCGGAGGAGAAGCAGGTCGAGGCCTACCGTCAGGTGCTCGAGGCCTTCCCCGAGGGCCGTGTCGTCGTACGGGTACTGGACGCGGGCGCGGACAAGCCGCTGGACTTCCTCACTCCGGCCGACGAGCCGAACCCGGCGCTGGGTGTGCGCGGTCTGCGCACGCTGCTCGACCACCCGGAGATCCTGCGCACCCAGCTGACGGCGCTCGCCAAGGCGGTCGAGGGCCTGCCGGTCTACCTCGAGGTGATGGCCCCGATGGTGGCCGACCGCGCCGACGCCAGGGCGTTCGCGGACGCCTGCCGTGCGGCCGGGCTCCAGGCGAAGTTCGGCGCGATGGTGGAGATTCCGTCGGCGGCGCTGCGGGCTCGCTCGATCCTCCAGGAGGTCGAGTTCCTGTCCCTGGGCACCAATGACCTCGCCCAGTACACATTCGCCGCCGACCGTCAGGTGGGCGCGGTGTCCCGTCTGCAGGACCCGTGGCAGCCGGCGCTGCTGGACCTGGTGGCGCTGTCCGCGGAGGCGGCGAAGGCGGAGGGCAAGAGCTGTGGCGTCTGCGGTGAGGCCGCGTCCGACCCGCTGCTCGCGTGTGTGCTGACCGGTCTGGGTGTTACCTCCCTCTCCATGGGTGCGGCGTCGATTCCTTATGTACGGGCGACCCTCGCCAAGTACACGCTGGCGCAGTGCGAGCGGGCCGCGGCGGCCGCGCGGGCGACGGACAGCGCCGAGGAGGCGCGCAGCGCGGCGCAGGCCGTGCTGTCCGGCGAGTAGTCGGTCGCTGGGCGCTGTCGCCTGGCCGTAGAGGGGCGCTCCACCTTCGGGTGGGGCGCCCCTCCCCCGTTCAGTGGGTGTGTCCGGAGGCCGTTCCCGTCTCTCCCAGGTCCGGCGGGACGGTGTAGTCGACGTCTGACTCCGGGGAGATGAGTTCGCCGGACTCGACGTCGGTGCAGTAGGCGTCGAAGACCTCCCCTGCGGTCAAGGGTTCGAGGCCGTCTCCGCGCAGGCGCCAGCCGTAGATGGTGTCGGTGGTGCCGGGTGTGCTGGTGCGCATGACGAGTCCGCCTGGGCTCTGGGTGGCGATGCCGAGGGCCAGGACCGTGGTGAATTCGAGGGCTTCGGCCTCGTCGAGTTCTGTGGTGCCGCTCGTGTCCTCGTCGGCGCGGAGGGTGGAGACCAGGGGTTCTGGTGTGCCGGAGACGCTGCAGACGAGATGCCGGTGGCCGTGGCGCGCGGTTTCGAGGATGCGGACCAGCAGTGACGAGGCCCGGGCGAAGGCGGCGCGGCCGATGTCCTCGCCGCAGGTGGCGCAGGCACCCATGCGAGCCAGGAGGGTGGAGGCGTACTCCCAGGTGGCCTGGCGGACGGCCTCGTCGATGAGGTCCGGGACGAGGTCGGTCAGGGGCCGGCCGTCGTAGGGGAGGCTGGGGCCGGTGGTCGCGAGTTCGGCGGTGAAGCGGGTGCGGGTGGAGGGGATGTCCGGGTCCAGGCCGGTGTCCGTGCAGAATTCGGCGTATTCGAGTGGGTCGAAGAGGGCCACTGTGGTGTGGCTGCCCTGAGAGGCTCGTGTTTTGAGGAGGGCCTCGACCTGTTCGAGATAGGTCGTGTGGTCGTCGAAGGCGAAGCTGCGATAGCGCCGCATGGCGCGGAAGTCGTGTTCGTCGGTGAGCAGGCCGATGGTGCCGGCGATTTCCCGGCGCAGGACGCGTCGCATGGTCTGGTGGTCGGTGTGCGCCATGTTTCCCCCTGTGTGTGCACGGTCGATCTATGCTCACTTACAGTAATCGGCGGCACTGACAATGGCTCTGGCCTCGGACTTTGCCGTCTTGGCGGCGTCCGAGGCCAGGTTGCCGGGGCTGTTGCGGAGGGCTCAGGCGCGCTTGCGGGCGAGGTCCTCGTAGAAGTGCAGGAGGTCGAGGTTGTCGATCGAGCCCGGGTTGACGGCCTTGTCCAGGGGGGTGCCCTGGAGGAGGCGCTTGACGGGTACCTCGATGCGCTTGCCGGTGAGGGTGTGCGGGACGCCCGGTACCTCGATGACCTCGTCGGGGACGTGACGCGGGGAGAGTTGTTCCCGGATGGTCTGCTTGATGCGGTTCAGCAGGGCCTCGTCGAGGACGGCTCCGGGAGCCAGGTGGACGAAGAGCGGCATCCAGTAGCCGCCGTCGGGCTGTTCGATGCCCACGACGAGGGATTCCTTGATCTCGGGGAGCCGCTCGACGGCTTCGTAGATGTCGGCGGAACCCATGCGGACGCCCTGGCGGTTGAGCGTGGAGTCGGAGCGGCCGTGGATGACGACCGAGCCGCGTGAGGTGACGGTGATCCAGTCTCCGTGGCGCCAGACGCCGGGGTAGGTGTCGAAGTAGCTGCCGTGGTAGCGGCTGCCGTCGGGGTCGTTCCAGAAGTGGATCGGCATGGACGGCATCGGGTTGGTGACGACGAGCTCGCCGACCTCGTCGATGAGGGGCTTGCCGATCGGGTCCCAGGACTGCAGGTCGGTGCCGAGGCCGGCGGCCTGGAGCTCTCCGATGTGCACGGGCACGGTCGGCACGGCTCCCGCGAAGCAGGAGCAGACGTCGGTGCCGCCGCTGACGGAGGCGATCCAGAGGTTCTCGCGGACCTCGTCGTGCAGCCAGCGGAAGCCGTCGGGCGGCAGGGGTGAGCCGGTCGTGGCGACGCACTGCACCGTGGAGAGGTCGAAGTCGCGTCCCGGGTGGACGTCCGCCTTGCGGCAGGCCATGACGTAGGCGGCGGAGGTGCCGTAGAGGGTGGCGCCGGTGCGTTCGGCGATGCGCCACTGGGCGCCGGTGTCGGGGTAGCCGGGGCTGCCGTCGTAGAGGACGATCGTGGTGCCGGTGAGGAGGCCGGAGACGAGGAAGTTCCACATCATCCAGCCGGTCGAGGTGTACCAGAAGAAGGTGTCCTCGGGGCCGAGGTCGCAGTGCAGGCCGAGTTGCTTGAGGTGCTCGACGAGGATGCCGCCCTGCGACTGGACGATGGCCTTGGGCAGGCCGGTGGTGCCGGAGGAGTAGAGCACCCACAGGGGGTGGTCGAAGGGCACCTGCTCGAAGACGGGCTCGGTGTCGGCGCCGGTGAGGGAGGACCATTCCAGGGCGCCATCTGGGGCCTCGGTGCCGAGGAGCGGGATGTGGACGACGGCGCGCAGGGTGGGCAGTTCGCGGCGCAGCTCGGTGACGGTGGCGCGGCGGTCGTGCTCCTTGCCGCCGTAGCGGTAGCCGTCCACGGTGAACAGGACGACCGGTTCGACCTGCTGGAAGCGGTCGAGGACGCTGCGGGCGCCGAAGTCGGGGGCGCAGGAGGTCCAGACGCCGCCCACGGCGGCCGTGGCGAGGAGGGCGACGACGGCCTGGGGGATGTTCGGGAGGTAGCCGCTGACGCGGTCGCCGGGGCGTACGCCGAGCGCACGCAGTTCCGCGGCGAGGGAGCCGACCTGGCGGCGGAGCTCGGCCCAGGTCACCGGGCTCGGTTCGTGGGTCTCGTCGACGTGGAGGAGAGCGGGTTCGGCCGCGCGGGTGGCGGCGGCGCGCAGGGCGTGCTCGGCGTAGTTGAGGGTCGCTCCGGGGAACCACTGGGCGCCGGGCATCGCGCGGCTGCCGAGCACGCGCGTGGGGGGCGTCGAGAACCGTACGTCGAACCATTCGGTGACCGCTTGCCAGAACGTGTCCAGCTCGTCGACGGACCAGCGGTGCAGTGCCGCGTAGCCGCCTTCGGCCGGTGCTCCGTGGCGTTCCGCCGCCCAGGCCTGGAACTTCGTGACCTGCGCGTCGGCGATGCGGTGCGGATCCGGCTGCCAGAGCGGCTCGGGGTTCAGGGTCGACATGGGGCGGCTCCCGGACTGTGCGCGTGGTGTGCGTCGTCCGCGC
This sequence comes from Streptomyces sp. NPDC002779, assembly GCF_042888685.1. NCBI lineage: Bacteria > Bacillati > Actinomycetota > Actinomycetes > Kitasatosporales > Streptomycetaceae > Streptomyces > Streptomyces sp. NPDC002779. The sequence goes on from NZ_JBIAQC010000016.1 coordinate 5,737, forward strand.
ACGAGCGGGGTGTGCGCGTGACGCGGCTGACACGGACGATGCCATGTGATCGACTCCCGCACCAGGGTGCCCGCCACATAGTCCGCGTCGTGAAGATGTGGTCCCGGCACGGGTGAACGGCAGTTGAACGACACACCCGGGTGGGGCCGCCAATGGCAGGCTGAGCAGCATGGACGGTCGTGACCTGGTGCGTTCGGTGAAGGTGGTCGGTTCTACGGGGGCGGCGCAAGGGTTGCGTGCCGTGCGGGCGGCGTGGCGCAGGCGGCGCGCGGACGCCGCGGGGCTGCCGCCCAAGGGGGCGGAACGCGCGCGCGTGCCCGGTCCCGTGCGCGATGTGGAGCCCGGCCCCGGCGGTGGGGTTCTCCGGTTCAGCAGGACGCGGCTGCGCGTCACGGTGACCGTGAACGGCGCCGTCTTCTGGGGCTGGGACGGGGCGGCGCCGGAGCCGTCGTACGCGCTTGCCGGGCGTTGTCCGGAGCCGGATCCCCGGGTCGTGCTGGAGCCGGACAAGGACGGCGGCTGGCGGGTGGTGGCCGAACGGGTGACGGTGGTGGTCTCGCGGCACGGCGCCGTGGAGGTGCGTACGCCGGGTGGCGTGACCCTGCGCCGGGATCTGCCGCCTCGGTGGTGGGAGCCGGTGGGGGGCGGGCCCGCGCGCTGGATGCAGCGCTCCGCAGTGGCCGCGGACGCGCGCTTCTTCGGGCTCGGCGGGCGGGCGTCGGGGCCCCGGCTGAGGGACGGGACGTACCGCCTGTGGAACACCGACCCCGGTCATGCCTTCGGGCCGGACGCGGATCCGCTGTACATCACGATGCCGGTGCAGATGGTGGTGGCCGACGCGGCCACGCATCTGGTGTTCCACGACACCTCGTGGGACGGCACGGTGACGCTGCGGGAGGGCGAGGAGGGGGCGGGTTCCGGACACGACAGGGCGGGGACCTGCGAGGTGCGCATGGAGGGCGGGCCGCTGCGCTGCTGGGTCATGGTGGGCACGCCCGCGCGCGTGCTGCTCACCTGGGCCTCGCTCACCGGGGCGCCGGCGCTGCCGCCCGCGTGGGCGCTCGGGCACCACCACGCGCGGTGGGGCTTCGGCAGTGAGCAGGAGGTGCGGCGGATCGTTTCGGGGTATCTGGAGCGCGGTCTGCCGCTGGACGCGGTGCATCTGGACATCGATCACTACGACGGCCATCGGGTCTTCACCGTCGACCAGGACCGCTTCCCCAAGCTGCCTCAGCTCGCGGAGGAGCTGCGACAGGACGGGGTCCGGCTGGTCTCGATCGTCGGCCCGGCGGTCAAGGCAGCTGCCGGCAACGTCGTCCACGACAGCGGAGCGGCGGTGGACGCGTTCGTGCGGGATGCCTCCGGCCGTCTCGTCGAGGGGGTCGCCTGGCCCGGGGAGGTGGTGTACCCGGACTTCACGCACGCGCGCGTGCGGCGGTGGTGGGGCGGGCTCTACGAGGAACGGCTGGCGCAGGGGTTCGCGGGGTTCTGGCACGACGTGAACGAACCCACGTCGTTCACCGCCTTCGGGGAGTCGACGTTGCCTCGCTCCGCCCGGCATTCCCTGGAGGGACGCGGCGGGGATCACCGCGAGGCGCACAACGTCTATGCCCTGTGCATGGCCAGGGCGGGGTACGAGGGGCTGCGCGAGCTGGCTCCCCGGGAGCGGCCGTTCGTCTTCTCCCGCTCCGGGTGGGCCGGTCTGCAGCGTTACGGCGGGACCTGGTCGGGGGATGTGGCGACGGGGTGGCCGGGGCTGCGCGTCTCGCTGTCGCTGGTGCTGGGGCTCGGGCTGTGCGGGGTGCCGTACTCGGGGCCGGATGTGGGCGGCTTCGACGGGAGCCCCTCGCCCGAGCTGTATCTGCGGTGGTTCCAGCTGGGCGCGTACCTGCCGCTGTTCCGTACGCATGCGAGTCCGCGGGCGGGGCGCCGGGAGCCGTGGGAGTTCGGCCCGGAGGTGTTGGGGCACGCGCGCGTGGCGCTGGTGGAGCGCAGGCGGCTGCTGCCGTACTTCCTGACGCTGGCGCATCTGGCCCGGCGTACCGGGGCGCCCTATGTGCGGCCGGTCTGGTGGGGCGCTCCCGAGGACCGGGCACTGCGTGACTGTGAGGACGCCTTCCTGCTGGGGGACTGTCTGCTGGTGGCGCCGGTGCTCGATCCGGGCACGGACCGGCGTGCGGTGCAGCTGCCGCGGGGGCGGTGGTACGACACGGTGACGGGGCGGGTGTACGAGGGTCCGGGTCAGGTGCTGGTCGACGCGCCGCTGTCCCGTATCCCGGTGCTCGCGCGCGCGGGTGCCGTGCTGCCCGTGCGGGGTGAGGACGGCGGGCTGGAGCTGGAGGTGTGGGCGCCTGCCCGGGGCAGGACCGGCGGCGGGCTGGTCGTGCCGGACGCGGGCGACGGCTGGGACGAACCGGAGATCGAGCGGTACGTCGCCCGCTGGGAGGGCCGGCAGGTGGTGGTGGAGCGGGAGGGTGACGACGGCGTGAGCGAGCCGCCCCATCCGGTGCGGATGCGGGGGCTCGCGCAGGCCTGAACTCAGATGTAGCGGCCCTCGAACCAGGCCCGTACCGCGACGGTGTGCAGGGGGAAGGCGAGCTCTTCCGGGCGGCGCAGGAGGTGCCAGCCCTCCGTCTCGTCCGTCTCGGCGGACGCCGGGAGGTTGTCGGCCGGGCGCTCCGGGAGGAGACCGAAGAGCAGCAGATGGCCGTCGGGCGAGCTCATCACGTCCACCAGCCGTACGTCGCGGGCGGCGGCGTCGATGCCGGTCTCCTCCTTGAGTTCGCGGACGAGGGCCTGCCGCCAGTCCTCGCAGTCGTCGAGGTAACCGCCGGGCAGTGCGATGCCCCCGCGCGCGGGGGCGACGGTTCGGGTGATGACGACCAGGGCGGTGCCCTTGGTGTCGTACACGGGCTGGAGCGCGACGGCGACCGGGAGCGGGTTGCGGTAGGCCACGGTGCCGCAGACCGGGCAGGTGCGGGGCCAGCCGGTGACGCCCTCTCCAAAGGGCGCTCCGCAGCTCGAACAGTGGGAGCCGGGCGCGGAGTTGGGGTTGGGATGTTGAGTTTCGGACACGCGGCGGACTGTATCCGATCACGGGAAGGACGTCTTCCGGGGGCGGGTGCCGCACAGTGGCGGGCGGACCGCTGCCCTTTCGCGGATGCCCGTGACACACTTCTGACGTTCCGTCAGATCTGCTTGCGGGGAGGGCCTTTGTCGCGTACACGTACGCCCGTGGTCGCCGGGTGGTTCGCCGGGGGCGGAGACGGCTTCCGGCTTCTCGGGACGCGCTGCTCCGCCTGCGCCTCGGTCTTCTTCCCCCGCGAGGACGTCCACTGCCGCAACCCCGGGTGCTGCGGGGGCGATCTGGAGGAGGTTCCGCTGTCCCGGCGGGGCCGGGTCTGGTCGTACACGGACAGCCGATATCGGCCACCGTCACCCTATGTGACCAATCCGGAACTTCCGTGGGAGCCGTACACGTTGATCGCTGTGGAACTGGCCGCCGAGCGGCTGGTGGTGCTGGGGCAGGCCGTTCCCGGGGTCACCGTCGGTGATCTCGCGGTGGGCATGGAGGTGGAGGTCGTGCCGGGCGTGCTCCATGAGGACGCGGAGGCCGTCTGGACGACCTGGCAGTGGCGGCCGACGAGGGGGCGGTGAGGACGTGACGGAGGATGTGGCGGTACTGGGGGTGGGCATGCACCCGTGGGGGAAGTGGGGGCGCGGCTTCGTCGAGTACGGGGCGGTGGCCGCTCGGGCCGCGCTGGCCGACGCGGGGGTGCACTGGCGGGACGTTCGGTCGATCGTCGGCGCGGACACCGTACGGGGCGGCTATCCGGGATACGTCTCAGGAGCCACCTTCGCGAAGGCCCTCGGCTGGCAGGGGGCCCGGGTCACCAGCGTGTACGCGGCTTGCGCGTCCGGGGCGCAGGCCATCGGCGCCGCGCGGGCGCAGATCCTGGCGGGCCTCGCCGAGACGGTGCTCGTGGTCGGGGCCGATGCCGCCCCCAAGGGCTTCTTCCGACCGGCGGGAGGGGATCGCCCCGACGATCCGGACTGGCTCCGCTTCCGGGTGCTCGGGGCGACGAATCCGACGTACTTCGGGCTGTACGCGCGCCGGCGCATGGCCGTGCACGGGGACACGCCCGAGGACTTCGCGCGGGTCAAGGTGAAGAACTCCGTCATGGGGGCGCTGAATCCGTACGCGCGTTATCGCAAGCGGGTCACACCGGAAGAGGTGGCCGCCTCCGCGACGGTCGCCGATCCGCTGCGGCTGCTGGACGTCTGCGCGACCTCGGACGGCGGGGCCGCACTGGTGCTGTCCAGCATGGAGTTCGCGCGGCGGCACGGCGTGGCGGAGCCGGTGCGGATCCGCGCCGTGTCCACGGTGACCCCGCGCTTCCCCAACACCGTGCTCGACCTGCCGGACATCGCGACGGACTCAGCGGTCGCGGTGGAGCCGGGCACGGAGTCGTTCCGGGCTTCGATCGCGGCCGCCGCCTACGAGGAGGCAGGCATCGGAGCCGAGGATCTCTCGCTCGCGGAGGTCTACGACCTGTCCACCGCACTGGAGTTGCAGTGGTACGAGGATCTGGGGCTGTGCGCCGAGGGCGAAGGCGCGAAGTTGCTGAGGGAAGGGGCGACAGGTCCGGGCGGGCGCATACCCGTGAACACCAGCGGCGGGCTCGCCTCTTTCGGCGAGGCCGTGCCTGCCCAGGCCGTGGCCCAAGTGTGCGAGCTGGTATGGCAGTTGCGGGGGGCCGCGGGCGACCGGCAGATCTCGGGCGCGCGCGTGGGCCTCTCGGCGAACCAAGGGCTGTTCGGGCACGGTTCGGCAGTGATCGCGGTGCGCTGACCCGGTCGGCGGCAGGGGCGTAGGCGGGAGGTTTCCACGCTCTGTGACCGTCCCGGAATGCTGCGTGAACGTCTCATGAACTGGGCTCGGGTGCGCGAAGGGAGGGCGATGATGCTGCCGTGCACTCCTGGTCGGATACGCTCCGCTTCGCCTTTCAGCCGGTGGTCAATCTGACGACCGGTGGAGTGGCGGGGCTGGAGGTCCTTGCCCGCCCGGAGACCGGCGACATCCTGGCCGAGGCCCGGCGGGACCCCGAACTCGACAGCGGCCTCGCCGTATCGGCGGTCCGGGCGGCGGCCCGCAAGGAGACCTTGCTGCCGCTGCACGTCAACGTCTTCGCCGGTACCCTCGCCGACCTCGGCGGACTGGCCCGACTGGCCGAGGCGGTCCGGGAAGTGGGGCGGATGCCCTGGGAGGTGACCCTCGACATCGTCCCGCCGTACACGCACGTGCCGCAGCAGGCGTTGCTGGAGGCGGTGGCCGCGGTGCGGGAGCAGGGCTTCCGGATCAGTGCGGACGGCGTCGGGGACGGTGACGTACCGCTGCGGCTGCTCGTCGATCTGGCGCCGGACCTGGTGAAGCTCGACGCGTCGCTGCTGGCTCGGTCGGCGGGCGTGCGCGCGATGCGGACCCTGTGCGACGCGCTGGGGGCGCTGCTGTGCGTGGAGGGCGTCGAGACCGAACTGCAGTGCGCGGCCGCGGTTTCGGCCGGCGCGCAGCTGGCGCAGGGCGAGCTGTTCGCGCCGCCCGCCCGGCTGCCCGCCGCGGACGTATACGTTCCGCCCCGCCGTCCCGGTGGCGGGGCGCCCCAGCCCTCGGGGCCGGTCGTCCGCGAGTTCGTCCGGCCCGCCGCGCTGCTGCCGGCCACCGCCTCGGCCGGCCAGGTGCGCACCCTGCTGACCGGGTCACCCGAGGTGTCCGGGGTGCTGCTCGTCGACACGCGCGGGGTGCCCGTGCGCTCGGTGCACCGCTCCCGCTTCCTGCTGTCGATGTCGGGGCGCTACGGCCATGCCCTGTACGCCGACCGGCCGGCGTCCAAGCTCGGTGATCCGCCACGGACGGTCGGCGTCGACGCCACCGTCTGGGAGGTGCTGGACGTCGTGGCGGTGGGCGACCGGGACCGTACCTCCGACGACGTGGCGGTCGTGGACCGGTACGGGCGGTGTGTGGGCGTCGTACGGCTCGCGGACCTCGTGCGGGCGCTGGCCGAGTCGCGGGTCGAGGAGGCGGCCGGGCTCAACCCGCTGACCCGGCTGCCCGGATCGGACGCGATCACCGGCGAGGTGGACCGACGGATCGCGGACGGGCGGACGTTCGCCCTGAGCTGGCTCGACGTCGACCACTTCAAACAGGTCAACGACGGAGCAGGGTTCGCCGCGGGCGACGAGCTGATCCGGGCCGTGGGGCGGACACTGCAGCACGCGGCGTCCGGCAGTACGCGCGTAGGCCACATCGGCGGCGACGACTTCCTGGTCCTCGCGGACCCGGAGGGCCTTGATCCGCTGGCCGCCACCGTGCTGGACGCCCCCTGGTCGGCGGGCGGGCGTCCCGTCACGCTCTCCCTGGCGACGGTCCTGTGCGCGCCGGGGAGCGTCCTGGACCACCGGCAGGCCGCCGCCTGTCTGGCCCCCCTGAAACAGGCCGCGAAGTCCTTGCAGGGGGCCAGCTGGGTGCTGGGCCGCGCGGGGCTGCCGGGTCATGAGATCCGGCGCGGGGCCGGAGCCGCGGTCGCGCAGGCGCAGTGGGCGGTCGTGGAGCCGGGCAGGGGCTGAATCCGGGCCCGGCGGTGCAGCTACGGCCGTACGGGCATGCCCTCAACGGTTCCCGTCCGCGACCTTGACGCCCTTCGGACACCGGTGAACACTTCCGGTGTCAGTCGACATCGCCGTACATTCACGGCGTACCAGGCACCGCGCCGTGCGGGCTCCGCCTGATCCAGCCACGACCATCCCCAGGGGCGATGCGACGACGACGGCACGCTCGTCACGGACGCCGGGCGGGGCGCGGGTCCTTCCCTGCCTTCGGCTGAAGTCGCCATGGGAAACGCACCCTGCACGGAGGAACGGGGTCGATCACCCCGGGCCAGGGCCTAGGAGCCGCCATGAGCAACGGAGACATCTTCCTCGGCGAGGTCATCGGAACCGCGATCCTGATCCTCTTCGGCGCCGGAGTCGTCGCCGCCGTCGTACTGAACGACTCCAAGGCCAAGGACGCCGGCTGGGTCGTCATCGCCTTCGGCTGGGGCTTCGGAGTGCTGGCCGGGGCGTACACGGCCGCGCCGCTGTCCGGCGGGCATCTGAACCCGGCGGTGACCTTGGGGATCGCCATCGACACCGGGGAATGGGACACGGTGCACCTCTACGTCGCGGGCCAGCTGGTCGGGGCGGTCCTCGGCGCGGTGCTGTGCTGGCTGGTCTACTACGCGCAGTTCCAGGCCAACGCGGAGGAGGACGAGGCACAGCCGACCCTCGGGATCTTCGCCACCGCGCCCGCGATCCGCCATCCCGTGGCGAACCTCATCACCGAGATCATCGCGACCGTCGGACTGGTGCTGCCCATCCTGGCGTTCGGGCTGACCGAAGGGCTCGGCCAGTCCGGTACGGCGATCCTGATCGTCGCCTTCCTGGTGGTCGGCATCGGTCTGTCGCTCGGCGGTCCCACCGGATACGCCATCAACCCGGCCCGCGACCTGGGCCCGCGGTTGACGCACGCCGTGCTGCCGATCCCCAACAAGGGCACCTCGGACTGGGGTTACGCGTGGATCCCGGTGGTGGGACCGCTGATCGGCGGGGCGCTGTCCGGGCTCATCTTCAACGCAGCCTTCTGAAGGAACCCACGAAGGGGACGTCATGACGGAGAAGTTCGTCGCCGCTATCGATCAGGGCACCACGTCCAGCCGCTGCATCATCTTCGACCGGAACGGCGCCATCGTCGCCGTCGACCAGCGCGAACACCGCCAGATCTTCCCCAAGCCGGGCTGGGTGGAGCACGATGCCACCGAGATCTGGTCCAAGGTGCAGGCAGTGGTCGCCGGGGCCATCGCCAAAGCGGGACTGCGCGCCGACCGGATCAGCGCCCTCGGCATCACCAACCAGCGCGAGACGACCGTCCTGTGGGACCGCTCGACGGGCAAGCCCGTGCACAACGCGATCGTCTGGCAGGACACCCGCACCTCCGCGCTGTGCCACCGGCTCGGCGGCCCGGACGGGCAGGACCGGTTCCGCGAACAGACCGGGCTGCCGCTGGCCAGTTACTTCTCCGGACCCAAGGCGGCCTGGCTGCTGGACAACGTGCCGGGGCTCCGGGCACGCGCCGAGCGCGGCGAGATCGCCTTCGGCACCATCGACTCCTGGCTGATCTGGAACCTCACGGGCGGCACGGACGGCGGTCGGCATGTCACCGACGTGACGAACGCCGGCCGCACCATGCTGATGAATCTGGAGACCCTCCAGTGGGACTCCTCGATCCTCTCCGCCATGAACGTCCCCGAGGCGGTACTGCCCGAGATCCGCTCCTCCGCCGAGGTGTACGGCACCGCCGTCGGCCATCTCGCCGGCGTGCCCGTCGCCTCCGCGCTCGGCGACCAGCAGGCGGCGGTCTTCGGGCAGGCCTGCTACGACGTGGGCACCGCGAAGAACACGTACGGCACGGGCAGCTTTCTGCTGCTCAACACCGGAAACCGGCCGGTGCCGTCGAAGAACGGCCTGCTGACGACGATGGGCTACAAGATCGGCGGGGAGGCGCCGGTGTACTGCCTGGAGGGGGCGATTGCCATAACGGGCGCGCTGGTCCAATGGTTCCGCGACCAGCTCGGCATCATCCGCTCCGCGGACGAGATCGAGTCGCTGGCGGCGAGCGTCGAGGACAACGGCGGCGCGTACATCGTGCCCGCCTTCTCCGGCCTGTTCGCGCCGTACTGGCGCTCCGACGCGCGCGGCGTGGTCACCGGGCTCACCCGGTACGTCACGAAGGCGCATCTCGCGCGCGCGGTGCTGGAGGCGACGAGCTGGCAGACGCGCGAGGTCGTGGACGCCATGTACCAGGACTCCGGGGTGCGGATCACCACCCTGAAGGTGGACGGCGGCATGACGCGGAACAACCTGCTCATGCAGCATCAGGCGGATGTGCTCGATGTGCCGGTGATCCGGCCCAAGGTGTCCGAGACGACCTGTCTGGGCGCCGCGTACGCGGCCGGGCTCGCGACCGGTGTGTGGAACGACCTCGACGAGCTGAAGGCCCACTGGCAGAGGGACGTCGAATGGACGCCGTCGATGGGCCCGGCGGTGCGGGACCGGGAGTACCGCAACTGGCGCAAGGCGGTGGAGAAGAGCTTCGGCTGGCTGGAGGACGGCGAGGAGTAGGCACGCGCGCGTGCGGCCTCCACGAGCCGCGGCCCGTACCCCGGTCGGCGGGGGTACGGGCCGTGCGCACGCGGGGTCAGGTGGTGACGGCCTGCCTGCGGTCCGCCGCGTGGGCCATGGCGTGCTGGACGACGCCGATGAGGACTTCCTTCACGGACTCCCGGTCGCGTGCGTCGCACAGCACGACGGGTACGTCCTCGTCGAGGTCGAGGGCCCGCTTGATGTCGTCGGCCGGGTAACGGGCGGACCCCTCGAAGCAGTTGACACCGACGAGGAAGGGTATGGAGCGCCGCTCGAAGTAGTCGACGGCGGCGAAGCAGTCCTCCAGGCGGCGTGTGTCGGCCAGCACGACGGCACCGAGCGCGCCCTCGGAGAGCTCGTCCCACATGAACCAGAACCGCTCCTGTCCGGGTGTCCCGAACAGGTACAGCACGAGGTCCTCGCGCAGGGTGATGCGGCCGAAGTCCATCGCCACGGTGGTGGTGTTCTTGCCCTCCACCCCGCGCGTGTCGTCGATGGGGCGGCCGGCCTCGGTGAGGAACTCCTCGGTGCGCAGCGGCCTGATCTCGCTGACCGCGCCGACCAGGGTGGTCTTGCCCACCCCGAAGCCGCCGGCCACCAGGATCTTGAGCGTGACGGGCTCGACCGGGGGCTTGCCGCGCTCAGAACGCCCGAAGATCATCGTTCTCTTCTCCTGCTTGATGGGGGGTCGGGCGGCGGTGTGCCGTAGCCTCCGCCGCCGGGGGTTTCGATGACGAGTACGTCGCCGGGACCGACGTCCGCCGCGTCGCTGCCGGCAAGTAGGGTGACCGTGCCGTCCGCCCGTTCCACGCGGTTGGCGCCGAGCGCGCCGGGGGCACCGCCCGCCAGACCGTACGGCGGGATTCTGCGGTGCTGGGAGAGCGTGGAGACGGTCATGGGCTCGAGAAAGCGGATCCGGCGCACGGCACCGTCCCCGCCGCGCCACCGTCCGGCCCCGCCGCTGCCGCGCCGGACGGCGAATTCGTCCAGGCGCACCGGCAGGCGCCATTCCAGGACCTCGGGGTCGGTGAGCCGCGAGTTGGTCATATGGGTCTGGACGACGGGCGCGCCGGGGAAGCCGTCGCCCGCACCGGATCCGGAGGCGACGGTCTCGTAGTACTGGTGGCGTGCGTTGCCGAAGGTGACGTTGTTCATGGTGCCGGAGCCCTCGGCCTGGACTCCGAGCGCCGCGTAGAGCGCGCCGGTGATCGCCTGGGACGTCTCCACGTTGCCCGCGACGACCGCGGCCGGCGGTTCGGGGGCGAGCATGGAGCCGGGCGGTACGACGATGCTCAGGGGCCGCAGGCAGCCGTCGTTGAGCGGGATGTCGTCGGCGACGAGGGTGCGGAAGACGTACAGGACAGCCGCGTCGACCACGGAGCCGGGGGCGTTGAAGTTGGTGGTCAGCTCCGGTGACGTGCCGCTGAAGTCGACGGTGGCGGAGCGGTTTTCGCGGTCCACGCGCACGTGGACGCGGATGACGGCGCCGGAGTCGGTCTCGTAGGCGGACTCGCCGTCGTCGAGGGCGTCGATGACACGGCGGACGGCCTCCTCTGCGTTGTCCTGGACGTGCCGCATGTAGGCCTGGACGACATCCAGGCCGAACTCCTCGATCATGCGGGCGACTTCGTCGGCTCCCTTGCGGTTGGCCGCGATCTGAGCGCGCAGGTCGGCGAGGTTGGTCTCGGGATTGCGGGACGGGTAGGGCGCCTCGGTGAGCAGGCGGAGGGTTTCCTCCTCGCGGAAGCGGCCGCCCTCGGCGAGCAGCCAGTTGTCGAAGAGGATGCCCTCCTCCTCGATGGTGCGGCTGTTCGCGGGCATGGAGCCCGGGGCGATACCGCCGATCTCGGCGTGGTGGCCGCGGGAGGCGACGTAGAAGAGGATCCGTTCACCCTGCGTGTCGAAGACCGGGGTGATCACGGTGACGTCGGGCAGGTGGGTGCCGCCGTGGTACGGGTCGTTGACCGCGTAGGTGTCGCCGGGTCGCATCGAGTCGCCGCGGCGCCGGAGGACCTCCTTGACGCTGGTGCCCATCGAACCCAGGTGGACGGGGATGTGCGGGGCGTTGGCCACCAGGTTTCCGTCGGGGTCGAAGAGGGCGCAGGAGAAGTCCAGGCGCTCCTTGATGTTGACGGACTGGGCGGTGGACTCCAGGCGGGCGCCCATCTGTTCGGCGATCGACATGAAGAGGTTGTTGAAGACCTCCAGCAGAACGGGATCCGCTTTCGTGTCGAGATCGGAACTCTCCGTAATCGCCGTGCGTTCCATGACCAGATGCCCGTCGCCGGTCGTCGCGGCCCGCCAGCCGTCGTCGACGACGGTCGTCGCGCCGGCCTCGGTGATGATCGCGGGGCCGGTGACGGACTCGCCGGGAGGAAGGTCCTCGCGGCGGTGGAGGGGTACGTCGCGCCAGGCGCCGCCCGTGTGGAGGCGGACGGTGCCGGGGGCGGAGGCGCGGCCCTGGTGGGTGGCCAGGGTGGAGAGATCGGGGGGTTGGGTGATGCCGGTGGCTTCGACGGAGAGGGCTTCGACGACGATCGGGCGGTCGAGGGTGAAGGAGTACGTGGCGCGATGACGTTCTTCGAAGGCGTGGCGCATGGCGTCGGGCTCGGTGAGCTCGACGGTGAGGGTGGTGTCGGTGCCGTCGTAGCGGAGCTGTGCGCGGCGGGTGACCCGTACGCGGTCCTCGGGGACGTCTTCGGCGAGGAGTTCGGCGCGGGCGGCGGCTTCCAGGTCGTCGGCGGTCTTGCGGACGCCGGGCATCGAGGCCGCTTCGAGGGGGGCTTCGACGGACTGTTCGCGCATGGCGGTGGTGTCGGCGAGGCCGATGCCGAGCGCGGACAGGACACCGGCCATGGGCGGGACGAGGACGGTGCGGATGCCGAGCGAGCCGGCGACCGCGCAGGCGTGCTGGCCGCCCGCACCACCGAAGGTGGTGAGGGCGTAGCGGGTGACGTCGTGGCCCTTCTGCACGGAGATCCGCTTGACCGCGTTGGCGATGTTGGAGACGGCGATCCGCAGATAGCCCTCGGCGACCTGCTCGGGGGTGCGGTCGTCGCCGGTCCGCTCCCTGATCTCGCGCGCGAGGGCGGCGAACCGGTCGCGGACGAGGTCCGCGTCGAGCGGCTGGTCGCCGTCCGGGCCGAACACCGGCGGGAAGTGGGCCGGGGGGATACGGCCGAGCATGACATTGGCGTCCGTGACGGTGAGCGGGCCGCCGCCGCGGTAGCAGGCGGGGCCGGGGTCCGCGCCCGCCGAGTCGGGTCCCACCCGGTAGCGGGAGCCGTCGAAGTGGAGGACGGAGCCACCGCCCGCCGCCACGGTGTGGATGTCGAGCATGGGGGCGCGCAGCCGGACACCGGCGATCCGGGTGGTGAAGACGCGTTCGTACTCGCCCGCGAAGTGCGACACGTCGGTGGAGGTGCCGCCCATGTCGAAACCGATGACCCGGTCGAAGCCGGCCAGCTGCGACATGCGGGCCATGCCGACGATGCCGCCGGCGGGGCCGGAGAGGATGGCGTCCTTCCCGCGGAACTGCCCTGCCTCGGCGAGGCCGCCGTTGGACTGCATGAACATCAGCCGCACCCCGTGGAGTGCGTCGGCGACATGCCTGACGTAGCGGCGCAGTACGGGCGAGAGGTAGGCGTCGACCACGGCGGTGTCCCCGCGCGGGACGAGCTTCATCAGCGGGCTGACCTCACTGGACAGCGAGATCTGGGGGAAGCCGGTCCGGGCGGCGAGCTGTCCGACGGCCTGTTCGTGGACCGGGTGGAGGTGGCTGTGCATGCACACCACGGCGACGGCGCGGATCCCGTCGTCGTAGGCCCGGCGCAGCGGCCCGGCGAGGGCTTCGAGGTCGGGGGCGCGCAGGACGGTGCCGTCGGCGGCGATGCGCTCGTCGACCTCGACGACCCGCTCGTACAGCAGCTCGGGGAGTTCGATGCGGCGGGCGAAGATGCGCGGGCGGTCCTGGTAGGCGATGCGCAGGGCGTCGCGGAAGCCGCGGGTGACGATCAGGAGGGTGCGTTCGCCCTTGCGTTCCAGGAGGGCGTTGGTGGCGACGGTGGTGCCCATCCGGACGGCCTCGACGGGCTCCGTCGAGCCGTTCATCAGCCGGTGTACGCCCTCCACGGCCGCGTCGGCGTAGTGTGCCGGGTTCTCCGAGAGCAGCTTGTGCGTCAGCAGGCGGCCGTCCGGTCGTCGCGCGACGATGTCGGTGAAGGTGCCGCCCCGGTCGACCCAGAACTGCCAGCCAGTCACGTCAGTACCCCGCTTCCGCGCCGGTCACAGGGCCCTGAGGCCGTTGATCACGTCGCGCAGAATACTCTCGTCGACCAGTTCCGCCGGGGGAACGGGCCGGTTCACATGGACGAGTTCCCCGTCCACCAGATCCCCGACGAGGACGCGTACCACGCCGATGGGAAGGTCGAGTTCGGCGGCGAGTTCGGCGACCGACTGCGGGGCGTCACGGCACAGGTCGACGATGTCCACGTGCTCCGGGGAGAGGGTCGAATCCGGTTCCGGATCGTCCGCGCGCGACTCCGCGACGACCACCGCGATGAGATCGAGGCGGTGCTGGGCCGCACTGGTGGTGCGGCCACGCGTCATGGCGTACGGACGGACCACCGGTCCGGCCTCGTCGTCGAACCAGTGGCTTCTTCCCTGACCGTCTGCACTCATGTCATCCCACTACCCGCCTGCGGGCAGGTCGGTGCGTGGAGCGGTGCCCAGATGCACCCCGACCCGCTTGACCAGGAGGGTCATCTCGTACGCGACCTGGCCGACGTCCGAGTCGGCATCCGAGAGGACGGCCAGGCAGCTGCCGTCGCCGGCGGCCGTCACGAACAGGAAGGCGTCGTCGAGCTCGACGACCGTCTGCCGCACGCTGCCCGCCTCGAAGTGGCGGCCCACGCCCTTGGCGAGGCTGTGGAAGCCGGAGGCGACGGCGGCCAGGTGCTCGCTGTCCTCCCGGGTCAGGTCCTTGGACGCACCCGTCGGCAGGCCGTCCCCGGAGAGCACGACGGCCTTGCGGATGCTGGCGACGCGGTCCACCAGGTCGTCGAGGAGCCAGTTGAGCTCGCCGGACGCGGTGGTCGCGGTATGGCCGGTCGCCTTCGGTGCGGTCATCGACCGTCCCCCTTTGTCGTTCCTCGTGGTGCTGTGCCGCTGGGGGCGTCGTCGCCCGCGGCGTTCTCCTCGCGGCCGCGCTGCCAGCCGCGCTGGAGCGAGGCCATGCGGTTGCGTACCTCGTCGGCATCCCGCTCGGTGGGCTCCGTCGAGCCCTCGGTCGGTCGGGCGGGATCCCGTTTGAGCTGTGGTGCGAGATTGGCCTGGCGTACCCGCCGGGGCAGCGGTCCGGTGCCGGAGCCGGGCTGCTGCGGCCTGGGGGCGGGGTGCCGGTCCGGCGCGCCCGGGTTGCTGGACTCGATCTCCGCGCGCCGGGTGCGCCGGGGAAGGGGGGAGGGCTCCCCCGAGGAGTCCCGGCCCGTGGCCGGGCCGGTCCGCTCGCCGACCGGGTCGGAGGTGCCGGGACCGCGACGCGGGGGCGCGTCCCCGCGCCGCCGGCTCGGCAGCGGTGCCGGGGTGGCCGGCTCGTGGCGGCCGGCGCCCGCCGGGTACTCCTCGGCCTCGTCGCGTCGGGAGCGCTGGTCGGTGACGGGGCGCCCGTGCGAGCTGACCAGCTTCGGCGTCCGGCGCCGGGGCAGCGGAACCGCGGCATCCAGGTGGTCCTCCGAGGCGGCATGGTCCGGGTCGGCGGAGTCCGGCGGGTCGTGGCGGGCGGTGGTGTCCTCCGCGCGGGCGAGGTGGGAGCGGCGCGGGCGGAAAAGACCGCCGCGCTCGCCGTCCTCCTCGTCCAGTCCGTCCGGGAAGTCGCCCAGGGCGGGCAGATCGACGGGCGCCTCCAGCTCGACCGGCCCGTCGAGGAGCTGGGTGGGCAGCCCGGGCAGCTGTACGGGCACCTGGGCGAGGGCGGCTCGGCGGCTCTCCTCCAGTCGGCGGGCCTCCTCCAGCTCGGCCTCCTTGGAGGGGCCGGGCCGGTCCAGCCGGAAACCGAGACCGTTGGTGTCCGGTACGTCGTCCGTCAGCAGCGCGTCGGGGATGAACACGACGGCGGTGGTGCCGCCGTACGGGGACGGCTGGAGGGAGACCCGGACGTTCTGCCGCTGGGCGAGCCGGCTGACCACGAAGAGACCGAGCCGGTCGGTGTCGGAGAGCTCGAACTCGGGGGTCTCGGCCAGCCGGAGGTTGGCGTCCAGGAGCGCGTCGGCGGCCATGCCGAGTCCGCGGTCGTGGATCTCGAGGGTGAAGCCGTTGGCGACGCGTTCGCCGAGCACATGGACGGCGGTGTGCGGCGGGGAGAACACGGTGGCGTTCTCCAGGAGTTCGGCCACCAGATGGGTGAGGTCCGCGACGGCCGGGCCGGTGACGGCCACCCGGGGCAGCCGGCGGACCTCGATGCGCTCGTAGTCCTCGACCTCGGCGACGGCGGCCCGCACCACGTCCATGAGCTGGACGGGCTTGCGCCACTGCCGGGAGGGGGCGGCGCCGGAGAGGATCACCAGGCCCTCGGCGTGCCGGCGCATACGGGTGGTGAGGTGGTCGAGGCGGAACAGGTCGGCGAGTTCGTCGGTGTCCTCGGTCCGGCGTTCCATGGTGTCGAGGAGGGTGAGCTGCTTGTGCAGGAGTACCTGGCTGCGGCGGGCGAGGTTGACGAAGACCTCGGAGACCCCGGCGCGCAGTTCGGCCTGTTTGACGGCGGCCTCCACGGCGGCGCGCTGGAGGGTGTTGAGTGCCTGGCCGACCTCGCCGATCTCGTTCTTGTCGTACTCCAGGCGCGGGACCTCGGTCTCCACGTCGACCTGCTCGCCCGTCGACAGGCGGCGCATCACGCTGGGCAGCCGGACGCCGGACGCCTCGTGGGCCTCCAGGCGCAGCTGTCGCAGGTCGCGGATGAGGGTGCGGCCGATCCGGACGGACAGGACCAGCGAGACCAGCAGGGCGACGAGACCGAGCACACCGGCGATGGCCGCCTTGGCGATGACGCCCATCGCGACCGGCCGGACCCGGTCCTGGTAGCGGTCGGCCGCCTGGTCGTTGAGCTCGGCGAGCTCGTCGAGGACGTTGCCGGCCGCGGAGTCCCAGCTCTTCGCGGTGACGCCGCTGGGCGTGCCGGCGCCGGTCGAGACGGCGGATTCCTCGGCGACGCGCAGCGGGGCGCTCGCGGCGTTCTTCCAGAAGCGGGTGAAGCGGTCCCGCTCCCAGGAGGGCAGCAGGGGGAGGTTGACGTCGTAGATCAGGGTGCGCTGGGCGGCGTAGTCGGAGACCGCGCGGAGTTCGTCGTGCGAGAGCCTGCCGACGATCAGCGCGGAGCCGAGGAGGGCGTCCTCGCGGGAGAGCAGCTCGCGGGCGCGCGCCAGGTTGACCAGGGCGCGGTACTCCTTGTCCATCTCCACGTTGTCGACGACGTGGAGGTTGGCGAGGAGCACGTAACAGGGGTCGATCAGGCTGTTGTAGAGGTTCAGCGCGGTGGCCCGGTTGACGGTGCCGTCCTCGACGCTGCGGCGCAGGGAGTCGATGCCGTCGAAGGCGTCCAGGACGGCGGTGAGGCGTTCGTCCGTGCCCTGACCCATCGCGTCGCGCACGTCGGGATTCTGGGCGTTCTTGCGGATCTCGGCGACGGCTTCGTCGGTGGCGCTGCGGCTGCGCCTCAGGGTGGCGAGCCCGTCGGAGGCGCGCGGGTCGGCGAGGTGGACAAGTGTCTGCCGGCGTTCCTGCTGGAGGACACGGACCGTGTCCTCGATGGGGTAGCCGATCTTTTCCACGACGGACGACACATTGAACAGCTGCTGTGCCTCGCGACCCGTCAGTACCGTGGCGAAGCCCCAGATCGCGGTGAGGGACACCAGCGGCACGAGAAGCAACGCCACGATCTTCCGGCGGATGGACTTCCCGCGAAAGCGCATGGCCTCCCCCAGCTCGACCCCCACCGGACGGGGGTACACATGTGCGTCAACAAACGGCGCGAGCCTACTACCGACGCACACGTAACTCGAAGAGCCGTCCGGAAGCTGAACTTCCGTACCGGGGGCGAGACATGGGGAGTTGTCCGGCCATTGGGGGAGATTGCCTCCCGGATCCCGGCACGGGCCGCCGGGACCGGCCCGGCTCGTCCGCAATATCAATTGGCTGGAATTTTTCCCTCGTTGGGAATCTTCGGGCGAGGTCGTTCGTCTTTCTCCATGGGAAACGGGGGCAGAATCGGCCACAGGAGCCGCATCTCGCCTCCCGGCGGCGTAAAACAGCGCAAGCCGGGCAGCCGTTGGGGAGCCGGGTCTTCGGACACGGAAGCGAGCGGTCTGCTGGCGGTGGGGAGTGACACGGTGATGGGCACGGCTCAGCGGCGCAAGGCGCCTGAGGACGGCGGCGCGGCGACGCGCCTGACGGTGCGGGAGGGTCCGGAGGCGCCGAATCTCGACATTCCGGCGGCCCGGACGGGAGTTCCAGCGGCCCCGGAGGAGAAGGCGGTGACGCCTCCGCGGGTCACCTCGCACGAGCGGGAGGAGCGCGAGGAGGCACTGGCAGAGGCGCTGTATCCCCCGCTGTGGGTCGAGGAACCGGCGCGTCGCCGTCGGCTGCCCGATCCGGTGCGCACGGCGGCGGTGCGGGCGGTGCTGATCATCGCCGTGACGCTGATGCAGGCGATGGTGGCCTTCCTGTGCACCCTGGCGGGCTCGTGGCTGGCGTTCCCGATGGTGCTCAGCAGCGTGGCCAGCACAGTGGTCGCCACCTGGGCCGCGCTGGACGTCTGGGTGACCCGTCAGGTGTGGAACCAGCGCCACGGCGTGGTGTCGACACCGGCCAGCACCGCGCGTCAGTTGCGGCGGGAGCGGCGCCGGGCGCAGCGCCAGGCCAGGGCGGCCGGGCGGGGCCAGGAGCGGATACACGGGCGGGGCGGCGCGGGGCAGTTGTCGCACTCCTGAGGCGAGGCGGGGGCACCCGAGCATCGGTACCCGGAAAGCACCCCTTCAGGACACCGACGCCCCCATACGCCTGTCCCCTCCCCCCAGTTCACGACGTAGCCGCATGAAGGGGCGCGGTCTGTCCACGGCGAGGACCGCGGTCGTACGGCCGTCCCTCTCGTACACCGCGAGGAAGCCTCCCTCGGCCGGTGCCCCGTCGGACAGAGCGCCCTCGGCGATACGGACGGTGTCCCCGTCCCGGCGGTGGCCGGCGAACTGGATGCGGGCGCCGTACTGGTCGGACCAGAAGTAGGGCAGCGACCTCACCGTCCGGGAGGTGTGCCCGGCGAGCAGGTTGGCGACGGCGACCCGGGGCTGTTCCGTGGCGGAGGTCCAGTGCTCCGCGCGGTGGCCGCCGACGCGGGCGACGTCTCCGACGGCGACCACCTGGGGCAGCGCCGTCATACAGCCGTCATCGCACAGGACACCGTCCTGAAAGGCGAGCGTGGACCCGGCCAGCCAGGCCGTGTTGGGGACGGCACCGATGCCGACGATCACGACGTCGGCCGGGAGGTCACGGCCGTCGGCGAGTGCCACGCCGCTGACGGCGGCGATGCCCGTCAGCCCGGCCACGCCGGTAGCGGTGACCAGTTCGACTCCGCCCCGGCGGTGCAGGGCCGCGCACACGGCGGCCATCTCGACGCCGAGCTGGGGCACGAGCGGCAGCGATGCGGCTTCGACCACGGTGACCGTGTGGCCGAGGGCGGCGCAGGAGGACGCGGTCTCGGCGCCGATGAAGCCGCCACCGATGACGACGACACGTCGGGGGCCCTGGGTGAGTTCCTCGCGCAGGGTTCGGGCGTCGTCGAGGGTGCGCAGGGTGTGGACGCCGGCGAGTTCGGCCCCGGGGAGGCGGCGGGGCGAGGCGCCGGTGGCGATGACGACGCCGTCGGTGGACACCGTACGGCCGTTGTCGAGCAGAACCGCGCGTCCGCGGACGTCGAGGCCGCGGGCCCGGGTGCTGAGGCGCCACTCGGCGTCGAGTTCCGCGGTCTCCTCGGCGTCGGTGAGGGCGAGTCGGTCCTCGTCGATCCGGCCGGTGAGGAAGTCCTTGGAGAGGGGAGGCCGGTCATAGGGGCGGTGGGATTCGTCGCCGACGATCACCAGTCGACCGTCGAAGCCCTGGGCGCGCAGTTCCCGGGCCGCGTACAGCCCGGCGAGGGAGGCGCCGACGACGGTCACGGTCCTCATGCGGTGCGCCTCCTCTTGGCCAAGGTCGCGCACGAGTCAGCACAGTGGCCCTGCGTCGGCCGGGTCACGGCGTTCATGCGGCCGTACCCTCTTCCCGCGCCAGGTGGACGTGGATGACTCCGTCGTCGACCGTGACCCGGTGGGTGCGGACGGCTCGGCGGGCCGGGAGGCAGGTCGGTTCGCCGGTGCGCAGGTCGAAGGAGGCGGCGTGCAGCGGACATTCGACCAGGCAGCCCTCCAGCCAGCCCTCGGAGAGGGAGGCGTCCTGGTGGGTGCAGGTGTCGTCGATGGCGTACAGCTCGCCGTCCTCGGTGCGGAACACGGCGACGGGTGGTGTCGTCCCGATGCGGACGGACTCGCCCTCGGGGAGGTCTTCGAGGCGGCAGACGGGAATCATGGGCCCCCCTCTCGGTC
Organism: Streptomyces sp. NPDC002779; assembly: GCF_042888685.1. NCBI lineage: Bacteria > Bacillati > Actinomycetota > Actinomycetes > Kitasatosporales > Streptomycetaceae > Streptomyces > Streptomyces sp. NPDC002779. The sequence goes on from NZ_JBIAQC010000016.1 coordinate 25,596, forward strand.
CGGAGCGCTGGTCCGGACAGGTGTGGTCCAGGTGCGGCAGGGAGTCAGGAGCGCGGGCCTTTGTAAGGCGGTCCGCGGAGAGACAGCCCGGAAGCGGGGTTCCAGGGCCGGAGTGCTGCGTTGCTGCGACTGCGTTGCTGCGGTGCCGCGGTGCGCCCGGGGTTCCGGGACGCCGTCGGTCCGGAGCCGGGTGCGGCCGCATGTGCTGTTCGGCCCCTACCGGGGACCGGACGCTTGGGTAACATGATGTTTCGCATGGCGCACGAGCAAGCGCTATGCGCAACAGAATCCGCGCGGGGCGACCGTCGCGTCAAGGGTTTCCCGCAGATGCGGCCCGAATCGGGCCCCCAGGTGGTGAGAGTTGAGCCATGACCCGCACGCAGAGGCAGCAGTCCGTCCCAGGTGCCAGCACGCCCAGCCCGGAGAAGCAGGGCGGAAGGGGCGCGGCGAGCGCGGTGCAGTCGGTGGACCGCGCCGTGAGCGTCCTGGAGATCCTGGCCCGGCACGGGGAGGCGGGCGTCACCGAGATCGCCGACGAACTGGACGTGCACAAGTCGACGGCCTTCCGGCTGCTCGGCGTCCTGGAGAACCGCGGCCTGGTGGCCCAGGCGAAGGACCGCGGCAAGTACTACCTGGGCGCCGGCGTCCTGCGCCTCGCGGGGGCGGCGGCAGTGCGCCTCGACATCTCGCAGGAGGGTGTCCCGGTCTGCCGGGAACTCGCCGACGAGCTGGGCGAGACGGTCAACATCGCCGTGCTGGACGACGACGCGGCGGTCAACATCATGCAGGCCCGCGGCACGGCGTCGGTGACGGCGCAGAACTGGCTGGGCCGGCGCACCCCGCTGCACGCCACCTCCAGCGGCAAGGTGATGCTCGCGCACATGTCACCCACCCTGCGCGAGGGGCTGCTGGCCCGCCCGTTGCCGCGGTTCACGGAGCGCACGATCACCGGCGCCTCGGCGCTGCGCGGGGAGTTGGAGGCCGTGGTGGAGCAGGGTTACGGCATCACCCTGGAGGAGCTGGAGCTGGGGCTGGCCGCCGTGGCGGCACCGGTGCGTTCGCACGACGGCAAGGTGATCGCGGCGATCAGTGTCTCGGGCCCGGTCTACCGGCTGAACAGCGACCGGCTGCCCGAGCTGGCCAAGCGCACGGTGGCGGCCGGGGCCGAGCTGTCCCGCCGTATGGGATACGGCTTCTGACCGAAAGCCTCCGAACAGCAGCAAGCCGAACGAGCGGATCACGGCGCGGGACCAGGTTCCTCCTGCTCCCGCGCCGCCTCTGTGTCCGACGGCCCCCGCCGTCCCGTGTCCGACGGCGCCCGCCGTCATGTGTCCAGCAGCCACCGCCGTCCCGTGTCCGACGGCCTCCGCCGCCATGTGTCCGACACGTTTCGCCTCGCGGATTCCTTTTGCCAAGGGTTAACTCGCGCCTCTTGACGGCCGCTTGATGGCGTTCTCACTATGTTCCTCATCGCGCAACCCATCGTGCAGTGCGCAACAGCAGAGGAGCCCGGTCGTGCCACACGAGGTCCGTGCCGTAGTCGCTGTGAAGAAGGGCGCACCCGTCGAGGTGCGGACGATCGTCGTCCCCGATCCGGGCCCCGGTGAGGTGCTGGTCGCCGTACAGGCCTGCGGGGTCTGCCACACCGACCTGCACTACCGCGACGGCGGGGTCAACGACGACTTCCCGTTCCTGCTGGGACATGAGGCGGCCGGCACGATCGAGGCGGTCGGCGAAGGTGTCACCGACCTCTCACCCGGTGACTACGTCGTCCTCGCCTGGCGGGCCCCGTGCGGCAGGTGCCGTTCCTGCCGCCGCGGCCGTCCCTGGTACTGCTTCGACTCCCGCAACGCCGGGCAGCCGATGACGCTGCTCGACGGCACCCCGCTCAGCAACGCCCTCGGCATCGGCGCCTTCGCCGAGAAGACGCTGGTCGCGGCGGGGCAGGCGGTGCGGATCGACCCGGCCGCCCGGCCCGAGGCAGCCGGCCTCATCGGCTGTGGCGTGATGGCCGGTTACGGCGCCGCGGTGAACACCGGCCGAGTCGGGCGCGGCGACTCGGTCGCCGTCATCGGCTGCGGCGGCGTCGGCAACGCAGCCATCGCCGGAGCCTGTCTGAACGGCGCCATGAAGGTCATCGCCGTCGACATCGACGACAAGAAGCTCGACCAGGCGGAGAAGTTCGGCGCCACGCACACGGTCAACTCCCGTGGCACGGACCCGGTGGAGGCGGTGCGGGCGCTCACCGACGGCCATGGAGTCGACATCGCGATCGACGCCGTGGGCCGCTCCGAGACCTTCACCCAGGCCTTCTACATGCGCGACCACGCGGGCGTGCTGGTGCAGGTCGGCGTCCCCTCCCCCGAGATGAAGGTCGAGCTCCCGCTGATCGACGTGTTCTCACGCGGCGGCGCGATCAAGTCGTCCTGGTACGGGGACTGTCTGCCGAGCCGGGACTTCCCGTTCCTCGTCGACCAGTACCTCTACGGGCTGCTGGACCTGAACGCCTTCGTGACCGAGACGATCGCCCTCGACCAGGTCGAGGAGGCCTTCGCCAAGATGCACCGGGGTGAGGTGCTGCGCTCGGTCGTGGTCCTGTGAGCCCCGTCGACCACCCCGCAAGGAGGGGCATGTCCAGCACCCCCGAAAGCCAGTCCCCCCGTGTGGTCGTCATCGGTGCCGGCATCGTCGGCTGCTCGCTCGCCGACGAACTGACCGCGCGCGGCTGGACCGACGTCACCGTCCTCGAACAGGGCCCCCTGCCCGCCCCCGGCGGCTCCACCTCGCACGCGCCCGGACTCGTCTTCCAGACCAGCCCGTCCCGGACGCTCTCGGAGTTCGCCAAGTACACGGTCGAGAAGTTCAACGCCCTGACCGTGGACGGAGTTCCCTGTTTCGACCGGGTCGGCGGCCTGGAGCTCGCCACCACCCCGGAACGCCTCACCGAACTGCATCGCAGGGCCGGTTACGCCGCCGCCTGGGGCATCCGCGGCGAGATCGTCGGCGCCGCCCGCTGCAAGGAACTGTGGCCGCTGCTGGACGAGTCGGTGGTCCTCGGCGGCTTCCACACCCCCGACGACGGCCTGGCCCGCGCCCTCCTCGCGGCCCGCGCCCAGCGGGAACGGGCCACTCAAAGAGGCGCCCGCTTCCTGGAACGCCACACCGTGACCGGCATCGAGAAGGAAGGGCACCGCGTCACCGCCGTACTCACCGACCAGGGTTCCTTCCCCGCCGACCACGTCGTCTCCGCGGCCGGTTTCTGGGGGCCGGTGAGCACTACGGCACGGAGAACCTCGCCCTCGGCCGGCGCATCTCCTACGACGTGAAGGCCAACTGGAAACTGATCGTCGAGAACTTCATGGAGTGCTACCACTGCGCCACGATCCACCCCGAACTCACCGAGGTGCTGCCGGAGTTCGCCGACGGCTACGCCGCGCAGTACTACGTCGGCCACGGCGCCGAGTTCGGCGAGGAGGTCAAGGGCTTCACCGTCGACGGCAGCGAGGGCTTCGCGAAGCTGCCGGGAGTGAGCGAGGACCAGGACCGCCGGTACTACGCCGTCACCGTCAAGCCGACGGTCTTCGTCAGCCTCGTTCCGGACCATGTGATCCTGCACCGCATGTTCCCGCTGGCCGAGGACCGCACGGTCGTCGAGTGCGACTGGCTGTACGCACCCGAGGTCGTCGCGTCCGGAGCCGACGTGTCGAAGTCGGTGGAGCTGTTCCACCGGGTCAACGAGCAGGACTTCGAGGCCTGTGAGCGGACACAGCCGGCCATGGCGTCCCGTGCGTACCGCGCGGGTGGTGTGCTGGTCCCCAACGAGCACCACATCGGGATCTTCCACGCGTGGATCCTGGAAAAGCTGGGAGGCGGCCATGCCGGACCTGTTCATTGACGGCGAGTGGCGGGGTGCGCTCGACGAGCGCACCCGGGAGATCCGCTGTCCGGCCGACGGCTCGCTGGTAGGGGTGGTGGACGAGGCGGGCGGCAAGGACACCGTGGAGGCGATCGGCGCCGCCCGTCGCGCCTTCGACACCGGCTCCTGGCCCCGGACGGCACCGCAGGAGCGCGGCGACCTGCTGCTGCGCGTCGCCGATCTCCTCGTACGCGACAAGGAGTCGATCGCCCGGGCCGAGTCGCTGGACACCGGAAAGCGGCTCGTGGAGAGCGAGTACGACGTCGACGACGTGGCCAACTGCTTCCGCTACTTCGGGCGGCTCGTCGCGGGCGAGGGGACCGGCCGGGTCGTCGACACCGGCGCGCGGGCCATCGACAGCCGGGTGGTGCACGAGCCGGTCGGGGTCTGCGGGCTCATCACCCCGTGGAACTACCCGCTGTTGCAGACGGCCTGGAAGGTGGCCCCCGCGCTCGCGGCGGGCAACACCTTCGTGCTGAAGCCGAGCGAGCTGACCCCGCACACCGCGATCCATCTGATGCGGCTGCTGGACGAGGCCGGACTCCCGCCGGGCGCCGGCAATCTGGTGCTCGGTGCGGGACCCGAGGCGGGCGCCCCGCTCGCCGACCACCCGGGCGTCGACCTCGTCTCCTTCACCGGCGGCCTGCACACCGGGCGGCGGCTGATGGCGGCCGCGGCCGGGACCGTGAAGAAGGTCGCGCTCGAACTCGGCGGCAAGAACCCCAACATCGTCTTCGCCGACGCCGACTTCGACACGGCCGTCGACATGGCGCTGACGGCCGTGTTCCTGCACTCCGGGCAGGTCTGCTCGGCGGGTGCCAGGCTGCTCGTGGAGGAGCCGCTGCACGACCGGTTCGTCGACGAGGTCGTACGGCGGGCCGCCGGGATCAGGCTCGGCGGGCCCTTCGACGAGCAGGCCCGGACCGGGCCGCTGATCTCGGCGGCCCACCGCGCCAAGGTCGAGGCGTACGTGGCCATGGGGCTCGCCGAGGGCGCGGTCCTGCGCTGCGGCGGCGCCCGCCCCACCGGTGCCGGTCTCGACGACGGCTTCTACTACCCGCCCACGGTGCTCGACGAGTGCGCCGCCGGAATGTCGGTGGTCCAGGAGGAGTCCTTCGGGCCGGTGCTCACGGTGGAGTGCTTCACCGGCGAGGAGGAGGCCGTACGCCTGGCCAACGACACCGTCTACGGCCTCGCGGGTGCGGTATGGACGCGTGACGAGGGCAAGGCGGCGCGGGTCGCGGCCGCGCTGCGGACCGGCACGGTCTGGATCAACGACTACCACCCGTACGTCCCGGGGGCCGAATGGGGCGGCTACAAGCAGTCCGGATTCGGGCGGGAGCTCGGCCCCTCCGGGCTCGCCGAGTACCGCGAGACCAAACACATCTGGCGCAACACCAGCCCCACGCCTCAGGGATGGTTCAGCTGATCACCGGGTAGCAGCACGCGGCACCCGGCCCCCGCACGAGCCGCTCCCCCTCCTCCCTCAGGCCCACCAGGAGTCCGCTCATGACCACGACCCACCCACCGAGAGACGCCGACGACGCCGAACTCGCCGAGTTCGGGTACAGACCCGAACTCAAGCGCACCCTCGGCACCTTCCACACCTTCGCCGCCGGCATCAGCTACATCTCGATCCTGACCGGCACCTTCCAGCTCTTCTACTTCGGCTACGGCGGTGGCGGCCCCGCCTACTGGTGGTCGTGGCCGATGGTCTTCGGCGGCCAGTTCATGGTCGCCCTCTGCTTCGCCGAGCTGGCGGCCCGCTACCCGGTGGCGGGGTCCGTCTACAACTGGTCGAAGAAGATAGGCAACCCGCACCTGGGCTGGCTCGCCGGGTGGATGATGCTGATCGCGTCCATCGTGTCCATCGCGGCCGTGGCGCTGGCCTACCAGCTGACGCTGCCGCAGATCTCCGACGCGTTCCAGCTCGTGGGCGACGGCACCGGAAAGTACGACGTGGCGACCAACGCGGTCATCCTGGCCGCGGTGCTGATCCTGTTCACCACCCTGGTGAACGCCTTCGGCGTCAAGCTGATGGCCCGGATCAACACGGCGGGCGTGTTCATCGAGTTGATCGCCACCGTTGTATTGATCGTCCTGTTCGCCGTCCACATCACCCGCGGTCCGCAGGTGGTCATGGAGACCAACGACACCGGCGCGGGCTACGGCGCCGGGTACCTGGGCGCGTTCCTCGTCGCGTCGCTGGCGTCCGCGTACGTGATGTACGGCTTCGACACGGCCGCCTCGCTCGGCGAGGAGTCACTCGATCCCACCCGGAACGCGCCGCGCGCCATCATCCGGGCGATCGTGGCCTCCTTCGTCCTCGGCGGCCTGGTCCTGCTCCTGGCCCTGATGAGCGTCTCCAGCCTGAAGGGGGAGCGGCTCTCCACGGACGGACTGCAGTACATCGTGCTGGACGTGCTCGGCTCGACGGCCGGCAAGGCGATGCTGTGGTGCGTGCTGATCGCGGTCACCGTCTGCGCCCTGGCGGTCCACACGGCCGCGGTCCGGCTGGCGTTCGCGATGGCCCGGGACAACAACCTGCCCGCGTCCTCGAAGCTGGCCAAGTGCCACCCGCGGTTCCACACCCCGGTCCTGCCGACCGTGATCATCGGGATCCTGGCGCTGGCGATCCTGGTGGTCAACATCCGGCAGCCGCAGATCTTCACGGTCGTCACCAGCATCGGCATCATCATGATCTACCTCGCCTACCTGGGCGTCACGGCCCCGATGCTGGTGGCGCGGCTGCGCGGCAGATGGCAGCCGGCCGGCGACGGACGTTTCTCGCTGGGCCGCTGGGGTCTGCTCGTCAACGCGCTGGCCGTGCTGTGGGGCCTCGGTATGACGATCAACCTGATCTGGCCGCGGGCCTCCGTGTACAACGCCAGCGCCCCCTTCCACTGGTACCTCCAGTGGGGCGCGGTCCTGTTCGTCGGGGTCATCGCGGGCGGCGGCTTCGCCTACTACTGGTTCGTCCAGCGGCACCGCACGGGTGTGCTGGCCGAGCACCGGTCGCAGAGCGCCGCGGAGGCCGAGGGAGACCGTCTTGAGCATCGATGAGTTCGACTACGTCGTGGTCGGCGGCGGCACCGCGGGCAATGTGGTCGCGGCCCGGCTGTCGGAGGATCCGGCGGTCACGGTGTGCGTCCTGGAGGCCGGGCCGAGCGACGTCGGCGACGACGCCGTCCTGCGGCTGGAGCGCTGGATGGGCCTGCTGGAGTCCGGCTACGACTGGGACTACCCGGTCGAGCCGCAGCCCAGCGGCAACAGCTTCCTGCGGCACGCCCGCGCCAAGGTGCTCGGCGGCTGCTCCTCGCACAACTCCTGCATCGCCTTCTGGGCCCCCGCCGAGGATCTGGACGACTGGGCGGCGGGCGGCTGCTCGGGCTGGAGCGCGGCCGACCTGTTCCCGCTCTTCCGGCGCGTGGAGAACAACGACTCCCCCGGCGACCACCACGGCCGCACCGGCCCGGTGAAACTGCGCACGCTCAAGGGCGAGGATCCGTGCGGCACGGCCCTGCTGGAGGCGTGCGCGCAGGCGGGCATACCGACGACGGCCTTCAACACCGGCCGGACGGTGATCCGGGGCGCCAACTGGTTCCAGATCAACTCCGACGAGAACAACATCCGTCAGTCGTCATCGGTGGCCTACCTGCACCCGGTGATGGGCAAGCGTCCGAACCTGGAGGTCCGTACCGGCGTACGGGCCAAGAAGCTCCTCCTCGACGGCCGGCGCTGCGTCGGCGCCGAGTACCTGGACCCCGACCTGATCCACAGCCGGACGGTACGGGCCCGGCGCGAGGTCGTCGTCTCCTGCGGGGCGATCGACTCCCCCAAGCTCCTGATGCTGTCCGGCATCGGACCGGCCGCGCACCTGCGCGAGGTCGGCGTCGAGGTGGTGGTGGACGCCCCGGGCGTCGGCGAGAACCTCCAGGACCACCCCGAGGGCGTCATCATGTGGCAGGCCCGGCGGCCCATGACCACCGCGTCCAGCCAGTGGTGGGAGGCGGGCATCTTCTACGACACCGAACCGGGCCTGGACCGGCCGGACCTGATGTTCCACTACGGCTCCGTGCCGTTCGACATGAACACGGCGCGCCACGGCTACCCCACCTCCGAGAACGCGTTCTGCCTCACCCCCAACGTCACACGGGCGAGGTCACGGGGCACGGTCCGCCTGCGCACCCGCGACTACCGGGACAAGCCGCGGGTGGACCCCCGGTACTTCACGCACGAGCACGACGTGCGCGTGATGACGTACGGCCTGAGGCTCGCCCGCCGCATAGCCGGGCAGCCCGCGCTCAGCGGCTGGGCGGGAGCCGAACTGGCCCCCGGACCGGACGTCCGGTCCGACGACGAACTGCTGGACTACATCCACCGGACCCACAACACGGTCTACCACCCGTCCTGCACGGTGAAGATGGGCGCGGACGACGACCCCACGGCCCCGCTCGACGCGCGGCTGCGGGTCAAGGGGGTCGAGGGGCTGCGGGTGGCGGACGGGTCGGTGATGCAGGATCTGGTGACCGTCAATCCGTGCATCACGACGATGGTGATCGGCGAGAAGTGCGCGGATCTGATCAAGGCCGATCGTCGGCCGGGGGCCGTCGGTACATGCGGGTCGCCGTGATCTCGCTGTGCACCGCGTCCTCCCCCTGGGACTGCTGGGGCAGTCCCGGGCGGAGGTGTTCCTCGACGCTGATGTACTTCAGTCCCGCCCTCAGGTCGGCGTCGTTGCGCAGCCGGATGACCAGCGGGAACTCAGCCAGCGCGGTGGTGTCGAACAGGCCGGTGGTGTACAGCAGCTGCACGCCGAGGGCGTCGGAGACCGCGCGCTGCAGCTCCAGCAGGTAGGTGGCGTTGGCACGGCCGATGGGGTTGTCCAGGAACAGCGTGCCGGCGTGGCGGTGCTTGTCCCGGCCCCGGTCGTTCGAGCGCAGGGCCGCCATCGTGCAGTACAGCGCGATGGCCGCGGTGAGCAGCTGCCCCCCGGAGAACACATCGCCCATCTGCCCGACGGGCACCCGCTCCGCACGCAGCACCGCGTCCGGCTTGAGGATCTCGACGGCGACGCCCTTGGGCCGGAGCGCGGCGCCGACTCCGCGCAGCAGCAGGGACATCCCGTCCCGCCGCAGATCGGAGTTCTTCTTCACCGCCGCGCGCGTGGCCTCGTCGATGACCTCGCCGAGTCGCTCGGTGAGCGTGGCCTGGTCGGGTTCCTCGAACCGGATCCGCAGGAACTCCTGTCCGGACCACTCGCCGAGGCCCTCGGGCAGCCGGGACAGCCGCTGCGCGGACCGGAGGGTGGCGAGCGCCGACTCCACCAGTCCGCGCAGCCGGTCCACGATCGAGTCGCGGTTGCGCTCCAGCTGCGCCAACTCGTCGGTGAGGACGCGCAGTCGGGGTGCGAAGGCGTCCGCCCACTTCTGCGCGTGCTCGGGCAGCGAGGCGGCGGGCAGCTCCCGGATCTGCTGCCGCGCGGGGGTGCGTACCTGCTCGTACCGCGTGGAGTTGGCGTGCCGCACGAGCACATCGCTCGCCTCGCGGACGGCCGCCTCGGCGGCGGACAGGTCGGCGGCGCAGCCGCGCAGCGACCGGCGGGCCTCGGCGGCGGACTGCCGGGCCTCGTCCGGGCTGCCGGGATACGGCTCGGTCTCCTCCTGGTCCTCCTCCGGGGTGTGCTCGCGCAGCAGGTCGCGGAGCATCGCGGCGATCTCGTCGAAGCCGCCGGCCGCGTCCTCGGCGGCGCGGTGGGCCGCCAGCAGCTCGGCGTGCGCCTCCCGGGCCTGCCCCAGCGCCTCGGTGCGCGAGGCCAGTTCGGCGGTCGCCGTGCGCAGCAGCGCCTGCGCATGCTCGGCGTCGCGCGGCTGCAGCTCCTCGGCCAGCTCGGTGTGCGCCTCCTCGCCGTCCTCGGGCGCGTGCCGCTCGGCCTCGCCGCGCAGCCGCCCGAGCTGCTCGCTCGCCGTCGACATCCGGGTCTCCAGGAGCTGCACCAGCTCCTCCGCGCGGGCGACGGCCGCCTGCCGGGACGGCCCGTCGGAGCCGTCGGGGGACTGGAGCAACTGCTCCGCGCGGGTGCGGACCTTGTTGCTCAGCCGGTCCAGCTCCGCGCGCGCCGCGCTCTCGTCGCTCTCCGCGCGGGCCTGCTCGGCCCGCAGGTCGGCGCCGACGCCGACCTTCTCGTACACCTGCGAGGCGGCCCGGTAGGCCTCGCGCAGGGCCGGCAGCGACGCCTTGGACGCCTCGGCGCCGGTCTCCGGTACGTCGTCGGGGGCGCCCGCGATCTCGGCGCGCTCGGCGCGCAGGGCCCGCGCGGTGCGGCGGGCGTCGTCCGCGGCGCGCTGGGCGGCCCGCCGGTTCTCGTCGGCGGCTCGGGCGCGCTCCAGGCAGGCCTGGGCGCGGGCCTCCGACTCGGCGGCCTCGTCGGCGAGTTCCCGCAGCTTGGCCTGCCAGCCGGCCCGCTCGCGCAGCCGGAAGGCGAGGCCGGCGAGGGCGTCGGCGGCGCGCCGGGCCTTCTGCGCGGCTTCCTGCCGCTCGTCGCGGACCTGGGCGGCCTCCGCGGCGGCCTCGTCGGCCTCCGCGCGCACGGTCCGCGCCTCGGCGAGCTCGGCCTCGGACTCCTCCGCGAACGCGCGGGCCTCCCGGGCCGTCTCGGCCAGTTCGACCAGCCGTCCGGCCGGGCAGCCGGTGCGCCAGGAGGCGAGCCGCGCGGCGAGCTCCCGGTCCTTGCCGAGCCGGGCGGCGAGGGTGCGGATCTCCTGGTCCCGCTCGGCCGCCCGCGCGCGCAGCGCCTGCCGCTCCTCGTCGGCGGCGTGCTCGTCGTGCATGGCCGGGTTCGGCGGTACGAGGAAGACGTCACCGGTGTGCGCGTCGGTGCCCGGTGTGGGGGCGAGGAGCGCGGCGGCGGTGCCGACGGCCACGGCGGACCGGGGCAGCAGGGCCGCTTCGCCCAGCACCTCGCGGGCCCGCGCGTGCGTGGCGGGGTCGGTGATGATGACGCCGTCGACCAGCTCGGGCCGGGCGGCGAGTACGCGCGCGTGGTCGGCGGGGTCGACGGCCTGGGCGAGGTAGCGCCAGCCGGGCAGGGCGGGGACGCCGTGCTCGCCCAGGAACTCCACGGTGGCCAGCACGTCGGGTCCCGGCGGCAGCAGTCCGCCGTCGCCGAGGGCGCCGAGGATGCGGGAGTCGTCGGCGGCGGCCGTCCGCAGCTCGAAGAGGTGCCGCTCGGCGGAGGAGACGGCGTCGTCGAGGAGTTCGCGCAGTTCGTCGGCGAAGCGGTCGAGCTCCTCGGGTGTCAGCGTGCCGTCCGGGGCGAGGCGCGGGCCGACGGTCCCTCCGGTGCCGGTCGTCCGGCCGCGCGGGGCGGTGCCGGCGTCGGCGTGCGGGTTAGTGCCGCCGACCGCTGCTCCGCCGGATCCGGCGTCCTGCCCGGCCCGGGGCCCCGGCAGGCCCGCCCGCGCCCCGCCGGGGGCGCCCGGCAGGCTCAGCAGCTCGGCCAGCCGCTCCTCGGCCGCCAGCGCCTCGGCGAGCCGCTGCTCCGCCTCGTAGGCCCGTTGCGCGGCCGTCGCCGCGTCGGCCGCGCGGGCCGCGGTGAGTTCGGCGCGGGACTCCGTGGCGGCCGCCTCGCGCGCGTGCTCCGACGCCCGCCGGGAGGCCTCCCGCGCGGTGTCCCAGGCGGATACGGCACTCTTCTCGGCGTCACTCGCGGCGAGGGCCGCGCGGGCCGGATCGGCGTCGGGGGCGCTGTCGTCGAGCCAGCCGGCGCGCACGGCCTCGGCGGTCTCCTGCTCGACCTCGGACAGGCGCTGCTTGAGGTGGCCGATCTCGCTGCGGGCGCGCTGGGCCTCGGTGGCGGCGGAGGTGGCGTCCCGGTGGGCGGCCTCGCCGACCTCCTGGAGCGCGGCCGACCGCTCCTCCCCCTGGTTGGCGAGGGCCTCGGCGCTCTCCGCGGCCGCGTGCAGCGCCCGTACGAGATCGACGGCGGCCTTCGCGCGGGCGGCGAGGGCGGGGGCGGCGTCCCGCTCGGCCTCCTGGATCGCGGCGGCCACCCGCGCGACCCGGTCGGCGGCGGCGCGGTGCCGCAGCACGGCCTCGGCGGCCTGCCAGGCGGAGTGCAGGGTGCGGGCCTCGGCGAGCTCGCGCTTCTGCGCGGCCGCGGACTTCTCGGCGGCCGCGAGGGCCAGCGAGGCGTGCCGGTAGGCGAGTTCGGCGGCGATCGACGCACTGCGCTCCCGCCCCGCCTCGGCATGCGTGACGGCGTACGCGGCGGCGGTGACCCGCTGGGCGAGGTCGGCCGCCCGCACCCGCTCCCGGGCCCCGCGCGCGGACAGCCGCCGGGCCAGGGTCCGGGTCCGCCGCTCGGCCCCGGTGTGGATGTCCCGCGCGCGGGAGCGCGCCTCGGCCGCCTCCACGATCCGCCCGAGCAGATCGACGGACCCGGCGGTGAAGTCCCGCTCGGCGATCAGCTCGGCGCGCCGCCCGAGCTTGTTGCCGAACCCGCTGACCAGGTCGGCGAGCCCGTCGGTGTCCCGGGTGTCGGTCACCGCGCGCAGCAGCAGGTCGGTGAAGTCGGAGTCCTTCTTCACCGCGAACAGGCCGGCGGCCTCGCCCTCGTCGGCGTTCATCTCCCGCTGGTAGCGGAAGAGTTCGGGGTCCAGGCCGAGGTCGCCGAGGTGCTCGATCCACCGGTCGTGGATCTCCTCCCAGTGCACCTCCAGATGCGGGTACGCCTTGCCCGCCTCGGTGAGGGCGTCCCGGAAGCCCTTCATGGTGCGGCGCCGGCCCTGGGCGCCGGAGGCGCCCTCGACGGGCGGGCGTACGGCGGTGGACTCGGCGACCGGCAGGTTGTCCAGCGCGAGCCCGGGCCCGGGCCGGAAGGAGTACCAGGCCTCGGCGAACTTCCGCGGGTCGTTGGAGACCTGCCGCCCGCGCCACTCGCTCACCTTGCCGACCACCACGCACTCGCCGGTCAGCGTGTGTTGCCACTCCAGGGCGACGTGTCCGCAGTCGTCGGCGAGCAGGAACTTGCGCAGCACACCGGAGCTGGCGCCACCGAGGGTGTTGCGGTGGCCCGGCAGCATCACCGAGAAGATCAGCTTGAGCAGCACCGACTTGCCGCCGCCGTTCTCCAGGAACAGCACGCCGGCGGGCGCGGGCCGGCGCGGCGGGCCGACGGGCTCCTCCGCGAAGAACTCCGCCTGCGCGGGCGCGGGGTCGGGCACGGGCTCGCCCACGCCCCGCAGGTCGAGCACGGTGTCGGCGTAGCGCGCACCGGCGGGACCGATGGAGTAGAGGCGGATGCGGGACAGCTCGTACATGGCGGACTCTCGTAAGTCTTCGGCAGGTGGGGGGAAGGTCAGGACCGGGCGGACGCGTGGAAGGGCAGTCCGGCGTCGGCGACCAGCTCCAGGTCGTCGCCCTCCTCGGGCGGCAGCAGGGTCGCCGTGCCGTCGGTGACCGGAACCACGCCCAGCTCCAGCAGCTCGGCCATCGCGGAGCTGCCCGCCATGTCCCGCACCTGGAGCTGGTAGCGGGCGGTCGTGCGGTACGTACCGCCGTTGTCGTCGCCGGTGCGCTGGAGGAAGCCGGAGTCGGTGAGGAAGGCGACGGCCTTGCCGATGATGCCGGTGGTGGACCCGGCGAGTCTGCGGGCGTCCTTGGTGGCGCCGGTGGCGGTGCGTCGGGCCCAGATCCGCCAGGCGGCCTCCAGACCGGGCGCGTCGCTCGCCGGGTCGGTGTTCTCGCCCTGCTCCTCGGCCCGTTCCTCCAGGCGCCGGCAGGCCTGCCGTACGAAGGCGTCGACGCCGTTGACGGAGACGCGCCCGATGTAGCCGTCGTCGGCGAGGTCCTCGGGGCGGGGGAACGCCAGGGCGGCGACGGCGAGATGGGCGAGCCCGTGCAGGAAGCGGTCGCCGGATTCGGCGGAGGTCCGCCGGGCGTAGTCGCCCATGCGCACGGCGAACACCGAGTCCTCGGCGGCGGTCACCGCCATCCCCGCGCGGGGGGACACCTCCAGCACCACCAGGCCGAGCCCGGCGGCCACGGCGTCCGCGAGCCGCGCGAACGGCGGGTCCTCGCGGTAGCGCCGCAGCAGCTCGGTGTACTCCTGGTCCCGCGCGGGCTGCAGCTTCGGCTGGAGCCCGAAGGCGACGAGCCGGGCGGCGTCGGCGGCGTCCGCGGGCGTGACGGCGGCACTCGCGGAGGGGGCGGTGGCCTCCGGCTCGCTCCACTCGACGTGCTCGCTCACGGTTGGGCCCTACCTTTCTAGTGGGTTCGAAATGATCATTCGTAAGATCAGTGGGACCCAGGGGCTCTGGGCATGGCTGATGATTGGGCGACCGTCAGATGGCTGAAGGAGCTTGGCCACCCGGAGCCCCGCGACGACTCGACCGCTAATTGGGAGATGCGACTCGATCGCTGCGTAGGGCAACGTCGGCGAGGTCGTCTGCTGGGCAGTGGTAGCGCGACGAACTGGCGGAGGTGACCGTGCCCCGGATATGGGCCGGAGTGGACATTGGCAAGGAACATCACCACTGCGTGGTGATCGACCGGGACGGTGAACGGCTGCTGTCCCGCCGGGTCCTGAACGACGAATCGGCCCTGCTGGAGCTGATCGGTGACGTCCTGGACATCGATGAAGACGTGCTGTGGGCGGTCGACCTCAACGGCGGCGGTGCCGCCCTGCTGATTGGCCTGCTGGTCAGCCACGACCAGCCGATGGTCTACATCACCGGCCTGACCGTGCACCACGCCTCGGCCTCCTACCGGGGCGAGGGCAAGACGGACGCCAAGGACGCCTTCGTCATCGCCGACCAAGCCCGCATGCGCCGCGACCTCGGTCTGCTGCGTCCCGGTGACGAGATCGCCGTCGACCTGCGCATACTGACCACACGCCGGGCGGATCTGGTGGCCGACCGCACCCGCCAGATCAACCGGCTGCGTGCCCAACTGCTGGAGATCTTCCCGGCATTGGAACGGTCGCTGGATCTGACCAACAAGGGCCCGGTCATGCTGCTGACGGGCTACCAGACGCCGGCCGCGATCCGCCGCAGCGGAGCCAAGCGCGTCGAGACGTGGCTGCGCAACCGCAAGGTGCGCGGAGCCGCCACGCTCGCCCGGACTGCCCTGGAGGCAGCCGAGGCCCAGCACACGGCCCTGCCTGGGGAGAAGCTGGCCGCCGCGATGGTGGTGCGGCTGGCGAAGGGGGTGATGGCCCTTGATGAGGAGGTCACGGAAGTCGACGCGCTCATCGAGGCCCGGTTTCGCGAGCACCCGCACGCCGAGGTGATCCTCAGCCTGCCCGGCACGGGCAAGATGACGGGCGCCGTCTTCATCGCGGCCACCGGCGGTCACATGGACGCCTTCGGCAGCGCCGACCGGCTGGCCGGCTTCGCCGGCCTGGCGCCTGCCCCGCGTGACTCCGGCCGCGTCAGCGGCAACCTTCGAAGACCGCGCCGCTTTCACCGCGGCCTGCTCAACGCGATGTACCTCTCCGCCCTCTCCAGCCTGAAGAGCTGCCCTGCCTCCAAGGCCTATTACGCGCGCAAGCGCGCCGAAGGCAAGGGACATAAGCAGGCGCTGCTGGCACTCGCTCGCCGCCGCGTCAACGTCCTGTGGGCCATGATCCGCGACGGAGCGTACTACCAAGCCACACCACCAGTCACAGTGGCGGCTTGACATCAGCATTGGGAAGCTCCTTGCTGTGCTGTCACTCGGTTCACGCTGCTTCCGTCCGGTCCGCGGCCATTCCCGCGGCGTCCAGCAGGGCGGTCCCGACGATCAGATCCGCGCCGCCGAACTCCGGGTCGTCCAGTTCGGTCCCGTCGTCCACGGCGAACAGCAGCTTCTGCTCGCCCTGCCGGTAGGCGGTGCCGACCGGCGGACTCGCCGCGTGCACCGCCAGCAGGGCCACCAGGTAAGGCAGTTCGGGGTCGGCTCGACGCGCCTCGGCCAGCAACCCCGACAGGCGCCGTGGCGCGTCGGCGGGCAGGTCCAGCAGTTCCGTCGCCGCGGCGAGCTGTTCCTCGCTGAACCGGCTGTCGTCCGGGGTGGCGATGAGGTCCGGTTCGGGCATCTCGGCTCCGAGGTGCTCGCGCTCCACCGGGGGCGTCAGCAGTATGTCCACCAGGTCCCCGACCCGCACCGACACCGGTGTCCGCAGCCCTGTGCCGCGTCCGAAGAACGCGTCGGTGACGCGGACCGCCTCGGCCACGGGGAGCGGCAGCACGGGCGCGACGAGATGGCCGTACAGATCGATCCCCGAGGTCGTCATCGGCGTCGCGAAGGCCTGCCGGTCCTGCTCCGCGCGGAACAGCGGCCCGGCCTCCAGCAGGCGCGACTGCAACTGGGTGTGCCGTCGGATGCAGTCCTTGACGATGTCGACGAGCTCGGCGGCCCGGCGCTTGTGCTCGGGGTCCTCGGACTCGTCCCGCGCCTTGCGGATGTTGGTCAGGATCGCGTTCTCGTGGCGGTAGCGGTCGGCGACGTGGTCCAGCGCCTCGGCGATCATGTCGGGCACGGTCCGGAGCCAGTCCACCGCGCGGACGTTGCGCCGGGTCGCGTCCAGGGCCCTGCGCAGGGTTTCGGAGTACTGCACGGTCCGGTACCGGGCCTGCTCGGCGGCGAGCTGGGCGTCGGCGAGGCGGCCGCGGCTGATCAGCACCTCCAGCTTGACCTCGGCGGCGATCTGGGCGCTGGTGACATCGGTGTCCAGCGCGCCGACGAGGACGTTGACCGCTTCGTCCGTCGTCCGCAGGTACACCGTGCCACCGGGGCCCGGCACCTCTTCGATCAGCTTGAAGTCGTAGTCGCGTCGGACATAGGTGCCATCCGGGGTGAACGTCCCGTAAACGGCACGGAATCCGCGGTCGACGCTGCCGACGTTGATCAGGTTCTCCAGCACCCAGCGGGCCACCCGCTCGTGCTCGGCGGCGGGCCGGTGCGGGGCTTGGGCGGTGATGCGCGGGACGAGCCGGGCCACTATCTGGTCGTGGTCCGCGCCCGTGTCGAAGTCCATGTTCAGGGTGACCAGGTCGATGGCGGCGAGCGCCACCTCCGCCATGCCGTACACCGAGTACTCGCCGGCCAGGTTGGCCTTGCGGGCGTCCAGGTCGTGCAGCGGGGCGGTGCAGGCGAGCGCGCGCAGACGCCGCGCCAGGCCCTCGTCGGCGGCCGGGCCCGGCGCGGGGCGCGGCCCCGCGCTGAGCTGGGGCGGAACGCTGTCCGTCGATGCAGGCGAAGTCACGGTGCACAGATTAGGCGCTAGGTCTGACAACGGCCCAAACGACCCAGAACGACGGCCCTCACACCGCCGCCGCGGACCGCGGCAGACCTCAGGCGGGCCCGCTCCCGTCCTCGCCCACCCGGCGCCGGTACACCTCCACGACCCGCTGGAGCGAGTCGCCGAGATAGACCGCGAGCAGCCGCTCCGCCTCGTCGCGGTCACCGCCGCGAAGGGCCTGGAGGATCTCCAGGTTGCGGGCGAGGTAGGGCTCGTGCAGCCGCCGCGGGTCGTCCGCGACGTGGAAGGCGAGGCGCAGTTCGGCGAAGACGCTGCGCATCAGTTCGTCGGTGCGGTCGCTGCCCGCCAGGGCCACCAGTTCCCGGTGGAAGTGGATGTTGGCCGTACCCACCGCGTTCCAGTCACCTTCGCGCGCCGCCCGCTGCCCCTCCCCGACGGCCTGCTCGAGGCCGTCCAGGCCGTACGGCGGCTCCCCGAGCCCGCGGACGACGGCGCACTCGACGAGGGCACGGGTGCGGTAGATGTCCTCGACGTCCTCGACGGTCAGGACCCGGACGAAGACGCCCCGGTTCAGTTCGTGGACCAGCAGCCGTTCATGGGTGAGCAGGCGGAACGCCTCGCGCAGTGTGTTGCGGGAGACGCCGAGGGCGCCGCCGATGCTGTCCTCCGACAGGCGGGTGCCGGGCGGGAAGTACCCCTCGGCGATCCGGGTCCTGAGGATGTCGGAGACCCGCTCGGCGGTGCTGGTGCGCCCGAGGAGGGCCCGGTCGCCGGCCAGTCCCGTCAACTGCTCTGCCATGCCCGGAATTCAATCGCAGATACAAGGACGAAACAACGGGGGTATTGAGGGATCGTTCAACGATCCTCTACCTTGCTACGCACGGCGCCGCCTCCCTCACCGCGGCACCCGGTCACGTCCGCACGGCACGGCTCAGTTCCCGGCACCCTTCGTCCTCCCTCTGCGAGGTGCACATGAGCACGACCCGTCCCACCACCGACGCCCCTCCCCCGACCGCCCAAGGCGCCCCCGACGACGGCGCGTTGGGCTGGCTGCGCGCCCTGGGGCCGCGGGGCCGCCGCGCCTTCGCCGGCGCGTTCGGGGGCTATGCGCTGGACTCCTACGACTACTTCACGCTGCCGCTGAGCATGGTGGCGCTGGCCGCCTACTTCGGCCTGGACAGCGGCCAGACCGGCCTGTTCACCACCGTCACGCTCGTGGTCTCCGCGATCGGCGGCGCCCTCGCCGGGGTGCTCGCGGACCGGATCGGCCGGGTCAAGGCGCTGATGATCACCGTCGTCACGTACGCGGTGTTCACCGTCGCCTGCGGATTCGCCCCCAACTACGAGACGCTGCTGGTCTTCCGCGCGCTCCAGGGCCTGGGGTTCGGCGGTGAGTGGGCGGTCGGCGCGATCCTGGTCGCCGAGTACGCGAGCGCCAAGCACCGGGGCCGCACCCTGGGCGCGATCCAGAGCTCCTGGGCCGTGGGCTGGGCGCTGGCCGCGATCATGTACACACTCGTGTTCTCGCTGCTCGACGACGATCTGGCCTGGCGCGTGATGTTCTGGACCGGCGCGCTGCCCGCGCTGCTCGTGGTCTGGATGCGCCGCCGGGTGCAGGACGCGCCCCAGGCGGTGGCCGTACGCGAGAACAGCCCCCACAAGGGCTCCTTCAGGGCGATCTTCCAGCCGGGCATGCTGCGCACGACGGTGTTCGCCGTGCTCCTCTCCACCGGGGTCCAAGGGGGCTACTACACCCTGGCCACATGGGTGCCGACCTACCTGAAGACGGAACGCGACCTGTCGGTCGTCGGCACCGGCGGCTATCTGACCTTCCTGATCTCGGGCGCCTTCCTCGGCTATCTGACCGGCGGCCATCTCACCGACCGGCTCGGCCGGCGCCGCAACATCTGGCTGTTCGCGCTGCTCTCGGCGGTCTGCATCCTGGTGTACGCGAACATCCCGAGCGGCGCCAACACCCTGCTGCTGGTCCTCGGCTTCCCGCTCGGGTTCTGCATGTCGGCGATCTTCAGCGGCTTCGGGTCCTTCCTGAGCGAGCTGTACCCGACGGCGGTGCGCGGCACCGGACAGGGCTTCACGTACAACACGGGCCGCGCGGTGGGTGCCGTCTTCCCGACCACGGTCGGCTTCCTGGCCGACAGCTGGGGTGTGGGCGGCGCGCTGGTGTTCGGCGCGATCGGCTACGCGCTGGCCGCGCTGGCGCTGCTCGGGCTGCCGGAGACGCGCGGGAAGGAGCTCGCGTGAACCGCACGGACGACCACCCCGTGGTCCTCGTCGACGAGCACGCGCACGCGTGGCGGCCCGCGGACGCCCGCACCCGCTTCCGCGCGGGGCTCACGGGCCCCACGGCCGGGGTCGCGGCGGGCCACACCCAGGTCAACCTGATCTCGGTGCCCGCGGACTGGGCGTACGACATGCTGCTGTTCTGCCAGCGCAATCCCCAGCCGTGTCCCGTGCTCGACGTCACGGACGCCGGGTCCTGGACGACCGTCCTCGCCGACGGCGCCGATCTGCGCACCGATCTGCCGCGCTACCGGGTCTGGCGGGACGGCGAGCTGGTGGCCGAGCCGACGGACGTGCGCGCGTACTGGCGGGACGACCTGGTGTCGTTCCTCATCGGCTGCAGCTTCACCTTCGAGTGGGCGCTGACCGAGGCGGGGGTCCCGATCCGCCACATCGAGCAGGGCCGGAACGTCCCGATGTATGTGACGGACCGTCAGTGCCGCTCCGCGGGGCGGCTGCGCGGCCCGATGGTGGTGTCGATGCGTCCGGTGCCGCCGGAGCATCTGGCGGCCGCGATCCGGGAGAGCAGTCTGCTGCCGGCGGTCCACGGCGGCCCCGTACACTGCGGCGATCCCTCGGTTCTGGGCATCGACGACCTCGGCC
Source organism: Streptomyces sp. NPDC002779 (assembly GCF_042888685.1). Classification (NCBI taxonomy): domain Bacteria; kingdom Bacillati; phylum Actinomycetota; class Actinomycetes; order Kitasatosporales; family Streptomycetaceae; genus Streptomyces; species Streptomyces sp. NPDC002779. The sequence goes on from NZ_JBIAQC010000016.1 coordinate 45,659, forward strand.
GCCCCGACTTCGGGGACCCGGTGGAGACCGCGCCGGACGACATCCCGGTGTTCTGGGCCTGCGGAGTGACCCCGCAGGCGGCGGTGGCGGCGTCCCGCCCGCCGTTCGCCCTCACCCACGCGCCGGGCCAGATGTTCCTCACCGACGCCCGCGACGAGCAGTACCGCGTGCTGCACGCCGCCTGACAGGAGACCCATGACCTCGATCGATCTGAACGCCGACCTCGGCGAGGGGTTCGGCCGCTGGCGGCTCACCGACGACGAGGGGCTGCTGTCCGTCGTCACCAGTGCCAACGTGGCCTGCGGCTTCCACGCCGGGGACGCGGTCACCATGCGGCGGGTGTGCGAGCTGGCGGCCGAGCGCGGGGTACGGATCGGCGCCCAGGTCTCCTACCGGGACCTGGCGGGTTTCGGGCGCCGCGCGATGGACGTGCCGTCCGCGGAGCTCACCGCCGAGGTGGCGTACCAGATCGGCGCGCTGGAGGTCTTCGCCCGCGCGGCCGGCACGCGCGTGTCGTACGTCAAGCCGCACGGCGCGCTCTACAACCGGGTGGTGCGCGACGAGGAGCAGGCGGGCGCCGTCGTCGACGGGGTGCTCCTCGCCGACGCCACGCTGCCGGTGCTCGGGCTGCCCGGCTCCCGGCTGCTGGAGCTGGCCGCCGGGGCGGGGCTGCCGACGGTCACCGAGGCGTTCGCGGACCGCGCCTACACCGACGAGGGCACCCTCGTCCCGCGCGACCGGGAGGGCGCCGTCGTCACCGACCCGGACACCGTCGTGGCCCGCTCGGTCGGCATGGCCCGTTCCGGCGAGGTCGAGGCCCACTCCGGGGCACGCATCCGGATCAGGGCCCGCTCCCTGTGCCTGCACGGGGACACCCCCGGCGCGGTGGACCTCGCCCGCCGGGTCCGCGACCAGCTCCAGCGGTTCGGGGTCCGGGTGGAGGCCTTCGCATGAGGGCGCTGCGCGTCGGGGGCGACGCCCTGCTCGTCGAGGTCTCCTCGGGCGAGCAGGCCCAGGCACTGCACGCGGAGCTGCTGCGGCGCCGCGCGGAGGGCTCTCTTTCGGTCCGCGAGATCGTCCCGGCCGCCCGTACGGTCCTCCTCGACGGCCTCACGGACCCGGCCCGGCTGGCCTCCGAACTCACCGCCGCCGAGGTCCCCCCGGCGCCCCCACGCGCGCGTGAGGTCGTCGAACTCCCGGTGCGCTACGACGGCCCGGACCTGGCGGACGTCGCCGCGCACTGGGGCGTGCGCCCCGAGGAGGTGGCCCGCATCCACGCGGACACGGAGTTCACCGTGGCCTTCTGCGGCTTCGCCCCCGGCTTCGGCTACCTCACCGGTCTGCCGGCGCACTACGACGTACCGCGCCGGGACACCCCGCGGACGGCCGTCCCCGCGGGCTCGGTCGCCCTCGCGGGGCAGTACACCGGCGTCTACCCCCGCTCCTCACCGGGCGGCTGGCAGCTGATCGGCACCACGGACGCGGTGCTGTGGGACCACGCGCGCGTGCCGGCCGCGCTGCTGGCACCGGGCACGCGCGTGCGCTTCGTACCTGCAGAAGTACCCGGCACGCGCGTGCGCTTCGTCCCGGCAGAAGTACCGCGCACGCCCGTGCGCTTCGTCCCCTCCGACGTGACGGGGCGTTCATGACGGACCGCGCCCTGGCCGTCGTCCGCGCGGGGGCCCTGACCACCGTGCAGGACACCGGCCGCCCCGGTCACGCCCACCTCGGCGTGCCCCGCTCCGGTGCGCTGGACGGGCCAACGGCGGCCCTGGTCAACCGTCTGGTGGGCAATCCGCCCGGGGCGGCGGTCCTGGAGACCACCCTCAATGGCGTCGCCGTACGGCCGCGTTCGGCGGTCACCGCGGCGGTCGCCGGAGCCCCCTGTGCGGTCACGGTGGACGGCCGCCCCGTCGCCTGGGGCGCCCCGGTGCGCGTCCCGGCCGGGGCCGTCCTGGACCTCGGCCCGGCGGTCAGGGGCGTCCGCAGCTATGTGGCCGTCTCCGGCGGCATCACCGTGGACCCGGTCCTGGGCAGCCGTTCCACCGACCTGCTGTCCGGTCTGGGCCCCCCGCCCCTGGCCGACGGCATGGTCCTCCCCCTGGGCCGGCCGGCCGGCCTCCCCGCGCGCGTGGACGTGGCCCCCCAGCCCTCCCCGCCGGAGGAACTGGTCCTCCACGTGACCCTGGGCCCCCGTGACGACTGGTTCACCGCAGAGGCCGTACGGACCTTCACCTCCCGCGCCTATCGCGTCTCCCCCGCGAGCAACCGCATCGGCCTGCGCACCGAGGGCCCCGCCCTGGCGCGCTCCGTCCCCGGCGAACTCCCCAGCGAGGGCATGGTGCTGGGCGCGATCCAGGTGCCCCCGGACGGCAGGCCGGTGGTGTTCCTGGCGGACCACCCGACCACCGGCGGCTACCCGGTGATCGCGGTGGTCCGCCCCCAGGACCTGCCGGCGGCGGCCCAGGCGGTACCGGGAACCCCGGTCCGCTTCACCGCCGTACGAGGACCCCGGCGTCGGTAGGGGCGCGGGGAACTGCGCGACCGACCCCCACCCACCCGCAGCCGACCGACTACGCCGCATCCGGCTGTCGCTCCGCCACGGACAGCGCCGCCAGCGCCGCCGACACCGCATGCGCCGTCCGCAGATCCAGCCGTGCACTCGTCCCCCACGCGCGGTGCCGCATCTCGTCCATGGCCAGCGTCAGGAGCTGCGGCAGCAGATCGGTGCACCGCCGGGCCACCCACCCCGTCCCCGCCGTCGCCAGCCACCACAGGCCGGCCGACGTGGAGGGAGCCGGGAACTCGGGCTCCGGCGAGGGCGCCACGCCGGTGGCCAGCCCGCCCTCCGCGAGCAGGGCGTGGAACCGCACCGCCAGTTGCCGGTGCCCCCGCTCCCCCGGATGCAGCCGGTCCGCGCTCCACATCGCGCGGTCGGTGATCCAGGCGCCCTCGGCCGCGTGCAGATGCACGGCGTCGTAGCGCTCGGACAGCGCGTGCACCACCGTGTTGACCGCCCGCTGCCGCCGGGCCAGTGGACGCGCCAGTGCCCCCGGCAGACCGAGCATCGCCCCCGGATCCGGCAGACACGCCGTCAGCACGACGGCCCCGCGCGCGGTGAGGGCGCCGTACACCTGGTCCAGCCGCTCGGCGACGGCATGGATGTCGAAGGTGCAGCGCAGCGTGTCGTTCACGCCGACGATGACGGACACCACGTCCGGCCGCAGCGCCAGCGCCCGGGGCAGCTGTCGTTCCAGCACGTCTTGGGTCTGCGCCCCGCTCACGGCGAGGTTGGTGAAGTCCACGGGCTGTTCGGCGAGCCCGCCGGCGAGCAGCGCGGCCCAGCCGCGCCACGCGTCCCCGACGGGATCGCCCACACCCTCGGACAGGGAGTCCCCGAGGGCGGCGAAGCGCAGCGGTCTCACGCCACGCCCTCCGGCACCCGGTCCCGCCCGGGGAGGGGCGCGTCGTGCGCGGTGAGGAACGCGGTGACCGCCGTGTCCCAGCCGAAGCACTCGGCACGGGCGCGTGCCGCCTCGCGCCGCTCGGCCTCGGGACGGGCGAGGAGCTCCTCCACGGCGTCGGCGAACGCCTCCCCGTGGTCCGCGGCGACGGCCCCGGCGGAGCCGATCACCTCCGGCAGCGCGGACGACGCGCTCACCGCCACGGGCGTCCCGCACGCCATCGCCTCCAGCGCCGCGAGCCCGAAGGTCTCCGCGGGCCCCGGCGCCAGGCACACGTCCGCCGACGCCTGGAGCGCCCCGAGCACGGCCCGGTCGGAGACATGCCCGAGGAAGGTCACCGGCAGCCCGCGTTCCCGCGCCCGCTGCTCCAGACGCGGCCGCAGCGGCCCGTCCCCGGCCACCACCAGTACCGCCCGCCCGCCCCGGCCGAGCAGCGCCTCCAGGGCGTCCAGCGCGGTGCCGGGCCGCTTCTCCACCGACAGCCGGGTGCAGGTGACGAGCAGCGCCTCGTCCCCGCGCGCGTGCCGGGCGCGCAGCCCCGCGTCCCGCAGCGCCGGGTGCCGCAGTACCAGGTCGACACCGAGCGGCGCGCGCACCACGTTGCGGGCGCCGATCCGCACGAACTCGCGCTCGGCGAACTCCGTGGTGCACACCACGCGCGAGTAGGTGTGGGCGGTACGGACGTTCAAGGCGTCCGCGGTGCGCCGGGCAGCGCCCTCCGGCGCACCCCAGGTGCGCAGGACGCCGTCGGCGGTCTCGTGGGAGACCATCACGGCCGGCACGCGCGCGCGTCGCGCCCATTTGCCGGTCCACCTCAGCGTCGTACGGTCGGACACCTCCAGCCGGTCGGGGCCGAGCTCCTCCAGGAGGGCGGCCACCCGCCGCTTGTCGGCCAGGACCCGGTAGCCGCCGGTGCCGGGCAGCACCGGGCCGGGCAGGGTGATGACGCGGCCCTGCTCGGTCTCCCGGTCGGTGTGGCGTTCGCCGGGCACGATGAGGACCGGTTCGTGCCCGGCCGCCTTGAAGCCCTTGCCGAGCTCGCGCAGCGCGGTGCGCAGTCCGCCGGAGGCGGGCGCGACGAAGTTGGCGAGCCGGACGATGCGCAGTGACTCGTTCATGCCGCCGCCACCGCCTTCGCCCTGCGGCCCGCCAGCACGTCGGCGTAGTGGCCGATGAGCTGGTCGCCGACGGCCGCCCAGGTGCGCCCCTCGACCATGGCGCGGGCGGCGCTGCCGAAGGCGGTGCGCAGGGCCGGGTCGGTCTGGAGGGCGCGCACGGCCTCGCGTACGGCGCCGGCGTCACCGGCCGGGAAGAGCAGGCCGGTGCGTCCGTGGGCGACCAGGTCCAGCGGGCCGCCGACGGCGGGCGCGACGACGGGCACGCCGCTGGCCATGGCCTCCTGCACGGTCTGGCAGAAGGTCTCGAAGGGGCCAGTGTGCGCGAAGACGTCCAGCGAGGCGAAGATCCGGGCGAGGTCGTCGCCGGTGCGGCGGCCCAGGAAGACCGCGCCGGGCAGCGTCTGCTCCAGGCCGGGGCGGCTCGGTCCGTCGCCCACGATCACCACCCGGACGCCCTCCAGACGGCAGGCGTCGGCCAGCAGTTCGATGTGCTTCTCGGGGGCGAGCCGGCCGACGTAGCCGACGATCAGCTCGCCGTTCGGGGCGAGTTCCCGGCGCAGTTCCTCGTTGCGGAGGTCGGGGCGGAAGCGGACGGTGTCGACCCCGCGCGGCCACAGCTTGACCCGGGGCACGCCGTGGGTCTCCAGGTCGTGCAGGGAGGCGCTGGAGGGGGCGAGGGTGAGGTCGGCGGCGGAGTGGACGGAGCGGATCCGGCGCCAGGCCGCGGCCTCGCCGGCGCCCATGTAGGTGCGGGCGTATCCGGCCAGGTCGGTCTGGTAGACGGCGACGGCGGGGATGCCGAGCCGGGCGGCGGCGGCCATCCCGCGGACGCCGATGACGAAGGGGCTGGCCAGGTGGACCATCTCGGCGTTGTGCTCGATGAGCGTGGCGGCGAGACGCCGGCTGGGGAGGGCGACGCGCACCTGGGGGTAGCCGGGGAGCGGTAGGGAGGGGACATGGACGACGGGGCAGGGCGCGAGGGCGCCGAGCTTGCTCCCGGGGGCGGGGGCCGGGGCGACGACGACGGGGGCGTGACCGCGATCGACGAGGTGTCGGGCGGTCTGGAGCGCGCAGTGGGCCACGCCGTTCACGTCGGGGGGAAAGGATTCGGTCACGATGACGACACGCATACCCGTGTTGTCGCCGTACTGGACGTGGCCGCGTCAACGTGGATCTTTCCGGACAGGGAACGTCCCATGAGCGTTGCGCTGCACGACCGGGCAGGTCAGGCCGTGTCCATGCCCGCCTGACCCGCGGGACATCCCTCGTTCATCCGGTCGGCGCGTCGGGCCCGATCCGGCTGCGCACGGCCGTCTGGACCTCGGCCTCCTCGGCCGGGTCGGCGGCGAGCCGGCGCAGTCGCTCCACGACGCGGTTGTCCCCGGTCTCGGCGTGCCGGGCGGCGATCTCGCGGGTGGTCTCCTCGCAGTCCCAGAGGCATTCGACGGCGAAGCCGGAGCGGAAGGAGGGATCGGTGGCGGCGAGGGCGCGGGCGGTCCTGCCGCGCAGGTGGGAGGAGGCGGTCTCGCGGTAGATGTGGCGCAGGACGGGGGCGGCGCAGGCGATGCCGAGCCGGCCGGTGCCGTCCACGAGGGTCCACAGGGTCTTGGCGTCGGGTCCCTCGCCCCGGACGGCCTCCCGCAGCGCCGCGAGGACCAGGTCGCTGTCCTGGGCCCCGCCGCGGCAGGCGAGCACGCGTCCGGCGGAGGCGCCCAGCTCATCGGGTCGGCGGGCCCAGCCGCGGGCCCGGTCGACGGCGGCGACACTGCGCATCCGTTCGAAGGCGTCGACGGCGGCCTCCACGACGGGCGGCGGCCCTGCCGTCACGGCCGCCTCGATGAGGTCGAGGGCGTCGGGGTCGTTGCTGTCGGCGAGGTAGCGCAGGGCGGTGCAGCGGGCGCCCTCGGTGCCGTCCTGGGCGGCCCGCACGATCTCCGGCCGGTCCTCGGGGCCGGCGACGGCGGTGAGACAGCGGGCGGCGGGCACATGGAGCGCCGCGCCGCGGTCGACGCCCTGCTGCGCCCACTCGAAGACGGCCTGCACGCTCCATCCGGGGCGGGGCCCGGCGGGGCGCATCTGCCGCTGCCAGCGGTCGAAACAGCCGGCCTCCTGAGCGGCACGCACGCGCGTGGCGACCGATTCACGCGGATCCTCGGCCCACAGCCGCCAGGGCCGTGGCTCAAAAGCGTCGCGTACGGCGGCGGCCAGCTCGGCCTCGCCCTCGGCGTCGGTGGAGAAGCGGGCCAGGACGGGTGCGGCGAGGGCGCGCAGTCCGGCGTCGTCGTCGCGCAGGGCCAGCTCGTCCAGGGCCCAGGCCCAGTTGGCGCCGGTGGCGGCGTAGCGGCGCAGCAGGGCGAGGGCGTCCCGCCTGCCGTAGGAGGCGAGGTGGCCGAGGACGGCCAGGGCGAGGCCGGTGCGTGACTCCTCGGTGTCGAAGACGTCCTCGACGTCGAAGAGATGGGCCTCGATCTCGTCCAGCTCGCCGTTCAGGTCGAGGAAGAGCCGGGCGTAGTAGAGGGAGCGGTTCTCCACCTGCCAGTCGTGGCGGGGGTCGCTGAGCACGCAGTGGTTCAGTGCCGCGAGCGCTTCGGGGCGCGGGGCGGTGAGCGCGTGCAAGGTGCCGTCGCCGCGGCCCCGCTGGAGCAGGCCGAGCAGCGTACCGCTGGGCGCTATGACCGGATCGAACATGGGAAACAGCCTCACATCAAGCGTCGACGCAACCGGGGACGTGCTCTACCTGGCCGCGTGACAACACGTCGGGGCGCCCGCCGTTTCCTGCTTGCTGTAAGCCATCTTCCTCTGCCTCTCGTAGGTGGCCCGTGCGGACCGTCACGGCCCGCGCGGTGCGGCAACACCTGCCCGGCCATCGCGTCCGTGAATCACGACGTCATGATGACTCGGCAGTTCCATCTGCCGCGACCGAAATTTCGGCGGCCCTTTACCGCCTCCCCCGTTTTCTGTGTCGTAGCTGGTCAGAGCGTACGGATCAGGCTGCGCCGAACAATTCGAGCAGTTCCGTCTTGCCGAACATCCGAGCGGTGTCGACGGCCGACGGGGTGCCCGCCGAGGGGTCGGCGCCGCCGTCCAGAAGGGCCCGGATCACGTCCGCCTCGCCCTTGAACACGGCCCCCGCGAGCGGAGTCTGGCCGCGGTCGTTGATCCGGTCGGCCTCGGCACCGCGTGCCAGCAGTGCGCGCACCGCCTCGGCGTGGCCGTGGTAGGCGGCGAGCATCACCAGGGAGTCGCCGCGGTCATTGGTGAGGTCGGCCGGAACACCGGCGTCGAGGTACGCCACCAGCGCCTCGGTCCGCCCCTGCCGGGCCAGATCGAAGATCTTGGTCGCCAGCTCCACGACCTCGGGGTCGGGGGCTTCACTCATCGCCGGTCCGCCTCTCCATTACAACCGTTCAGGTGAATCGCCAGGGTACTGGCTCGCGCGGCACATGACCCGATGTGCCCGAGGTAAAGATCACCAGGAACCCGGTCGGACGCAAGAGCCCAGCTCACCCGGCCCAGGACGGGCTCCGCCAACTGAGGGAAATCTGCCGGAATTCACCCAGTTGCACCTTTTATCGTATGGATACATCCTGTGATCCTGGAAGTACTCATGGTGACTGTCCCCACGAACCAGGAGACCTCAAATGATCCTGTCCATCTCAGGCGTGGTGCTGCTCGGCATCATCGTCTTCCTCTTCTTCAAGAAGGACGGCCTCAAGGCGTCCCATGCCCTGGTGGCCGCGCTCTTCGGGTTCTATCTCGCGAGTACGGCCATCGCCCCGAGCATCAAGGCGGGCGGCGAGAGCCTGGCGAGCCTCCTCGGCGGCATCAAGTTCTGAGCCCGCCCGTCCCGTCCGTACACACCTCCAGGAGACAGCAGTGGCCCGGCGCCCCCTCCCCCGCATCCTGAGCACAGGCAGCGCGCAGATCGCCCGGAGCCGGGAGCTGGCCCGGACGGCGGCCGACAGCGCCACCGACGTCCTCCACCCGCTGATCACGATCACTCGCGGGCTGCGCCGGCTGGCCTCGGCCGGGCGGCGCAAGTGGGCCGACACCCCCAAGGACAGGCGCGGGCCACTGCTGTTCCTGGTGGCCTCGGTGATCCTGGTCGTCGCGCTCGTCCCGTACGGCCCGCTGCTCGCCGTCATCACCCTGATGGCGGCGGCAGCCTGGCAGGGCCGGGACCGCACCCCGCCGGCCCCCGAAGGTCCGGACGAGTCGCAGACGGAACGCCTGAAGTCGCTCTACGAGGCTTTGGTTCCGTACTTCTCGACTGCCGAGGACCCCACCCCCCTGTACGCCCACGGCGGCGAGTGGGAGAGCGTCTTCCCCGAGTACGAGTTCGACGCCTCGGGGCGCTTCACGAGCCTCACGATCCGCTACCCGGCCTACTTCACCGACGGCGAGCCCGAGGCCCGCGCGCGGATCGAGCATCTGCTCGCCGCCAAGTCGGGCCGCGGCCGGGAGTACCGCTTCGCCTGGGACGAGGAGGGCAACCGGCTCTCCCTCGCGGTCCTGCCGCCGCTGCCCACCGACATCGCCGCCCAGCGCTTCGTCACGTCCCCCGGCGAGACGGTGCTCGGCTTCACGGACCCCGGCGAGGTCCAGCGCACGCTCCCGCTCACCCACGGCGAGGAGCAGCGCGACATGCCCCCGGTCGTCTGGCGCACCGGGATCCGCTCCACCGAGCCCCATCTGCTGGTCATGGGCCAGCCCGGCAGCGGCACCTCCACCCTGCTCCGCTCGATCGCCCTCCAGGCCCTGCAGTACGGCGATGTCGTCATCGTCGACGGCGGCGCCACCGGCGAGTACGCCTGCCTGACCGGCCGGGACGGCGTCCTCGCCGTGGAGTGCGCACTGGCCGGAGCGCTGGCCAGCCTGGAGTGGGCGGCGCACGAGACGGAACGCCGGCTCATCGCGGCCAACCGCGCCCGCCAGGCCGGTCACCCGCCGCCGGAGGACACCAAACGCCCCCTGTGGATCCTGCTGGACCGCCCGACGGCCTTCGCCCACCTGGCCGCGACGGACGGTCACCAAGACCCCCAGGCCCTGCTGCAGGTACCCCTGCGGCACGGCCGCGCGTCGAACGTCACGGTGGTAGTGGCCGACCAGTTCGAGAGCGCGGAGCTCCTGAGCGACGCCGTACGGCAGCACACCCGCGCGCGTGCCGTCCTCGGCCCCGCGACGGCGGCCCAGCTGACGGCGTTCCTGGGCGCGCCCCCGCACACCACCCCGACCACCCACGTCCCCCCGGGCCGCGGCTACGCCCGCCTGGGCGCGGGCCAGGTGCTCCGCCTCCAGGTCCCGGCCACGCCGGACCCCTACGACGACGCCACCACGGACGCCCACCGTCAGGCGGTAATGGAACTGCTCCCACCCCGCGACACCCCCGAGGACGCGGAGCAGCAGCCGGAACCCGTCCCGGCGCTGGAACCGGAGCCGCAGCCGGTCCCGGAGCGGGAGCCGGTCCCGGTGCTGAAGCCGGAGCGGGAGCCGGTCCCAGTGCTCAAACCGGAGCCGGAGCCGAAGCCGGTCCCAGTGCTCAAACCGGAGCCGGAGCCGGTCCCAGTGCTGAGGCCGGAGCGGGAGCCGGTCCCGGTGCTGAAGCCGGAGCGGGAGCCGGTCCCAGTGCTGAAGCCGGAGCGGGAGCCGGTCCCGGTGCTGAAGCCGGAGCCGGATCCCGTCCCGGTGCTGAAGCCGGAACCGGTCCCCGTGCTGAAGCCGGAGCCCGTGCCCGCGGAGGCGGTGACGGCCAAGCCCTCACAGCTGGCCTAGCCGTCCCGATCAGTCAGGCCACGAAGGTCCGCGGCGCCTCCCCACCGCCGGTCCCTCCGCTCTCCACCAGCCGCGCGGCCGCGGCCAGCCGTACCGCGGCCTCCTCGGCGACCGCGCCCCCCACGGTGAACGGCAGCCGCACATACCCCTCGAAGGCGCCGTCGACCCCGAAGCGGGGCCCCGACGGCACCCGGACACCGACCCGCTCCCCCGCCTCCGCGAGCCGCGAGCCGGACAGGCCGCCCGTGCGGACCCAGAGCGTGAGCCCGCCCTGGGGGACCTCGAACTCCCACTCGGGCAGCTCCCGGCGCACCGCGCCGACCAGCGCGTCCCGGTTCTCCAGCGCCTGGCGGCGGCGCAGTTCGACGGCCTGCTCCCAGCCGCCGGTGCTGAACAGCCAGTTCACCGCCAGCTGCTCCAGTACGGGGGTCCCCAGGTCGGCGTAGGCGCGCGCGGCGACCAGGCTGCGGATCACATCGGGCGCCGCCCGCACCCAGCCGATGCGCATCCCGGCCCAGAACGCCTTGCTCGCGGAGCCGACGGTGATCACCGTGGCCCCGGCCGGATCGAACGCGCACACCGGCCGCGGCATGGAGACGTCCGCGTCGAGCCACAGCTCGGTCATCGTCTCGTCGGCGATCAGCACGGTTCCCGCGGAGCGCGCCGCCTCCACCAGTTGCCGCCGCTGGTCGTCGCCGGCGAGGGCGCCGGTGGGATTGTGGAAGTCGGCGACGACATAGGCCAGCCGGGGCGCCGCGTCGCGCAGCACCTGCCGCCAGCGGTCCAGGTCCCAGCCGCTGAGCCCCTCGGCCATGGCGACGGGCACCAGCCGCGCCCCCGCCTCCCGCATCAGCTGGAGGATGTTGGCGTACGACGGCGACTCCACGGCGACTCGCTCGCCCCGTCCGGCGAAGAGATGGCAGATGGCGTCGATGGCGCCCATCGCCCCGGTCGTCACCATGATCTGCTCGGGCATGGTGGGGATCCCGCGCGCGGTGTACCGCTCGGCGATCATCGCGCGCAGCGCGGGCAGCCCGGCCGGATAGTCGCCGTGCGTATGGGCGTACGGCGGCAGTTCCTCCAGGGCGCCCTGCACGGCCCGGGTCAGCCACGGCTCGGGGGCGGGAAGCGCCGCGCAGCCGAGGTCGATCACCGACCCGAGGGCCTCGGGCGGCAGCGGTTCGAGCCCGCGCGCGGGCAGCGGGTTCCCGGCCGGGACCGCGGTCCAGCTGCCCGCCCCGCGCCGCGACTCCAGGAAGCCCTCGGCGCGCAGCGCCTCGTAGGCCGCGGCGACCGTCGTACGGCTCACGGACAGGGCGAGCGCCAGTTCACGCTCCGCGGGCAGCCGCGCCGCGACCGGTACCCGCCCCTCCAGGACCAGCAGCCGGATCCCGTCGGCGAGCGCCCGGTAGGCGGGCGGGCGGCGCGTGCCGGGGCCCGCCGGGCGGTCCTGCTGGGAGCTGAGCAGCCGGGCGAGCTGAGCCGGTCCCACCGCTGAGGTCCACTGCGCCATGGAAATCAGTCCACCTTCCCCGGATTGGCCCTGGATGGCCGTTCTCCTCAAGCCACAGGGTGTCATGAGGCAGGCCACTACCACCACAGGGGGACCCTCTTGTCCACTACGGACCGTCTCGGGAGACGGCTGATCCAGCTGTACGCGGGTCTCGCGCTCTACGGGGCGAGCTCGGCGCTGCTCGTCGAAGCCGGCCTCGGCCTCGAACCCTGGAACGTGCTGCACCAGGGCCTGGCCGAGCTGACCGGTCTGACGATCGGCGTCGTGTCGATCGTCGTCGGTGCCGCGGTCCTGCTCCTGTGGATCCCGCTGCGCCAGCGGCCGGGCCTCGGCACCGTCTCCAACGTCTTCGTCGTCGGCATCGCGATGGACGGCACACTGGCCGCCCTTCCCGAGGCGCACACCCTCACCGTCCGGATACCCCTTCTCCTCGCCGGCATCGTCCTCAACGGCGTGGCCACCGGCCTCTACATCGCCGCCCGTTTCGGACCGGGGCCGCGCGACGGCCTGATGACGGGCCTGCACCGGCGCACCGGCCGCTCGATCCGGCTGATGCGCACCGGCGTCGAGGTCGTGGTGGTCGTCACCGGCTTCCTCCTGGGCGGCACGATCGGGGTCGGCACCCTGCTGTACGCGCTGACCATCGGCCCGCTCGCCCAGCTCTTCCTGCGCGTCTTCGCCGTCCCCACGGCACCCGGCGGCAGCACCGTCGTTGCCACCGGTCAACCCCCGCGCGCGATACTGCGACGGTGAGCACGCCGATACGCCACCCCTATCTCGACCACCCCGGTCCGCTCGCCTTCGCCCACCGGGGCGGGGCGGCGGCCGGTCTGGAGAACACCCTGCGCCAGTTCCGGCGCGCGGTGGACCTGGGCTACCGGTACCTGGAGACCGACGTCCACTGCACCCGCGACGGCAAGCTGGTCGCCTTCCACGACGCCACGCTGGACCGGGTGACCGACGGCGCCGGCCGGATCGCCGACCTGCCCTGGGCGGACGTACGGCACGCGCGCGTGGCCGGTCAGGAGCCGGTGCCGCTGTTCGAGGAGCTGCTGGAGGCCTTCCCCGAGGCCCGCTGGAACGTGGACGTCAAGGCGGAGTCCGCGCTGCTGCCCTTCCTCGACCTGGTGGAGCGCACCGGCGCCTGGGACCGCGTCTGCCTCGGCTCCTTCTCCGAGGCACGGGTCGTACGGGCCCAGCGGCTGGCCGGTCCCCGGCTGGCGACGTCGTACGGCACGCGCGGGGTGCTCGGTCTGCGGCTGCGCTCCTGGGGGATGCCCGCGGCGGTGCGCCGGTCGGCGATCGCCGCGCAGGTACCCGAGACGCAGTCCGGCATCCAGGTCGTCGACCACCGCTTCGTGCGCGCCGCCCACGCGTACGGGCTCCAGGTGCATGTGTGGACGGTCAACGCAGAGGACCGGATGCACCGGCTCCTGGACCTGGGGGTCGATGGCATCATGACCGATCACATCGAGACATTGCGCAAGGTCATGGAGGACCGGGGCGTCTGGGTCTGAGACCTCTGCGACCCGCGCCCGGACGGGGAAGCGAGGGCGCGGGGTGGACACCGGCACCACGGTGACGACGGCGGCCGAGGAGGCCGCGGGGCGGCGGCGCGAGCAGCGCGGCTGGTACGTCTACGACTGGGCGTGTTCCGTCTATTCGACGAGCGTGCTCACCGTGTTCCTCGGGCCTTATCTGACCTCGGTGGCCGAGGCGGCCGCCGACGCGGACGGCTTCGTCCACCCGCTCGGCATCCCGGTGCGCGCGGGGTCCTTCTTCGCCTACTCGGTGTCCCTGTCGGTCATCGTGGCCGTCCTGGTGATGCCCCTGGTCGGCGCCGCCGCCGATCGTTCCGGCCGGAAGAAGCCGCTGCTGGCCGCGGCCGCCTACACCGGGGCCACGGCGACGATCTGCATGTTCCTGCTCGACGGCGACCGGTACCTGCTCGGCGGCGCTCTGCTGATCGTCGCGAACGCGGCCCAGTCCGTGGCGATGATGCTCTACAACTCCTATCTGCCGCAGATCGCCCCGCCCGAGGAGCGTGACGCGGTGTCCTCCCGGGGCTGGGCCTTCGGGTACGCGGCGGGCGCCCTGGTGCTGGTCGCGAACCTGGTGGTGTATCTGGCGCACGACTCCTTCGGCGTTTCGGAGACCACGGCCGTGCGGATCTGCCTGGCCGCGGCCGGCCTGTGGTGGGGGGCCTTCACCCTGGTGCCGCTGCGCCGACTGCGCGACCGCCGCTCCTCCCCCGCCGAGCGCACCACCGCCCCCGGCTTCCGGCAGCTCGCGGCGACCCTGCGGGACATGCGCCGCCACCCGCTGACCCTCGCCTTCCTGCTGGCCTACCTCGTCTACAACGACGGCATCCAGACGGTGATCTCCCAGGCCTCGATCTACGGCGCCAAGGAGCTGGGGCTCGGCCAGTCCACGCTGATCGGCGCGGTGCTGCTGGTCCAGGTGCTGGCGGTGGCGGGGGCGCTGCTCATGGGCCGCCTCGCCCGGACGTACGGCGCCAAGCGCACCATCCTCGGGTCACTGGTCGCCTGGACGGTGACCCTGGCCGCCGGGTACTTCCTGCCCGCCGGGGCACCCGTGTGGTTCTTCGTGCTGGCCGCCGGGATCGGCCTGGTCCTCGGCGGCAGCCAGGCCCTGTCCCGCTCCCTGTTCTCCCATCTCGTACCGCCGGGCAAGGAGGCCGAGTACTACTCGGCGTACGAGGTGAGCGACCGCGGGACGAGCTGGCTCGGGCCGCTGCTGTTCGGGCTCACCTATCAGCTGACCGGGAGTTATCGCGACGCGATCATCTCGCTGGTGGCCTTCTTCGCGCTCGGGTTCGTGCTGCTCGCGCGGGTTCCGGTGCGGCAGGCGATCAGCGACGCGGGGAACCCGGTTCCGGCGAGGATTTAGCGTTCGGCGCGAAAGGGCTGTAGTGTACGCGTTTGGCCTGCCAGGCGTACCGTTACTGCGCGTCAAAGATGCCGAAACGCTGGGTGACATCTGCTAGCAGATGTGACAAACCGGGCGCAGGTGGGTACAACAAGGGGCGGCTACGACGGCGACGCATGACCCCGGAACGGGAATCTTTACCGCCGACCGGACGTTGACCGGATGACGACGACAGCGACACCTGTCCTGTGGGCGACAAGCCCGGGAGGCACGATTCATGAGTGAGCGAGCTCTTCGCGGCACGCGCCTCGTGGTGACCAGCTACGAGACGGACCGCGGCATCGACCTGGCCCCGCGCCAGGCCGTGGAGTACGCATGCGAGAAGGGACATCGCTTCGAGATGCCCTTCTCGGTCGAGGCGGAGATTCCGCCGGAGTGGGAGTGCAAGGTCTGCGGGGCCCAGGCACTCCTCGTGGACGGCGACGGCCCTGAGGAGAAAAAGGCCAAGCCCGCGCGTACCCATTGGGACATGCTGATGGAGCGGCGCACCCGTGAGGAGCTCGAAGAGGTCCTCGAGGAGCGCCTGGCCGTACTGCGTTCCGGCGCGATGAACATCGCGGTCCACCCGAGGGACAGCCGCAAGTCGGCCTAGTCCCCCCGGGGCCGGAACCCCGATCCAGCACAAGACAGCAATGAACCGCGGGCGCCGTACGTTCTTCGTACGGCGCCCGCGGTTTTCCGCGTGCCCCCGGCTCAGTACGTCAGCGGCGGGCGCGGCCCCTCGCGGGTGTCCCCGGGCTCGTCCCTGATGACCTCACCCTGCACGACCTTCCCGTCGGGCCGCTGCATGCGAGCCTGCTGGAAGGCGCCGCCCAGGGAGCCCGCCCCGGATTCGCGGAGCTTGCGGTCGAAGGTGCGCTCCGCGTACCGCCCGAGGGCCTTCTGCACCGGCGGGATCAGCAGGAGCAGACCGAGCGCGTCCGAGATCAGGCCGGGCAGCATCAGGAGCAGACCGCCGAGCATCATCAGGCCGTTGCCCCCGCCGGAGGGGGCCGGGGTGCCGCCCCGCTGAAGCGCCTCGTTGAGGTTCTGGAAGGCGCGCCGACCCGCCCGCTTGATCACCATGGTGCCGAGCACCAGACCCGTGAGCAGCAGCAGGAAGACGGTCAGGCCGCCCGCCGCCCCCGCGACCAGGGTCAGCAGCCAGATCTCCAGCACCAGCCAGGCGACGATGCCCAGCGGCAGAAAGGTGCGCAGCCGGGAGCGCCGGGGCCGGGCGGGGTGCGTGGGAGTCGGTGCGCCAGTCGTCATGCGTCCAGTGTGCCTGGACCCGGCTCAGCGCGGGATAAGGGCACGATCAACGGGGCTTGAGCGGCCGTAGCACTAGGAGGACCGGGGCGGTTGCGGCTTCGCCCGGCTGAGGAGCTTGCCCGCGCGTTCCTGGGCGCCCCAGGTGGTCACCCGCCACAGGGCTTCCACGAGGATGTCGCGGCTCATCTTGGAGTCACCGTGCTCGCGTTCGACGAAGGTGATGGGCACCTCGACGACGTGGTAGCCGGCCTTGACCGCGCGGCGGGCGAGGTCGACCTGGAAGCAGTAGCCCTGCGAGGCGACGTCGTCGAGACCGAGGCCCTCCAGGGTCTCGCGGCGGAAGGCGCGGTAGCCGCCGGTGATGTCGCGCAGCGGCAGATCGAGGGCCACCCGGGAGTACAGGCTGCCGCCGCGGGAGATCAACTCACGGCTCCTGGGCCAGTTCACGACGCGGCCGCCGGGCACCCAGCGGGAGCCCAGGACCAGGTCGGCGCCCTTCAGCGCGGTCAGCAGCCGGGGCAGTTCCTCGGGGCGGTGCGAGCCGTCGGCGTCCATCTCGACCAGGACGCCGTAGCCGTGCTCCAGACCCCAGCGGAATCCGGCCAGGTAGGCGGCGCCGAGGCCCTCCTTGCCCTTGCGGTGCAGCACCTGGACGTGGTCGTCCCCGGCGGCCAGTTCGTCGGCGAGCTTGCCGGTGCCGTCGGGGCTGTTGTCGTCGGCCACGAGGATGTGCGCCTCGGGCACGGCCGAGCGCACCCGGCCGACGATCGCCTTGATGTTCTCCGCCTCGTTGTAGGTCGGAATGATCACCAACGCGGTGCCGAGCGGACCGAACCGCCTCCCCGAGACCTCCGTCTCACGGATCCCGTCGCCGTCGTTCACTACTGCCCCTTCGTGTGCGTCCGCAGACGTCCACCATAGTGGGCGCGGCCTGCGATTACGTGACATCACGTTCGTATGGTGGTGTCGATTCCACAAGAGCGGGGTACGTATGTGCTTTTCGGATCATGTGCGCACGCTGCGGATGGGGGCCCGGCGCCCTTCGGGCCGACCTGGGGCCCGCTGGCTGCGGGTCGACCGAAAGCCGTTGTCTACTGAGCGCCCGGGCCCCACCCGGGTCACACCTCCCCGACCGGCCGGAACGTTCCCTCGCCGTGGTGCGGGCGCTGAGCCTGGCTGCCAGTGGCGGTGCCCCGGTGCGGCACACCGTCCCTGACCCAGCGGCGTAGCGACGAGTTACCGGAACGTTCACGCATTCCTGGTCGGGCGTCCGGTGGTGGACTCGGCCGAACCTACCGGCCCCCTGCCGTCGGCTGTCAACAGCCGTTCGACCTGCGGGTCGTCCCTCAATGCCCTGGTCAGCGCGGCGGACGCCGGGGTCGACCGACGACGCGGCGGCACCGGATCGGCGGCACGCACCGCCCGGGAGATCACTCGCCCGGCCGTACGAACACCGTCCGTCCGCCCACCACCGTGCGCAGACAGACGGGCAGGTCACGGCCCGGGGTGAGGTCGGGCAGGCCGGGGGTGCCGGAGCGGGGGTCGGTCGACCAGCGGGCGACCCGGTCGTCCGGGGCCTGCACCACCAGCTCGCCGGTGCGCCAGACGGCGTAGTCGGCGGGTGCGCCGGGGACCAGCACCCCCGCGTCGTCCCGTCCGGTCGCGCGCCAGCCGCCCCGCGTGTGCGCGGTGAACGCCGCCCGGACCGAGACGCGGTGCTCGGGCGTCCGGTGGAAGGCGGCGGCGCGGACCGTGCCCCACGGGTCCAGCGGCGTGACGGGGCTGTCGGAGCCGAAGGCGAGCGGCACACCGGCCCGCAGCAGGGCCGCGAAGGGATTCAGGGTGCGGGCCCGCTCGGCGCCCAGACGAGCGCTGTACATGCCGTCCTCGCCGCCCCACAGGGCGTCGAAGGCGGGCTGCACGGAGGCGGTGAGGCCTAGCTCGGCGAAGGCGGCGATCGTCTCGGGGGTGAGCATCTCGGCGTGCTCCACCCGGTGCCGGGCGGCCCGGACGCGGGCGAGGCCGACCTGCTCGGCGGCGGCCCGTACCCCCTCGACGACGGCCGTCACGGCGGCGTCGCCGATCGCGTGGAAGCCCGCCTGGAGCCCCGCCTCGGTGCAGGCGACGACATGGGCGGCGACGTCGGCGGCGTCCAGGTACGCGATGCCGGTGTGCCCGGCGTCGGCGTAGGGCTGGTGCAGACAGGCGGTGTGCGAGCCGAGGGCTCCGTCGACGAAGAGGTCGCCCGCGGCACCGGCCGCGCCGAGTTCCCGCGCCTTGGCGACGTTCTGTTCGGCCCAGTAGCCGACGACCCGGGGGCCGGGCTCCTCGGCGGCGAGCCGCAGCAGCCCGGTGAAGTCGTCCTCGGAGGAGATCTCGGGGCCCGCGCACTCGTGGAGGGTGCCGATGCCGAGGGAGGCGGCGTGGGCGAGGGCCGCGCGCTGCGCCTCGGCGCGCTGGGCCGGGGTGACCGCGCCGAGCGCGGCGGCGCGTACGGCGTGGTGGGCGTCGGCGGTGAGGGGGCCGTCGACCCGGCTCAGGGACGCCAGGTCGAGCAGGGCGGTGGTCACGACCGCGGAGTGGACGTCGATCCGGGAGAGGTAGAGGGGCCGCCCGCCGGTGGCCGCGTCGAGTTCGGCCCGGGTCGGCGGACGGCCGCCGGGCCAGCGGGCGGAGTCCCAGCCGTGGCCCAGCAGGACGCGGTCGTCCGGGCGGGCGGCGGCGAAGGCCCGTACGAGGTCCAGGGCCGCCTCCAGGGTGGGGGCGGCGGACAGGTCGAGGCCGGTCAGGGCGAGGCCCGTGGCGGTGGTGTGCACATGGGCGTCGGTGAAGGCCGGGGTGACCAGCGCGCCGTCCAGGTCGATCACTTCGTCGACCCCGTCCGCGAAGGCGTCGGCGGCCCCCTCGGACCCGACCCAGGCGACCTGCCCGCGCTCGACGACCATCGCGGTGGCGAAGGGGTCGGCGGGGCTGTGGACCTCTCCTTGGCGGAGCAGGACGGTCTGGGGCTCGGGGCTGCGCTCACTCATGGGGAACAGTCTCCCGCCTCGCCCCGGCCGCCCGGCACGCAGGTGGGGTCAGATGCGCGGCGGGCGGGCCTCGTACGGAGTCGACAGCACGACCGTCGTCCGGGTCGACACCCCCGCCAGCGAACGCACCCGCGCCAGCAGCTCCTCCAGCTCGTGGGGCGTGGACACCCGCACCTTGAGGATGTAGTTCTCGTCGCCGGCGACGCTGTGGCAGGCCTCGATCTCGGGAACCCCGGCCAGCCGTTCCGCGATGTCGTCGGGCGCGCTGGGGTCGAACGGCTTCACCGAGATGAACGCCGTCATGGGCAGCCCGACGGCCTCGGGGTCCACGACCGCGGCGTAGCCACGGATGACGCCACGCTGTTCGAGCCGTCGCACCCGCTGGTGCACGGCCGACGTGGACAGGCCCGTGGCCTTGCCCAGGTCTGTGTAGCTCATCCGCCCGTCCTTGACGAGCAGCTGCACGATCTGTCGGTCCAGCTCCTCCATGGCGCTAGAACCTACAGTGCCCCTGACCTCCTCGGATACCTGAGCGGCCCCAGTCATACCCGGTTCGTGATGTGACCGGGAGCGGCCGGTGAGCCGCCCGAGGGGACAAACCGGCCGCCTCGGGCACCTGCGAGCGGCATGTGACGAACACCACAGCCCTCGGACCGGCTCCGTGATGTTCTCGTGATTACCGCCCAGGCGGGACGGGAAGTGCTTGCTGTGGTCGAGGCCGCAGTGCCTGAACGGCCCAGCCCGAGGGGGAGAATCCCATGCAGAGTCTTAAGCGCCCTGGTCGTACCGCACCCAAGCGCCCGCAGCTTGTCATCGAGCCCGAGCCGGAGGGCGTCGAACCCGACGCCGACTTCGCCGACGAGGAGTTCGACGCGTACGACACCTTCGAGATGTACCGGGTGATCTGCCCGGACTGCGCGCAGCCCATCGCGCTGCTGGCGGACGAGGAGGTACTGCCCGAGCACGCGCTGTGCGCCTCGCCGTGGAACCCCTTCGGTCTGACGGTGTGCGCCGGCACCGGCCGTCGCGCCGCCGACGCCCGCCCCGCGGACGAGTCGGCCGAACCCCAGGAGCAGGACACCGCCCTGCTGTTGACGCTCCCTCAGGGACTCGACTGGCGGACGCAGCCCTTCTCGCACGTCGGCGGCCCGGGCTCCCGCCCGATGCGCGTGCCGGTGATGCGACGCCACGCCGCCTGAGCGGTCCTCGTACCGGAAGCACACCGAAGTCCCGCACCCCGCGCGCAGGTTGCCGTGGTGCGGGACTGGTATGCCCGCGGAGGCAGGGACATGGGCGAACGCAGAGCCGATTCGCCGGATCGGTGACCTGTCCGGTCGCCGCCGCGTTGCCCCGGTATGACCCCCACCTATTCGACGACCGGGCGTCCGCGGCGCGTCTTCGTGCCGCCCCCCGCAGAATCGGTTCCGCCGCCGCCTCAGGACCCGCCCATCTACCGGGATCTGATGCGTACTTGGGCGGACCGGGGCCGCACGCTGCCGGGCCGCCACGACCCGGAGTGGATCCGGCTGGCGGCGCCGACGGTGCGGCCGGGTGAGTTCAGCGCCCTTCGGGACCCGCTAGGTGACGGGCGATGACCATGCGCTGGATCTGGTTGGTGCCCTCGACGATCTGGAGCACCTTGGCCTCGCGCATGTAGCGCTCGGCCGGGAAGTCGGCGGTGTAGCCGTACCCGCCGAGGACCTGCACGGCGTCCGTGGTCACTCGCATCGCGGTGTCGGTGCAGTGCAGTTTGGCCATGGCCGCCTGCTTGGCGAACGGCCGCCCTGCGTCCCTCAGCCGGGCCGCCGTCAGGTACAGCGCCCGGCCCGCCTCGATCTGGGTCGCCATGTCGGCCAGCATGAAGCGCAGCCCCTGGAAGTCGGAGATCGGCCGCCCGAACTGGCGCCGCCCCGAGGCGTAGGCCACCGCCTCGTCCAGCGCCGCCTGGGCCACGCCGATGGCGCAGGCCGCGATGCCGAGCCGCCCGGAGTCCAGCGCGGACAGCGCGATGGCGAAGCCCTGCCCCTCCTCGCCGAGCCGCCGCTCGTCCGGCACCCGCACTCCGTCGAAGTGGACCTGTGCGGTCGGCGAGCCCTTCATGCCCATCTTCTTCTCGGGCGCGGCCCCGCTCAGCCCCTCGGCGTCGCCGGGCACCAGGAAGGCGGTGATTCCGCGCGGGCCCTCCTCGCCGGTGCGGGCCATGACCGTGTAGAAGTCGGCGATGCCACCGTGGGTGATCCAGGCCTTGGTCCCGGTGATCACCCAGTGGTCGCCGTCGCGCACCGCCTTGGTGCGCAGGGAGGCGGCGTCGGAGCCGGAGGACGGCTCGGACAGGCAGTAGGCGCCGAGCAGGCCGCCGCCGAGCATCGCGGGCAGGTGCTCGACCTGCTGCTCCTTGGTGCCGTAGGCGGCGAGGGCGTAGCAGGTCAGGGTGTGCACGCTGACGCCGAGGCCGACGGTGAGCCGGGCCATGGCGAGCTCTTCGAGGACCTGGAGGTAGACCTCGTAGGGCTGGTCGCCGCCGCCGTACTCGGCGTCGTAGGGCAGTCCGAGCAGGCCCGCTTCCGACAGCAGGGAGAAGACCTCGCGCGGAAAGCGTCCGGCGTCCTCCTCCTCGGCCGCCTTCGGGGCGATCTCGCGCTGGGCGATGTCGCGGACGAGCGAGATCAGATCCCGGGCCTCGTCCGTGGGCAGTTGCCGGTCCACCGGCTGCGGGGCGCGGTCGGGCATGGCGACGCTCTCCTCCCTTGTCGGGCGCATCGGCGGACGTGCGCCTTGGGTGGGGCGGCTCCGCCAGGTCTCACATGGTGCGGCCGACGGCTCGCACTCCCGGGTCGCGGAAGCTGCTGACCAGCGGCTGTGCGCTGTGAGTATGCCCGATCGGAGGCACCGAGTCACCAGTTAACGACCGCTTACTCCAAGAAAACTCAAGCCGCGCGAAATTGGTCCGAACCATTGACCCGACTGGTCTAGTCCTCCTACTGTGCGGGCAACGCTTACCGCGTTCATGCCAATCGGCGCACGTCCCCCTCTCCCCCACGAGGAGACACCCGATGCACATTCCCCACCGCACCCGGTTCCGGGCGCTGGTCTCCGCCGCCTGTGCGGCCGTCCTCGGCGCCGGACTGCTCGCCGGGGCGGGTTCGGCCACCGCGTCGGCCCCCGCTGCGGCCCCCTCGAAAGCGAGCGCTCCCGGGGCCGCGGCCGGCTCCAAGGTGATCGGCTACTTCACCGAATGGGGCACCTACGACCGCAAGTACTACGTCAAGAACATCGAGACGTCCGGTTCCGCGGCCAAGCTCACGCACATCAACTACGCCTTCGGCAATGTCACCGGCGGCAAGTGCGCGATCGGCGACTCCTACGCGGCCACCGAGCGGACCTACACCGCGGCCGAGTCGGTCGACGGCGTCGCCGACACCTGGGACCAGCCGCTGCGCGGCACCTTCAACCAGCTGCGCGAGCTGAAGAAGAAGCACCCGAACCTCAAGGTGCTGTGGTCCTTCGGCGGCTGGACCTGGTCCGGCGGCTTCGGCCAGGCGGCCCAGAACCCGGCCGCGTTCGCCCAGTCCTGCTACGACCTGGTCGAGAACTCCAAGTGGGCGGACGTCTTCGACGGCATCGACATCGACTGGGAGTACCCGAACGCCTGCGGCCTGACCTGCGACACCAGCGGCCGGGCGGCCTTCAGGAACCTGATGCAGGCGCTGCGCGCGAAGTTCGGCACCGGCAACCTGGTGACCGCGGCGATCACCGCCGACGCCACCGCCGGCGGCAAGATCGACGCCGCCGACTACGCGGGCGCGGCCCCGTACGTCAACTGGTACAACCCCATGACCTACGACTACTTCGGCGCCTGGGACGCCAAGGGTCCGACGGCTCCGCACTCCCCGCTGACCTCCTACCCGGGCATCCCGAAGGCCGGCATGCACAGCTCGGCGACCATCGCCAAGCTCAGGAGCCTCGGCATCCCCGCCTCCAAGCTCCTGCTCGGCATCGGCTTCTACGGCCGCGGCTGGACCGGAGTGACCCAGTCGGCCCCCGGCGGCACCGCGACCGGCCCGGCGGCGGGTACGTACGAGCAGGGCATCGAGGACTACAAGGTCCTGAAGTCCAAGTGCCCGGCGACCGGCACCGTGGGCGGCACGGCGTACGCCAAGTGCGGCTCCGACTGGTGGAGTTACGACACCCCGGCGACCATCGCGGCCAAGATGGCGTACAAGAACCAGCAGGGGCTGGCCGGCACCTTCTTCTGGGAGCTCAGCGGGGACACCGCGAACGGTGAGCTCATCAAGGCGATCAACTGACCCCTGACACGGGGGGCCTGGGGGCGGAGACCACGAGACTCCGCCCCTTCGTCATGCCTCGCGGCGAGCGGGCCCGGGGGCCGGGTAGGCGGGGTCCAGCTCCTCGATGGCGCGCAGGGCGCCGCCCAGGGTCTTCACCAGCAGCTCGCGCATGGTGTCACGGGAGAGGCCGGGCCGGCCCGTCCAGTCCAGGGCGGCACCCTCGACGCCGCACACCCAGGCCAGCAGGCCCGTCCGGGCGAGCGGGGAGATGTCGGTACGGCCGTACGCGCCCTCGGCGATGGTCGCGACGATCGCCTCGCGCACCCCGTCCCGGATGGCGTGCACCTCGGTGTCGAAGCCGACCCCGCCGCTGACGATCGTGCGGTAGGCGGCCTGGTTGTGCTCGGCGTAGCGCAGATAGCTGTCGATCGTGCGGTGGACCCGGTCCACCGGGGGCAGTTCGACGCCGCTCGCCGCGTAGGTGACCAGGTCGTCGACGGAATCCTTGATGATCGCCAGGTAGTAGCCGCGCTTGGACTGGAAGTAGTAGTAGATCAGCCCTTTGGCCACCTGCGCCTGCCGCGCGATGTCGTCCATCGACAGGGCGTCGTAGGAGGTGTCGGCGAACAACCTCCGCCCGATGGCGATGAGTTCGGCGCGGCGGGCCGCCGATCGCTCGGTGCCGCGCGCCCGGGGGCGGAGGACGGCAGCGTGCTGCTCACTCTTCAATGTCGACCCTGGTCTCGAGCGGGGCGGCGGGACCCCCGCAGTATGGCAGGTTCGAATATGTGTCAGATCACATCAAGTCAGAGCAGGCCGAGCTGGGTCACCAGCATCGCGACGACCACGACGAGGGTCCACCCCATGACGTGTTCGAGGATCTTCGGTCCGTCTTCCGTGGGGCCGCCGGTGCGGACGCGGGCGACCGTGGCTGCATTCGTGGTCATCCGTCCACCTTGCCACCGAGCAGGGCTTTTGTGGCCGAGAGCTTGGTCACAGCGAACGGCCCCCGGGGGGAGTCCGGGGGCCGTCCTACGACGTCTCAGCGCACACCCACCGCCGCGAGCGCCGCGCACTGCCGCGCGGACAGACGCGCCGGGAAGTACAGGTAGCAGACGCCTCCGGTGCCCGAGGCGACCTTTCCGCTGGCGTTGTACCGCTTGGTCCTCAGCCAGATGTTCTCGAACTCCCGCCTGCGGTACACCCGCCGCACCGCCGGGTTGCTCGGCGAGGCCGGATCGTTGGCGATCACATCGCCCTCGGCGGTGAAGCCGATCACCGTCATCAGGTGCCCCGAGGTGCCGTAGCCCGCCCCCGTCAGCTCCTCCTTCAGGAACGACTGGGACGTTATGGCCGGGATCCCGGCCGCGATCAGCGTCTCCAGGTCGGTCAGCGAGCCGAGCCGGGTGACCACGCCCTGGAGGTCCTTGAAGGTGGCCGCGTAGGCCGCGTTGAAGGGCCAGTTGCCGCAGCCCGCGTACTGGTAGTCGTAGGTGAACCGGGCGGCGTGGCACACCTGCGGGTCGGCGAAGCCCGGGTCGACCCAGGCCAGCTGCTCCTCGGTGAGCCGGCCGCCCCAGTACTCGATGATCATCTGCGAGGAGGTGGGGCTGCACCAGGCCTCGCCGCCGTTGTCGTACTCGGGGTACTGGCCGACGTGGATCTCCTGCGAGTAGCGCGGAACGGCCAGTTCCTGGGCGAGACCGGGCGTGCTCGCCGGGACGGTGAAGCGGTCCGGGACGTCGGAGCCCATGACACCGAGCCGCCACACGGTCGGGGTCCGCTTCGTGCCCGGCTTGCGGTAGAGGGTCAGCCGCAGCCGGTACGAGGTCAGCCGCAGGCCCGTCGCCGGGTCGTCGATGGCGAAGGTGTCGGTCCAGATCGTGGACTTGTCGTCGGTCTGGTCGTCGACGGAGGTCCGCCTGATGTCCTGGTCACCGGCGGCCCAGCGCCCCATGACGTACCAGGGGGTGTCGGTGCCGTCGGAGTAGGTGCCCTTCAGCTCGACCTGGAGCCAGGTGCCGTCCGGGGTGTGCGCGTTCCAGGAGGCGATGGCCTCGGTCGAGGGCACCGCGAGCCGGTGGACGGGCGAGGTCCAGGTCGCGTACTCCCAGGTGGCGGTGGTGCCGGTGTGCGGGTCGGTGTAGTCGGCGAGGCCGACGGGGGCTCCGATCGCCACGCCGGGACGGGGGCCCGCGACGGCACGGGTGCCCTTGCCGGTGCCCGAGCGCCAGTCGGTGTACGTCGTCCAGGCGCGGTTGTCGATCTGGCCGGCCGCGGAGTGCGCGGGGCCGGCCGCTCCGGTGGGGGCGGCCACGGCCGGGACCGCGCCCGCTGTGCCGGTCACGGCCGCGGCGACCGCGGCGGTCAGGACGGTTCTGCGGGACGGCTGTTCGGATCTGCTCATGGGCGAAAGACCCCCAGGTGTCCGAGTCGGGGCAGGTCCAGTGCACGGTGTGTGCGCCAACTATGGCCGCAGCCGACGCCTCCTGCCAGCACTTCCGGGCATGCCGCGCCAGGAATATTGGCCTCGACCACTGACGTCACCCGGGGTGCCGCGTCACTAGACTTCCGGTGCCCGCCCCACTCACCCCGGGAACCGCCATCCACCACCTCACCGCACTCCTCCACCGCCTCCCCGCGTCCTGCGGTCCCGTCCGGCTGATCGGGATCGACGGGCACGCCGGCTCCGGGAAGTCGACCTTCGCCGGGCGGCTGGCGCGGGCGCTGGGCGGGGCGCCGGTGCTGCGGCTCGACGACATCGCCTGCCATGACGAGCTCTTCGACTGGACGGGCCGGCTCGTGTCCCAGGTGATCGAGCCCCTCTCCCGCGGCGGAACCGCCCACTACGCCCCCTACGACTGGCACGCCCGCCGCTTCCGGGACCCCGTGCCCCTGCCGCCCGCCCCGGTGGTCCTCGTCGAGGGCGTCGGCGCCGGGCGGCGCGCGCTACGGCCATATCTGGCCTTTCTGCTGTGGATGGAGCTGCCGCCGGCCGAGGCCTGGTCGCGCGGCCGGTCGCGGGACGGTGAGGAGCAGCGGGAGTTCTGGGACGGCTGGGTCGCAGCGGAAGAGAAACACTTCACCGAGGACCCCTCACGACCCTTCGCGGACGGGTTGGTACGGCAGTGCGCCCAGGGGTACGAGCTGCGTTCCGGGCCCGCCGGGACCCTGAAAACGGACCACGCCATCACGCTGAGTGAGGACCCCTCCGCACTGTGGTGAAGTGGTGAAGAGGGGTCGGCGAGAACTCGCCGCAGGGCCCCAACTCCGCTTGACCCAAGGGCCGTACAGGTCTTACGTTCTCAATGTGCGGTCGATGCGGACCGCCCGCCAGACGCGAAGCCCCCGGTTGTTCCCCCGTGATCGGGGGCTTCGTTCTGCCCTCACCCCCCTTTTCCGGCCGCGCCGAGCCGTGTTTCGCTCACCCTCGGTTACCGGCCGCCGCGCCCCCGACTGCTCCCACCTCGCCAAACGGCCGGTGCGGCACCCTGGGGCGGGCCGCACCCCCGCAGGTACGATGCCCTCGGTGCGACCTGGGACTGCAGCTCCACGCACCGTTGCAACTCCGGTCCGCAGTACGGCGGTTCTGTTCTCGAGGCCGACGGGCGACGGCCCGGTGGTCAACCGACGGGGGCACGGTTTGTGGGGGACGTGATGGACTTCGGCACGCAGGGCCCGGAGGCCCCGGCCGACCTCGCCTGGTTGCGAGGCGTGGACGCCTACACCATGGGCGCTTATCCGCAGGCGGAGGAGGAGTTCCGCACCGCGGTGCGGATGGATCCGGGCATGGCCGACGGCTGGCTCGGCCTGCACGCGTTGCGCGTCGACACGACGACCGCGCTGCTGCGGATGTTCCGGCACCGGGACCGCTTCGGCGAACAGCGCGCCCGGCACCGCCGCACCCTCAACTCCTGGTACTGGCTCGGCTGGTGGGTGCAGCCGGTGTTGGAGAGCCCGCGCGATCTGCTGCTCGCGCACGCCTCGCACTGGCTGGACGGCCGGCATGTGCCGGAGCTGGACCGGGCGCTCGCCGGACTGCCGCCGGTGGACGCCGACGCCCAGGTCCGCTTCCTGCACGCCTGCCGGGCCTATCTGGTCAAGGACTGGGAGCAACTCGTCCGGCACACCGACCCGTTGCTCGACGACCCCATGCTCGGAATCGAGGCCGGACTGTTCGGCGGCATGGCCCGGGTCCGGCTGGAGATGTACGGCCAGGCCGAACCGCTGCTCTCGGCGGCCCTGATGCGCTGCCGCAGCGAGCAGCCGCAGCGCAAGGAGTTGCGGTACTGGCTGGCGCGGGCGCACGAGGGCACCGGCCGGTCGGCCGCCGCACTCCCCCTGTACCGGGCCGTGCACCGGGTCGACCCCGCCTTCATGGACACCTCGGCCCGGCTCGCCGCCATCGCCGAGGGCGACGGGTACGACGAGGCCGGCGATCTCGCGCCGATCACCCTCACCGGGTTCGGCCAGGACTCCGTCGACGGCCCCGACACCCTCGACCCGTTCTTCGGCGAGGGGCGTGAGCTGAAGCTCTCCGGGCCGGATCTGCCGTCGCCCGGCCCGCTGCCGCCCGTGCCCGACCCGGCGGTGCGCGAGCGGGCGGGCCTGCCCGGGCAGCCGCCGCTCGCGGGCCCCACGGACCCCGGGTTACTCGAAGAGGCGCTCGCCGAACTCGAGCGCATGGTGGGCCTGGAGCCGGTCAAGCGCCAGGTCAAGGCGCTGTCCGCCCAGTTGAACATGGCACGGCTGCGGGCGGGGCAGGGGCTGCCGGTCCAGCCGCCGAAACGGCACTTCGTCTTCTCCGGCCCCTCCGGCACCGGCAAGACCACGGTCGCGCGCATCCTGGGCCGGGTCTTCTACGCCCTCGGGCTGCTCGGCGGTGACCACCTGGTCGAGGCGCAACGGGCCGATCTCGTGGGCGAGTACCTCGGCCAGACGGCCGTGAAGGCCAACGAGCTGATCGACTCCGCACTGGGCGGGGTGCTCTTCGTCGACGAGGCGTATTCGCTGTCCAACACCGGCTACGGCAAGGGCGACGCCTACGGCGACGAGGCCCTGCAGGTGCTGCTGAAGCGGGCGGAGGACAACCGGGACCACCTGGTGGTGATCCTGGCCGGCTACCCCGAGGGCATGGACCGCCTGCTGGCCGCCAACCCCGGTCTGTCCTCCCGCTTCACCACCCGCGTGGACTTCCCCTCCTACCGGCCCCAGGAGCTCACCTCCATCGGCGAGGTGCTCGCCGGCGACAACGGCGACGTCTGGGACGAGGAGGCCCTGGACGAGCTGCGCTCCATCGCCGGGCACGTCGTGGACCAGGGGTGGATCGACGAGCTCGGCAACGGCCGCTTCCTGCGGACGCTGTACGAGAAGAGCTGCGCGTACCGGGATCTGCGGTTGTCGACGTACCCGGGGACCCTGACCCGGGACGACTTGTCGACGCTGCGGCTGCCGGATCTGATGCAGGCGTACGGAGAGGTGCTGTCGGGGCGCGGGCCGCAGGATCCGCCGACCCTGTGAGGGGGACGGACCCCGTGCCCACCCGCACCCGCTAGGACGCCAGTACCTGTTCCGGTTCCGGTTGCTTCGGCAGCTCCCGGTGCGCCGGGTCCGTCACCTCGCCGACCAGCAGCTCCAGGACGTCCTCCAGGGCGACCAGGCCCAGCACCCGGCCGGACGCGTCCGCGACCTGCGCCAAGTGGGTGGCCGCCCGCCGCATCACCGTCAGGGCGTCGTCCAGGGGGAGTTCGGGGCGCAGCGTGGTCATCGGGCGCCAGATCTGCTGGGGCACCGCACGCTCCGAGTCCTCCAGGTCCAGTACGTCCTTCACGTGCAGGTAGCCCATGAAGGCGCCCGTGTCCGCCACCACCGGGAAGCGGGAGTAGCCGGTGCGGGCGGTCAGGCCGACGATCCGGCCCGGGGTGACCGAGGGCGGCACCGTGATCAGGGACTCGCGGCTCAGCAGGACGTCCGTCACCGTGCGGGAGCCCAGTTCCAGGGCGTCCTCCAGGCGTTCCTGCTCCTCAGGGTCGAGCAGGCCCGCCTGTCCCGCGTCCTCCACCAGCCGGTTGAGCTGTTCGCTGGTGAAGACGGCCTCGACCTCGTCCCTGGGCTCGACCCGGAAGAGCCGCAGGATGCCCCGGGCGCAGGCGCCGAGGGCGGCGGTGAGAGGCCGGCACAGGCGGGCGAAGGCGACCAGGCCCGGGCTGAGCCAGAGAGCGGCCTTCTCGGGCGCGGCCATCGCGAGGTTCTTCGGGAGCATCTCGCCGACGACGAGGTGGAAGAAGACGACGGTCGCGAGGGCGATGACGTACCCCAGCGGGTGGATCATCGCGTGCGGGAGATGGACCCACGCGAAGAAGGGTTCCAGGAGGTGGGCGACCGTCGGTTCGGCGACCGCGCCGAGGGTCAGCGAGCAGACGGTGATGCCGAACTGGGCCGCCGCCATCATCTGCGGCAGATGTTCCAGGCCGTACAGCACCTGCCGGGCGCGGGCCGTGCCGAGCGGTTCGATCTGGCTGCGGCGGACGGAGACCAGGGCGAACTCGGCGCCGACGAAGAAGCCGTTGGCGAGCACGAGCAGGGCGGCGAAGAGGAGTTGGAGCACGCTCATCGGGCGGCCTCCGCCACGGGGGCGGTGCGCACGAGGCGGACCCGCTCGGCGCGGTAGTGACCGACCTGGCGCACCGAGAGCCGCCAGCCGGGCAGTTCGGCCCTGTCACCGGGGACCGGGATCCGGCCGAGCAGGTCGGCGACCAGACCGGCGACGGTCTCGTACGGGCCCTCGGGCACGTCGAGTCCTATCCGCCGGAGGATGTCGACGCGGCAGCTGCCCTCGGCGTCCCAGGCGGGCCGGCCCTCCTCGGCCGGGGCGGCGGCGAGTTCGGGGATGTCCTGGCCGTCGTGCTCGTCGCGGACCTCACCGACGAGTTCCTCGACGATGTCCTCCAGGGTGACGACCCCGGCGGTGCCGCCGTACTCGTCGACGACGACGGCGATGGGCTGTTCGCTGCGCAGCCGGGCGAGCAGCGGCCGGACCGGCAGGGTCTCGGGGACCAGTTGGGCGGACCGGGCGATCCGGCCGACCGGGGTGCGCAGCCGGTCGGTCGCGGGGACGGCGAGGGCGTCCTTGAGGTGGACCATGCCGACGACCTCGTCGATCCGGTCCCGGTAGACGGGGAAGCGGGACAGGCCGGTGGCGCGGGTCAGGTTGACCACGTCCTCGGCGGTCGCCGACGACTGCAGGGCGCTGACCTTCACCCGGGGGGTCATCACATGCTGGGCGGTGAGCCCGCCGAGCGAGAGGGTCCGTACGAAGAGGTCGGCCGTGTCCTGTTCGAGGGTGCCGGCCCGGGCGGAGTGGCGGGCCAGGGAGACGAGTTCACCGGGGGTGCGGGCGGAGGCCAGCTCCTCGGTGGGCTCGATGCCGAGCGCGCGGACGAGCCGGTTGGCCACGGAGTTCAGGGCGGCGATCACCGGCCGGAAGACCCGCGCGAACAGGTGCTGCGGGCCCGCGACGAACCGGGCGACCTGCAAGGGGCGGGAGACCGCCCAGTTCTTGGGGACGAGTTCGCCGATCACCATCTGCACGGCCGACGCCAGCAGCATGCCGACGATCACGGCGACCCCGGAGACGGCGGCGTCGGGGATGCCGACGGCGGTGACGGGGCCGTTGAGCAGTTCCGCGAGCGCCGGTTCGGCGAGCATGCCGACCACGAGGGAGGTGATGGTGATGCCGAGTTGGGTGCCGGAGAGCTGGAAGGAGAGTTCCTTCAGCGACTCGACGACGGTACGGGCGCGGCGGTCGCCCTCGGCGGCGGCCTTCTCGGCGTCGGGGCGTTGGACCGTCACCAGGCCGAACTCGGCGGCCACGAAGAAGCCGTTGGCGAGGATCAGCAGGAAGGCCGCGGCGAGCAGGAGCAGGGGGGTGGTCATGCCGCCGCCTCGGTATCCCGGGAGGGGGCGGCGCAGGTACTACAGGACGATCCGTCCATCGCTGGAGGGAGTCACTCCTCGGGTAGCAGGAACATCAGCGGCGGAGGCGTCACGAGAACGCCTCCGCCAACAGATTAATCACGACCGGGCCGTCTAGGGCAGATCCCTCGTGCCGCGGGCCTCCACGAGCGCCCGCAGCGCGCGAGCGTCGGCGATGGCCTGCTGCTTGGCGATGCCGGGCTGGATGCCGAGGGCGGGCAGGCTGGTGCCGTCGCTGAGGTCGAGGAAGACCCAGGGGTCGCCGGGCCGGAGGTTCACCTGGATGATCTCGGCCCATTCCAGCCGGCGCCTGCCGGCGATGTTCACCACGGTGACGCCGGTGTCGTCGGCGACGACCCTGACCCGGGCGAGCAGCGCCAGGACGCCGAACATGAGCGCCCCGGTGAGGATGAAGCTGAGGCGCTCACCCGGGCCGAGGTTCTCCAGCAGCAGGGCCACCGCGGTGATCACCACGAAGATCGCGGCCCCGGCGGTGAGCAGGACCGCACGGGTGCGGCCGGGCCGGAAGGTGACGGGGAGTGCGGGGAGGTCGGACATCTGGTGTGCTTTCAGAGGCGGCAGGCGTGGATGGCCGTGGTGAGGATGGCCCGCGCGCCGATGTCGTACAGGTCGTCCATGATCCGCTGGGCCTCCTTGGCGGGGACCATCGCCCGGACGGCGACCCAGCCCTCGTTGTGCAGCGGGGAGACGGTCGGGGACTCCAGGCCGGGCGTGAGGGCGACGGCCTTCTCCAGCTGCTCGACTCGGCAGTCGTAGTCCATCATCACGTACGTCCGGGCCACCAGGACGCCCTGGAGGCGGCGCAGGAACTGCTGCACCTTGGGGTCCTCGGCGTCGGCGCCGGTACGGCGGATCACGACGGCCTCGGACTTCATGATCGGTTCGCCGAAGACCTCCAGGCCCGCGTTGCGCAGCGAGGTGCCGGTCTCGACGACGTCGGCGATGACCTCGGCGACGCCGAGTTCGATGGCCGTCTCGACGGCGCCGTCGAGGTGGACGACGGAGGCGTCGACGCCCTGGTCGGCGAGGTATCCCTCGACGATGCCCTCGTAGGAGGTGGCGACGGTCCTGCCCTTCAGGTCCTGGACGTCCTGCGCGGTGCCGGGCTTGGCGGCGAAGCGGAAGGTGGAGCGGGCGAAGCCGAGCGGGAGGATCACCTCGGCGTCGGCGGCGGAGTCGATCAGCAGGTCACGGCCGGTGATGCCGATGTCGAGGCGGCCCGAGGAGACGTAGATCGCGATGTCGCGGGGGCGGAGGTAGAAGAACTCGACCTCGTTCTCCGGGTCGACGATGCGCAGTTCCTTGGACTCGCGGCGCTGCTGGTAGCCGGCCTCATGCAGCATCTCCGCCGCAGGGCCTGACAGGGAACCCTTGTTGGGGACGGCGATGCGCAGCATGAGGTCGGCTTCCTTTGCGTGAGATGTACGGGGGGTGCGGCAGCGGCTCAGAGGTGGGCGTAGACGTCGTCGAGGGAGATCCCGCGCGCGACCATCATCACCTGGACGTGGTACAGCAGCTGCGAGATCTCCTCGGCGGCCGCGTCCTTGCCCTCGTACTCGGCGGCCATCCACACCTCGGCGGCCTCTTCGACGACCTTCTTGCCGATGGCGTGGACACCCTTTTCGACCAGTTCCGCGGTGCGGGACGTGGCGGGATCGCCGTTGGCGGCCTTGTGCTGGAGCTCGGTGAAGAGCTCCTCGAACGTCTTCTTGGACATGGTGACGCTCAGCCTATGCCACGCACCCGGTTCGTCAGCGCCAGGGTTCGGATACTGAACGCAGCGTGGCCGCGGTCGCGACCGCCGCGGTCACCGCCTCGTGCCCCTTGTCCTCGCTGGAGCCGGTCAGCCCGGCCCGGTCCAGGGCCTGCTCCTCGGTGTCGCAGGTGAGGACGCCGAAGCCGATGGGGACGCCGGTCTCCACGGAGACCTGGGTGAGGCCCTGGGTGACGCCCTGGCAGACGTACTCGAAGTGCGGGGTGCCGCCCCGGATGACGACGCCGAGCGCGACGACGGCGTCGTAGCCGCGGCCCGCGAGGACCTTGGCGACGACCGGGAGCTCCCAGCTGCCGGGGACCCTGAGCAGGGTCGGCTCGTCGATGCCGAGGTCGTGCAGGGCGCGCAGGGCGCCGTCCACCAGGCCGTCCATCACCTTCTCGTGCCACTGCGCCGCGATGACGGCGACCCGCAGATCGCCCACGCCCTGTACGGACAGTTCCGGTGCACCCTTGCCGCTCACGTCTCTCCTCGGTGTCCCTTGCTTACTGGTTGCCGCACGCGGAGACGGGGGCCGCCTCCAGCCAGGGCAGGTCGTGTCCCATCCGGTCCCGCTTGGTGCGCAGGTACCGGAGGTTGTGCTCGCCCGCGGTGACGGGCATCGGCTCCCGGTCGGTGACCTTGATGCCGTGCCGGACGAGCGCGTCGGTCTTGTCGGGATTGTTGGTCATCAGGCGGACGCTGCGCACGCCCAGGTCAGCCAGGATCTGAGCCCCGGCCGCGTAGTCCCGCGCGTCGGCGGGCAGCCCGAGTTCCAGGTTGGCGTCCAGGGTGTCGCGGCCGCGCTCCTGGAGCTCGTAGGCGCGCAGCTTGGACAGCAGGCCGATGCCGCGTCCCTCGTGGCCGCGCAGGTAGACCACGACGCCCCGGCCCTCGCTCTGGATGCGGTCCATGGCCGCGTCCAACTGGGGGCCGCAGTCGCAGCGCAGGGAGCCGAAGACATCGCCGGTGAGGCACTCGGAGTGGACGCGGACCACCACGTCCTCGCCGTCGCCGATCGCGCCGTGCACCAGGGCGACGTGCTCGACGCCGTCGACGGTGGAGCGGTAGCCGTACGCCGTGAAGGTGCCGTGCGAGGTCGGCAGGTGGACCTCGGCCTCGCGGCGGACGGTGGGCTCGGCGGAGCGGCGGTAGGCGATCAGGTCCTCGATGGAGATGATCGTCAGGCCGTGCTTGCGGGCGAAGGGGATCAGCTCGGGCAGGCGGAGCATCCGGCCGTCCTCGCCGGCGATCTCGACGATGGCGCCGGCCGGGCGCAGACCGGCGAGGCGGGCCAGGTCGACGGCGGCCTCGGTGTGGCCGTTGCGGGCCAGGACGCCGCCGGGCTTGGCACGCAGCGGGAAGACATGGCCGGGCCGCACGAAGTCGTCGGCTGCCGCCTCACCGCTCGCGAGCAGCTGGAGCGTGGTGGCGCGGTCCGCGGCCGAGATGCCGGTGGTCACCCCGTGGGCGCCCGAGGCGTCCACGGAGACGGTGAACGCGGTCTTCATGGACTCGGTGTTGTTCTCGACCATCTGGGGGATGCGCAGCCGGTCCAGCTCCTCGCCCTCCATGGGGGCGCAGACCAGACCGCGGCACTCGCTCATCATGAACGCGACGATCTCGGGGGTCGCCTTCTCGGCGGCGATGACGAGGTCGCCCTCGTTCTCCCGGTCCTCGTCGTCGACGACCACGACCGGGCGGCCGGCCGCGATGTCGGAGATGGCCTGCTCGATGGGGTCGAGCGACCAGCTCTCGATGTTGTCGCTGCTGTACAGGACAGGGACCCTGCTCATGCGGGCGCTCCTTCCAGGACGGGCCGCGTGTCCCTGCGGGAGCGCAGCCACCAGTCGCGCATGCCCCACAGGACGAGTGCGCCGTAGATGACGTAGACGAAGCCGGAGAAGGCGTAGCCGTTCGCGAAGTTCAGCGGGACGCCGACGAGGTCGACGAGGAGCCAGGCGAACCAGAACTCGACCATGCCGCGGGCCTGGGCGTACATCGCGACGATGGTGCCGACGAAGATGTAGGCGTCCGGCCAAGGGTCCCAGGACAGGCTCGGGTACGCCTTGAAGAGCAGGGCCACCCCGACGGTGCCGGCGGCGGCCGCGGCGGCCATCACGGCGCGCTCGGTCCAGGTGGCGAAGCGGACGGCGACCTTGCCGTCCGCGGCCCGGGCGGTGCCGCGGTTCCACTGCCACCAGCCGTACAGCGCGACGGCCATGACGACGACCTGCTTGCCGGCGCTGCCGGTCAGATGGCCGTAGAAGGCGCCGAAGAGGACGAGGCCGGAGAGGAACTGCACCGGCCAGGTCCACAGGGAGCGCCGGAAGCCGAGGGCGAGGGTGATCAGGCCCAGGATGTTGCCGACCATGTCCGACCAGATGATGTGCTGGCCGAACAGGACGAACGCCTCGGAGTTCAGCCAGTTCACTTGGCCGCTCCGAGGAGGCTCTCGACGTACTTGGCGATGACGTCGACCTCGAGGTTGACCGGGTCGCCGGGCTGCTTGTGGCCGAGCGTGGTCAGGGCGAGGGTGGTGGGGATGAGGCTGACGGTGAAGTGGTCGGGGCCCGCGTCGACGACGGTGAGGCTGATGCCGTCGACGGTGATCGAGCCCTTCTCCACGACGTACCGGGCGAGGTCACCGGGGAGCGAGATCTTGATGATCTCCCAGTGCTCGGACGGCTTGCGCTCCAGCACTTCGCCGGTGCCGTCGACATGGCCCTGCACGATGTGCCCGCCGAGCCGGGCGCCGACCGCGGTGGGGCGCTCCAGGTTGACGCGGGAGCCGACGCCGAGGGCGCCCAGGCTGGAGCGGTTCAGGGTCTCGGCCATCACGTCGGCGGTGAACTCGTCGCCCTCGTGGTCCACGACCGTGAGGCAGACGCCGTTGACCGCGATGGAGTCCCCGTGCTGGGCGCCGTCGGTGACGACGGGGCCGCGCAGCCGGAAGCGACAGGCGTCGCCGAGGTTCTCGACGGCGGTGATCTCGCCCAGCTCTTCGACGATTCCGGTGAACACGTCCCGGGTCCTCCTGCCACATCGGGGCACGGACTCCGGGGGCTGTCGCGGAACGACAGAGACCGCGGACGACGACACCGGGAGCGACGCCGGAAAAAACCCGTCCGCAAAGGACGAGCTCAGATCGGCGGCGCGCACGAATGCCCGCCCGCCGCGCACTGCCTCCCATCCGGACTTTAACCGTCGGTCCAGGAATTTCACCTGGTCAACCGGTCGCTGGAGGCGACCGGGTCGCGGACTGTAACCGCCGGTTCGGACTTTCACCGACCCCGGAGTGCGCTGCTACTGGTACAGGGCCAGTCTGCCACGCCGCGACGACGTCCATGCGGGTGACGGTTGTGGGGTGGCTCACAGGCGGCCCGGCCGGACGTCTCCTCGACCCTAATTGGTCCATACCTATTGACGCATTGGTCTAGTCCTCCCTAGGGTCTGCGCAACTTCCGTGGAGAGGAACCGACTTGCTGTCACGCAACCGAGCGAGACCCGCCCTGTTCGCCGCGGCGGCCACGGTCGCCGGCCTGGTGCTCGCCGGGCTCCCGGCCACCGCCTCGCACGCCGCCGACCAGGAGTCCTGCCGCCCCGACGGCCTCTACAAGACGCCCGGCGTCGACGTCCCCTACTGCTCGGTCTACGACGCCGAGGGCCGGGAGAAGATGGGCGCCGACCACCAGCGCCGGGTGATCGGCTACTTCACCGGCTGGCGCACCGGCAAGGACGGCACCCCCGCCTACCTCGCCCCGGACATCCCGTGGGACAAGGTCACCCACCTCAACTACGCGTTCGCGCACGTCGACGGCGCCAACAAGCTCTCGGTCGGCGCGGACGGCGCGACCAACCCGGCGACCGGGATGACCTGGCCGGGGGTGAGCGGGGCGGAGATGGACCCCGGTTTCTCCTACAAGGGCCACTTCAACCTGCTGAACAAGTTCAAGAAGCAGCACCCGAACGTCAAGACGCTGATCTCGGTGGGCGGCTGGGCCGAGACCGGCGGCTACTTCGCGGCCGACGGCACGCGGGTGAACTCGGGCGGCTTCTACTCGATGGCCACCAACGCCGACGGCTCGGTCAACCAGGCGGGCATCGACACCTTCGCGACGTCCGCCGTCGACTTCATCAGGAAGTACGGCTTCAACGGCGTCGACATCGACTACGAGTACCCGACGACCATGAAGGACGCGGGCAACCCGCTCGACTGGTCCCTCGCCAACGCCCGCAGGGCCGGTCTGGTCAAGGGCTACGCGGTCCTGATGAAGACCCTGCGCGAGAAGCTCGACCGGGCGGGCGCGGCGGACGGCAAGCACTATCTGCTCTCGGTCGCGGCCCCCTCCTCCGGCTACCTGCTGCGCGGCATGGAGACCTTCCAGGTCCAGAAGTACCTGGACTACGTCAACATCATGTCGTACGACCTGCACGGCGCCTGGAACGAGTACGTCGGCCCGAACGCCTCGCTCTTCGACGACGGCAAGGACGGCGAACTGGCCGCGGCGGGCGTGTACTCGGCCTCCCAGTACGGCGGAATCGGCTATCTGAACACCGACTGGGCGTACCACTACTTCCGCGGTTCGATGCCGGCCGGACGCATCAACATCGGGCTCCCCTACTACACCCGGGGGTTCAAGAACGTCACCGGCGGGACCGACGGACTGTGGGGCAGGGCTCCGTCCACGAACTGCCCCGCCGGGTCCGGGCTGACCAAGTGCGGTGACGGGGCCACCGGGATCGACAACCTCTGGCACGACCTCGACACCAACGGCAAGGAGTCACCCGCGGGTTCGAACCCGATGTGGCACGCCAAGAACCTGGAGAAGGGCGTCGTCGGCGACTACGTCACCAAGTACGGCTTCCCCGCCGACACGAAGCTGACCGGCACGTACGCCCGCAAGTACGACTCCACGCTGGTCGCGCCGTGGCTGTGGAACGCCGAGAAGAAGGTGTTCCTGTCCACCGAGGACGAGCAGTCGGTGAACGCCAAGGCCGACTACGTCGTCCGCAACGGCATCGGCGGCACGATGGTGTGGGAGCTGGCCGGGGACTACCGCTGGAACGCGGCGAAGGGCCAGTACGAGCCGGGGTCGACGCTGACGACCGCGATGTACGAGAAGTTCAAGTCCGCTTCCCCGTACGGCGCGCGGGTCTCGAACAAGGCGCTGCCCACGAAGGCCGTCGACATCGGCGTGGAGTTCGGGGAGTTCAAGCTCGGTGACTCCAACTACCCGATCACGCCCAAGCTGAAGATCACCAACCGCACCAAGTCGACGCTGCCGGGCGGTACGGAGTTCCAGTTCGACTACGCGACCGCCGCTCCGGCCAACGCCTCCGACCAGTCGGGCTTCGGCACGAAGGTGATCAGCAGCGACCACACCGGCTCCAACGTGGGCGGGCTGAAGGGCGACTTCCACCGGGTCTCGCTGAAGCTGCCGAGCTGGCAGTCGGTGGCGCCGGGCGCGTCGGTGGAGCTGTCGTTCAACTACTACCTGCCGGTGTCCACGCCGTGGAACTGGACGGTGAACATCAACGGGACGACGTACGCCCTCGCCGGCGACCTGGCCCGCGGCACCACGCTGGTGGAACCGGGATCGGGCACCGGGCCCGCCCCGGACCCGACGAACCCGACTCCCACGCCGACCCCGACGCCCGGTGCCTGCACCGCGCCCGGCTGGAACTCCGCCACGGAGTACGGCGGCGGTAGTCAGGTCGCGCACAAGGGGCACTCGTGGAAGGCGAAGTGGTGGACGAAGGGCGAGGAGCCCGGAACCACCGGTGAATGGGGTGTGTGGCAGGACCTCGGCGCCTGCTGAGCCCCGCGCTCGGACCGGCCCGGCGGCGGTGACGACGGCCCTTGCCCGCCGCCGGGCCTTCAACCTCCTGCTCTGGCAGGATGCCGGACATGACAACGATCCTGGTGACCGGCGGTACCGGAACCCTCGGCCGGCTCGTCGCGGAGCGACTGCTCGCGGACGGGCACGAGGTGCGGGTGCTCAGCAGGCACGCTCAGCCGTACGCCGTGGACCTGCGCAAGGGCGGGCCCGTGCTCGACGCGGCCGTGTCGGGCGTGGACGCGATCGTGCACTGCGCGAGCACGCCGGGCGGTGGGGACGACAAGGCGGCGGCGCAGCTGATCGCGGCGGCGCGCAGGGCCGGGGTGGGACACCTCGCCTACATCTCGATCGTCGGGGTCGACCGGGTGCCGTTCGGCTACTACCGGAGCAAGCTCGCGGTGGAGAAGCTGATCGAGGAGTCGGGCCTCGGCTGGACGATCCTGCGGGCCACCCAGTTCCACGACTTGCTGACGCGGGTGTTCGAGATCCTGGCCAAGCCTCCGGTGATGCTGGTGCCGGCCGGGGTGCGGGACCAGCCGGTCGACGTGGCCGAGGTCGCGGACCGTCTGGTGGAACTGGCACTGGCCGCTCCCGCGGGCCGGGTCCCGGACATGGCGGGCCCGGAGGTACGGCCGTTCGACTCCCTGGCCCGCGCCTATCTGAAGGCCACGGGCCGAAAGCGCCGGGTGGTGAACGTCCCCCTGGCGGGCAAGGCGTACCGGGCCTTCAAGGCGGGCGGGCATCTGGCACCGGAGCGGGCGGTGGGGACGGGGACCTTCGAGGAGTATCTGGCGGTGCGCTTCGGGCGCTGAGGGGTTCCGAGCCGATGAGCGGATCTGAGCCGTTGAGCCGCTGCGCGCGAGCCGCTGAGTCGCTGAGTCGCTGAGTCGATTTAACGGGCCGGTGGAGCGAACAGCTCCTCCTGGGCCCGGTCCCGTGCCGTCAGCAGCGCGCCCCTCAGCACCGCCGCCCCGCCCAGGGTGCTCGCCCGCACCTCCGTGGGCAGCGGCGACATGCGCACCAGGCGGTCCTGGACCCGGGCGGCCAGCTCCGCCCCGCCCGCCCGGCCGATCTCGCCCCCCAGGACCACGCAGCCGGGGTCCAGGACCGAGATGACCGCCGCGGCGCCGAGGGCCAGGCGGTCGGCGAGGATGTCCAGGAAGCCTGCGTGCGCAGCCGGGTCCGCGGCCTGGACCGCCGTGCGGACCAGCGTCGCCGCATGCGGTTCGCCCGCTCTCTCCGGCGCCGTCACTCCGTGCCGCGCCGCCAGTTCCGCGATCGAGGCCGCCCCCGCCAGCGAGTGGAAGCCGCCGTCGCAGTCCGTCGCGGACGGCAGGCCCGTGGTGCCCGGCACCGGCAGGAAGCCGATCTCGCCCGTACCGCCCGAGGCGCCCCGGCGCAGCACGCCGTCCAGCACCACGGCGGCGCCGACGCCCATGCCGAGCCAGAGCAGGACGAAGGTGTCGCGGTCCGCCGCGGCGCCGTCCCGTTGCTCGGCCAGCGCCGCCATGTTCGTCTCGTTCTCGACACTGACCCGCGCCTCGGGCAGCCGCTCCTGAAGCGCCGCCACCAGACGCCGGTGCCACTCCGGCAGCCCTGTGGTGCGGCGCAGTTCACCCGTCGCCGGGTCGATCAGGCCCGGGGTGCCGATGCCCACCGTGTGCGGCCGGTCCACGCCGGCCTCCTTCACCGCCCGCTCCACCAGGGCCACCGCCTGCTCGACCGCGGGGCCCGTGCCGACGCCGCCGTCGATCGGCGCCGACGCCTCCGCCAGCACCACGCCGACCAGGTCGGACACGGCCACCGCGACGCCCTCGGTGCGCACGTCGAGGGCCGCGAGATGGGCCCGGGCGGCGACGATGCCGTACACCTTGGCGTTGGGGCCGCGGCGCTGCTCCCCCGACTCCCCCACGACCTCGATCAGTCCGGCCGCGATGAGGCGGTCGACGAGGTCGGCGACGCTCGGCCGGGACAGTCCGGTCAGCTCTTTCAGCCGCCCCGCCGTCAGGGGGCCCTCCTGCTGGAGCAGGCGCAGGGCGAGCCGGTCGTTGATGGCCCGGGCGGTGCTGGGGGATGCGGACATGCCGGGATCCTTCCAGATCGGCGGGGCCGTGCGGGGCGCGGCCATGTAATCCCCTATCTATCAGGCAGGCTTCCTGATAGTTTACGGCATCGGCAGCCACAGGGAGGGGCCTGAGCATGAGTGACGGGGTCTACGACGGACGCGAGGTGAAGCGGGCGCGCTATGCCGTGGCCGCGGTCTTCACCGTGCACGGAGCCGTGGCCGGGTCGTTCGCGACCCGGGTGCCGTGGATCCAGGACCACGCGTCGGTGAGCGCGGGCCAGTTGGGGCTGGCCCTGGCCTTCCCCGCGCTGGGTGCCTCGGTGGCGATGCCGCTCGCCGGCAGCATCACCCACCGCTTCGGCGCCCGCGCCGCCCTGCGCGCGCTGATGGCGCTGTGGACGCTCGCCCTGGTGCTGCCGTCCCTCGCCCCGAACCTGCTCACCCTCTGCCTCGCCCTGTTCGTCTTCGGCGCCACGGCGGGCATGGCCGACGTGGCGATGAACGCGCTCGGCGTCGAGGTGGAGAACCGCCTGGGCCGGTCGATCATGTCCGGGCTGCACGGCATGTGGAGCGCGGGCGCGGTCCTCGGCTCGCTCGGCGGCACGCTCGCCGCGCACCTCGGCACGGACGCCCGGGTGCACCACGCGCTGGCGGCGGCAGTCCTGACCGTCTCCGGAATAGTCGCGTGCACCTGGGTGCTCGACCTCCAGCCCGCCCAGGACGAGGAACCGCCGCCCCGGTTCGCGCTGCCGCCGCGCTCGGCGCTGCTCATCGGCGCGGTCGGGTTCTGCGCGGTGTTCGCGGAAGGGGCGAGCCTGGACTGGTCGGCCGTCTACCTCCGCGACGAGCTGGGCAGTTCGGCCGGGCTCGCCGCCGCGTGCACCACGGGGTTCACGCTCACCATGGCCATCGCCCGGATCGCGGGCGACAAGGTGGTGGACCGGTACGGCGCCGTGCGCACCGTCCGCTCCGGCGGTGTCCTCGCCACCTTCGGCGGTCTGCTGATCGTCCTGGCGGACCATCCCGCCATGGCGATGACCGGGTTCGCGCTGATGGGGCTCGGCATCGCGGTGGTCGTGCCGCTGTGCTTCGCGGCGGCCGGCCGCAGCGGCCCCAACCCCAGTCAGGCCATCGCGGGCGTCGCGACCATCACGTACACCTCCGGTCTGGTCGCGCCCAGCGCGATCGGGGGGCTGGCCCAGCTGACCAGTCTGGTGGTGTCGTTCGCCCTGGTGACGCTGTTGTCGACCGGCCTCGTCGGCTTCGCGGGCGTCCTGCGCACCGCGGAGCGCAAGTCCACCCGGATCAGCCACCCGGACGCGGCCGTGCCCGACCCCCGGCCCTGAAAGCAACTGGCTGCGCGTCAGTGGACGCAGAGCACCAGCGGCGGGAGGAAGTAGAACGACTGGCCGGGCCAGGTGGCGCGCCGGGAGTCGCCGCCCGGAACCAGCAGGTAGGTGCAGCCGCCCTCGACGATCAGAGGGCCGCCGCAGACCGCGGTGTCACCGGTGGGGGCCCCGATCGCGTAGGAACCCACAGGGGAGCCGGTGTAGCCGAAGTTCGTCTGGACCGTGGCGGACCCCTTGTTCGTGTAGTCGAGGGTCACGTACACCGTGTCACCCACCGAGGCGCTGGCGGGTGTGACGCTGAGTCCGAAGGTGCCGGTCGGATCCTGCACCGTCGCGGTGTTGG
Source organism: Streptomyces sp. NPDC002779 (assembly GCF_042888685.1). NCBI lineage: Bacteria > Bacillati > Actinomycetota > Actinomycetes > Kitasatosporales > Streptomycetaceae > Streptomyces > Streptomyces sp. NPDC002779. Next base: position 88,392 of record NZ_JBIAQC010000016.1, read on the forward strand.
CGGGATCGGCCTGGACGGGAGCCGCACCCACGGTGAGGCCGAGCAGCAGAGCCGCCGCCAGCACACCGAGGAGAGCGCGAAGACGAGTGAACATGCGGAGTTCCCTTTGCGTGGTGCAGAACCGGAATCGACCGCGGCGCACTCTCATCCGAGGGCGCCGGGTGTCGGGTGCCGCTAGTGGATGAGTCAGGGTCGAGCCGGATAGCGCGAGCGCACGAAGGGGGCGCGCACCGGCTGCGTTCACCACCCCGGCCATGGCGCTGCCATCGGGGCACAGGCGGGGATAGTGGTGTACTTGCCTGGTGGAACCAAAGGGGCAAACCGGAGCAGACGGTCACTGTGGGGCTTCATACCGCGCGGGCTGCGCGACCAGTTCTGGGTATCTGACGGCGTCGCGGGTCTGGCATGGCGCTCTGGCCGCGGTGATCATTGCGGCGCTGGTGACTCAGATCGTTCTCCTGGTCCTGGGGGGAGCGGACGCCAACTCGGGCCGGGTCGACCCACAGTCCAGTGTCGCCTCGCGTCTGGTGCGGGTCTTCTCCTTCTTCACGGTGGACTCGAATGTGCTGGTCGCGATGGCCTGCGTGGGACTCGCACTCGGTCCGGACCGGGACGGGCGGGTATGGCGGGCGCTGCGACTGACCTCACTGCTCGCCATCCTGATCACAGGGCTCGTGTTCGTGACCGTGCTGGCGTCCAAGGTGCACCTGTCGGGTGCCGCGCTGTGGTGCACGATCGCATTCCATTACGTGGCACCACCGGCCACGTTCCTGGGCTGGCTGGTGTTCGGCCCACGGGGGCAGACGGACCGGCGCACACTCGCGTGGTCGTTCGCCTGGCCGCTGGGGTGGATCGGATACACCCTGGTGCGCGGCGCGACGACGGGCTGGTACCCGTACCCGTTCCTCGACGTCGGTGCCCTCGGTTACCCGGTGGCGTTGCGGAACGTCGCCGTGGTGCTGACGATCGGCGCGGTGCTCGCACTGGCCCTGCGGTGGATCGACCGCCTCCTCGCTCGTTCGCCCGGCCCACCTGAAGAGCTGGACGAGGGCACGTCCTCCTACGACGAGGCCAAGTCGTAGGCGTACGAGGCGCTGAACGTCCCCGGCGTCCCCTTGCAGCCGTCGGACTCCCCCGGCAGCTTGACCCACAGGTAGGCGTCGATCCGTGCCTCTCCCGTGCTCAGGGTGGGCGCCCGGCCGATCCTCCGTCCCGCCGGGTCGCACCACTCGCCGTCGGCCGGGGCACCGTTGCCGTTGCGGCTGGTGTCGATCACGGCGCCGAGCGAGGCGGGGCCGCCTAGGGCGTCGAGGACCTGTCGGTCGTAGGCGCTCTCGTCGGCCGTGGTGTGGAAGTTGGAGACGTTGCTGAAGATGCCGTCGGAGGAGGCGGGTGAGGCGGCTCCGGCCTGCTTCAGCCAGCCCGCCTGCTTGGCGGGGGCGTGCCAGCCGGAGTGGCCGGCGTCGTAGTAGACGCGTGCTCTCGGGTTGGCCTCCTTCAGGACGCGCCCCGCACGGGCCAGCGAGGCGAAGCGGTCGGCTCGCTGGCCGCCCGAGAGGCATTCGGCCTGGGCGACGGAGTCGGGTTCCAGGACGACGATGACATCGCCGGAGCCGAGGCCCGCGGCGAAGCGGTCGATCCAGTCGTCGTAGGCGTCGAGGTCGGGCGCCCCGCCCTGGCTGGCCCCTCCGCAGTCGCGGTCCGGTATCGCGTACGCCACCACGACCGGCACCCGGCCGAGGGCGGCGCCGCCGGAGGTGACCGCGCGGACCCGGGCGGTGATGGTGTCCGGGGTGAAGTCGGCGAACCACACCGCGGCCGGCTGGGCGGCGATCCGGGACTGTATGACGCCGTGCCGCGGATCGCCGGTGTTCTCCCGTACCCAGTCCAGCACTTGGGACTCGGGGTGCCGGTACAGCCGGGTGGACACGGCGGCCGTGCGCCGCTCGGGCTCGGTCCTCGTGGGCGAGGGCGTGGGGCTCGCCGCCCGCTTCTTCTTCGCCTTCTCCGTCGGCGAGGGTGTGGCGGAGGGCGACGCGCTGGGCGACGCGGACACCGGCGGCCGCACGGGCAGCGACTGCAGGCGCGGCGAGTGCGTCACCTCGGGGCGGGCCTCGTCGGAGCCGCCCTCCTCCTCCAGCGCCGAGATCATCCCGGCCGCGGTAGCGATGGCGACCACGACGGAGGCCGCCACGACCATGGCGCCCCGCCGTGCGGACCGTCGCCGCACCGACCTGCGCGCGGCCTGACGCCGGGCACGTTGCCCTGCCACTGCTCACTCCCCCCGTGGCGGGCGCGTTCCCCCGTTCTGGGGAAGGATCGGCCCGCCGACCCTCCCGTCACCCTAAAGCTGCGACTCTGCCCCCATGGCGCAATGCGAACAACTCACCACCCCCGTAGACGCGGTCGTCTCGCGGATGCGCGCCCTGGACGCGGCCCTGCCCGCCCGGGACGGCGTGGCCGTCTTCAACCGTGTCTACCTGGCGGTGACCGAGGCGGTGGACCGGCGGATCGACGCGGGCCACTTCGCGGATCCGGGGGCCGCGATCACGCTGGACGTGCGGTTCGCGGAGCGCTATCTCGCGGCGGTCGGCACGGTCGCCGACGAGCGCCGCCCGCCCGCCTGCTGGCGGCCGCTGTTCCAGTTCCGCCGCCATCCCGGCGTACGACCGCTGCAGTTCGCGCTGGCGGGCATCAATGCGCACATCGGCCACGATCTTGCGCTCGCCGTCGTGGACGCCTGTCGTACCCTCGGCTGCGAACCCACCGATCTGGAGGACGAGTTCGATCGGGTGGGCGATCTCCTCGTCTCGCTGGAGGAGCGCATCCGCGAGGATCTGATGCCGGGCCCGGACCTGCTCCAGATCGCTGATCCGCTCACGCATCTGCTCGGCTCGTGGAGCCTGGAGCGGGCCCGGGACGCCACCTGGTCGGCGGCCCGGGCGCTGTGGGCGCTGCGCCGACTCCCCGAGCTGGCCGGGGAGTTCACCGAGCGGCTGGACGCGGCGGTGGGGTTCGCGGGCCGCATGCTGCTCACCCCCCTGCCGGACTGACCCCGGGCGGTCAGTCCTCCGGCAGGTCAGTCCTCCGGCAGCTCCACCGGGGCGATCTCGTCGTACACGTCGCCGGGCCCGGGGTTGGTGGCGTCGGTCTCGCCGCCGAAGTGGTGCATGACGCCCCACACCGCGTTCAGCGCGGTCTGGATCGCTCCCTCGGCCCAGCCGGCCGTCCAGGAGATGTCGTCACCGGCGAGGAAGATGCCCCGCTTGTCCTCGGGCAGCCGGTCCTGCATGAAGTGCGTGAACAGGCGCCGCTGGTAGCGGTAGTGGCCGGGCAGGTTGGCCTTGAACGCGCCCATGAAGTAGGGCTCGTTCTCCCAGGACACGGTCACCGGGTTGCCGATGATGTGCTTGCGGATGTCGACCTTGGGGTAGATCTCGCCGAGCGACTTCAGCATGACCTCCATCCGCTCGTTCGCGGACAGCGGCAGCCACTTCAGGCTGTCGTCGCACCAGGTGTAGGAGAGGCAGATGACGGCCGGCTTGTCCGGGCCGTCGTCGAGCAGGTACGTCCCGCGCGTCATCCGGTCGGTGAGCGTCATCGACATGACGTCCCGGCCCGTCTCCTCGTCCTTGTCCAGCCAGAACGGCCGGTCCACAGGCACGAACAGCTTGGAGCTCTCCATGTAGTGGGTGCGCTCGATGGCGGTCCAGTGGTCGATCGGGAAGAGCGAGTCGTCGCAGGCGATCTTGGAGAGCAGCATCCAGGACTGCGCGGTGAAGATCGCGGCCTGGTAGGTGCGGATGTCGCCGTTGGCGTCGGTCACCGTGATCCGGTTGCCCGCGGTGCGGTTGAGGCGGGTCACCGCCGGGCGGGGCGCGCCGTTGTCGTGCAGGCTCGCCAGCGAGGTGCCGTAGGGCCAGTGCACGATCTTCTCCGGCTCGCGCTCCCACAGGCGCAGGGGCAGCTGCTGGGAGCCGCCGACGATGCCGCGGTGGTGGTCGTCGGCCTCGGTGTAGACGACGCGCAGGATCTCCAGGATGGAGTTGGGGAAGTCGGTGTCCCAGCCGCCGGTGCCGAAGCCGACCTGGCCGAAGATCTCGCGGTGCCGGAAGGACTTGAAGGCCTCCGACTCGCAGAGGAAGCCGTAGAAGGTCTGGTTGTCGAGCTTCTCGACGAGCTGCGCCCAGATCTCGCGGATGCGCGGGACGTCCCGCTCGCGCATCGCGCGGTTCATGTCGGAGAAGTCGGCGCCCTCTTCGAGGCACTTGTTCCAGGCCGCGGCGACGTCCCGGTACACCTGGGGCAGGTCGTCGACGGTCTCGGCGTAGTGCGACTCGCCCTTGAGGTCGACCACCGTCGAAGGGGTGGACTCGGCCAGGGGGTTGGGGAAGGGCCGGGTCTCCAGGCCCACCAGGTCGATGTAGTGCTGGAGGGCGGTGGAGGAGGGCGGGAAGCGCATCGCGCCCATCTCGGCCGTGAGGCCTTCCGTGCCCGGGCCGTCGAAGCCGACGGTGCGCAGCCGGCCACCGATCTGGTCGGCCTCGTAGACGACGGGCTTCAGACCCATCTTCATCAGCTCGTAGGCGGCCACGATGCCGGACAGACCGCCGCCGATCACCGCGACCTCGGTGCCGTGCTCGGTCGCGGGTATCTGGCCGAGGCCCGCGGGGTGGGCGAGGAAGTCGTCGTACGCGTACGGGAAGTCCGGCCCGAACATGGTGATCGGCGGCTGCTGCTCGTCGGCGTGCTGGACGGCGGTGGGCACCGTGGACGTCATGGGGTACGGACTCCTTGCGAAAGCTGAGAAAGCTGGGAGGGGGAGGTTCAGACGAGGGACCCGTAGAGGCCGGGGCGGCGGTCCTTCAGGTACGGGTTGGCCTCGCGGGCGGCGGCGAGGAACGCGGGGTCGGTGTCGGCGAACACCAGCTCCTCACCGCGTCCGGCGCGGGCGCGGGCGACGCCGTCGGGACCGGCCAGGGCGGAGAGGCCGATGAACTCGAACTCCCCTTCCTGCCCGGCCCGGTTGACGTAGGCGACGTACATCTGGTTCTCGAAGGCGCGCACCGGGATCATCGACTCGGCGACGAACTGGAAGGGGTGCATCTGCGCCGTGGGCACCAACAGCAGGTCGGTGCCGGCCAGGGCGTGGGCGCGCACGTTCTCCGGGAACTCGACGTCGTAGCAGATCAGGATGCCGACGCGCAGGCCGTTGAGCTCCGCCTGCACCACCTGCCGCTCCCCCGGCGTGAAGTGGTCGCGCTCGAAGCAGCCGAAGAGGTGGGTCTTGCGGTAGTTGGCCTGCCGGGTGCCGTCGGCGGAGATCAGCTGCGCGGAGTTGTACACGGTCTCGCCGTCCCGCTCGGGGTAGCCGTAGGCGAGGGCGAGACCGTGCCGCGAGGCGATCTCCGCGACGGCGTCCGCGCTGTCCCCGTCGGCGGGCTCGGCGAGCCGCGCGATGTCCTCGCCGATCGCGTACCCGGTCAGGAACATCTCCGGCGCGATGAGCAGCCCGGCGCCCGCCGCGGCGGCACGGCCCGCGGCCTCGTCGAGCACCTTGAGGTTCTCGACGACCGAGCCGGGACGGCCGGAGCTCTGGAGCAGGGCGGTGCGCATGCGTGATCCTCACCGGGCGGAAGGGGGTTCAAGGGGTCCCCTAGACGGTACGGTCGCCGCGCTCGGCCGGACAAGCAGGAGCCGTTGCGCGCTCGTGAGCGGAACGTTGCGTGCTCCGGGCCGGGCGCGGCGATTCGTTGCGCGGCCTCCGGTCAGCGCCGGGCCTTGGCGGCCGCCCCTCGGATCAGCGCCCCCACCAGGTACGGCAGCGCGAACAGGGCGAACACCGTGCCGTGGGAGGCGTGGTCACCGGCCGCCGCGTAGGCGCCGTACACCAGGACCGTCAGCAGTTCCGTGCCCAGGCCCGCGACGGACGTGAGGGTGGCTCGGCCGCCCTCCTCGATGCGGTGCTGGAGGCGGGCGTCGGCGAGGACGGTCGCCAGCTGGAAGCCCGCGAAGGCCACGGCGATCAGCGCGAGGCCGGCCGGGGTGCGGGTGAGCGCGCCGAGCGCCAGGGCCAGGGCGGAGGCCGCGATCAACCAGGTGAAGCCGGTCGTGCCGAGCCGTTCGGCGGGGCCCGCCAGCAGGCTGACGGCGGTGACCGCGGCCCAGATCAGCAGCAGGGCGTAGGGCACGAACCCGTCGGGCACGCCGGTCTCGCGGACCAGCAGCGGTGAGTACTCGTCCAGGGCACTCCACACGCAGGCCACGGCCGGGACGAGCAGCAGCGCGCCGCGCAGCGAGCGGTCCCGGCGGGCGGTGGTGAGGCCGGTGCGCAGGGTCGCCGCCCAGCCCTCGCCGTCGCTGGACCGGGCCGGGTCCTCCGGGAACCGGCTCGCCGTCAGCGCGGCCAGCAGACAGACGGCGACGCTGGCCGCGCCCACGGCCTGGTAGCCGCCGAGCGCGAACACCGGACCGGCCGCCGCCATGGCGGCCATGACGCCCAGCAGCCCCGCCGCCCGGGCCCGGCCCATGACGCGCGCGTAGCGGTCGGCGGCGCCGAGCCGGTCCAGTTCGTCGTAGACCAGGGCCTCCAGCGCACCGGAGCCCAGCGCTCCGCTGATGCCCCACAGGACGAAGCCGGCCGCGAAGGCCCAGTACGAGGGGACGAGCACCCACAGGGCGAAGCCGGCCGCGCTGAGCAGCGGGCCCAGCCACAGCAGCGCCCGGCGGGAGACGGCGTCGGCCCAGGCGCCGGAGGGCACCTCCAGGACGACGCCGGTGAGCGACCACAGGGCGAACAGCGAGGAGATCTGCCACAGCGACAGCCCGCTGTCGGCGAAGAGCAGGGCGTACAGCGGGTAGAGCAGGACGAGATCGTCGAGGAACGCGTAACCGTACAGCGTGCGAGTGAGCCGGCGAAGGCTGCCGGTGGCGGGCACGCGCGCGGGTGAGAGTGTCATGAGGCCTTCCCTGAGGGGCGGATCGGACGCGGGGTACGGCGTCCGAGGCGGCCCTCGGGAGGCACGACGGGTTATGGATCAATGTCGCCAGGTCATGGCTCGATAGTAGGCCGGTCCGGTCCTCCCGTGCACGGAGATTTCCGGGAGGGACGCCACCGCCGCACCACAGGCCGCGGAAGGGCGCCCCGGCTAGGTGGGCGAGCCCGAGGAGAAGCGCCTCAGCAGTGGTGACAGCACCAGCACCGACTTGGTCCGCTCCACGAACGGCTCCCCGGCGATCCGCTCCAGCACCCGCTCGAAGTGGCGCATGTCGGAGGCGAAGACCTGCACGACCGCGTCCGCGTCACCCGTGACGGTGGACGCGGCCACGACCTCCTGATAGCGCTCGAGCCCTCGCCGGATGGTGTCCGGCGAGGTGTTGTGCCGGCAGTAGATCTCGACGAACCCCTCGGTCTCCCAGCCGAGCGCCGACGGGTCCACCCGCACCGTGAATCCGGTGATGGCTCCGGTGGCGCGCAGCCGGTCCACGCGCCGCTTCACGGCGGGCGCGGACAAGCCGACGAGCTGCCCGATGTCCGCGTAGGAGCGGCGGGCGTCCTCGGCGAGGGCGTGCACGATGCGTTCGTCGAGATCGTTCAGCACTGCGGGTGGTTCACTTCACTTCTGACACGGCAAGACGGGACCGGCGGTAGCCGTACAGGAAGTAGAACACGAGACCGGCCGCCATCCAGCACCCGAAGACCACCCAGGTCACGGTGTCGAGGCTGAACATGTTGTACGCGCAGAACGCGAAGCCCAGGACGGGGAACACCGGACCGAACGGCACCTTGAAGGTCCGCTCCAGCTCCGGGCGCCGGTAGCGCAGCACGATCACCGCGATGTTGACCAGCGCGAAGGCGAACAGCGTGCCGATGCTGGTGGCGTCGACGAGCTTGCCGAGCGGGATCAGCGCGGCGAGGACACCGCAGAACAGCGAGACAAGGACCGTGTTCAGACGAGGGGTGCCGGTCTTGCGGTCCACCTTGCCGAGCGCCTTGGGCACCAGGCCGTCGCGGGACATCGCGAAGAGGATGCGGGTCTGGCCGTACAGCACGGTGAGGACCACCGACGCGATGGAGATGACCGCGCCGAGCGCGAGCAGGGTGCCCCAGTAGGACTGGCCGCTGACGTCGTTCATGATCGCCGCGAGGGAGGCCTCGGAGCCCTCGAACTTGGTCCAGTTCCAGGCGCCGACGGCGACGGCGGCGACCAGGACGTACAGCGCGGTGACGATGATCAGCGAGAGCATGATCGCGCGCGGCAGGTCCTTCTTGGGGTTCTTGGCCTCCTCACCGGCGGTGGAGGCGGCGTCGAAGCCGATGTAGGAGAAGAACAGGGTGGCACCGGCGGCGCTGACGCCCGCCATGCCGAGCGGCATGAAGTCCTCGTAGTTGCCGGACTTGAAGCCGATGAAGCCGACCGCGCAGAACAGCACCAGTGCGGCGATCTTCACCGCGACCATGATCGTGTTGGCGCGGGCCGACTCCCGGACGCCACCGAGCAGGAAGACCATCGCCAGCACGACGACGAGCAGCCCGGGCAGGTTGATGATGCCGCCCTCGCCGGGCGCCGAGGAGAGCGCGGAGGGGATGGTGACGCCGATCGTGCCGTCGAGGAGCTCGTTGAGGTACTCGCCCCAGCCGACCGCGACGGCGGCCACGGAGACGCCGTACTCCAGCACCAGACACCAGCCGCAGACCCAGGCGACGAGTTCGCCCATCGTTGCGTACGCATACGAGTACGAGGATCCGGCGACCGGGATGCTGCCCGCGAGCTCCGCGTAGGACAGGGCCGAGAACAGTGCCGTGAGACCCGCTATGACGAAGGCCAGGGTGACGGCGGGACCGGCCTCGGGGACGGCGTCGCCGAGGACGACGAAGATGCCGGTGCCGAGGGTGGCACCGATGCTGATCATGGTGAGCTGCCACAGGCCCAGGGAGCGCCGCAGCGAGCCTCCCTCGCCCTGGCCACCCTCCTCGACCAGGGCTTCCACGGGCTTGCGTCGCATCAGGCGCGCGCCGAGCCCCGGGGACGCGGGGGCGGTCTGGCTTGGGTCGTGCGGGGGTGCGCCTTGGTCGAGCACGCGCTGGCTCCTTCATCGCTGCCGGTCAGGGCGGCAGGGACAGGCGGTACCCCTTCGAAGCAGGGACCCACCGAGCGGGGTCCCCGCCACGCCACGTACGAGGCGACAGCCTATGAGGTGGGGCGTTGCTGATGAAATGCAGCAACCTTGCGCATACCCGCATGATCATTGCGTACTTCCGGCCTGGGTGGGTGTTCGTTGCACGGCGGCTTTCGACCGTTGCGCGATGACCTTCGCCGGGGCCTTTTGACGGGAGTTTTCGGGGGGCACGCAGAACGGCCCCCGCTGTTCCCGGGCGGGGAACGACGGGGGCCGTACGTGAGGCAGGGGCAGTCAGCTCCAGCTGGCGTGCAGCGGCTTGCCCTCGGCGTAGCCGGCGGCGCTCTGGACGCCGACGACGGCCTTCTCGGCGAACTCCTCCAGGGAGCCGGCACCGGCGTAGGTGCAGGAGGAGCGGACGCCCGCGATGATCGAGTCGATCAGGTCCTCCACGCCCGGACGGGCCGGGTCGAGGAACATCCGCGAGGTGGAGATGCCCTCCTCGAACAGCGCCTTGCGGGCCCGGTCGTAGGCCGACTCCTCCGACGTACGGTTGCGCACCGCGCGCGCGGAGGCCATGCCGAAGGACTCCTTGTAGGCGCGTCCCTGGGCGTCGTGCTGGAGGTCGCCCGGGGACTCGTAGGTGCCCGCGAACCAGGAGCCGACCATGACGTTGGACGCACCGGCCGCGAGGGCCATCGCCACGTCGCGCGGGTGCCGGACGCCGCCGTCGGCCCACACGTGCTTGCCGTACTTCTTCGCCTCGGCGGCGCACTCCAGCACCGCGGAGAACTGCGGCCGGCCGACGCCCGTCATCATGCGGGTGGTGCACATGGCACCGGGTCCGACGCCGACCTTGATGATGTCGGCACCGGCCTCGATGAGATCGCGGACGCCCTCGGCGGCGACGATGTTGCCGGCCACGATCGGCACCTGCGGGTCGAGTGCGCGCACCAGCTTGACCGCGCTGATCATCGACTCCTGGTGGCCGTGCGCGGTGTCGATGACGAGCGTGTCCACGCCCGCGTCGAGCAGCTGCTTGGCCTTGCCCGCCACATCGCCGTTGATGCCCACGGCGGCGGCGATGCGCAGCTTGCCGTCGGCGTCCACGGCCGGGGTGTAGAGGGTGGCCCGCAGGGCGCCCTTGCGCGTCAGGATGCCCGCCAGCTTGCCCTCCGCGTCGACGGCGGGGGCGTAGCGGCGGTTGTGGTGGTCGAGGGTGTTGAAGGCCTCGCGCGGGTCGATGTCGGCGTCGAGCAGCAGCAGGTCGCGGGACATGACGACCTCGAGCTGGGTGAAGCGGTCCACGCCGCTCAGGTCGGCGTCGGTGACCACGCCGACCGGCCTGAAGTCGTCGTCGACGACGACCCCGGCGTTGTGCGCGCGCTTGGGCAGCAGGGAGAGGGCGTCGGCGACCGTCTGGTGCGGGGCCAGCACGATGGGGGTGTCGAGGACCAGGTGACGGCTCTTGACCCAGGTGACGACCTCGGTGACGACGTCGATCGGGATGTCCTGCGGGATGACCACCAGACCGCCGCGCCGGGCCATCGTCTCCGCCATGCGGCGGCCGGCGATGGCGGTCATGTTGGCGACGACGAGCGGAATCGTGGTGCCCGTGCCGTCGGGGGCGCTGAGGTCCACCGCCTGCCGGGAACCGACCGCGGAGCGGCTCGGCACCATGAAGACGTCGTCGTACGTCAGGTCGTACGGGGGCTGGATGTCATTGAGGAAACGCACGTGCTGCACATCCCAGTCGATCAGAGGTGGCCCCCGGACAGGTCAGCCAGGGGGAAAGAGCACGTACTTCATTCTCCCATGACGACCGGTACGCCATACACGGTCTGTTCATCCAGGCTGGTCAGAGGCGCTTAGGAGGATCCTCCAAGGACGAGCGCCACGGTGACGGCCGAGCCGGTCGAGAAAACCTCACGGGCGGTCGCCCACTCCTCGGGGCGCGCCTCGGCGTACGGCTCCCAGTTCCGTACGAGGACCATGGCCGGGCCCTCGGGCCACAGGCCGGGATCGGACAGGACGTCGGCCAGCGCGTCCCAGTTGCGGCCGAAGTAGTCCGGCAGACCCAGGTCCCGCAGGCACCGGTCCATCAGGCCCGCCTTGTCGGTGACCCCGGTGAGGTCCAGCGTGGCCAGCACTTCCGCCATCTCAGTACCGTCCGGAACGAGTCGTGGTGATCATCGGCCACGGCGGGGACGGACCGCGGCGGCATTCCGTCGCCGCGGCCACGGCCATCCCCTCCTGACCTTCCGTCAGATTCCGTCCGGATCAGACCTGTTGAGCGCGGGCTTGGGCGTCGGCCCGGCCGTCATCAGCACGTCCGCCGCCGAGGTGTCGGTCACCAGGCTGGTGACGAGCCCCGACCGCAGCACGGCGTCGATCGCGGACGCCTTGCGCGACCCGCCCGCTATGGCGACCACCTCGGGGATACGGCGGAGCTGGTCGGCCTTGACGGTGATGCACCGCTCGCCCAGGTCCCGCCCGACCCGGCGGCCATCGGCGTCGAAGAGGTGCGCCGACATCTCGGCGGCGACTCCGAGCGAGGCGTAGTGCGCCCGCTCCTGGTCGCTGAGCATGTCGTGCACCGTGGAGATGCCCGGCTCCCAGGAACCGATGGAGACACAGGCGACCGTGACCTTGTCGAAGTACTCGAAGGCCCGGGCGATCCCGGTCTGGTTGCGCAGCGCCGCCGCGGTGGCCGCGTCCGGCAGCAGCATCGGCGCGTAGATCGGGTGCGCGTCGCCGCCCGAGACCTGGGCCGCCCGGCGCACCGCCTCCACCGAGCCGCGCTCGGCGGTCCCGGCGTCGTACACGCCGGTCAGCTGCACCACGGTGCACGGCGGCAGCCGGTCGAGCGCGGCCGCCATGTGGATGGTGGAGCGGCCCCAGGCCAGGCCCAGGACATCACCTTCGTTCACCAGTTCGCCGAGCAGATCGGCCGCCACTTCTCCCAGGTTCTCCGGGTCGGGAGAGTCCTGGGCCTCCGCCGGCGACTCGACCACGACGGCGTGCCTGAGGCCGTAGCGGGCCCGCAGCGCGTCCGAGCGCTCGGCGTCCAGCTCGGCGGGGACGCGGATCTCGATACGCACGAGATCCCTTTCGAGGGCGGTCTCCAGGACCCGGGCCACCTTGAAGCGGCTGACGCCGAACTCCTCGGCGATCTGGATCTTGGACTTCCCCTCGAGGTAGAAGCGGCGGGCCATGGCCGCCGCCTGCACCAGCTCAGCGGGTCCCATCCGCATGGCTGACCGGCCCGCCGACATACCCGACACGGCGATCTCCTCACTACTGTTCACACTCTGGATTCGCCGTTCATCCTTGCAGATCCGGCGCACCGGGTCCGCCCTGATGGGCGCCGTTCACGTTCCCTTGGTTCAGTGGTCGCATGCCCAGGCCGCGGACTTGGTCACTCCTTCCGCCTGTGCCCGCAGCGCGCGGACCGCCTCGGCGGGATCCGCCGCCCCGTACACCGCGGAGCCGGCCACGAAGACGTCCGCGCCCGCCTCCGCGCACCGCTCGATCGTCGTGGCCGAGACCCCGCCGTCCACCTGAAGCCACAGCTCAAGTCCGTGCTTGCTGATCAACTCGCGGGTGCGGCGAATCTTGGGGAGCATGATGTCGAGGAACGCCTGTCCCCCGAAACCGGGTTCGACCGTCATGATCAGCAACATGTCGAGCTCGGGGAGCAGGTCCTCGTACGGCTCGATGGGCGTCGCGGGCTTCAGCGCCATGGAGGCTCGCGCACCCTTGGCCCGGATCTCGCGGGCCAGACGCACCGGAGCGGCGGCCGCCTCGACGTGGAAGGTGACCGAACCGGCCCCCGCTTCTACGTACTGGGGCGCCCATCGATCGGGGGCCTCGATCATCAGATGGCAGTCCAGCGGAGTGTCCGTCGCACGGGCCAGCGACTCTACGACCGGCACGCCGAGCGTGAGGTTCGGGACGAAATGGTTGTCCATGACGTCGACGTGGAGCCAGTCGGCTCCTTCGACCGCCTTCGCCTCGTCCGCGAGGCGGGCGAAATCGGCGGACAGGATGCTGGGGTTGATCTGCACGGCCATGACCCAACTCTGCCACGCCCCGCGGGGGATCGTCGTGGCGCCCCTTACCGGGGGCTCCGGTGCACGGCATCCTCTCGGCCCCGGGGGTGGCGATGACCGGAAAGCGCGGGATTGCGCATCGCGTCTGCGGGCGGCGGGCCAAGTGGGTCGTCCTGGTGCTGTGGCTCATCGTGCTCTTCCTTACGGCGCCGTTCGCCCAGAAGCTCACCGACGCCCAGGACAATGACGCCGCCTCCTGGCTGCCCGGCTCCGCCGAGTCCACCCAAGTCCTGCAGATGTCCGAGGACTTCAGGCCGGAGCAGATCCCCGCCATCGTCATCTACGCCCGGGACAGCGGACTCACGGCGGAGGACCGGGCCGCGATCGCGGAGGACGTGCGGGAGCTGAAGCGGCTCACCGCGCACGGGATCCGCGGCGACGAGACCCGGGGGCCCGCCTACGATCGGGAGACCGATCCGCGGGCGGCCCAGGTGTACGTGCCGATCACGATGGACGAGAAGGGCTGGGAGCAGATCTCGCCCGCGGTCGACGACATCCAGGCGGTGACCGGGGAGGGCGGCGGCGGCCTCGCCGTGCACATCACGGGCCCGGGCGGTACGTCCGCGGACTTCGCCGAGGCCTTCGAGGGCATCGACTCCACCCTGCTGCTGTCGGCGATGGCGGTCGTCATCGTGATGCTGCTGATCACCTACCGCAGCCCGACCCTGCTGGTCATCCCGCTGCTCGCCGTGATCGCCGCCCTGCTCACCGCGCAGGCGCTCATCTACTTCCTCGCGGAGCACGCGGGCCTGACCGTGAACGGCCAGAGCGCGGGCATCCTGACCGTGCTGGTCTTCGGCGCGGGGACGGACTACGCCCTGCTGCTCGTGGCCCGCTATCGCGAGGAGCTGCGCTCCCACGAGGACCGGCACGAGGCGATGGCACTGGCCCTGCACCGCGCGGGCCCCGCGGTGATCGCCTCCGGCACCACCGTCGTGCTGAGCATGCTGGTGCTGCTGGCCGCCGAGATGAACTCCACCAGCGGCCTCGGACCGGTCGCCGCGATCGGGGTCGCGGTCGGCCTGCTCGCCATGATGACGCTGTTCCCGGCACTGCTGGTGATCTGCGGCCGGTGGATCTTCTGGCCGGTGATCCCGCACGTCGGCGCCCCCGACCCGCACGAGCGGGGCATCTGGGCCCGCATGGGCCGCCGTATCTCCGTGCGGCCGCGCATGGTGTGGGCGGTCACGGCGGCGGTCCTCGCGCTGTGCTCCCTCGGCCTGATCCAGCTGCGCGCCGAGGGCATCGGCAACGCGGACGCCTTCACCGGCACCCCGGACTCCATCACCGGCCAGCAGGTCTCCGAGCGCTACTTCCCGGCGGGCAGCGGCGATCCGCTCGTCGTCATCAGCAACCGGGACCGGGCCGAGGAGGTCGGCCAGGCGGTCGCCCGGACCCCGGGCGTGGTCCCGGAGTCCCTGGGCCTGCCACCGGGCACGAAACCGTCCTTCGAGGGCAAGGTGCTGTTCGAGGCCACCTTGTCCGACCCGGCCGACAGCGAGGCGGCCCAGCAGACGGTGGAGCGGGTCCGGGACGCCGTGCACGCGGTGCCGGACGCCGACGCCCAGGTCGGCGGCGGTACGGCGGCCCTGCTGGACATGGACCGGGCGACCACGCACGACAACCTGCTGATCATCCCGCTGGTGCTGATCGTCGTGCTGCTGATCCTGTGCGTCCTGCTGCGCGCCCTGATCGCCCCGCTGCTGCTGATCGGCACGGTGATCCTGTCCTTCGCGGCGGCCCTGGGCCTCAGCGCGCTCGCCTTCCGCCAACTCTTCCACTACGCGGGCGAGTCCACGGACTTCCCGCTGTTCGTCTTCGTCTTCCTGGTCGCCCTGGGCATCGACTACAACATCTTCCTGACCACCCGGATCCGCGAGGAGGCGGCCCGTCAGGGCACCCGGGCGGGCGTGGTGACCGGCCTCGCCGCGACGGGCGCGGTCATCACCTCGGCCGGCCTGGTCCTGGCCGGGACCTTCGCCGCCCTCGGCACGCTCCCGATGGTCGCCTTCGCGGAGATCGGCTTCGCGGTCGCGCTCGGCGTCATCCTGGACACCTTCATCGTGCGCTCGATCCTGGTCCCGGCGCTGTTCATGGACGTCGGCCCGAAGGTGTGGTGGCCGCACCGGCCGGCCAAGGAGGACGGCTCGGTCAGTCCCGCTGCGGCGGATACACCGACGGCTCGTCCAGCGGGACCTTGAGCCAGGCGATCATCTGGCGGAGCTGGTGGTAGGCGCGCAGCCGCTCCTCGTCGCTGTCCGCCTCCTCGGCGGCGGCGACGGGCTCCCACAGCCGGGGCACCATGACGGGCCCCACCTCCAGCAGCCCCCCGCTGCCGCCCGAGGCCCAGCGGGCCAGGACGTAGCGGACGAGGGCGCCGACCGGGATGTCCAGGTTCCGGGACATCCCGCGCACCGTGGCCAGCGGGTCGAGCAGGCCGTACCCCACCACGTCCGACTTGAAGGCGGCGTGCGGATCGGCCTCGGTCCACTCCCCCTTCCAGGGGCGCAGCCGTACGACGTCATGCCCGTCCTCGTCGGCCCACACATCCGGATCCTCGGTCAAGGACATCAGCCTCCCGGCACGGCTCGGTCCTCACGAGTCTCGGCAGGAGGGCCGGGCCGGGACAACCGCCCGGCCGGTCAAGCCGTGCGGCGGATCAGCGCCAGATACATCGCGTCGGTCCCGTGCAGATGCGGCCACAGCTGGACGTCGGGCCCGTCGCCCAGGTCCGGTACGCCGGGCAGCAGCGGGCGGGCGTCGATCAGCTCCGCGCCCGGGTGCTGCTTGAGCACGTCGTCGACGACCGCACGGGTCTCGGCGAGATGCGGGGAGCAGGTGGCGTAGCCGACGACCCCGCCGACCCGCACGGAGTCGAGGGCGGTGCCCAGCAGGCCCCGCTGGAGCGGCGCGAACCCGTCGAGGTCCTCGGGCCTGCGCCGCCACCGGGCCTCCGGCCGCCGCCGCAGGGCGCCGAGACCGGTGCACGGTACGTCCATCAACACCCGGTCGAAGGAGCCGGGCCGCCACGGCGGCCGGGTCCCGTCGGCGGCGATGACCTGGTACGGCCCGGGGTTGCCGGCGAGCGCCTTGGCCACCAGCCCGGCCCGGTGCGGCTGCTTCTCGGCGGCGAGCAGCACGGCCCCGCGCTCGGCGGCGACCGCAGCGAGCAGCGCCGCCTTGCCACCGGGCCCGGCGCATCCGTCGAGCCACCTGGCGTCGGGCCCGTCCAGGGGCGCGTGGGCGAGGGCGAGGGCGACGAGCTGGCTCCCCTCGTCCTGCACCCCGGCCCGCCCTTCGCGTACGGCCTCGATGGCGCCGGGCTCACCGCCCTCGGCCAGCCTCACCGCGTACGGCGACCAGCGCCCCGCCACCGCCGCGTCCTCGCCGAGCAGTTCCTCGGTGGTGGCCCGCCCGGGCCGGGCGACCAGGGTCACCTCGGGCCGCTCGTTGTCGGCCGCCAGCAGCCGCTCGATCCCGGCGCGTCCCCCGCCGAGCGCGTCCCACAGCGCGGCGACGACCCAGCGCGGATGCGAGTGCACGACGGCGAGATGGTCCTCGGGGTCGTCGTCGTAGGGCGGCGCGACCCGCTCGATCCACTCGTCGAGATCGTGCTGGGAGACCTTGCGCAGCACGGCGTTCACGAACTTGGCCCGCCCGTCGCCGAGGACGACCCGGGCGAGCTCGACGGAGGCGGACACGGCGGCATGCGTCGGGATCCGGGTGCCGAGGAGCTGGTGCGCCCCGAGGCTCAGCACATCGAGCACCGGCGGGTCGACCTCCCTGAGCGGCCGGTCGACGCACGCGGAGATGACGGCGTCGTACGTCCCCTGCCGGCGCAGCGTCCCGTACACCAGCTCGGTCGCGAGCGCCGCGTCCCGCCCGTCGAAGTCCCCCTGCTCGCGCGCCTTGCGCAGCAGCGGCGGCAGCACGAGGTTGGCGTACGCGTCCCGTTCGTCCACCGCCCGCAGGGCCTCGAAGGCGAGAAAGCGGACGGGGTCCTTCTGGGGCCGCCGGTAGGGCTTGCCGGGTTTACGGGGCCGACGGGAGGTCTCGCTCACGAAAAAGGTGCTCCGCGTTGCTGGATGACATGTGCTGGACGTGCGTGTCCAGCGTACGTCGCACCGGGCGCCCGGTGCGCGGCCGGTCAGGCCCCGAGCCGCTCGCCGTCGGCGATCCGCACCCCGCGCGCCCAGTCGGCCGCCCGCATCGGCTTCTTGCCCTGGGCCTGCACCCACAGCAGCTCGACGGCGTACGAACCGGTGCCGACGTGCACGCTGTTCTTGCCCACGGCGAGCGCGCCCGGGGCGAGGTCGGTCCGGTCCGGCACCGGCTGGACCTGGATGAGCTTGAGCCGCTCCCCGCGGAAGACGGTCCAGGCGCCGGGCGCCGGGGTGCAGCCGCGGACGACCCGGTCGACGCGCAGGGCGGGGGCGCTCCAGTCGATGCGGGCGTCCTCCACATTGACCTTGGGCGCCAGGCTGATGCCCTCGCCCGGCTGCGGTACGGCCTTCAGGGAGCCGTCCTCGATCCCGTCCATGGTCGCGGCGAGCAGCCCGGCGCCGGCGAAGGCGAGCCGGGTGAGCAGGTCGCCGCTGGTGTCGGTGGGCCGGACCGTCTCGGTGACGGTGCCGTAGACGGGCCCGGAGTCGAGGCCCTCCTCGATGAGGAAGGTGGAGGCACCGGTGATCTCGTCCCCCGCCATGATGGAGTGCTGCACCGGCGCGGCCCCGCGCCAGGCCGGCAGCAGGGAGAAGTGCAGGTTGACCCAGCCGTGGGCCGGGATGTCGAGGGCGACGCGCGGCAGCAGCGCGCCGTACGCGACCACGGGACAGCAGTCCGGCGCGATCTCCCGCAGCCGCTCCAGGAACTCCGGGTCCCGCGGCTTGACGGGCTTCAGCACCTCGATCCCGGCCTCCTCGGCCCGCTCGGCCACCGGCGAGGCGACGAGCCTGCGCCCTCGCCCGGCGGGAGCGTCGGGCCGCGTGACGACAGCGGCCACCTCATGCCGCCCGGAGGCGAGAAGAGCGTCCAGAGCGGGAACGGCGACCTCGGGGGTACCGGCGAAGACGAGCTTCATGGGTGGGTGCGGGCCTCTCGGTCGGGATGGGTCGGGCAGCGCACCAGTCTATTGGGGGAAAGCGGCCGCCGAGGGGAGGGCCGTCGGCAGCCCCGCACCCCCGGCGCACGCATATGCCGGTACGCCCCCTCTGCGTGACCAGCGGAGCGTCTACGCGTTGGTCAAGAAAGAGTTGACCCCAACGGGCCGCACATCGCGCGGCCCGCTCCTTTTCAACGCCGGTTCGAGAGGCTTGTTCATGGCCGACCACGCAACCCACGACGCCCAGGCTCGGGCCAGCCTGCACTTGCTGGTGCGGGACATCGAGCGGGTCCGCCGGCAGGTGGACGCACTGCGCACGCTCACCGCCCAGTTGGGCAACGTCTACCGCCCGCGCCGCTCCGGCCCGTCCACGGGCTTCGTCGTCTACGGACGCGCTCCCGCCCCGACGGTACGCCTCGCCCAGGAGCTGCGGGACAGCGTCGAGACCCTGGTGACGGCGGCCGTGGACTTCGACCGCTCACTCGGCTTCTCGTGGGACGCGGTGGGCTCCGCCCTCGGCGTGACCAAGCAGGCGGTCCACCGCCGCTACGGCGCCCGCCGCGCCGTGACCCAGGCGGCGGCCGAGGCCGAGCGCACGACGGAGACGACGGCCACCCGCACGGTGAGCGTCAACACCGGCATCCCGTCGGTCCCCACGGTCCCCGCGGCACGGTCGATGCCCACCCAGCCCACGGCCACGACCCCCGCCCTCCGAGAAGACCCCCGCCCCCCAGCCTTCCCGTCCCCCCGCAACGGCTGACACCCCCGCCCCCACGCCCCCGCCCTCCCCCACCGACACCGGGAGGCCGGGGGCACAAACATCTCCGCACCGGTTCACCCCGCGAGCGCGGGACCTCCGAAGCCCTCAAACCCCTGCCCCTGCCCCTGCCCCTGCGGCACCCATCCCCACGGCTGCGGGGCTACGCGCCCCAGCGGACGCTCACGCCTCATCGCCGCCATCGACCCGCACGCAAGCCACTCCTCACGGCACCCGACACATCCGCCGCGGCTGCCAGGAGGCGTGCTGATGGAGCGCTCAGCCGCCCAGGAGCCCGGCAGCGCAAGCGCCCCGAAACCCCTGCCACTGCGGCTACGGCACCCCCCGCACACCGGCCCTCATCCCCCGCCCGCCGCCGCTGGGGCGGCACGGGTGGGCTGGGGGAGGCACCCCGCCAGCGCGGGCGAGCGCCCCCACCCCCCGGCTCCGCAAACCAATGGGAACCGCACCAGCGCACGTACACGCGAACCCCACCGCACGCGCACCCGCACCGACGCACGGCAGGCAAACCCACCGCACCCCGCACCCCACCCCCGTCACCCAATATCCGGCGGATCGATCCGCACCCGAACCGCCGCCTCCCCACCGGCCCCACCCCGAGCCATCCGGGCAGCCTGCGCAGCCTTCAGCGCGGCGGCCAGCGCCGCCCCCCTCCCCGGCGGCACCCGGATCAACGCCCGCTCCCACCGCTCCCCCGGCGGCGGCCCACCCGTCCGTCGAGGCCGCCCAGGGGCGGTGACCGGCACCGGGACCGGCCCCAGCACCTCCGCCTCCCCCGGCAGTTCCACGGCCCCCAGAAACTCCCCCACAGCCTCCGCCGTCCCCGACACCGCGGCCATCCGGGACACCGGCGGAAACCCCAGCTCGGCTCGCTCCGCCAGCTCCCGCACCGCATGTCCCACGGGATCCCACCGCACCAACGCCTGCACGGGCCGCAGGGTCGGCTCGGCCACCACCACCACGGTCCCCCCGTCCCCCTGCGGCCGCACCAGCGCCGCGGCCCCGATCCATCGCCGCAACGCGTCCTCACCGGCCCGCAGATCGGGCCGCCCCACCATGGCCCACCCGTCCAGCAGCAGGGCCGCCGCGTAACCGCCCTCGGCCACCGGCTCGGCCCCCGGGGTACTCACCACCAGCGCCGGCACCCCCGGCACCGTGTCCAGCACCTGCTCCCGCCCGGACGTCCGCACCGGCACGGCCGGAAACGCCCGCCCCAGCTCCTCCGCGGTCCGCCGAGCCCCCACGACCTGCGCCCGCAGCCGGAACCCCCCGCACTCCGCGCAGTGCCAGGCGCCTTCCTCCCGCCCGCACCACGCGCACCGAAGCGCCCCCGCGTCCTGCGCCTCCAGCGGCCCCGAACAGTGCCGGCACCGAGCGGGCGCCCGGCAGTTGGCGCACGCCAGCCGCGGCACGTACCCCCGCCGGGGCACCTGCACCAGTACCGGCCCCTGCCGCACCGCGTCCCGGACGACCTGCCAGGCCAGCGTCGGCAGCCGCGCGGCGCGAGCGGCCTCGTCCCGGGCCAGGTCCCCGTCACCCACCGTCCGCACCAGCGGCGCGGCCCCCCGCACCTGCTCCCGTCCGGCGACCAGCGGCCGGGCCCACCCGCTCTCCACCAGCTGGGCGGCCTCGACGGTGCAGCTCCAAGCCCCCAGGAGGAACGCGCACTTGTCCTGCGCGGCCCGCAGCAGCAACACATCCCGCGCATGCGGCTGAGGAGCGTGCGGCTCGCTGTGACTGTCGTCCCCGTCGTCCCAGATGACCACGAGCCCAAGATCCCGCACCGGCGCGAACATGGCCGCCCGCGTCCCCACGACGGCTCGCACGGCCCCCCGGCGCACGGCCAGCCACTCCCGGTACCGCTTCTCGGGCCCGGCATCGGCGGTGAGCACGGCGTGCCGCCCCTCCCCCAGTAGCGCCGTCAACGCGGCATCCACCCGCGCCACGGCCCGCCCGTCCGGCACCACGACCAGCGCCCCCCGGCCGGACGCCAGCGTCGCCGCGACCGCCCGGGCGATCTCCTCGCTCCACTCGGGCCCGGGAAGGGCGTTCCACACGGCCCGAGGCACCCCGCCCGAGGCCAGCGCCCGCACGAACGTCCCACCGTGCTCGTACCGCTCCCAGGACCCCGCCTCGGGCGCCGCCGGTACCGGCAACGGCTCCGGCGAGGGCCGCTGCTCGGCCCGGGCACTGCGCGGCGGAACAGCGAGCTGCAGCACGTCGGCCAGACTCCCCGCGTACCGGTCCGCGACGGCCCGGGCCAGCCCCAGCAACTCCTCGTCGAGCACCCGCTCCGGGGACACCACCTGGGCCAGCGCGGCGAGCGGCCCGGAGTAGTCCGACTCGGCCAGCCGCTCGATCAAGAACCCGTCGATCAGCCCCCCGCCCTCACGGCGCCCGTCCCGCACCCGGTGCCGCCCGGCCCCGAACCGCACCCGCACCCGCACCCCGGGCTGCGCGTCGGCGTCCAGCTCCTCCGGCACCGCGTAGTCGAAGTACCGGTCGAGGTGCAGCACCCCCTTGTCCACCAGCACCCGCGCGACCGGCAGCTCCGGAGCAAGCGCGGCCCCCCGCCAGGTCCGCGGCTTGGCCCGCGGCCCCTTGGCCTTGCGCACACTCTCCCGAATGAACGCGAGCTGCTCGGGCGGCGCCCCCTCGGCCCCACCCCCGACCTGCCCGTCCTCGCTGCTCACGCTTGCATTCTTACCAAATGCCACTGACAGCGGCGCCACCCGGACATACGCGAGGCCCGGCACCCCCGAAGGGGCGCCGGGCCTCGTCAGCCGTACCGGATGCGGAGCCTTACAGCCCCGCCGCCGCCCGCAGCGCGTCCACGCGGTCCGTGCGCTCCCAGGTGAAGTCGGGCAGCTCGCGGCCGAAGTGGCCGTACGCGGCCGTCTGGGCGTAGATCGGGCGGAGCAGGTCGAGGTCGCGGATGATCGCGGCCGGGCGGAGGTCGAAGACCTCGTCGATGGCCTTCTCGATCTTCTCGGCGTCGATCTTGGCGGTGCCGAAGGTCTCGACGAACAGACCCACCGGCTCGGCCTTGCCGATGGCGTACGCCACCTGGACCTCGCAGCGGGAGGCGAGGCCCGCCGCGACGACGTTCTTGGCGACCCAGCGCATCGCGTACGCGGCCGAGCGGTCCACCTTGGACGGGTCCTTGCCGGAGAAGGCACCGCCGCCGTGGCGGGCCATGCCGCCGTACGTGTCGATGATGATCTTGCGGCCGGTGAGGCCCGCGTCGCCCATCGGGCCGCCGATCTCGAAGCGGCCGGTGGGGTTGACCAGCAGGCGGTAGTTCTCCGTGTCCAGCTTGATGCCCTCGTCCAGGAGCGCCTTCAGCTCCGGCTCCACGACGAACTCGCGGATGTCGGGGGCGAGCAGGGACTCCAGGTCGATGTCGCTCGCGTGCTGCGAGGAGACGACGACCGTGTCGAGGCGGACGGCCTTGTCGCCGTCGTACTCGATGGTGACCTGCGTCTTGCCGTCGGGGCGCAGGTAGGGGATGGTGCCGTTCTTGCGGACCTCGGACAGCCGCTTCGACAGGCGGTGCGCCAGGAAGATCGGCAGCGGCATCAGCGTCGGCGTCTCGTCGGTCGCGTAGCCGAACATCAGGCCCTGGTCACCGGCGCCCTGGCGGTCCAGCTCGTCCTCGTCGCCCTCGACCCGGGTCTCGTACGCCGTGTCGACGCCCTGCGCGATGTCGGGGGACTGCGCGCCGATGGAGACGGAGACACCGCAGGAGGCGCCGTCGAAGCCCTTCTTGGAGGAGTCGTAGCCGATCTCGAGGACCTTGTTGCGGACCAGCGTCGCGATGTCCGCGTACGTCTTGGTCGTGACCTCGCCGGCCACGTGCACCAGGCCGGTGGTGATCAGCGTCTCGACGGCGACCCGGGAGGTCGGGTCCTCGCGCAGGAGCGCATCGAGAATGGTGTCGCTGATCTGGTCAGCGATCTTGTCGGGGTGACCCTCGGTCACGGACTCCGAGGTGAACAGGCGACGGGACACAACGCTCCCTGGGGTTGCAGCGGCTGCTGGCTGATCATTGGTGGACGGGACGGGGGCTGCGCCCGGCGTCGTCCGTGAACAGTTTATCGGTCGCGCTCACCCGCGGGCCCACCCGTCTCGCCTCTCGGGAGCGCTGTGACCTGCGGCACGGGCATTCTGCCCAATCCTCTGTGGCCTTGGCCAGGGGCGCCACGCCCCAATGTGCGCGGTTTCGCAGGCCCTGCGGCGAATGCGACGGTCAGTCGAGCCGGACGGCCACCAGATCCCACACGGTTTCGGCCAGCGCTTCCTTGGGGCCGTAGGGGACCGGCGTCTCGGTGCCGTCGGCGCCCAGCACCACGGCCTCGTTCTCCTCGGCGCCGAAGGTCTTGCGCTCCCCCACCTCGTTCACCACCAGCAGGTCGCAGCCCTTGCGCGCCAGCTTGGTGCGGCCGTTGGCCAGCACGTCGTCGGTCTCGGCGGCGAAGCCGACGACCACCTGGCCGGGGCGGGCCCGGTCGGCGGAGATCTCCGCGAGGATGTCCGGATTCCGCACCAGGACGATCGGGTCCGGGTCCTGGCCGTCCTTCTTCTTGATCTTCCCGGCGGCGTAATCGGCCGGCCGGAAGTCCGCGACCGCCGCGGCCATGACCACCGCGTCGGCGTCGGCGGCCGCCTTCAGCACCGCCTCCCGCAGCTGTACGGCCGTACCGACCTGGACGACGTCCACGCCCGCCGGGTCCGGCAGCCCGGTGTTGGCGGCGATCAGCGTGACCCGGGCACCGCGCGCGGCGGCGGTGCGGGCGAGGGCGTAGCCCTGCTTGCCGGAGGAGCGGTTGCCGAGGAAACGGACCGGGTCGAGGGGCTCGCGGGTGCCGCCGGCGCTGACCACGACGTGCCGCCCGGTGAGGTCGGGCTCGGTGACGCCCCGGGCCAGCACCCGGCGGCAGACCTCGTAGATCTCCGCGGGGTCCGGCAGCCGGCCCTTGCCGGTGTCGACGCCGGTGAGGCGGCCGACGGCGGGCTCGATGACGACGGCGCCCCGGCGGCGCAGGGTCGCCACGTTCTCCTGGGTGGCCGGGTGCTCCCACATCTCGGTATGCATGGCGGGGGCGAACACGACCGGGCAGCGGGCGGTGAGCAGGGTGTTGGTCAGCAGGTCGTCGGCGAGGCCGTGTGCCGCCTTGGCGAGCAGGTCCGCGGTGGCCGGGGCGACCACCACCAGGTCGGCGTGCTGGCCGATGCGGACGTGCGGCACCACGTGGACGTCGTCCCACACCTCGGTCGAGACGGGGTTGCCGGACAGGGCCGACCAGGTGGCGGCGCCGACGAAGTGCAGCGCGGAGGAGGTGGGCACCACACGGACGTCATGTCCCGACTCGGTCAGCCTGCGCAGCAGCTCACAGGCCTTGTACGCGGCGATGCCACCGCTGACCCCCAGCACGACCCTCGGCTTGTCCACGGTCTCTCCCCGGCTCGGAAACGCTCGGAACACGTACAACCCCATGACACACCACAGGCCCGGCAGCATGACTGCCGGGCCTGTGGAAAAGACTGCTGCAAGCAGGAAATATTACTGCGCCGGGCCCTCGACGGCCTCGGACGTCAGCAGCCCCGCGTTGATCTCCCGGAGGGCGATCGAGAGCGGCTTCTCGTGGACGTGGGTGTCGACGAGCGGACCGACGTACTCGAGGAGGCCCTCGCCGAGCTGCGAGTAGTACGCGTTGATCTGGCGGGCCCGCTTGGCCGCGTAGATCACGAGGCTGTACTTCGAGTCGGTGGCCTCGAGGAGCTCGTCGATCGGCGGGTTGATGATGCCCTCGGGCGCGGAGATGGAAGAGGACACGCTCTACCTTCCGATGGATGGGAAAGATTAAGTCAGGCGATCAGAGACGATCACACAACGTCCATCAAGGCTAGCAGCTCGCGCGCCACGTCCTCGACGGAGGTGTTGACCAGGGTCTCGTCGAACTCCCGCTCGGCGGCCAGTTCGACCTTCGCCGCCTGGAGCCGGCGCTCGATCACCTCGGGCGGCTCGGTGCCGCGGCCGGTGAGCCTGCGCACCAGCTCCTCCCAGGAGGGAGGAGCCAGGAACACCAGATGAGCCTCTTCCATGGAGTCGCGGACCTGCCGGGCGCCCTGGAGGTCGATCTCCAGCAGGACGGGCTCGCCCGCCTCCAGGCGCTCCAGCACGGCCGCGCGCGGTGTGCCGTAGCGGTTGCCCGCGAACTCGGCCCACTCCAGCAGCTCGCCGTTGGCGATCAGCTTGTCCATCTCCTCGTCGGTGACGAAGAAGTAGTGGACTCCGTGCTTCTCGCCGGGTCGGGGCTTGCGGGTCGTCGCCGACACCGAGAGCCAGACCTCGGGGTGTTCCTTGCGCATATGGGCGACGACCGTGCTCTTGCCGACCCCAGAGGGGCCGGAGAGCACGGTCAGCCGCGGACGTTCACTCATGCAGCGATTATTCCAGCAATCCCGGGGTGCCCGGGACTCCCTTCCCGGCAGTGCCCGGGATCAGGAGCCGGTGCTGCCGAACTCACGCTCCAGGGAAGCGATCTGGTTGGAGCCGAGGCCACGCACACGGCGGCTCTCGGAGATACCGAGTCGCTCCATGATCTGCTTGGCGCGGACCTTGCCCACGCCCGGCAGCGACTCAAGAAGGGCGGAGACCTTCATCTTGCCGATGACGTCGTTCTCCTGGCCCTGCTTGATGACCTCGTGAAGGGAGGCGCCGGAGTGCTTGAGTCGATTCTTGACCTCGGCCCGCTCCCGGCGAGCCGCGGCGGCCTTTTCGAGCGCGGCTGCGCGCTGTTCAGGGGTAAGGGGCGGAAGAGCCACGCCTACGTCACCTCGGATGTTGACTGTCGGATACGGACCGGTGAGGAACCTAGTCGCCCCACACCTGCGGAGTACGAGCAACACGCTTGCCCGTTCTCTGCTCGGAGACTAGCGGGCAAGTCCGCCAGAGTCAGCGAGAACAGCGGAAAAGTCCTGGTCAGCCTCCGTCAGGACGGACATTTAAGACATATTGCCCTGGATTTGAGGATGTATTCAGACTCAAGTCGACCCGCGGTCACTCATCGGCGGACTCGAACAAGCGTCTAAATACTGCCGATCAACCGTCTAAATACTCCCGATCGGCGTGCCCGCTGGGACTCACCCGGCGGTCACGGCCGCCCGGATCTCCTCCGCGAACCGCTCGGCGGACGCGCGCAGCGCCCCGACGTCGGGACCGTGCCGCAGCACCCCCCGGCTTACGTTCGGCACCACATTTCGCACCGCCGCCCCGAAGACCCGGGGAAGGTCGGCCGCAGTGGCCCCCTGGGCGCCGATGCCGGGCGCCAGGAGCGGGCCGTTGATCCTCAGGTCGTAGGAGGACAGATCGCCGAGCGTGGCGCCGACGACCGCCCCGAAGGAGCCGAGCGGCTCCTCCCCCTCGTTCTCGGCGGCCAGGTGGGCCAGCATCGTCGCGCCGACGTTCCGGCCGTCCGCGCGGATCGCGTGCTGGACCTCGCCGCCCTCCGGGTTGGAGGTCAGCGCCAGCACGAACAGCCCCGCGCCGCTCTCCCGCGCCAGCGCCACGGCGGGCGAGAGCGAGCCGTAGCCGAGGTACGGCGAGACGGTCAGCGCGTCCGAGAACAGCGGGGAGTCCTTGCGCAGGAAGGACTCGGCGTACGCGGCCATGGTCGAGCCGATGTCGCCGCGCTTGGCGTCCATGACGACCAGCGCCCCGGCCGCCCGCGCCTCCTCCACCGACTTCTCCAGCACGGCGATCCCGCGCGAGCCGAAGCGCTCGAAGAACGCGCTCTGCGGCTTCAGGACGGCGACCCGGTCGGCCATGGCCTCGACGACGGTACGGCTGAAGCGCTCCAGCCCCGCGAGGTCGTCGTCCAGGCCCCACTCCGAGAGCAGTGAGGCGTGCGGGTCGATGCCGACGCAGAGCGGGCCCCGCTCGTCCATGGCACGGCGCAGCCGCGCGCCGAAGGGTTCCTGGGTCATGCGGCCTTCCTCACGTCGGCGCCGACCGCGTCGGCGAGAGTGGCGTACGGGCTGGTGCGCAGGCGGGCGGCGAGGCCCTTGTGGATCGCGCGGCCCCAGAAGGGCCCCTCGTAGACGAAGGCGCTGTATCCCTGGACCAGCGTGGCGCCGGCCAGGATGCGCTGCCAGGCGTCCTCGGCGTTCTCAATGCCGCCGACGCCCACCAGGGTGATGCGGTCGCCCACGCGCGCGTAGAGCCGCCGCAGCACCTCCAGGGAGCGGGCCTTGAGCGGGGCGCCGGACAGTCCGCCGGCCTCCTTGACCAGGGCGGGCTCGGAGGTCAGACCGAGGCCCTCGCGCGCGATGGTGGTGTTGGTGGCGATGATCCCGTCCAGGCCGAGCTCGACCGCGAGGTCGGCGACGGCGTCGATGTCCTCGTCGGCGAGGTCCGGAGCGATCTTGACCAGGAGCGGGACGCGGCGCGTGGTGACCGTGCGGTCGGCGGCCTCGCGCACGGCGCTCAGCAGCGGGCGCAGCGCCTCGGTGGCCTGGAGGTTGCGCAGCCCCGGCGTGTTCGGCGAGGAGACGTTCACGACGAGGTAGTCGGCGTACGGCGCCAGCCGCTCGGTCGACTTCACGTAGTCACCGGCCGCCTCGGCCTCGGGCACCACCTTGGTCTTGCCGATGTTCACGCCCACGACCGTCCTGAAGACCGGGTTGCGGGAGGCCAGCCGGGCGGCGACGGCCAGCGAGCCCTCGTTGTTGAAGCCCATGCGGTTGATCAGCGCCCGGTCCGGTACGAGCCGGAACAGCCGCTTCTTGGGGTTGCCGGGCTGCGCCTCCCCGGTCACGGTGCCGATCTCGACGTGGTCGAAGCCGAGCATCGACATGCCGTCGATGGCGACCGCGTTCTTGTCGAAGCCGGCGGCGAGCCCGAAGGGCCCGTGCATCCGCAGCCCGAAGGCCTCGGTGCGCAGCTCCTTGTGGCGGGGCGCGAGCGCGGCGGCGATGAACGTGCGCAGCACCGGGACGCGCACGGCGAGCCGGATCCAGCGGAAGGCCAGGTAGTGCGCCCGCTCGGGATCCATCCGCTTGAAGACGAGGTTGAAGAAGATCTTGTACATGGTCCTCACCAGGAATGTGGTGTCCGCACCAGGAAGGGGTGTCCGGTGTCCTCACCAAGAGGGGGACACCGTTTCCGGTGTCCCCCTCAGGGCTGCTAGCCGCGGGCCGCGGTCAGGTGCTCGGCGTGTTCCTGGAGCGAGCGGACGCCCACGTCGCCGTGGTTGAGGGCGTCGATGCCCTGCACCGCGGCGGCCAGCGCCTGCACGGTCGTCAGGCAGGGCACGGACCGCGCCACGGCGGCCGTACGGATCTCGTAGCCGTCCAGGCGGCCGCCCGTGCCGTAGGGGGTGTTGACGATGAGGTTGACCTCGCCGTCGTGGATGAGCTGGACGATGGTCTTCTCGCCGTTCGGGCCGGTGCCCTCGGACTGCTTGCGCACCACGGTGGCGTTGATGCCGTTGCGCTTGAGGACCTCGGCGGTGCCGGAGGTGGCGAGCAGCTCGAAGCCGTGCGCGACCAGTTCACGGGCCGGGAAGATCACCGAGCGCTTGTCGCGGTTGGCCACCGAGATGAAGGCGCGGCCCTTGGTGGGCAGCGGGCCGTACGCGCCCGCCTGCGACTTGGCGTACGCCGTGCCGAAGACGGAGTCGATGCCCATGACCTCGCCGGTGGAGCGCATCTCCGGGCCGAGGACGGTGTCGACACCGCGGCCGTGGATGTCGCGGAAGCGCGACCACGGCATGACGGCCTCCTTGACGGAGATCGGCGCGTCCAGCGGCAGCTCGCCGCCGTCCCCGGTGCGCGGCAGCAGCCCCTCGGCCCGCAGCTCGGCGACGGTCGCACCGAGCGAGATCCGGGCGGCGGCCTTCGCCAGCGGCACCGCGGTCGCCTTCGAGGTGAAGGGGACCGTACGGGACGCGCGCGGGTTGGCCTCCAGGACGTAGAGGATGTCACCCGCCATCGCGAACTGGATGTTGATCAGGCCGCGGACGCCGACGCCGCGGGCGATGGCCTCCGTGGACGCCCGGAGCCGCTTGATGTCGAAGCCGCCGAGGGTGATCGGGGGCAGCGCGCACGCGGAGTCGCCGGAGTGGATGCCGGCCTCCTCGATGTGCTCCATCACGCCGCCGAGGTAGAGCTCCTCGCCGTCGTAGAGCGCGTCCACGTCGATCTCGATCGCGTCGTCCAGGAAGCGGTCGACGAGGACCGGCCGGGTCGGGCTGATCTCGGTCGACTCGGCGATGTAGGACGACAGCCGGGTCTCGTCGTAGACGATCTCCATGCCGCGCCCGCCGAGGACGTACGACGGCCGCACGAGGACCGGGTAGCCGATCTCGTCGGCGATGGCCTTGGCCTCGGCGAAGGTGGTGGCGGTGCCGTGCTTGGGCGCCGGGAGGCCGGCCTCCTTGAGGACGCGGCCGAAGGCACCGCGGTCCTCGGCGGCGTGGATCGCCTCCGGGGACGTACCGACGACCTTGACGCCGTTGTCCTTCAACGCCTGCGCCAGGCCCAGCGGCGTCTGCCCGCCGAGCTGCACGACGACGCCCGCGATCGGACCGGCCTTCGCCTCCGCGTGGACGATCTCCAGCACGTCTTCCAGCGTCAGAGGCTCGAAGTACAGGCGGTCGGAGGTGTCGTAGTCGGTGGAGACGGTCTCCGGGTTGCAGTTGACCATCACGGTCTCGTACCCGGCGTCGCTCAGCGCGAAGGAGGCGTGGACGCAGGAGTAGTCGAACTCGATGCCCTGGCCGATCCGGTTGGGGCCGGAGCCGAGGATGATCACCGCGGGCTTCTCGCGCGGGGCGACCTCGGTCTCCTCGTCGTAGGAGGAGTAGAAGTACGGCGTCTTCGCGGCGAACTCGGCGGCGCAGGTGTCGACCGTCTTGTAGACCGGGCGGATGCCGAGCGCGTGCCGCACCTCGCGGACGACGTCCTCGCGCAGGCCGCGGATCTCGCCGATCTGCTGGTCGGAGAAGCCGTGCCGCTTGGCCTCGGCGAGCAGCTCGGGGGTCAGCTCGGGCGCCTCGGCGAGCTCGTCGGCGATCTCCTTGATCAGGAAGAGCTGGTCGACGAACCAGGGGTCGATCTTCGTGTACGCGAAGACCTCCTCGGCCGTGGCGCCCGCGCGGATGGCCTGCATGACGGTGTTGATCCGGCCGTCGGTGGGGCGGACGGACTCCTCCAGCAGCGCGGCCTTGTCGCCGGGCTCGCCCACGAAGGTGAACTGGCTGCCCTTCTTCTCCAGCGAGCGCAGCGCCTTCTGGAACGCCTCGGTGAAGTTGCGACCGATGGCCATGGCCTCGCCGACCGACTTCATGGTGGTGGTCAGCGTGGAGTCGGCGGACGGGAACTTCTCGAAGGCGAACCGGGGGGCCTTGACGACCACGTAGTCGAGCGTGGGCTCGAAGGAGGCCGGGGTCTCCTGGGTGATGTCGTTCGGGATCTCGTCGAGGGTGTAGCCGACGGCGAGCTTGGCGGCGATCTTGGCGATCGGGAAGCCGGTCGCCTTGGAGGCGAGCGCGCTCGACCGGGACACGCGCGGGTTCATCTCGATGACGATGACCCGGCCGTCCTCGGGGTTCACCGCGAACTGGATGTTGCAGCCGCCGGTGTCGACGCCGACCTCGCGGATGATCGCGATGCCGACGTCGCGCAGCACCTGGTACTCGCGGTCGGTCAGCGTCATCGCGGGGGCGACGGTGATCGAGTCACCGGTGTGCACGCCCATGGGGTCGAAGTTCTCGATGGAGCAGACGACCACGACGTTGTCGTGCTTGTCGCGCATCAGCTCCAGCTCGTACTCCTTCCAGCCGAGGATGGACTCCTCCAGGAGCACCTCGGTGGTCGGCGAGAGCGTGAGGCCCTGCCCGGCGATGCGGCGCAGTTCCTCCTCGTCGTGGGCGAAGCCGGATCCGGCGCCGCCCATGGTGAAGGACGGGCGGACGACGACCGGGTAGCCGCCCAGGGTCTCGACGCCCTTGAGGACGTCGTCCATGGTGTGGCAGATGACCGAGCGGGCGGACTCGCCGTGGCCGATCTTCTTGCGGACCTCCTCGACGACCACCTTGAACTGGTCGCGGTCCTCGCCCTTGTGGATCGCCTCCACGTTGGCGCCGATCAGCTCGACGCCGTACTTCTCCAGGACGCCGTTCTCGTGCAGCGAGATGGCGGTGTTGAGCGCCGTCTGGCCGCCCAGGGTGGGCAGCAGGGTGTCCGGGCGCTCCTTGGCGATGATCTTCTCGACGAACTCGGGGGTGATCGGCTCGACGTAGGTGGCGTCGGCGATCTCCGGGTCGGTCATGATCGTCGCCGGGTTGGAGTTGACCAGGATGACGCGCAGGCCCTCGGCCTTGAGCACGCGGCACGCCTGCGTGCCGGAGTAGTCGAACTCGGCGGCCTGGCCGATGACGATCGGGCCGGAGCCGATGACCAGGACGGACTGGATATCGGTGCGCTTAGGCACGCTGGCCCTCCATCAAAGACGTGAAGCGGTCGAACAGGTAGGCGGCGTCGTGCGGGCCGGCCGCCGCCTCGGGGTGGTACTGGACGCTGAAGGCCGGCTTGTCGAGCAGCTGCAGGCCCTCCACCACGTTGTCGTTCAGGCAGACGTGGGAGACCTCGGCTCGGCCGAAGGGGGTGTCGGAGACCTTGTCGAGCGGGGCGTCGACGGCGAATCCGTGGTTGTGCGCGGTGACCTCGACCTTGCCGGTCGTACGGTCCTGCACGGGCTGGTTGATGCCGCGGTGGCCGTACTTCAGCTTGTACGTGCCGAAGCCGAGCGCGCGGCCCAGGATCTGATTGCCGAAGCAGATGCCGAACAGCGGGGTGCCGCGCTCCAGGACCGCCTGCATGAGGGCGACAGGGTGGTCGGCGGTGGACGGGTCGCCCGGGCCGTTGGAGAAGAACACGCCGTCGGGCCGGACCGCGTACACGTCCTCGGGGGTCGCGGTCGCCGGCAGGACGTGCACCTCGATGCCGCGCTCGGCCATCCGGTGCGGGGTCATGCCCTTGATGCCGAGGTCGATGGCGGCGACGGTGAACTTCTTCTCGCCGATCGCCGGGACGACGTACGCCTCGGTGGTGGCGACCTCTGCGGAGAGGTCGGCGCCCGTCATCTCGGGGGCCTGGCGCACCTCGGAGATCATGGTGCCCTCGTCGGGCAGGGCGTTGCCGGAGAAGATGCCGACGCGCATGGCGCCGCGCTCGCGCAGATGGCGGGTCAGCGCGCGCGTGTCGATGCCGGAGATCCCGACGACGCCCTGCCGGCGCAGCTCCTCGTCCAGCGAGCGCCGGGAGCGCCAGTTGGACGGCACGCGCGCGGGGTCGCGCACGACGTATCCGGCGACCCAGATCCGCTTCGACTCGGAGTCCTCGTCGTTGACGCCGGTGTTGCCCACGTGCGGGGCGGTCATCACGACGACCTGGCGGTGGTACGACGGGTCGGTGAGGGTCTCCTGGTAGCCGGTCATCCCGGTGGAGAACACGGCCTCGCCGAAGGTCACCCCCACGGCCCCGTAGGCACGGCCGCGGAAGATCCGGCCGTCCTCCAGGACGAGGACGGCGGGAACCCTGGTGGCTCCCCTGGTGGAGGTCGTCATCGTGCGCCTTCCGTGTCGTTGATCATCTGGTTCAGGGTGTCGACCCACTCGGTGTGCTCGGCCGCCGTGTCCGAGCGGAAGCCGGAGTCGATCAGGCGGTCGCCGTGCGCCCAGGTCACCACGAGCAGTCCGCCCTCGGTCAGGACCTTGCCGGCGATGCCTTTGTCGAGCCGGGCCTCGCGCAGCTGCCCGGCCGGGACGAAGAAGTCGCTCGCCCCGGGGCGTACGACGTCCAGGCCCGCCTCCGTCAGCGTGAGCTCGACCCGGCTGCGGGTGCCCAGGCCGTGCGCCACGATGCGGTCGAGCCACTGCCCGGCGGTCGTGGAGCCGTGGTACCGGCCGCTCATCGTCAGTGTGGCCTCACCCGGCTCGGACGGCGCGCCGGGCAGCTCGGGCAGGTCGCCCTGGAGGGTGCCGCGCCATTTCCAGCCCTCGCGCATCAGCCAGTAGACGAGCGCGACGAAGAGGGCCAGTCCGACGAGCCAGCCGATCCGGGCGGCCCAGTCGGTCACCTCGGCCGACTTCTGTTCGGCGAGCAGAGTTACAGGTGTCACGTGAGCTTCCCGTCGACGAGCGTGGCCTTGCCCCGGAGCCACGTGTGCGTCACACGGCCCGGCAGCTCACGCCCCTGGTACGGAGTGTTGCGGCTGCGCGAGGCGAAGCCCGCGGGGTCCACGGACCCACGGTATTCCGTGTCGACGAGCGTGAGGTTGGCGGGCTCACCAGCCGAGACGGGGCGGCCGTGGCCCGTCGCCCGCCCGATCTCGGCGGGCTTGACGGACATGCGCTCGGCGACCCCGGCCCAGGTGAGGAGCCCGGTCTCCACCATGGTCTCCTGGACCACTGACAACGCGGTCTCCAGGCCGACCATGCCCATGGCGGCCGCGGCCCACTCGCAGTCCTTGTCCTCGTGCGGGTGCGGGGCGTGGTCGGTGGCGACGATGTCGATCGTGCCGTCGGCGAGCGCCTCGCGCAGCGCCAGGACGTCACGCTCGGTGCGCAGCGGCGGGTTGACCTTGTAGACCGGGTTGTACGTCCGCACCAGCTCGTCGGTGAGCAGGAGGTGGTGCGGGGTGACCTCGGCGGTGACGTCGATGCCGCGGGACTTGGCCCAGCGCACGATCTCGACGGACCCGGCGGTCGACAGGTGGCAGATGTGGACGCGGGAGCCGACGTGCTCGGCGAGCAGGACGTCCCGGGCGATGATCGACTCCTCGGCCACCGCGGGCCAGCCCCCGAGTCCCAGCTCGGCGGAGACGACGCCCTCGTTCATCTGGGCGCCCTCGGTCAGCCGCGGCTCCTGCGCGTGCTGCGCGACGACGCCGCCGAAGGCCTTCACGTACTCCAGCGCCCGGCGCATCATCACGGCGTCGTCGACGCACTTGCCGTCGTCGGAGAAGACGGTGACACCGGCCGCCGACTCGTGCATGGCGCCCAGCTCGGCGAGCTTCTTGCCCTCCAGGCCGACGGTGACGGCACCGATGGGCTGGACGTCGCAGTAGCCGTGCTCCTGGCCGAGCCGGTAGACCTGCTCGACCACGCCGGCGGTGTCGGCGACGGGGAAGGTGTTGGCCATGGCGAACACGGCGGTGTAGCCACCGCCGGCCGCCGCGCGCGTGCCGGTCAGGACGGTCTCGGAGTCCTCGCGCCCGGGCTCGCGCAGATGCGTGTGCAGATCGACCAGGCCCGGCAGCAGCACCTTGCCGGCCGCCTCGACGACCTCGGCGCCCTCCGCGCTCAGACCGGTGCCCACCTCGGCGATGGTCGCACCGTCGATCAGGACGTCCTGCGGCTCGCCGCCGAGCACCTTCGCACCACGGATCAGGATCTTGCTCATCTGTCTTACTTCTCCTCGATGCGGGTGTGGCTGACGGCGGGCTGGTTGCCGCCCAGCAGCAGGTACAGGACGGCCATCCGGATGGAGACTCCGTTTGCGACCTGCTCGACGACGGTGCAGCGCTCGGAGTCGGCGACCTCGGCGGTGATCTCCATGCCGCGCACCATCGGCCCGGGGTGCATCACGATGGCGTGCTCGGGCATCTTGGCCATGCGGTCGCCGTCGAGGCCGTAGCGGCGCGAGTACTCGCGCTCGGTGGGGAAGAACGCGGCGTTCATGCGCTCCCGCTGGACGCGGAGCATCATCACGGCGTCGGACTTGGGGAGCACGGCGTCCAGGTCGTACGACACCTCGCACGGCCAGGTGCCGACGCCGACCGGGACCAGGGTGGGCGGGGCGACCAGGGTGACCTCGGCGCCGAGGGTGTGCAGCAGGTCGACGTTGGAGCGGGCGACCCGGCTGTGCAGGACGTCGCCGACCAGCGTGATCCGCTTGCCGGCCAGGTCCTGGCCGATCCCGGCGTCCCGGCCGACGAGCCGGCGGCGCATGGTGAAGGCGTCCAGCAGGGCCTGGGTGGGGTGCTGGTGGGTGCCGTCACCGGCGTTGATGACGACCGCGTCGATCCACCCGGAGTTGGCGAGCCGGTACGGCGCTCCGGAGGCGCCGTGCCGGATGACCACGGCGTCGACGCCCATGGCCTCCAGGGTCTGGGCGGTGTCCTTGAGGGACTCGCCCTTGGAGACGCTGGATCCCTTGGCCGAGAAGTTGATGACGTCCGCGGACAGGCGCTTCTCGGCGGCCTCGAAGGAGATACGCGTGCGCGTGGAGTCCTCGAAGAAGAGGTTCACGATGGTGCGGCCGCGCAGGGTCGGCAGCTTCTTGATGGGCCGGTCGGCCACCCGGGCCATCTCCTCGGCGGTGTCGAGGATCTGGACGGCGTCGTCGCGGGTGAGATCGGCGGCCGAGATGAGATGACGCTGCATCTGTCAGGCTCCGTAAGGCAGTTCAGGTATCGGGAGATTCCGGGCAGGCGAGGGCGCACCGACAGGGCGTACGCGGTCCGGCTGCTACGAGGTCGGCTTCACACCGAGCAGCACGGTGTCGCGACCGTCCTCCTCGGTGAGCTGGACCTTGACCGTCTCCCGCAACGACGTGGGGAGGTTCTTGCCGACGTAGTCGGCGCGGATGGGCAGTTCGCGGTGGCCGCGGTCGACGAGCACGGCGAGCTGCACGGCGCGGGGGCGGCCGAGGTCGTTCAGCGCGTCGAGGGCGGCACGGATGGTGCGGCCGGAGAAGAGCACGTCGTCGACGAGGACGACCAGCCGGCCGTCGAGCCCGTCACCGGGGATCTCCGTACGGGCGAGCGCGCGCGGCGGGTGCATGCGCAGGTCGTCGCGGTACATGGTGATGTCGAGCGAGCCGACCGGGATCTTGCCGCCGGTGATCTCTTCGAGCTTCTCGGCCAGCCGCCGGGCGAGGAAGACGCCCCGGGTGGGAATGCCGAGGAGCACCACGTCGTCGGCGCCCTTGGCGCGTTCGACGATCTCGTGGGCGATGCGGGTCAGTACCCGCGCGATGTCGGGGCCCTCGAGAACGGGCCGCGCATCGGACGCTTGCGTGTCCATGGGAAAAGGACCTCCTTCTCCGCCTCACGGGACGGACCTTAAAGGACGTCGGGTTTGCGTCATCCACCGTAGCAGGCCGGGAACCGGACTCGGATCACCCCCTTGGCCCAACCGACCGCCGCGACCACGGAAGAGTCGGTGTGGACCATTCGGCTTGACGCACGAGAGTCACGCTGCGTAACCTCACAGTGAGTTACCAGCCGCGCGGCAGGAAGACGGCCGGCCGCGTCGACACAGTGTCCGGGGAGCTATATGTCCAGCGAATACGCCAAACAGCTCGGGGCCAAGCTCCGGGCCATCCGCACCCAGCAGGGCCTTTCCCTCCACGGTGTCGAGGAGAAGTCCCAGGGACGCTGGAAGGCCGTGGTGGTCGGTTCGTACGAGCGCGGCGACCGTGCCGTGACCGTGCAGCGCCTTGCCGAGCTGGCGGATTTCTACGGCGTTCCGGTGCAGGAGCTGCTGCCCGGCACCACGCCGGGCGGGGCCGCCGAGCCGCCGCCGAAGCTGGTCCTGGACCTGGAGCGGCTGGCCCACGTGCCGGCCGAGAAGGCGGGCCCCCTCCAGCGCTACGCCGCGACGATCCAGTCGCAGCGCGGTGACTACAACGGCAAGGTGCTCTCGATCCGCCAGGACGACCTGCGCACACTCGCCGTCATCTACGACCAGTCCCCCTCGGTCCTCACCGAGCAGCTGATCAGCTGGGGCGTGCTGGACGCCGACGCCCGCCGCGCGGTGTCCCACGAGGACAGCTGAACGCTCCGCGGGTTGAGCAGAAACGTAACGCCGGGGTGGTAGGAGCTATGTGGCTCCCGCCACCCCGGCGGTGTTTTCCGTGTTCCGGCGCGGTGACGACTCCGGCCACGGCAACGCCGGGCAGGGGCGCGGGGAACTGCGCGACCAGCCACGGACCACCGCCGGGCCGCAAGCGGCGGCACCACCCCGCCCCCCTGGGCGCACGAACGCCGGGGGCCCGCAGCAAGCGCGCTGCAGGCCCCCGGCGTTCGTCGTACCGCCGCCTACGCCTCCCGGCGCAGCGTCGGCTTGAGCTCCTTCAGACGGCCGAGGAGGCCGTTCACGAACGAGGGCGACTCGTCCGTGGAGAACTCCTTGGCCAGCTGCACCATCTCGTCGAGCACGACGGCGTCCGGGGTCTCGTCGACCCAGATCAGCTCGTAGGCGCCGAGCCGCAGGATGTTGCGGTCCACGACCGGCATCCGGTCCAGCGTCCAGCCGACCGAGTACTGCGCGAGCAGCTCGTCGATCCGGCGCGCGTGCTCCGCGTAGCCCTCGACGAGCTGCATCGTGTACTCGCTCACCGGCGGCTGGCGGGTGTCGGCGTGGGAGAGCCGGACCCAGTCCGCGAGGACCGTCAGGACGTCGGCGTCGCGCTGGTCGCCCTCGAAGAGGATCTGGAAGGCGCGCTTGCGGGCCGTGTTGCGGGCAGCCACGGTTAGCTGTTCACCCGGCCGAGGTAGTCGCTCGTGCGGGTGTCGACCTTGATCTTCTCACCGGTGGTGATGAAGAGCGGGACGTTGATCTGGTGGCCGGTCTCCAGGATGGCGGGCTTGGTGCCACCGGTGGAGCGGTCGCCCTGGACGCCCGGCTCGGTCTCCTGGATGACGAGCTCGACAGCGGCCGGCAGCTCGACGAAGAGCACCTCGCCCTCGTGCTGCGCGACGGTGGCGGTGAAGCCCTCGATCAGGAAGTTGGCGGCGTCGCCGACGGCCTTGCGGTCGACCATCAGCTGGTCGTAGGTCTCCATGTCCATGAAGACGAAGTACTCGCCGTCCATGTACGAGAACTGCATGTCGCGCTTGTCGACAGTGGCCGTCTCGACCTTGACACCGGCGTTGAACGTCTTGTCGACGACCTTGCCGGAGAGCACGTTCTTGAGCTTGGTGCGCACGAAGGCCGGGCCCTTGCCGGGCTTGACGTGCTGGAACTCGACGACGGACCAGAGCTGGCCGCCTTCGAGCTTGAGCACCATGCCGTTCTTGAGGTCGTTCGTGGAAGCCACGGTTGCGGAATCTCCTGGACTGACGTGGACGACCCCGGCGCACGCACTCCTACAGCGCGAGCAGCTCCTTGGTCGTGATGGTGAGTAGCTCGGGTCCGCCGTCCGCCTCGGGGCGGACGACGAGCGTGTCATCGATCCGGACGCCGCCCCGGCCCGGGAGGTGAACCCCCGGTTCGACGGTGACCGGCACGCAAGCGTCCAGTTTACCCATGGCCGCGGGAGCCAACTGCGGGTCCTCGTCGATTTCGAGTCCGACGCCATGGCCGGTGAGCGGTGGCAGCCCCTCCGCATGCCCCGCGGAGTCCAGCACCTGGCGGGCCGCCCGGTCCACGTCGCGGTAGGCGGCGCCGGGTGCCAGGCTCTCCCGGCCGGCGCGCTGAGCGGCGAAGACGAGGTCGTACAGCTCGATCTGCCAGTCGGCCGGCGAGGTGCCGATGACGAAGGTGCGGCCGATCTCGCAGCGGTAGCCGCGGTAGGTGGCGCCCAGGCAGACGGAGAGAAAGTCGCCCTCTTCGACCCGTCGGTCGGTGGGCCGGTGGCCGCGGCGGCCGGAGTTCGGGCCGGTGGCCACAGAGGTCGGGAAGGCGGGGCCGTCGGCCCCGTGGTCGACGAGCCGGCGCTCCAGCTCCAGGGCGAGATGCCGCTCGGTGCGGCCGACGAGGATGGACTCCAGGAGCTCGCCGAGGGCCTGGTCGGCGATCTCGGCGCCGATGCGCAGACAGGAGATCTCCTCCTCGTCCTTCACCACCCTCAGCTGTTCGACGGCTCCGCCCAGCCCCGCGAGGCGCAGCCGGGGCGCGACGGAGGTGATGGCCCGGTACCGGGCGACGGTGAGGTGATGCTCCTCCACGGCCAGGGACTCGGCGCGCTGCCCTCCGGCGAGATCGGCGGCGGCCACCGCCGGATCGCCTCCGGCGCCGGGGAGCCGGTGCACGCGCAGCGCCTCGTCCGGGCGGCCCCCGGCGGGGCGGTCGTCCGGCGGGCCGGTGCACACCAGGACGTCCTCGGTACGGCCGATCAGCAGGACGGCATTCTGGGGGGCCGCGCCCGCCAGGTAGCGGACGTTGGCGGGGCGGGTGACCAGAGCGGAGTGGCTGCCGCCGGCTTGGCAGTGGTCCCGTAGACGGGATCTTCGGGTGGCGTACACCTCTGACATGACACGAGCGTAGGAGTCTTGTAGGCGCGGCGCCGGTCGGGAGGGCCGAGTGGGGGGTGGTTGCGGTTGCTGCGCCAGGTGCGGGGCTGTGGGGGCTTGTCGCGCCCGCGCGGCGGAGCCGCACATCGATACAGCCCCGCGCCCCTGGGGTGGGACCGGTCCCCTGCGCCACAAGGAGCCCTTTACCAGCTCGGTGGGCTCGCTATGGACCGGGCCAGTACGTCGTCCAGGACCTGGGCCGTCTGCTGCACGTCCATTTGGGAGTTGTCGATGATCGGCAGGCCCGAGCCGTACCAGCCCGCCATGCGGCCGTGGATGCGGGCCACCTCCTCGTCGGTGAGGCGGCGGTTGCCGGAGCGTTCCGCGTTGCGCTCCAGGACGATCTCCAGGCCCGGCAGGAGGACCACCGGCAGCAGGCCGGGGCCCACATGGCGCTTCCAGCCGCCGAGGCCGACGACCGGGCGGTCGGGGAAGACCGCGTCGTCGAGGATGCAGGAGATGCCGTTGGCCAGGAAGTTGCGGGCGGCGAAGCCGCAGGTGCGGCGGGCCAGGCGGTACTGGGCCTCGGAGTGGTCGTTCCAGCCGGTCTGGGGGTCGGCGAAGCCGGAGCGGACCCATTCGCGGACGTCGTCGAGGCTGATGTGGGCCGTGGGCACCCGACGGTGGTCGGCCCAGTACTTGGCGACGCTGGTCTTCCCGGCGCCCGCCGGGCCGATGAGCAGCACCGCGAGGGTCGTGCCGGACGGATCGGGCGCGCCCGGGGCGGGGACGGGCGGCATGGCGACCGGGCCGCCGGGGGGCAGCGGCACATGGCCGGTGGTGTCGGGGGCTGGGGGCTGCGGGACGTGCGGGGGCGTCGGCGGAACCGGGCCCGGGGGCGGCCCGGTGAAGCCGGGCGCCGGCGGGGGCACGGGGGCGGCCCCCTGGTGCGGGCCCGGGTGCGGCGGACCCGGGTGGTGTGCGGCCGGGGACCAGCCGACGGCCGGTCCGTGCCCCGGCTGGTGGGGCGGCGGCAGCGGAGAACCCACTGCGTGCTGCATCCGGTGCCACTCCATCTCGTACGGGACATTGGCGCTGGCAGCGAGGGGCGAGCCCCGCTCCCTACCGAACGGTACCGCCCCCGGCCACTGTTTGGTGAACGGCCGGGGGCGGTCCGAAGTGCCCCTGCGCACAGGGAAAATCGGGCGTACGGCGCCCCGGCGGACTTACTGGCCCACTTCTCCGTACGCGGCGAGCAGCACGGCCGGGTCCGGGCCCTCCAGGACGGTCGGCTTGGCCAGGCCGTCCAGGACGATGAAGCGGAGCAGGTCGCCGCGGGACTTCTTGTCGACCTTCATGTTCTCCACCAGCTTGGGCCACTGGTCGTAGCGGTAGTGCAGCGGAAGGCCGACCGCCTCCAGGATCGTGCGGTGCCGATCGGCGGTCGCGTCGTCGAGCCGCCCGGCCAGGCGGCCCAGTTCGGCGGCGAAGTGCATGCCGACGGCCACCGCCGCGCCGTGCCGCCACTTGTAGCGCTCGTTCTTCTCGATGGCGTGGCCGAGGGTGTGGCCGTAGTTGAGGATCTCGCGCAGGCCCGACTCCTTCAGGTCCGAGGAGACGACCTCGGCCTTCACCCGGATCGAGCGCTCGATCAGCTCGGCGGTGTGCGGTCCGGCCGGGGTGCGGGCGGCCTCGGGGTCGGACTCGATGAGGTCGAGGATCGCCGGGTCGGCGATGAAGCCGGCCTTGATGACCTCGGCGAGCCCGGAGACGTAGTCGTTGACCGGGAGGGAGTCCAGTGCGGCCAGGTCGCACAGGACACCGGCGGGCGGGTGGAAGGCGCCGACGAGGTTCTTGCCCTCGGCGGTGTTGATGCCGGTCTTGCCGCCGACGGCCGCGTCGACCATGGCGAGCACGGTCGTCGGGATGGCGATCCAGCGCACCCCGCGCAGCCAGGTCGCGGCCACGAACCCGGCGAGGTCGGTGGTGGAGCCGCCGCCGACGCCCACCACGACGTCGGTGCGGGTGAAGCCGGACTGGCCGAGCGCCTTCCAGCAGTAGGCGGCGACCTCGGCGGTCTTGGCCTCCTCGGCGTTCGGCACCTGGATGGCGACGGCGTCGAAGCCCTGCCCGGCGAGGTCGGCACGCAGCGCCTCGCCGGTCTCGGCGAGGGCCTCGGGGTGGATGACGGCGACCCGCTTGACCCGGTCACCGATCAACCCGCCGAGCTCGCCCAGGAGTTGACGGCCCACCAGAACCTCGTACGGCTCACTGCCCGCCGTGCCGCCGACCTGGATCCTGGTGACTTGGCTTGCCATGACGTCCTCCGGCCGGGGGTCCGGGGGTTGCCCCCCGGGGGATGCAGTCTTCAACTCCAGTGCGTCCAGGGCGGCTCGGGTGACTTCGTCGGGCGTACGGCCGTCGGTGGCCACGACCGCCGTGGCGATCTGCTCGTACAGATGACGGCGGGCCTCCATCAGCTCACGCCACTGCTTGCGGGGGTTGACCGCGAGCAGCGGGCGGGCGGCGTTCAGGCCGGTGCGCTTGACCGCCTCCTCGACGTCCATCGAGAGGTAGACGACCCGCAGTCCGGCCAGCGCCGTGCGCGTGTCCTCGTCCAGAATGGCGCCGCCGCCGAGCGCGAGGACGCCCTCGTGCTCGGCCAGGGCCCGCAGCACGGCCTGCTTCTCGATCGCGCGGAAGGCGGGCTCGCCCTCGTCGACGAAGATCTCGGCGATGGCCCGGCCCTGCTCGGCGACGATGTCGTCGTCGGTGTCGCGGTAGCCGACGCCGAGCCGCTCGGCGAGCAGCTGCCCGACGGTGGACTTGCCCACGCCCATCGGGCCGACGAGCACCACCACCGGGTTCACCGGATCACCAGGTTGTCGAGGTAGGAGCGCACATTGCGCCGGGTCTCGGCGACCGAGTCGCCGCCGAACTTCTCCGCCACCGCGTCCGCGAGGACGAGGGCCACCATGGCCTCGGCGACGATGCCGGCGGCCGGGACCGCGGAGACGTCGGAGCGCTGGTGGTGGGCGGCGGCGGCCTCGCCGGTGGTGACGTCCACGGTCTGCAGGGCGCGCGGCACGGTCGCGATCGGCTTCATCGCGGCCCGGACCCGCAGCAGCTCACCGGTGGTCAGACCGCCCTCGGTGCCGCCGGAGCGGCCGGAGACGCGCTTGATGCCCTCGGGGGTGTTGACGATCTCGTCGTGCGCCTTGGAGCCCGGCACCCGCGCCAGCTCGAACCCGTCGCCGAGCTCCACGCCCTTGATCGCCTGGATGCCCATGAGCGCACCGGCGAGCCGCGCGTCCAGCTTGCGGTCCCAGTGCACGTGCGAGCCGAGGCCGACGGGGACGCCGTAGGCCAGGATCTCGACCACGCCGCCGAGGGTGTCGCCGTCCTTGTGGGCCTGGTCGACCTCCGCGACCATCGCCTTCGAGGTGTCCGCGTCCAGGCAGCGCAGCGGGTCGGCGTCCAGCTTCTCGACGTCGGCCGGGGTGGGGTACACGCCCTGCGGGGCCTTCACGGAGCACAGCTCGACCACGTGGCTGACGATCTCGATGCCGGCGGTCTCCTTCACGTACGACCGCGCCACCGCGCCGAGCGCCACCCGGGCCGCCGTCTCACGCGCCGAGGCGCGCTCCAGGATCGGCCGGGCCTCGTCGAAGCCGTACTTCTGCATGCCCGCGAGGTCCGCGTGGCCGGGGCGGGGCCGGGTCAGCGGGGCGTTGCGGGCGAGCCCGGCGAGGATCTCCGGGTCGACCGGGTCGGCCGCCATGACCTGGTCCCACTTGGGCCACTCGGTGTTGCCGACCATGATCGCCACCGGGGAGCCCAGGGTGAGGCCGTGCCGGACGCCGCCGAGGAAGGTGACCTCGTCGCGCTCGAACTTCATCCGCGCACCGCGGCCATAGCCGAGCCGGCGCCGGGCCAGGTGGTCCGCCACCATCTCCGTGGTGATCGGCACGCCGGCCGGGAGGCCCTCCAGCGTCGCCACGAGTGCGGGGCCGTGGGACTCCCCCGCGGTCAGCCAGCGCAACCTGCTCAACGATGCTCCTCAGTGCTCGCGCCCTGGTACTGCCCTTCGTACGCGTGTCCTCGCGTACGGCGACGGCAAGACCAGGTGCGCGGCCCCGGCCCGCCGCTTCCGATCCTCCCACGTCCCGGTGCGGTCCCCGGCCGCCGGTCCATCAGTCGGACGCGAATGTGTCAGGCTGCTCTACCTTCTTGATCGGGTTGATCGAGCCATTCGTAGGGTTGGATCGCCCAGGGGTGCCGGGTGTGGCTATCAGGCTGCTGCCAGCTCGTGGC